>NZ_FXZH01000017.1 GCF_900169365.1 Brevibacterium sp. 239c
CACAAGCGCCCACGTCCAGTCCGAGACTCCGGTCCCGGACCAATCAGTCCTGCCCAGCATCAGCCAGCAAGACTATTCGAAGAAGTCCCGGTCAACCCTTGACGAAAACCATAGGGGCACCCCCCCCCGTACTCACAGGCCCCCGTGCTCACAGGTGCGGGCGAAGAAGTTCCAAGAGCACGGGCAGCGACGCGGCGACCCCGGAGTGCAGGTTGTAGTCGGTGAGTTCGTCGATGGGCACCCAGGTGAGTTCGATGCTCTCCGGGTCACTGATGATCGGTTCGAAATGACGCAGGGCCCGAGCGATGACCGTCGTGTACGACCAGTCACCGAGGTCGAGGACATAAGTGTCGAGAACCTCGATGCCTTCGCCCGCGAGGTCTGGCACACCGGCTTCTTCCCATGACTCGCGCACGGCCGCTTCGATGGCGGATTCGCCCAGGTCACGGGCACCACCGGGGAAGCCCCAGGTTCCTCCTTCAACGGACCACAGCGCACGGTGCTGCATGAGGATCCCGTGTTCGGGATCAAGCAGCATCAGCCCCGCCGCCCCGTTGAGTCCCCAATGCTTCTGCCCGTCCGAGCCGAGAGTCCATCCGTCACCTGATCGCCGAGGCGGCAGGTAGTCGGGCAGATCCTTCGAGTTCGGGCCGTAGGCGGTCTCATCGCGTGAGGCACCGCTGCGGTCGTGTGTGTAGGCGTTCTGGTCGCCGGCGTTCGGGTCAGACGAGGACATGATCGACATCCAATGAAGAGACTGCGGCAAATGACAGGTCGCTGGGTCCGATTCCGCGGCGGACGAGTTCAGCTCCGAGGGCTGCGACCATGGCCCCGTTATCCGTGCACAGGCTCAGTGGCGGCACCCGCAAGGTCATCCCGGCCTCGGCGCACCTGGCTCCTAAAACCTCGCGCAGGTGGGAGTTCGCGGCGACTCCCCCGCCGAGGACGACATGGTTGATTCCGGTGTCGGCTGCGGCCAACACAGTCTTGGTCACGAGGACGTCGACGACGGCGTCTTCAAACCCCGCGGCGATGTCGGCGACCCGCAGGTCCGTACCCAACGTCTCGGCCTTCGTGACCTCCCGTAGTGCTGCCGTCTTGAGTCCGGAGAAGGAGAAGTTGAAGCGACGCTCGGGGTCGCGCAGGTCCTGCTTCTTCGCCAGCCCACGAGGGAACTTCACGGCGGTGCGATCGCCGGGGATTCCGCTGCCGTCGAGCTGTCCGAGAGCGGCCTTGGAGATGTTCGGCCCACCGGGGTAGTTTAGCCCCAGCAGGCGTGCGGTCTTGTCGAAGGCTTCACCGGCGGCATCGTCGATCGTGGCGCCGATGAGTTCGATGTCATCGACGACGTCGCCGATGCGCAGGATCTCGGTATGCCCGCCGGAGACGAGGAGCGCAATGGTCGGTGTGGTCAGGCCGTCGACGTCTTCGGCGATGAGGTCCACCGCCACATGCGCGGCGAGGTGGTTGACCCCATACAGCGGCAGGTTGAGCGCCGCGGCCAGGCCCTTGGCGGCACCGACTCCGACCATCAGCGCACCGCTGAGGCCGGGGCCCGCAGTCACCGAGATGGCGTCGAGGTCGCCCAGCTCAATGCCTGCCTGATCGCAGGCAGAGGCAATGGCCGGTCCGATGGCCTGGACATGTGCCCGTGAGGCAACCTCGGGGACGACACCTCCGAAGCGAACGTGCTCATCCATCGATGATGAGACCGTGTTGGTCAGCAGCGTCCGTCCCCGAACGATCCCTACCCCGGTCTCGTCACACGAGGATTCGATGCCCAGCACCAGCGGTTCGCTCATACGTCGTTCGACCCGCCCTCACTGTCCTCGGGTTCGGGTTCTGCGGTGCCAGCAGTCGCCGCTTCAGCAGTCTCGGCTTCGCTGTGCTCAAGTTCGAGATCCGCGTAGAGCGCGAGCAGCTCTTCCTCAGTGGCTTCGACGACGTCGAGTCCCAGGGATCGGGCGAACAGCCGCATATGGGTGTCCCACATCGGTCCGAAGTCCGCAGCCTTGAGGCGAGCGCTCTCCACATCGGGTGCGGACTGGGTGAAGATCAGCAGGGTCGCGTCCCCGTCGGTGAGTTCGAGGGGCAGCAGCTGCACTCCGAGCACACCGAAGTCCTCGAGTTCGACGAGCACATGGTCTTCGACTTCGCTGCTGAGGATCTCACCGTGCAGTTTGGTCTCACCCAGATCGAAGGTGATCGCGGGATTGGCATCAGCGCCCGGGCTGCCTGCGTCGCCTTCACCATCGCCACTGCCATCTCTCGCAGCCTCACCGATGGCGAAGGCGGCGAACCATGAGTTCGCGGTCTCGGCGTCGACGAGCTTGGACCAGACGGTCGCAATGTCGACGGCCAGCGGCAGTTCGATGACGAGATCGGTGCCGTTCTCCCAGTTCACAAGGCGTGGGCTGGTACTCGTCATGCTTCCACCCATGCTTCGTTGAGGGCCGTGATCTCGTCATCGGCCAGCTGCAGTTCGGTTCCTGCGAGCAGTTCCGTGAGCTGCTCCGGCACCCGCGCCGAGGCGATGGTGGAGGGAATGAAATCGTGTGACAACTGCCAGGCCAGGGTGGTGGCGGTCATCGTGGCGTTGTGCGCCGAGGCCACGTCGTCGAGGATCTCAAGGGCGCGAAGTGCCTCTTGGTTATCGAGGAAGTCGGCAACTCGTTCACCGCGCACGCTTCCGGTGGCGTCTCCCCCGGTGTGCTTTCCGGTGAGGAATCCCGAGGCCAATGAGTGGAACGGAAGTTCGGCGATGTCATTCGATCGCAGGAAGGCCTGTTTCTGTGGGTCCACAGCACCGCGGGACACGAGATTGTACCGGTCCTGGACGACACGATAACGGGCCAGGGAGTATTTCGCGCTGATCTTCATGGCCGACTGCAGACGATCCAGGCTGAAGTTGGAGGCGCCGAGGTAGCTGACCTTCCCGGAGCGCACCAATGCGTCGAAGGTCTCCGCCACTGCCACCTGATCGACGTTCTCGTCATCGGTGTGGGCGTAGTAGACGTCGACGTGGTCCGTTCCGAGGCGACGCAGGGAGGCGTCGACGCATTTGCGGATATTGGCGGGGTCTAGGCCCTTGTGCTTCGGATGCATCCCCACCTTGGTCGCGATGACCATGTCATCGCGGTTGCCTCGCGAGGCCATCCATTCGCCGATGATGGTCTCCGACTCTCCGCCGGAGTTGCCTTCGACCCACACGGAATAGGCATCCGCTGTGTCGATGAAGTTTCCACCCGCCTCGGCGTAGGCGTCGAGGACTGCGAAGCTCTGATCTCGGTCCGCACCCCAGCCGAAGGGATTGCCTCCCAGATGCAGCGGGTGGACCATCAGATTTGTGTCAGCCAATTGCACTCTTTCCATGGCCCCAGCCTACCCTTTGGCAGCGGTCTACCAAGGTCAGGCTGTACGTTAGGTCAGGCTAGGCTAAGATGAAAACAAGTACTGTAGTTGCACAGATCATCGTGCCGCTTCCGAATCATCGGTCTCTCAATGAGGAGTCATCATGACTGAAACATTCTCAGCTCGCCTCAAGGCCAGCACAGCCACGATCCACGACGAGGTCGAGCACACCAATTTCATGGTCGATCTCATGGAGGGCAGGCTCGACGCACACGCCTACGCGCTCCTACTCACGCAATACGCTCCTATCTATGCAGCCCTCGAAGCGAAGTCCTCGGAGTTCGCCGCGGATCCGATCTTTGCACCGTTCTATGACGCGGGTCTGTTCCGAACCGAGCGCATCCACAGCGACCTGCAGAAGCTGGCACACGACGGCTTGCCACTCACCAGCAGCGCCGAAGCATATGCGGACCACCTCAACCGGCTCACGAAACCGGAGCAGCTCATCGCCCACCACTACACGCGCTACCTCGGGGATCTCTCCGGCGGACAGGCCATCGGCGCTCTCATGGGACGCCACTACTTCGTGCCCGCCGAGGCGCTGACCATGTGGGACTTCGCCGAGGTGGGCAAGACGAAGCCATACAAGGACGCCTACCGCAGTCGTCTCGATGAAATCGGGGCGGCAGGTGGTGATGAACACCTGGTCATCGAGGAGACGATGACGGCGTTCAGGCTCAACGGCAGACTCCTCGCCGAACTCACGACCAAAGTTCAGGCTCCCGCCACTGCCACTGCCACTGCAATGTCCTAGTCCGCAATGTCGCAGACTGCGGAGGTTCCTAGGAGCGATAACGCATGAGGATCGCGTCGGCGCCCGGGTAGTAGTCGGGGCGTCTGCCCCATTCGGAGAATCCGCAGGAACGGTAGAGTCCCAGCGCCGGTTCATTGTGCTCATCGACCTCGAGGTGCACCACTTCCGCTCCCCTGCTCTGGGCCCAGTCGATCCCAGCCTGCAGCAGCCGGCGTGCGATGCCCTTGCCCCGTCCCGCCTCGGTGGTGGCGATGGTCATGACGTCGCCTTCCCCGCCGCCAGCGGACATGACGATCCACCCGGCCAGCGCCGAGGTGGGTGTCCGTGCCGCGAACATCACCGTTCCAGCCTGCGCCTTCACCGCCCAGTAGTAGGCGTGCGTCCACGCGGTGGGGCCGAAGATCGCGGCATCGTTGTCCGCGACCTCCTCAAGCTCCCACCAGCGCAGTTCGCAGATGTTGGCCTGTTCGTGCACCGAGCCGTCACTCATTTCAGGCTGCTCATCGGTGTGCTCATTTCAGCGAACTCTGCCGAGCGGGCGTGGCTTTGGCGTCAGGCTCTCGCAGGTATTCGGGAACCGGTTCGACCAGCTCACGACCGGCTGCGATCTCACGGGCTGCGGCCAGCGCAAGGTATTCGGCACGCGGGTCGACGATCTCCGGGACGCTGGGTACTCCGACTACCTCGGGATAGAGGAGGAATCCGCGACCGACACGGCCCCCGATGTCCGTCTGTCCCACCGCCGCGAGGACCTCGTCAACCTCGGCGGGTTTGGCGACGAAGGGCCCGGCCTGCAATGAGGCGTCGAAGCTCTCGTAGACGCTGAAATACACTTCCTTGCGTCGAGCATCAGCAGCGATGAGCACGGAGCCCGTCGTCTGACCATTCTTTCGGTGCAGCTCCTCGGCGAGCGCGGCCTGCGACAGGAGTCCCCTGACCGGGATACCGCGAGCCTGGCCCACGGCGATGCCCGCAGCGATCCCGACACGCAGCCCGGTGAAGGGGCCCGGACCGATACCGGTGACGACGAGGTCGGGCCGGGCAGGATTCTCAAGCACCCGCGCCAGTGCCGGGCCGATGAACTCGACATGTCGGCGCTGGTCATCGGCCTGTTCTGCCGCCAGCACCGTCTCGGATTCGGTATCGACCAGAGCCACGGACGCGGCCTGGGAGGTGTCGATGCTGAGTATGATCACTGCTTGTCCTCCTCGTCGACGGATCCTAATGGCCCGTCGAATGTGCTGATCTCAACCGCACCGGCCAAGCCGCGAAGCGATTCGCTCACCTGCTGCAGTCGTGCATCCCACGTGCTGCCATGGCCGTGCAGTTCAACGATCCGTCGTTCGTCCTCGTCAGCCTCGTCGTCGGCGTCCGCCGCAGCCGCGCCGTCGGCATCCATGCCGGCCACAGCCTCACCGTCAGTGCCTTCTGAGGCGTCAGAGGTATCGGCTTCGAGGCCGAACATCGGGGTGATCGTGAGCCCGAGGTAGTCTGTGCTCAGCTGTTCGGCGAGTCCGGCACCCCATTCGACGACGGTGATCGACTCCTCGAGTTCCGAGTCGAGGTCAAGGTCTCCCAGCTCCTCGGCGTCGGAGAGCCTGTAGGCATCCACATGCACCAAGGCAGGTCCGTCACCGAGCGAGGGATGCTCGCGGGCGATGACGAAGGTCGGTGAGGTGATCCGTCCGGCGACGCCCAGGGCCCGTCCCAGGGATTGCGTGAAGGTGGTCTTTCCCGCGCCGAGGTTGCCGCTGAGGATGAGGAGATCACCTGCCTGCAGGTGCCCGGCAAGCACCTCGGCGAAGGTCCGCATCTGCTCAAGTGACGTCAGCCGAAGCTCCATCACAGACCCGCACCTTGGTTGGGTTGTGCCGCACCCTGGGTGGGTTGTGATTCCACTTCCACGCGGTCGACGCGGGAGCTGATGCGGGTGACGATCTCGTAGTTGATCGTATCGGCCCAGTCTCCCCACTCGGTTGCGCTGGGACCGCCGGGGCCGAAGATGACGGCTTCATCTCCGATGGCGATCTCGCCGGCACCGACGTCGACGATCATCTGGTCCATCGCGATCCGGCCGACGACCGGATACCGGGTGCCGCGGATGGAGACCTCGGCCTTATTCGACGCCGAGCGGGCGATTCCGTCGCCGTAGCCGCCGGGCACCAGAGCGAAACGGGTGTCGGCTGCAGCGGTGAACGTGAACCCGTAAGATGCGCCGTGCCCGCTGGGGATGTCCTTGAGGTTGACGACCTGGGAGACCAGCCGCATCACCGGCACCAACCCCAGATCCTGCGAATCCTGATCACCGAGCGGAGACAGACCATACAGCGACAGACCGACCCGAGCCGAAGTGCCCGGGAACGGTGAGAGCGTCAGCGCTGCCGGTGAGTTCGCGATGTGGACGTCGAGTCGATCCGATTCGCCGAGGTGGCCCTGAGCACCGTCGAGCAGCGCTGTGAGTTCCCGGTGGGCCGAGTCGAAGATCTGCGTCTGCTGCCCGGTCTCGACACGCTCGGGTTCATCGGCCACGGCGTAGTGGCTCATAAGACCCACGATTTCGATCCCGGAGTCCCTCGCAGTCGCACCCGAGTCTGCGAGTTCCTGCAGGTACCCAAGCGCACGTTTCCAGCCAGCGGGGGCCAGACCGTTGCGGCCGAGTCCGGTATCGACCTTGAGATGGAGGCGGGCCGTGGTATTCGTGCGATGGGCCGCGTCGCGCAAACGGTCGAGGCACTCGACCGTGGACACGCCCAGCTCGATCGACTCCGCAACGGCAGCGTCGAGATCGGTGTTCGGCCCATACAGCCACGCCATGATGTTCACGTCATCGCCCAGAATTTCGCGCAGCCTCAGCGCCTCGTCGATCGTGGCGACGCAGAAGTCGCGCCAGCCGGCTGTGTAGAGTCCGCGGGCGACGATGTCGATGCCGTGACCGTAGGCGTTGGCCTTGACGACGCATTTGAGGCGGGCGGGTGCGAGCCGCTCGGCGAGGACTGCGGCGTTGGCGCGCAGTGCGGTCACGTCGATCTCGGCCTTGACCAGTGCCCCTGAAGAATCGGTTGATGTCACTGGATAAGAATACCGTGGACCGTCATCCCTCAGTCGAACAGGGACCTGCTCACTCGATGAGGGATCCACCGTGGATGAGTTCCCCTGCCACCTCGGCGACAGCATCGCCCAAGGCTCCGGCGTTCACGGACCGACGACCCGCGGCATTGTGCACCAGCACGCCGAGGCCTGCGATGTGGGCAAGCTCGCGTTCCGGGAGCGGATTTTCGGCCGAAGAATGCTGGTTCCTGGCGTGGAAAGTCGCCACCAGGGCACCGATGATCCCGGCCAGAACGTCCCCCGACCCGGCGGTGGCCAGGCTGGCGGGTCCGACTTCGGGGAGCACGCAGAACCCATCGGGAGCGGCGATGACCGTCTGGTGGCCCTTGAGCAGAACAATACAACCACTGGACTGTGCGGCTCGCTGCGCCCAGCCGATGGGGTCAGCGTTGATCCGGCTCGCGGTGATGATCTCGCCGAGCAGCCGGCTGAGCAGCCGCGCCAGCTCTCCGGCGTGCGGGGTCAGGACGACTGGCCTCTCGGCCAACCAGGTGCCCTTGAGCGATTCTGCACGGCCGACCATGTCCAGCGCCCCGGCGTCGAGGACGACAGGGACATTCGTATCCGCCAACTCGTCGACACAGGCGTGGACGTATTCGTCCTCCGGGTCGCCTGGGCCCATGACCACAGCATTCATCCGTCCCGGAGCGGTGACCACCTCGGCATGGAGGCCGATGACGTAGTCGGCGACCATCTGAGACCCCAAGGAACGGACCATGCCGACACCGCAGTTGACCGCCGAGGTGGTGGTCAGGACTCCCGCACCCGGGTACGCCTCGGACCCGGCGAGGATGCCGACGACTCCGCGGTCGTATTTGTGTCCGTCCGGTTGGGGACGGGGGAAGTCCACATTGAGATCATCGGTGTCGACCACCTCGGCGGTGGCCTGCTTCTCATCGAGTTCGAGTCCGATGTCGACGAGGTGGACTGTGCCGGTGAATGGGTCGACGCGGGGGTCGATCAGCACGGTTTTGAGACCGCCGAAGGTCACAGTGTGGTCGGCGTGGATGCGATCCTTCGCACCTGCTTCGTCTGGGGAGAGGTCGGAGGGGACGTCGACGGCGATGACCGTCTGTGTGATGTGCGTGCCGGAGTTGATGCTGGTGCTGGTGCTGGCACTGGCGTCCGCGCTGGACGAGCGTCGCCAGTCGCGGATGAGCGAGGCGATGTGCTCGGGAAGACCGGGACGGCCGCCGATGCCGAGGATTGCATCGAGGACGAGATCGGACCGATTCAGTTCCCGCAGGACATCGACGCGCAGGCGATCGGACACCTCCGTGTGCGAACGATCAGGCACCTCGGCGTCCGCGTCTGCGGTCTCTTCTGAATTCGGGAAGCCGATGACGACGGCACCGGCTCGACGTGCCGCGGCCAGGCCCTGATCGTGGGTGTGATCGAAGAGTGTCACGACGGTGATGTGCGCCCCGCGCTGGGCCAGTCCGGCGGCGGCGAAGAGCGCGTCCCCGGCATTGTTGCCCGGACCAGCGAGCACGCACACCCGAGTGCCGAAGATCTGGCCCCGAGTCGCTCGCAGCCTGTCGGCGGAGAACCGAGCCAGGGCTCGTGCAGCCCTGGCCATGAGATCGACGCCGGCGTCGAGGAGGGGGCGTTCGGCCTCGCGGATGACAGTGCTGGGGTAGGCGAAGACTGACATCAGTGGTTCCTCATTCCTGGGCCAGACGAGCGAGCTTGCGACCGGCCAGATGAGCCAGGAACAGTGCCTGATCGGCCAGACCTTCGTCGCTGTGTCGGGCTCGGGGCGAATGGTTGGCTTCGCGTTCCTCGACGGGCAAGTTCGGCACCGCCACACCGAAGTGGCCGTACGCGCCGGGAACCTGTTCGAGTACGCGGGAGAAGTCCTCGGATCCGGGGATCGGATTCGGGCGGACCACGGCACGGTCGGCACCGAAGAGGTCGGCGAAGGTCTCGAGGAAGAAGTCGGCTTCCTCGTCATTGTTGATCGTCGGCGGCAGGACTCGCTCGTAGTCGACCTCTGCTTCCAGGCCATGTGCGGCCACCAGTTCGGTGACCAGCTGCGGAAGCTCGGCCTCGGCACGGGTGGTGACTTCGTCGGAGAAGGAGCGGACACTGACGGCAAGCTGGGCGAAGTCGGGGATGACGTTCGGGGCGGTGCCGCCGTTGAACTGGCCGACGGTGATGACGAGGGGATCGAAGATGTCGAAGCGCCTGGTCACATACTCCTGGAGCTGACCCACCAGCATCGCACCGACTTGGATGGGATCGCGGCCGGTTGCCGGTCGGGAGGCGTGGGTGCCTTTGCCGCGGACGGTGATGGTCATCTTCGAAAACGCCGCCATGTACGAGCCGCGACGGCAGTAGGCGACGCCGAGGTCCTGGTCGGCGGAGACGTGAATGCCGAAGGCGGCCTTCACCCGCGGTCCTGCCGCGTCGAGGACACCTTCGTCGATCATCTTCCCGGCCCCGTCATAGCCTTCTTCACCGGGCTGGAACATGAAGACGACGTCGCCGGGCAGGGAGTCCCGGTCACGGTGGAGGAGCTTGAGCGCACCCACCAGGCCAGTCGTGTGCAGGTCGTGGCCGCAGGCATGCATCCGCCCAGTTGTGGCCGCGAAGTCGAAGCCTGTCGCCTCCGGCACAGGCAGACCGTCCATGTCTCCACGCAGCAGCACGGCGGGCACCACACCGGTCGAGTCCTTCTTCCGGTCGCCTCCGCGCAGCACGACGACGAGTGAGGAGAGTCCGTTGCCCTTCGTCACCTCGATGTCGAGGCCTTCGATGGCTTCAAGGACGAGTTTCTGTGTGATGGGCAGGTCAAGCCCGACCTCTGCGTTTTCGTGCAGGGCACGGCGCAGAGTCACGAGGCCACCTGCGATGTCCGCGGCATCCTCTGTAGTCGGGAGGTGGATGTCCGTGATGGTTGCACTCTGTGCGCTGTCGGCAACGGTTTCAGCGTAGTCGGGAAGTGAGTTCATGGTCCCGAGTCTATTACCGTGCCAGCTGCTCCAGGGTCGTGCTCTTCACCTGAAATGGATGAAGGAGGAAATAGCACCGCCAACTCCATCGACCGCTGCGGCATACTGATGACCATGGTCCATGAGGTCAACCATCAAGGAATGAACCATCCGCGCGCACATCAGAATCAGATCGCCTTCCGTTCAGAACGGCTGAGTCTGCGTCCGTGGGCAAACAGCGATGCGGCCTTCCATCGTGGGCTCTGGGAGGAGCGCGACGAACGCGTTCCTGCCTGGCGGCGCATTTCGGTCGACGGTCATCCGACTCATGCGGAGATGGAGGCCTGGATTCGCACCTGCAGACCAGCGCCGGAACCGGGGCTGCTCGTCGTAGAGAACAGACTGACAGCGGTCCGCATGGGATATTGCGGACTCGTTGACAACAGCGTGGGTCAGCCCGACGAACCGGAGTTGGCTTACGATTTCCTGCAGGAGTTCTGGGGACAGGCGTTCGCGACCGAGGCCTCCCGTGTGGTCATCGATCGTGCACTGGAGATCGGCTACCGATGTTTAGCCTCCACTGTTCGCGTGTGGAACACCGCCTCGCTCCACGTACTCGGCAAACTGGGCTTCGTACTCACCGGGGAAAGGGAGCACGACGCTGTCCATGGCGATTCGCTTCTGCTGCGACTATCGCTTCGATGACGGAAGAGTTCGCTCAGCTGAGTCTGCGCCGGCTATCGCGCAGACTGCTTCCTGCCCTCTGCCGTCGTGGCGGGCCGACGATGCGTCTACTGCTTCGGGATCTCACCCAATCGCGCACCCGGCCCGTACATCGACTGCGTGAAGTGCTCGACTTCCCCGTCCACGCCGGGACTCAGCGATGCCCCCTCGCCTTCGACGATGACGAAGGTCATGGTGAGGTTCGCATCATGGGTGATCGAGAGGTGGATGTTCGTGGCGCCGATGCGGTGGAAATGTTCGAGCACGAGACCCCGCAGGCGAAATGAGGGCGCACCAGATCTCGCGGGGACCACCTCGGCGGATTGCCAGGGCAGCCATCCGGGGAATCCGAGGGCTTTCTTCAGTGCCTCCTTGGCGGAGAATCTGGCTGCCAAGGAGGCATCCGTCCGGCGTTTGCCGTTGCGTTTGAGCTGTTCGGCGGGGGTGAGCAGGCGATCGAGCAGTTCGGGGACACGCTCGATGTGCTCGGCGAAGCGCGGCACATCGGCTATGTCGGTTCCGATTCCCAGAATCGCCATGTCTCTCCCTTAGCTCTGCAGTCGCAGCCGCAGCTGTCGCGGGCGGTCCGGAGGCCTGCCCGCTTGCACTGAGTCTTACTCCACGGTCACGGACTTGGCGAGGTTGCGTGGCTGATCCACGTCGAGGCCTTTGGCCGTGGCCAGTTCCATCGCGAAGATCTGCAGCGGAACCGTGGTCAGCAACGGTGCCATGAGTGTCGTCGTCTGGGGGACGTAGATGACCTCGGACGCGAATTCCTGGACCTCTTCGTCGCCCTCTTCTGCGATGACTACGGTGTTGGCGCCTCGGGCCCGGACTTCCTGGATGTTCGAGATGACCTTGGCGTGCAGGGAATCGCGGCCGCGCTTGGACGGCACGACGATGATGACGAGCTGGCCATCGTCGATGAGTGCGATCGGGCCGTGCTTGAGTTCACCGGCAGCGAAGCCCTCGGCGTGGATATAGGCGAGCTCCTTGAGCTTGAGCGCACCTTCCATCGCCACGGGGTAGCCGACGTGACGACCCAGGAACAGCACCGAACCGACATCCTGGTTCCGCTGTGCCAGTGCCTGGACCTGCTCCTTGTCGTTGTCGAGGAGACTCTGAACCTTCGCGGGGATGGTCTGGAGTTCGTTGAGGATGTCGCCGATCTCGTCGCGGAACTTGTTGCCGCGCAGCTGTGCCAGGTAGAGGCCCAGCAGGTAGCAGGCCACGACCTGTGAGAGGAAGGCCTTCGTCGAGGCGACGGCGATCTCCGGACCGGCGTGCGTGTAGAGCGCGGCATCGGATTCGCGGGGAATGGTGGATCCGAAGGTGTTGCAGATGGCGATGACCTTCGCGCCCTGCTGACGAGCGTGGCGCACGGCCATGGTCGTGTCCATGGTCTCTCCCGACTGGGAGATTGCGACGACGAGGGTCTTCTCATTGACCACGGGATCGCGGTAGCGGAACTCGTGGGCGAGTTCGACCTCGACTGGCACACGGCACCAGTGTTCGATCGCGTACTTGGCGACCTGGCCGGCGTAGGCCGCGGTGCCGCAGGCGATGACGATGATCTTGTCGATGGTCTTGAGCACGGTCTCGTCGATGTGCATCTCATCGAGTGTGAGCTTGCCGTCGATGTCGAGGCGGCCCAACAGTGTGTCCGCGATGGCCTGCGGCTGGTCGTGGATCTCCTTGTCCATGAAGGAGGGGAATCCACCCTTTTCCGCAGCAGCGGCGTCCCAGTCGACTTGGTATTCAACGCCGTCGACCTCGTTGCCGTCGTTGTCCGTGATGACCACGGAGTCCGGGGTGATGGTCACGACCTGGTCCTGACCGATCTCTACTGCGGTGCGCGTGTAGTCGATGAAGGCTGCTACGTCGGAGCCGAGGAAGTTCTCTCCCTCGCCCAGGCCGATGACCAGGGGCGAGTTGCGGCGTGCGGCGACGACCTGTCCGGGAGCGTCGGCGTGGACGGCCAGGAGGGTGAAGGCACCTTCGAGCTGGGTGGCGGTCGCGCGCATGGCCTGTGTCAGGTCGCCGGTGTCCTGGAAGTTCTTAGCCAGCTGAGCAGCCGCCACCTCGGTGTCGGTCTCGGACTGGAATTCGACGCCCTCGGCGATGAGGTCGCGCTTGAGCTGGGCGAAGTTCTCGATGATGCCGTTGTGGATCAGCGCCAGCTTTCCACCGTCGGCCACATGCGGATGGGCGTTGAGGTCGGTGGGTCCACCGTGGGTGGCCCACCTGGTGTGGCCGATGCCTGTCTGCGCCTTCGGCAGCGGGTTGGCCTCGAGCTCATCGGTCAACGCCGAGAGCTTGCCCGCCTTCTTCGCGGTCTCCAGATCACCGGCAGGAGTGACAAGGGCGACTCCCGCAGAGTCATAGCCCCGATATTCGAGCCTCTTCAGGCCGCTGAGCACCACATCGAGCGCCGAGTGATCAGCATTGTCAACGTCTGCTTTGGATACATAACCAACGATTCCACACATGAGAGGAATTTTACGCAATCGAGTCAAGAATCGTTGCATCGACCACCTCGGCGATCCATGAGGGCATGACGCATGACACAATTGTGCCCATGCCTCATGTCGATCCTATCCTTGACCGTGCGCGGCGCCTGGCCGGCCTCAACATCGGACGTAAGCCCGAGGTCGAACCGACGTCCCCGTTCTGGGAGTTCGATCGAGACGTCTGGGGCACGCTGGCCCAGGCCACTCCCCTGCCGTTGAAACAGCGCGACATCGAACGCCTGCGCGGGCTGGGCGACCGGATCAACCTCGACGAGGTGGCTCAGGTGTACCTGCCCCTGTCCCGCCTGCTCAACCTCTACGTCTCTGCCCGGCGGGCCAAACACGAGATGACCCGCGAATTCTTCTCACCGCTTCACGAGGTCGGCTTGGAACCGCAGGAAGCCAAACGGACCCCCTTCGTCATCGGCGTGGCCGGCTCCGTCGCCGTCGGCAAGTCCACCACCGCCCGTGTTCTGCGCGAACTCCTGGCCAGGTGGCCCGACACTCCCCGGGTCGAACTCATCACCACCGATGGCTTCCTCTACTCCAATGCCGAACTCGATCGCCGACGGCTCAACGGGCGCAAGGGCTTCCCCGAGTCCTACGACCGGCGCAAACTGCTGCGGTTCATCTCGGCCGTGAAGTCCGGTTCGCCCGAGGTCCGCGCACCCGTGTACTCGCACCACACCTACGACATCGTCCCCGGCGCCGAGGTGGTTGTCCGCTCCCCCGATGTCCTCATCGTCGAAGGCCTCAACGTCCTCCAACCCGCCCGTCCCCGCAGCGACGGGACTCTGGGCCTGTCGATCAGCGACTACTTCGATTTCTCCGTCTACGTCGATGCCCGTTCCCGGGATATCCGGCAGTGGTACATCTCCCGCTTCCTCAAGCTCAAGCACGGTGCCTTCCAGGACACGGACTCCTACTTCCACCGCTATTCGAAGCTTGATGACGACGAGGCGATCACCCTGGCCACGGAGATCTGGGATTCGATCAACTTCCCCAATCTGCGTGAAAACGTCCAGCCCAGCCGCGGCCGCGCCGACCTCGTGCTGCACAAATCCGCTGACCACACGATCCGCAAGGTCCAGCTGCGCAAGCTCTGAGGTCTGCGCGGGAGGACGCGCAGGCGCGACGGTGCGCATGAGCCCCTCGGGCGCACCGTCAGCGACCTGCCGGGCGTGAGGTCTCTCACGTCGGGTCCTGGTCCGAGCCGATGAGGAAATAGATTCCGGGTTGTGATAGTTGCACTCAGTGCATGCTTCGGAGCCTGCCTTGTTTCTGTGGTCTGGTTTCGAATCGAAGGACAGCTGTGTCCGTTTGCGTCTCTTCGACCCTGACGCATAGGAACACCACCAGGAAATGAGGCCGATATGAGTCTGCAGTCAGCACATAGGGTGATGTACACCTCTGTGTCGAGCAAGAAGACCCCGAAGACTTCCATCAAACCCGGGACCTATCGCCGCATCGCCTCGTTTGCGACCCGGCACAAGGCCAGGCTCATCGTCTTCCTCACCCTGTCCATCGGCACAGCGGTCATCGGCGTCCTCAACCCTGTCCTCGCCGGCAAAGTCGTCAACGCGATCACCGGTGGTGGACCCGTCGCGACCGTCGTCTGGCTGGCCGTGGCGATCGGAGGACTGGCGATCGCGGACGCCGCGATCTCGATCTTCAACAGGTACCTGTCCTCGCAGATCGGAGAGGGTCTCATCTTCGATCTGCGCACTGCGGTCTATGACCATGTGCAGAAGATGCCGATCGCCTTCTTCAACCGCACCCGCACGGGCGCTCTGGTCTCGCGCCTGAACACCGATGTGATCGGGGCTCAGCGGGCGTTTTCCAACACGCTCTCGGGCATCGTGTCGAACTTCGTGTCCCTGATGCTGACGGTCGGAGTGATGGTCACGATCTCCTGGCAGGTCACAGTGCTCTCGATCCTGCTGCTGCCGCTCTTCATCATCCCCACCAGACTGCTCAGCGGAAAGCTCGCGGACCTCCAGTTCCGGGCCGCCGACAACAGTGCGAGCATGTCGACGCGCATGACAGAACGCTTCTCGGCGGGAGGTGCGACTCTGGTCAAGCTCTTCGGCGATCCGAAGACCGAATCAGACGAGTTCTCCGATCGTGCCGATCAGGTCCGTGACATCGGCGTCAAGGTGGCCATGCTGCAGTCGACCTTCGTGTCCTCTCTGACACTGGTCTCTGCACTGGCGCTGGCACTCGTCTACGGTGTCGGCGGCGTGCAGGCAGTTCTCGGTAACCTCAACGCCGGCCAGGTCGTTACCCTGGCACTGCTCCTCACCCGCCTCTACACTCCGCTGACAATGCTCGCCAATGCTCGCCTGGACATCATGAGTGCCGTCGTCAGCTTCCAACGCGTCTTCGAGATCCTCGACCTCGTGCCCCTGATCAAGGAACCCGCGAACCCGAAGTCACTGCCGAAACGTGGCCTGGACGTGACGTTCTCGGACGTCGACTTCGCCTACCCCAGTGCCGACCAGGTCAGCCTCGCAAGCCTCGAGGACGTCTCCGTGCTCGATGCCCGCGGCGGGGAAGAAGTCCTGCATTCCCTGAACTTCACGATCCCTGCCGGTCACACCGTTGCCCTGGTCGGCTCTTCCGGTGCAGGCAAATCCACAATCGCCTCGCTCCTGCCCCGCCTCTACGATGTGACTTCAGGGTCGATCGCCATCGGCGGCGTGGACGTGCGCGAGCTGTCGTATGAGTCTCTGCGGAAGTCGGTGGGAGTAGTGACTCAGGACGGCCACGTCTTCCATGAGTCGATCCGTTCGAATCTGGCCCTGGTCAAACCCGAGGCCACCGAGGCCGAACTGCACCAGGCCATCGATCGCGCCCAACTGCACAATGTGATTGCGGTCCTGCCCGATGGTTTGGACACCGTCATCGGTGAGCGCGGCTACCGACTCTCCGGTGGTGAGCGTCAGCGGCTGACGATCGCGCGCATGCTCCTGGCCGCCCCGGAGGTCGTCGTCCTCGACGAAGCAACCTCGGCCTTGGACTCGACGAACGAGGCAGCGGTGCAGCAGGCCCTGTCTCAGGCCATGAGCGGTCGCACCGCCATGGTCATCGCCCACCGTCTCTCCACGGTCCGTCAGGCCGATACGATCCTCGTGATCGAGGCCGGGCGCATCGTCGAGTCAGGCTCGCATGACGAGCTGTTGGCTCGCAGCGGCCGCTATGCCGAACTCTACGAAACACAGTTCGCCCCGAGCGGAGGGGCAGCGACGAGCTGAGGGGCAGCGACGACAGAGGCCGAGGTGAACTACACCTCGCTCGCCGCGCTGACTACTGCATGCTGAGCGCTGAGCGCCCAAGCCGAGGATTAAGCGCTCAGGCCTGTGGAAGGAGCACCGCGTCCCCTAAAGCACACCCTTCGGACCGCGGGCAGTTCGCGATGGTGACCTGCACACCGCACAGCGGGTCCTCCCGGTTCCTTTGCACAACGCCCTCGATCAACACTTGGCTCGAATATGTCGTCGCCGGCGACGACATATTCGAGCGCACCGTTGATCGAGGATCATCGTGTCTCCGAGAGCCCATGCTTCGGCGTGTTTCCTACGGCCACCGTGCCTCGTGGACGTCTCTTCGTCTTCTGTTCGACAGCGGTTCTGATGCGAATGAACTGTTCAGCGGAGAAGATCTGCGACCATGTCAGCCGAAAGACCGTGTACCCGAGGTTGCGGAAGCGATACTCTCGACGTCTCTCGAGTTCGAATTCCTGCCTCGGATCTGCATTCTTCAGATAGTACTTTCCAGCACCATCGAACTCGGCAATGACTCCGGCTTGCTCGTTCGCGAAGTCCGTCCTCGCGACGAAATTGCCGAGCTCATCACGGATCACCACCTGCGGTTCGAATCCGGGTACGGAGTGCTCGACGAAGCGCACTGCGGTGATCGACTCGGCGATCGATTCTCGACGGGGATCGATAATCTCCAGCACCGAGGCGATCCGTGCCTGATGGGTTCTCGGCGGGCGGCTGCCGCAGTAGCTCACGAAGTCACCCGCGGACACGTGCGATTGGCGAACGGCCTCGTCGACTACGGCAACGGCGAATGCCAGTGGGAAATCACGGGCGATGTCGAACAAGGTACGCAGCACCGAAGTAGTGCGAATACCGTTGACCAACACCGTATCGTCGTCGCTGAGCTCTCTCTTTCGCAAAAGAATTGAAGTGCGGCACACACCGAATTTCGGATGCACTGCCTCCGCATAGGGGTTTACGCCCTGGGCGAAGTAGGGAACCGACAGCCCATGGATGATCAGCGCACTTCGGTGCGAGAATACGGCATCCTGCGGTAGGTCATCGACGTACGATCTCACCATGACCCGCAGATCCTCTCCGGCCTTGAGCATCCCCTTCGATTCCTGCGGCAGGTTTGTGCTCTCGGCTTCGGCAATCGTGGCCACAAACAGGTGAGCAGGCTCCGCGCAGGTCCGCGTCACAACGTAAATGCCGCGACGGACGCGTCGCAGACAGCATCGTTCGGCAAGAGCGATCTGGTAGACATTCATTCCGGCGTTCTTGAGCTCCGCAGCGGACAGGCACGCAAACATGAGGCAAGCATCGCCGAACACTGTGATCATTACAACGGTGATGATCCAGGCTGTGGATCAGTCGTCACTCGAATGCACAGACAGCGGAAACGTCCGTCATACCCCGCCCCTCACACCATAGGAGCACGAAGAGATTCTCCGGAAACCAACCGTCACCCGACACAATGCGGAGAAACCCGTGGCAGCCTTTCAGCGCGACCCAAACAAGACGACGCGCTGTCGAGACATTCGGTCCTCGATCAACGCGGCGTCAGAATATGTCGTCGCCGGCGACGACATATTCTGGCTAACTGTGGGTCGAGCAGACAACGTGACGCTGAGGCCGCACGGCTGAGCGCAACTGCAGCCGCTGAGGCCGCTGAGCGCAGCTCCTGCGTGGCTACAGCCCCAGGTGCTCCTGAACATTGGCGGCCAGGCGTTCGGCCTGGGCCTGGGCGATGTCTTCGGTCTCGGCTTCGACCATGACGCGGATCAGCGGCTCGGTGCCAGAGGCCCGCAGCAGGACGCGGCCCGAGCCCTCGAGCTCGGTTTCGACGGCCTGAACCGCCGAGGAGACCTTCGGGTGATCGACCCCGTGCTTGTCGACGCCCTTGACGTTGACAAGGGCCTGCGGCAGCTGTGGAATCTCGGCAGCCAGATCAGCCAGAGTCCGCTTCGAATCGGCCATGCGCTTCATCAGGTGCAGGGCCGTCTGCACACCGTCGCCGGTCGTACCGTGGTCGAGCATGAGCACGTGCCCGGACTGCTCCCCGCCGAGGACGTAGCCGTCTGCGAGCATGCGTTCGAGGACGTAGCGGTCACCGACAGCGGTCTGGACGGTCTCGATGGAGTACTTGTCCATCGCGTGCTTGAGCCCGATGTTCGACATCACGGTCGTCACGAGCGTGTTCCCGGTCAGTTCGCCGAGTTCCTTGAGGCCGATCGCCAGGATGCCCATGAGCTGGTCACCGTTGATGACACGGCCCAAAGAGTCCACTGCCAGGCAGCGGTCGGCGTCGCCGTCGAAGGCCACGCCCAGGTCGGACTGGGTTTCCACGACGAGGCGCTGCAGCGGCTCCAGATGTGTGGAGCCGACGCCGTCGTTGATGTTGAAGCCATCGGGCTCGGCGGCGGAGACGATGACCTCGGCACCGGCCTGACGCAGTGCGGCGGGGCCGACGATGGAGGCGGCTCCGTGGGCGCAGTCGACGACGACCTTGAGGCCGGACAGGGGACGTGTGCCCTCAGCGTCGAGGGAGCGTACGAGCTTCTCTGTGTATTCGTCGGCAGCGGCGGGATAACGGGAAATGCGACCCACCTCGGCGCCGGTGGGACGGACCCAGTCCTCATCGAGGATCTCCAGGATCGAGTCCTCGACCGAGTCATCGAGCTTCGTTCCGCCCGCTGCGAAGAACTTGATGCCGTTGTCGGGCATCGGATTGTGGGAGGCGGAGATGACGACGCCGAAGGCGGCACCGGTATCGGCGACGACGCTGGCGATGCCCGGAGTGGGCAGCATTCCCGCGTCGAGCACGTCGACTCCGGCGGAGGCGATTCCAGCGGAGATCGCGGCGGAGAGGAACTCACCGGAGACACGGGTGTCACGGCCGACGACGGCGAAGGGACGTTTGCCTTCCGGCCATCCGCGGGTGAGTACCCGCGAGCCTGCCACGGAGAGTTGGAGCGC
This sequence comes from Brevibacterium sp. 239c, assembly GCF_900169365.1. GTDB lineage: Bacteria > Actinomycetota > Actinomycetes > Actinomycetales > Brevibacteriaceae > Brevibacterium. The sequence goes on from NZ_FXZH01000017.1 coordinate 19,682, forward strand.
CAGCCGTGCGGAGATGTCACGGTTGGCGAGTCCACGGACACCGTCGGTGCCGAAGAGTCGTGTCATGGAAAGTCCTTTCCTCAATTTCTCGTCGATTTTAGTCCATAGAGCCGCCGAGGCGGTCGTGCCGGACCGTGCAACGTCCGAAATCCGTGCGAGATATGTCGCCTGCATCGGTGCGAGGTGACGCCGCCGATGGCGGTGTGGCATGTGGATGCACGAAATGCGGCCCCGAATCCGGTTCGGGGCCGCATTGCGATGTTCATCGAGCTGAACTGTTGAGGACTGCACTTCAGCGGCAGACCAGGCGCAGTCCTGACAGCAGAATCAGCGCTTCGAGAACTGAGGTGCCTTACGTGCCTTCTTGAGACCGGCCTTCTTGCGCTCGGGGACGCGTGCGTCGCGGCGCAGGTAGCCTGCCTTCTTCAGCTCAGCACGGTTCGACTCTTCGTCGATCTGGTTGAGCGAACGGGCGATGCCCAGGCGAACGGCTCCGGCCTGGCCGGAAGGTCCGCCACCGGAGATGCGCACGACGACGTCGAAGCGTCCTTCGAGGTCCAGGAGACGGAAAGGCTCGTTCACGAGCTGCTGGTGCAGCTTGTTCGGGAAGTACTCTTCGAGAGTGCGTCCGTTGATGGTCCATTCACCGGATCCCGGGATCAGGCGGACGCGAGCGATTGCCTGCTTGCGGCGGCCGACTCCGTTGCCGGGAGCGGTCAGGGACTGTCCACGTCCGCCGGCGGTCTGTTCGCCCAGGCCTGCGGAATCGGGGGTCTCCGACGTGTATTCGGTTGCGGTTGGTTCTTCGACAGATTCTGTCGCAGTGGTGGTTTCTTCAGCCACGGTTCTCCTCGGTATGTCTAGAGCTGGGGCGCGCTTTACTGCGCGACCTGGCTGAGTTCGTACGGCTGCGGATTCTGAGCGGCGTGTGGGTGCTCTCCACCCGTGTACACCTTCAGCTTCTGCATCTGGGCACGTCCGAGACGAGTCTTCGGAACCATACCGCCGACAGCCTTTTCGACTGCGCGCTCGGGATTGGTGGCGAGAAGCTCGGCGTAGTTGACGCTCTTCAGACCGCCCGGGTAACCCGAGTGGTGGTAAGCGCGCTTCTGATCGAGCTTCGCACCGGTCAATGCGACCTTGTCTGCATTGATGATGATGACGAAGTCACCGGTATCGATATGAGGAGCAAAGGTGGTCTTGTGCTTGCCGCGCAACAGGCGTGCAACCTGTGAGGCAAGACGACCGAGCACCTGGTCAGTGGCGTCAATGACGTGCCACTGGCGCTCAATATCGCCGGGCTTGGGTGTGAACGTACGCAAAAGTAGCCTTCTTTTCGTATCTCTTGGTGTAGTGCTGATGACTCATCGGGTCGTGAGTCTGATGAGTCAAGGCACTCGTTGTCTTGAATCGGGTCTGTCCATCGAAATCGTCCCCTCACCTACGGGCCTGCAACGCATGAGGCTATGTAAGGGAGCACGACGGACACACACAACGACAATCAAATATACATGCATCCGCTCTCGCGGAGCAAACGCTCAGGCCAGTGCCAGAGCGGGTGGAAAGCTGAGCCGATACTATTGACCTGTGCCGCCTACATCCCTTCTGCCCACGCGCCTTCCCGCATACAGACTCCTCGTGCTGGGATCAGTTCTCGGGCTCCTGCTGCTCGTACTCGGTCCGGCACAGTCACCGGCCACCCCGGCGGATGAGTCACCGACTGCAGGCGGGGACTTCGCAACGACGGCGAGCACACCAGTGTCATCGACCACCTCAGCGACTGCGGGCACGGGAACAACGGATGCAGATTCGGATGCCGCAGGGTCCCCCGACGGCAAGACCATCGTCTACGGCATACCCGGCCTGACCATCAATGATATCGATCCGAAGCGCACACCGAACCTCTACGAGCTCTTCTCCAACGGTGCTGCTGCCAACCTCAACGTCCGCACCATCGGCTCAGCCACCTGCCCCGGTTCGGGCTGGCTGTCCATGGGTGCCGGCGCTCGCGCCCAGGCGGGTCCGCCGACCGACCCGGAACAAGAAGGAAGCAAGTCGACCTGCCCGTCTCTGAGCGCTCCGTCCACCGGCGAAGAGGCAGTGGGCAAGACAGCCGAAGATTCGGATAGCACCACGAAATCGAGTGGTGGAGCAGCCGTATCGGGTGATGAAGATCTCACGAAACAGCAGGTGAAGGGCACGACCACTGCAAGGATCGATGACTTCGAGTCCATCAAGGAGCCGAACATCGATTCCGGCTACTCGGTGGACTACGGGATGCTCGCTCGACTCGTGCGTGAACAGGGGAAGGCTGGCTCTGAAGGGACGACTGCGCCTCAGGGGACAGACGCATCGGGACATGCTTCGCAGCTTCAGCCCTGCGTCGCCGCCGAGGGACCGGGCGCGGCCTACGCCGTCGCCGACGAGAACGGCGTTGTGGCCAACTACACGGACGATGCCGCCGCCACAGACTGCCGGCTCGATCTCGTTGACTTGGGCTCGATCGGCTCTTCGGCCTGGCTCTACGATCCGATCCCCAACTTCTCCTACACCGTCCCTGTCTTCTTCGACCGTGACGAACGCGTCGCCGAGGCCGACAAACGTCTGGGCGACAAACTGCAGCAGGTGAAGGAGAACGCAAAGCCGGGAAGCGCGGAGCCGACGATCATGGTGGCCGGCCTCGGCGACAGTTCGGGTCTGCCGCAGCTGCGCGCCTTCGTTGCCTCCGGTCCCGGCTACGAACCGGGCAGCCTGTCTTCACCCAGCACTCGCACACCCGGGCTCCTGCAGATCACGGACATCGCTCCGGGAATCCTTGACCAGTTCGGCATCTCCTCTCCCAGCGGCATCAAATTCGACAACACGCCCAGCGAGGACGATCCGCAGAAGCGCATCGACGACCTCGTGTCCGAAGCGCAGAAGGCGACGTCGATCTATCAGCATCTGTCGACGTTCTCCCTCCTCCTCGACATCATCTTCTATGTCCTGTTCCTCCTGTGCGGACTCCTCCTGAGCCGCACTCTCCTCGGTCGCCGAGGCGGTGCGACGGTGGCTCCGAAGGTGCACCGTTTCCTCGCCTGGGTCTCACTGGCCGTCGCGACCGTGCCGATGAGCGCGTTCGTGGCCAGCCTGTTCCCGTGGGCCAGACTGCCGCACCCCGGGTTCGGACTCAGCGTGTCGATCGCTGTCTCAGCAGCTCTCCTCTTCACAGCCTCTCTGCTCCCCCCGTGGGGTCGCACCTGGCGCGGTCGTGTGGCTGCACTCTCGCTGCTGAGTTTCCTCATCCTCTCCGCGGATCTCATCACCGGTTCGCATCTGCAGGGGAACTCGCTGCTGGGCTACAACCCGATCGTCGGTGGCCGCTACTACGGGCTGGGCAATCAGGGTGCGGCGATCTTCATCGTCAGCCTCTTCATCTTCCTGGGTCTTGCGATCTCCTGGCTGAGGGCTAAAGGGCATCGCCGGATGGTCTTCCTCCTGCCCCTCGTCCTTGGACTGTTTGCGGTCTTCGTGTCCGGGAACCCGGCATGGGGTGCGAAGTTCGGTGGCACGATCGCCACCTTGGCGGGCCTGCTTGTGCTGTTGGCACTGGTCAGCCGCATCCGCCTGTCCGTCTTCCGCCTCGTGCTCATCGGCCTCGCTTCCTTGGCAGTGCTGCTGGGCATCGCATTCCTCGATTGGCTGCGCGTGCCCGGGGCACGATCACACTTCGGGAACTTCTTCGACCAGATCGTGACCGGTGAAGCTCTGCAGGTGGTCGGTCGCAAGCTTGGAGCCAACCTCCACATCATTCAGATCAACCCGGGACTGGCGATCGTGACTCCTCTTGCAGTCATCGCCATCCTGTTCTTCCTCCGCTACCTGCTCCACTTCCCCAGCATTGCGCCCACCAGCCGCACGGGTCGACTGACGAACAAATGGCGCGGTCGCCTGCCGCAGGTGTTCGCGGACCAGGACATCCACTTCGGGTTCCTCGCCGCGGCCACAGGCATGGCGGTGGGTCTGGTTCTCACGGACTCCGGGATCGCTGTGCCTTCCACCGGTGCCATGGTGCTGCTGCCCTACCTGTTGGCCCTCAGCGCCGAGCACGCGAACGAACCAGTCACGGACGGAAACCCAGATCAGGGCAGACCACGCCGCGACACTCCAAGTGGGCGCAGTTCAGGTGGGCGCAGTTCAGGTGGGCGCAGTTCAGGTGGGCGCAGTTCAGGTGGGGGCAGTCCACGTCCGCGCAGCCGCCACACCATCCTCATGGCTGCCAAGCCCGCAGCCGCCTCGCCTGCCGCCGACTCCCCTGATGGTTCGACCGGGACCGGGAGGGATCGGACATGAGGGGCAGTATCTTCCCGTTGCGGGTGCTGCTGGGCGTCTTCGTCATCGCCCTGCTCGTCCTCGGCCTCCCGCCAGCTTCCCAAGCGAGCACGAACACGAACACGACCGAGAGCACCAGCACAACCGCCAATACCGCTGCCTCGGCCAGCAGTACTGAGAGCACCACCTCGGCGAACACTGCCACGGACGCCCCACCTAAGACACCCGAATCGGGCACCGCACCGATCTTCATCGGAGTGTCCGGCTTCAGCTTCGAAGACCTCGACCCGCGCACCACCCCGAATCTGTGGAAGATGATGAAGTCCGCGCAGATCGGCACCATCACTCCACGCAGCGTGCACTCCAGCAGCTGCCCCGTCGACGGCTGGCTGGGTGTCGGGTCGGGCCGTCGCGCCGCCGACGAACCGCGGGAGGAGTGCCGTCAGTCTGCCTCACCGCTCGATGGCTGGGTCGCGGACTGGGACGTCTATCGCCAGGTGGCTCGTGGGGACAACTACGATGCCCTGTTGGGCGGACTCTCCGAGTCGGTTCCGACGATCAAGGCCTTCGGCTCCGGTGCCGCCATTGCCGCAGCTTCACCCAACGGGCATGTCACTGGGTGGACTCCGGCCGGCGATGACCTCGCCGACAAGGCCACCCAAGCCTCGGAGGGTGGTGAGCTCTCACTCATCGACCTCGGAAACACGACCGCGGACGGATACTCCCTTAAGAACCTCGACAAGCGGGTCGGCACGATCCTTGCCGCCACAGGGTGGAGCGACGGCAACGCCGCCCAGGGACTGTCATCTGGGAAATCGCCGGTGATCTTCTCCTCCATCGCTGACGGTGCCAACGACGGCTCCTCGATGCAGGCGACGATGATGCTTCAACCCGGAGGTGCCCCGGGACTGCTGACCTCCTCGTCGACACGTCAGCCGGGTCTGGTGCAGGTTCCTGACATCGCACCGACGCTTGTCGAACTCAGCGGCGGTGAACCCATGGCCAATGCGGCCGGTGCTCCGATGACCTCTGACACCGGAGGCAGCTGGGAGTCTCGCTACCAGGCCGTTCTCGACCGTCAGGTGGCGGTGAAGACCCAGAACGAACTGTCCACCTGGTTCTTCCCCGTCGTCGCTGCGCTCATGATCGGCCTACTGGTCCTGGCCTGGTTCCTGCGTAAGAATCATCGCGATCTCGTCCATTCCGGTGCCTACCGGCTGGGCACCGTCTTCGCCGCAATGCCGGTGTCGACCTACCTCGTCAACACGGTGCCGTGGGAGCGAGCGACCAACCCGGATATTGCGATGTTGGGAGCCCTGGTCGGCTGGTCGCTGATACTCGGAGCCATCGCCCTGCTCGGACCGTGGCGCGGGCACAAACTCGGGCCGATGCTCTTCATCTGCGTCGTCACAGTTCTCGTCCTGGCCTACGACGTGATCACCGGTTCTCAGCTCCAGATGTCGACGCTGCTGGGCGAGCCGCTGCTCATCGCATCGAGGTTCTACGGCATCGGCAACTCAGCACTCGCGCTCTACTGCTGCGCCCTCCTGCTGGCCGTCGCCGGGTTCGCATCGCTGACAACCCGGCCGATCGTGCGCATCCTCATCGTCACCGTGCCGGTCCTCGTGTCGAGCGTCATCCTGGCTGCCCCGGGGCTGGGCACGAAATTCGGGTCCGTGCCGACGCTGATCATCGGCGTCGCCTACCTCGTCCTCGCGGCCGCGAGCATCAGATTCTCACTCAAACGCATGGGCCTGACGGTGGGGATCGCCGGCTTCGTTATGCTGGCCGTTCTGTTCATCGACTGGCTGCGCCCGGCCGATCAGCGCACCCACTTCGGCCGTTTCTTCGATTCCATCATCAGCGGTGAGGCCCTGAGCGTGCTCGCCCGCAAGATCGGCATGAACATCGACATCCTGACCCAGTCATGGATGACACTCGTCCTGCCGCTCATCATCATCGGCGTGTTCTGGCTGGCGCTCGATCCGCAGCGCTTCTCACTGCAGGGCATGACCGACTCCTACACTCGGATCCCACTGCTGCGGGCCGGCATGATCAGCCTCGCCATCCTGCTGGGGGTCGGCACCATCATCAACGACTCGGGAATCGTCGTCCCCGCCGTGGGCATCCTCTTCCTCGTTCCCGTTCTCGTCCACCTCGAAACCTTCGATCCGAACCAGACGGCAGACAACGGCGGTCAGACGAAACTCATCAGCTCCGTCTGACCGCCGTCTGCCCTCACACGGCGGTTCTGCGCCGGCGCACCATGGTCACTGCCATGCTGCCGGCGACGATGAGTGCGAGTGCCGCCGCCACCAGGTTCAAGGCATCGAAGCCGGTGCGCGGCAAGTCCCCGCCGTCCTTCGAGCCGTTCGCGTTGGCTCCGCTTCCGTCCGCATTCGCCGAGGTGGCCCCGGAGGCGTCCGCGTTCGCACCGTTTCCGTTGGAGCTTGCATTCGACCCGGAAGCGTTCGCCGATCCGTCATTTCGACCATCGGCATCGGCGTTTGATCCTGCACCGTCGGAGGTGCCGTTGTCGCCGGCTGCCGCGTTCGCCTCATCGCCGACCTGCGCCGTGGCTTCGAACTTGTGGCTGACCGGCAGCGGGTTGTCATCCCACCACTGCCCGTCTCCGGCCTGCAAACCCACCTCGACGGTGACCTCACCGGAGGCGTCCGCGGGGGCGGTGACGTTGATGGCGACATCACTGGCACCGGCCGGGATCGATTCCAAGGTCATGGTCTTCGCCGCAGCGTCCACCTTCACCTCGGGGCCCTTCGCGGTCGCCGACTTCGCGGTCGCCTGGGTTCCCGTCGATCCGGAATCGGCGGCGCTGACGGTGTAGCCCTCGGGCAGGTCAACGGTCACCTCCACGGGTCCTGGCACCTCCGTCTTCGCGGTGGTGTTGAGAACGAAGTCCTTGCTCTCACCGGGCTCGATACTCTTGCCGGGGGCGGCGAGATCGACCTTGAGCTGGCCGTTGTCGATGACGTCCATGGCCAGGTCGGCCTGACGTTCGTCCTTGTCCGGTGAAACCTTCTCGTCGGCCTCTGTTCGCTCTTCGAAGTAGTCGACCCAGGTCTCGAAGTCTGTGAGCCCGGAGAGTTCGAAGTCACCCTTGGCGAAGGAGAAGAAGTTGTCTCCCCCAGCGGCGAGGAAGCTCAAGGTCGCGACCCTGTATTCCTTGTCAGGGTCAAGCTTCTTGCCGTCGACCTCGACCGACTTCACGTGTTTGCCCTTTCCCGCCTCGGAGTCGTAGACGACTTCGAGTTCCTCGGAGATGCCGAGGTGGAGGAACGGACGCGAGGCATCGTCTGGCTGCCACTGCTCTTCGAACAGGCCGATGACATCGGAGCCCTTCATCGTCACGACACCATGGTCGTTGGCGAAGGGCAGGACCGAGCTGAGCTCGGCGGCGGTGACTTCGCACTTATCTTCTTCGTTGTAGATGTCCTCGCATTTGAGGTCTGTGCGCAGTCCCCCCGGGTTCGTGATGCCGAAGTCGGCGTCGTCGAGCTGGGTGCCCTCGACTCCGTCCTTGAGTGCGTCGGCGACGAGGTTGCCCAGGGTGCTCTCCGCACCGCGGTCCTCTTTGCCGTCCTTCTTCGCCCGATTGATGTCCTCGCTGATCTCACCGGCAACGACAGAGCCCGGGACCTTCGCCTTCTCGTCAGCGTCGGCGATGATCTTTGCAACCTCGTCGACGACGGGCGAGTCGTAGCTCTTGTCCTCCGTCTTGATGAGACCGGAGTTCTCGGTCGTCCAGTTTCCGTTCGCATCGGCTTCGAGCTGAACCTGGCCGACGTATTCGCCGTAGCTGCCGGCCTCGATCACGGGTCGTGTCCGCTCGGGTGCGCCGGGTACGGGTGCCTCGAACGAGTACGGCAGGTGGGTGTGACCGGTGAAGAGCACATCGACGGAGGCATCCGCCTCGGTGACCAGCTTCTTGAACTCGGCATTCGAGGCTTGCGCATCCTCCAGGCTCTCGGTGTCTGAGGCGCCGAGGTGGGCCTCAACGACCGTCATATCCGGCTGTTCATCATCGGGCAGAGCCTCGATCTCACCGGCGACGCGGTTGACGGCCGCGGTGGGGTCACCGAAAACGAGACCGTCGATGCCATCGGGTGAGACCAGTGATTTGGTGTCCTTGGTGACCACGCCGATGACGGCAACCTTCACCCCACCCACGTCGACCGTCGTGTAGCTCTGAAGCCCGTCGACGAGGTTGCCGGGTTTCTTGTCGTAGACGTTGGCGGCAAGGTAGGGGAAGTCTGCTTCGGAGGAGACTCTGCCGGTCAGTTCGTCGACGCCCTGGTCGAACTCATGGTTGCCGACGGCCGAGGCCTGAGCGCCGATGGCGTTGAGCACGTCGATTGTCGGGGTGTCCTGCTGGGAGGAGGAGACATAGGTGGAGGCGCCGATGTTGTCACCGGCGGAGAGGAACCCGGTCCCGGCAGTGCCTTCCTGGGCTGCGTACTTTGCGCGCTCTTCTTCGACGACCGAGGCGAGCTGTGTGCCGGCCTCGGCGATGCGTCCGTGGAAGTCGGTGATGTTGAGCAGCTGGACCTTGGTGCCCTCGGCTGCCGCCTGAGCGGAAGTGCCTGTGTCTTCTTCGTCTTCGGCGTCAGTGCCGGCGGACGAATCGCTTGGGGATGTGGTGTTCGGGGATGATTCGGGGATGCTGACCTCGGCGGGTGCTTCCTTGGGGGAATCACCTCCGAGAGATGCGGCGGCAACAGGGGCGAGTCCCGGCAGCGTCAACATTGACACCGCAGCTCCTGTTGCCAGCATCTTCGTGACAAATTTCGACATGTATGTGGTTTCCTTCAGTCATGACATCCACTGCACAGCACCTGCGCTTGTGCCTGAGTGGATCAAGCAGACTTATTCTGCAGGGCCAAAGCGAACGATGAGTTACCTACATGTGAATGTACACAGGATTCTCACATCTGGATAGGGGGATTCTCTCAAAAAAACGAGAGTTTCCCTGTCATACCGGATTATTCCTGAGAGCGACGTGCCATCGTCTCGGCCGCGCGGGAGGCATAGAGCTCAGCCTCGGGGTAGCCCACCCCGGTGAGGACGAGCCCATGTGCGGGCGTGACGAACATGGGGTACGAGGGATCGATCCCGACATCCGCCTCGGAGAGAAGTTCCGCAGGCCGAGTCACCGGCCAGGTGCCGGACCCCACCTTGATCAAGCCGCCCACCAGGGCACGGACCATGTGGTGGCAGAATGCATCGGCACGCAGATCGATCATGATCACGGCGTCCTGGTCCCGGGTGACCTCGAGCTCGTAGAGGGTGCGGATCGTCGTTGCACCCGCCCGAGGTTTGCAGAAGGGAAGGAAGTCATGCAGGCCCTGAGCCTCGCGTGCGGCTTCGGCCATCGCCTCGGCGTCGAGTTCGCCTTTGTGCTTCAGGGTCACCGGAGTCAGAAGTGGGTCGATGAAGGACCGGCGGTCGGCGAGTCTGTACTGGTAGGTCCGCCACAGTGCGGAGAATCGGGCGTCGAATGCCTCAGGGACTTCGGATGCGGAATGGATGATGATGTCATCGGTGTCGTCGGCGGTGAGGACGCCGCGCAGCCGCGAGAGGAGTGCCGCCTCGGCGGGTCGGGAGGAGTTGCCGATGAGCTTCTCGATGCCGGGTGCGGGCAGGTCGATGTGGATGGTCTGGCGTCTGGCGTGGACGCCCGAGTCGGTGCGACCGGCGACGATGGTGGCCACCTCGTCGCCGGTGATTCTGGCCAGCCCTGCTTCGAGTGTGGCCTGTACGGTACGCAGGCCAGGCTGCTTTGCCCAGCCATAGAATTCGGTGCCGCGGTAGCCGAGGTCAATGCGAAACCGCGTCATGATCCGGCCGGTCCTCGCTGGTCCTGAACTCCAGACTGCTCCTCAGGCTGCGCCTCGATGAACGGTTCGCGAGCCTTGAAAACATTCTTAAACAGCCGTGACACGAAATGCTCGCGCTGCCGGTGGTAGAGGTCGACGTTCGTGTTGTAGATGCGGGCCCCGGACAGGATGCGCTCGGACAGCACGGTCAGCTGCCCGTGCAGGAGGCCGATGGTGGTGTCGAGCTCTTCCCGGGGGCTCGTCTGCATCACCGGGGTCGATTCGTTAGAGATTGCCTTGTCGCTGAGCTGGCTGGGAATCTGTGCCGCGTCGTCGATGGCGCGAGTCAGCGCTCTCTCCGCGGCAGCTCCGCGAGGCCCGAACGGAGCACGCTCGGCCGAGGTGAGCGCGAGTTCGACAGAGCTGAGATCTCGTGTGGTCACCTGCTGCAGGGTCCCGATGTAGGCGGGTACGAGGGCGTGCCGGCCGCGGATTTCGACGAGCAGCTGCCGTTTGGCCTCATCGCAGAGTGAGCGAGCCATCGACAGCTGGTTGAACCGCAGGAATGTCAGAACAAGGGCGAGGATGACCAGGGCGAGCACACATGCTCCGACAATGATCCAGACCATTCCCGCTCCCCCTTTCACTTCCGTTCCCGACACTTAAGTTTACGCGGGGTTCAGACTCGCCGCGAACCTGCCGTCGGTTCCTCATGAAGGCGTGAGCCTGCCGTCGCCGGCAGTCCATTGGGAGTTCGGACGGCTGCTATCCGCGCGGCGCCGTGCGCAGCGACATCAACGGTCCGTGCGGCGATTTCGGCAGTTCGTCGCCGGAGGGTCGCCTCGATGTCGCCCGTCCTTCACCCTGGGGGCGTGAACTGAGTTCTGTGAGAGTAGCGATCATTGCAGAGTCCTTCCTCCCCAACATGAATGGGGTCACCCACTCCCTCCTCCGCGTCCTCGACCATTTGTCCGACCGCGGCGACGAAGTCCTCATCATCGCACCAGGCACGCGCCGCGACGGCCCGAAGGAGGTCGCCGGAGCCCGTATCATCCGTGTCCCTTCGATCGCCCTGCCGAAGTATCGTCGGGTCCGTGTGGCTCCCGGCGGAGTCAGCCGCATCAGACGACTGCTGGAGGCCTTCGCCCCCGATGTCGTCCACCTCGCCAGCCCCTTCGTTCTCGGCTGGCGCGGGGTTCTGGCAGCTCAGAGCCTCGACCTGCCGACAGTGGCGATCTATCAGACCGAGGTTCCCGCCTACGCCGCCCGCTACGGCATGCACGGCATCGAGGCCATGCTGTGGTCGCATGTGCGCAACATCCACCAGCACGCCTCCCTGACGCTGGCCCCATCGAGCTACACCCTCGATCAGCTCTCCGGACTGGGAGTCGCCGAGGTGGATCTGTGGGCACGTGGAGTCGATTCCTCCCGCTTCGACCCCAGTCACCGATCAGAGGCTTGGCGTCGGTCGGTGGCACCGAACGGTGAGAAGATCATCGGCTACGTCGGCCGGCTCGCGGCCGAGAAGCAGGTGGAAGACTTGGCCGTATTGGAGGATGTGCCCGGCGCGAAACTCGTCATCGTCGGTGACGGACCCTGGCGGGCTCGACTCGAACGCTCGCTGCCGAATGCGCATTTCGCCGGCTTCCTAGGTGGCGATGCTCTGGCTCAGGCGGTAGCCAGCTTCGACCTCATGGTTGCCCCCGGCGAGCTCGAGACCTTCTGCCAGACGATCCAGGAAGCCATGGCCTCAGCAGTGCCCGTCATCGCCCCCGCTCGAGGCGGCCCGCTCGACCTCGTCGACTCCTCCCACACCGGGTGGCTCTACACGCCGAAGGACCTGACGGCGATGCGCGGACATGTCATCGACCTCCTCGGCGATGAGGCGAAGCGTCGAGCGTTCGGTGTCGACGGCCGCCAGCAGGTGCTGCGCCGCAGCTGGAAGAGCGTGTGCTCACAGCTCATCGGCCACTATTCGCGAGCGATCGAGAATCCGCACCCGCAGGTCCTGGGCCGCGGCTTCACCGTCCAGACAAGCTGAGAGGCTCACTCACCTCTCAGGCCTGCGCGGACCATTCGGCGACGGTGAGCACGGTGGCCTGCTTGGGGAAGACTTTCTGTGTAAGCACTCGGTGGACCTCTTCGTCTCGATCGGCGCAGGCGTCGGAGAGCACCGTCAGCCGGTAGTCGAGGTCGGCCGCCTGACGAACGGTCGAAAGGACCACTCCGCTGGTGACCACACCTGCAAGGATCAATGTGTCGGCTCCGTAGCCGCGCAACATCACCGCGAGATCGCTGCCAGCGAAGGCGCTGATACGACGCTTCGTCACGATCGGCTCGCCCTCGTGGCGACCCAACGTGTCGTGGATGCTCGTCGAAGCATGAGCCTCATCAAGATCACCATGGGCAGCAATCTGCTTGAACGATGCAGTCTCTGGAAGTTCAGGATGACCATTCCGCAGAGCAACGCGCACCCAGACGACGGGAATCCCCTTCTCTCTCGCGGCAGCGACCGCATCACGGGCACGCTCGAGGACACCGGTCTGGGTGAAAGCCTCATCACCGGCTATACCGTTCTGGAAGTCCATGGCGAGTAGGACGGGGCGGTGTGTTGCAGTCATCGTGTCTCCTTCGCAGTACTGCGCGACAGCCGAGTTATCTGCTCGTTGAGACATGAATCGGTTGCCGTTCTACCGCCGAGGATACTCTTCGTTCGAAGCACCCGTCACCGAGGTCTGCTTTGGGCTTCAGACGAGGTTCGGTCTTTCCCGTTCGTCCCCGTCCCGTTCGACCTGCGGGACTCGCTCAGCGGTTGAAGATAGCTGACCTGGCAAGTCGATACAGGAACCTGGAAGGATGGCCACCATGCCAAAGGTCTATCCGCAAGAATTCGGTGACACCGTCGTCCCCGCCGTGCTGGGTCGGGGCAAAAGGTCTGGAGCCGCCCAGTTCGCCGAAGAGTGCCGAGTCCTGCGCAGCAAGGCCGGGTATCTGTCGCATGCGAAACTGCCGCTAGAGGGTGCCATCTTCAAGGTTTCCGACACATTAACCAGGACACGCTGATGTTGCTCATCATCATCGGTGCCACGTTTCAGGGCGCGGCCAATGCTGTCGTCGGCCTCACCGTCAGTCCAGGATCGATGTTTCTCTTCCTCGGGTGTGCGTTCCTCGTAGCGTCAATCACCGGGATGCTCCTCAAGGCCACGCACAAGACTTCCGATGCGAAGATCGGAGCGGCGGGCGCTGTCGCGTTGAACCTGGCAACCGCAATCACTTTCGGTGCTTTCTATCTTGCACTGATCTGGATTCCAGCTTCGTTGGCTGCGGGAGCCGAAGCAGCGGCAGCCCCGCTCGCGGCGCTTGTCATCGCCAGTTTCAAAAATCGTCTGCCACCTCTTCGCCTCTGGTTGATCTCCATCACGATCTTCCTCCTCTCAATCGGGTTCGGCTGGTCACAGCACATGACGGGGGCGTCGGCTCCCGGGCTCGGCACGATCCTAGGAATGCTGCTCGGCGTCATTGCAGGAATCGGGCTTGCAGTTCTCGCGACGATTTCGCGCAGCCTTTCCACACAAGGCGTCTCAGCATATTCAATCTTGGCAGTGCGCTACCACGCCACCTATATATTGGCGTTCGTCTGCGCCGCTGCGAGCTGGCGGGAGTACCCTTCCCTAGCGCATGCCGGATCACTGGTGATGTGGTTCGTCCCTCTCGGGCTCGCTGCCGTCGCGCTGCCACTCATCATGATCCAATCCGGGATGATGAGAACATCAGCCACCATGACGTCAGCCATCATGGCATCAGTCCCAGGGATCAGCTTCATCACAGAAACGGTCATCTTCCCCGACAGAAGCTCAATCAGTTCCTGGATATTGCTTGTCGCTCTCATCCTCACCGTCTGCTTCTACGGTCGAACAGAACACCGTGCGCCAAAGACCGTCAGCCGAAAACTGACCGTGTCAGATCAGCAGACATAGCCTTCTCGGCCTGTTCAGTCCACGATCCCGCGGGCATCGAGTGCTCGGCCTGTGTCCTGGGCGTACTTCACCGAGCGAAGGATCGCAGGGACGACCCTGGCCTTGATGCTCGAGTCGAGGCCGCGGGCTCGGGCGGCACGGTCGGCCTCCCCCAGAAGTCCGGAGATGTGGGAGATGGCGCGCACCATGAGGCTTGCGGTCAGTGCGATCGTATCCGGGCTGGCGCGAAGATAACGCAGCGGCGAGACGATGACGGTGAAGGTGTCGAGCAGCTGCGCCACGGTCGTCGTCAAGGTCAGCAGCAGCGCGGCCTGCACACAGGCGAACACGGTGCCGCCGACGGTGAGGCCGGCTTGCAGCGATCCGAAGAAATACTGCATGACCACGACAATGAGGATCAGGACCCCTGCATAGAGCCAGGTTTTGAGAAAATGGTGCAGCTTCAATCTGGCGCTGAAGCCGAGAACCACGAGCACGGCGAACATCGACCAGTTGATGATCGGGTCACGAAAGATCAGTGCCACGACTCCGATCAGGGCGATGACACCAAGCTTCACCCCGGGTGCTGTTCTGTGCAGCCAACCGGGCGTGTGCGCCACCTTGCCGAACAGCTGCGGTCGCGGTCGGATACCGGCACGGGAGCGGCGACTCATGAACAGTCGCTCATGATCAGCTCACGGTACATTTGCGTCGCCTCGGCGGGGGCCGAGTCGTGGACGATACGGCCGGAATCGACGACGAGAGCACGGTCGGCCAGCTCGGCGAACTCCAAGTCGTGGGTCGAGAAGATCACGCGCACACCGCGACGAGCGACAAGGTCTGTGAGAAGTTTGCGCAGCTTCTCCTTGTTGCGCAGGTCCAGCAGCGTCGTCGGCTCGTCGAGGACGAGGATCTGCGGGTCGACAGCCAGCACAGCGGCCAGTGCCACTAGCTGCCGCTGACCGCCGGAGAGTTCATAGACGCTGCGATCGGCCAGCTCAGCGATGCCCAGTTCCTCGAGCACGGCTAGGGCAGCTCCACGACGTTCCGCCTTCGGCACACGCTTGCGCAGGGAGAGTTCGATGTCCTCCAGGGGGGTCGGCATCACCAACTGCGCAGCCGGGTCGGTAAAGACGAAACCCACACGCGAACGGACTTGTTTGGCTTCGACGACCGGGTCGAGACCGTCGATGAACACCTGGCCCGAGTTCGCGGTGACCAGCCCATTGAACAGCTGCAGCAGTGTGGACTTCCCAGACCCGTTGGCGCCGATGATGGCAACTGTCGGCTCGTCCACAGTGACGTTGACGTCGGTGAGGATCGGGCGGTAGGCGTCGCCCGTTGGGGTGTCATCGAGGACCCCGACCGAGACCTCGGAGAACGAGATCTCCCGTGTCCCCTCCCCTGCTGAAGCAGGACCGCCCTTTCGTCCGAAGATCACTGCGCCGCAGCACCTTCGGAACCAGAACCTGCAGAGCCAGCGCCGGCAGTCCGCGCGTTGGGCACCGGCGTCGGGACACCTCGGCGACGGAGGACATCTGGAAAGGCCCGGTGGATGAGGAGGGCAACGGAGACCGCGAGGACGTTTTTGATGATGTCGCCTGGCCAGTACATGAGGTCCGCGACCGCTGCCACGCCCAGGGGCAGGTCGGCGTTGATCGACATCCCGAGGGTTCCCAGTGGGTGATTGAGAAGCAGACTCGACCCCAGCGCGCCGAGGAACAGTGCGATCCACAGCTTCGATCCGCGGAAGCGGCGAATGGCCCAGCGGGCGACGAAGCCGGTGGCTAAGGCGTAGAGCGTGAACGAGGTGATGTAGCCGGCGCTGGGTCCGGCGAGCACGCCGATGCCGCCGCTCATGCCGGAGAAGATCGGCAGACCCAGCAGCCCCAGGACGACGTAGAGCAGAACTGCGGCCCCGCCGCGCCAGGGGCCCAGCACCAGACCGCAGAGCGCGATGGCGAAGGTCTGCAGGGTGATCGGCACACCGGCGGGTCCCACCGGGATCGGCGGCATGATCGCGAACGCCGCCAGCAGAGCGGCGAAGACCGCGATCAGTGCGATATCGCCGGCCCTGCCCGCCGAGTTCGTTCGCGGGCCCCTCGCCGAGGCGGGACTGTCGGTGTGCGCATGTGACATGAGTTCTCCGATGGTTAGGTGATGCCCGAGGCTCACTCGGGCATCACCCACCCTAGCTGAACACTGTTCAGGAATTGTGGTCGGGGACCAGGATCATTCCCATTCGATGGTGCCCGGAGGCTTGGAGGTGACGTCGAGGACGACCCTGTTGATGTCGTCGACTTCGTTCGTGATGCGGTTCGAGATCACCGAGAGCACGTCGTAGGGAACGCGTGTCCAGTCAGCGGTCATCGCGTCCTCACTGGAGACTGGGCGCAGCACGACCGGATGGCCATAGGTGCGCCCGTCGCCCTGGACACCCACCGAGCGCACTTCGGCCAGAAGGACGACCGGGCACTGCCAGATCTCCCCGTCGAGGCCGGCCTTGGTCAGCTCTTCGCGGGCGATGGCGTCGGCGCGGCGCAGGATCGACAGACGATCCTCGGTGACCTCACCGATGATGCGGATTCCGAGTCCCGGACCGGGGAACGGCTGGCGGGAGACGATGGCATCGGGGACGCCGAGTTCACGGCCGATGGCGCGGACCTCGTCCTTGAACAGGGCGCGCAGGGGTTCGATGAGTTCGAAGGTGATGTCATCGGGCAGGCCGCCCACGTTGTGGTGGCTCTTGATGTTTGCAGTGCCCGAGCCGCCGCCTGATTCGACGACGTCGGGGTAGAGCGTGCCCTGGACGAGGAACCCGATCTCTTCGCCCTCGTCCTTGGCCTCCAGTACGAGGTCGGCTGCGGCCTTCTCGAAGGTGCGGATGAATTCGCGGCCGATGATCTTGCGCTTGGTCTCCGGGTCGGTGACACCGGAGAGTGCGGACAGGAACTGCTCACGTGCGTCGATGGTGACCAGGCGGACGCCGATCGAATTCACGTAGTCGTTCTCAACCTGTTCGCGTTCGTTCTCACGCAGGAGTCCGTGATCGACGAAGACGCAGGTGAGCTGGTCACCGATGGCTTTGTGGACCAGTGCGGCGGCCACGGAGGAGTCAACTCCTCCTGACAGGGCGCAGATGACCTTCTTCGAACCGGCGCGGGCGCGGATCAGTTCGATCTGCTCGTCGATGACCGAGGTGTTGGTCCAGTCGGCGCTGAGTCCGGCGACGTTGAAGAGGAAGTTCTCGAGGATCTGCTGTCCGTACTCGGAGTGGAGGACCTCGGGGTGCCACTGCACGCCGGCGAACTTGCGTGCGGCACACTCGAAGGCCGCGACCGGGGTGTCCGCGGTCGAGGCGAGGACATCGAAGTCAGCGGGCGCCTCGGCGACGGAGTCACCATGGGACATCCACACCTTGTAGCTGTTCGGCGTCTCGGCCAAGAGCGCACCGGTGCTGGCGACGGTGACTGGGGTCGAGCCGTACTCGCGTTTGTCGGTCTTGGCGACCGTTCCACCCAGGGCCGTCGACATGAGCTGGAAGCCGTAGCAGATGCCCATGGTGGGCACGCCGAGGTCGAAGACTGCGGTGTCGAATCCGGGGGCGCTTTCATCGTTGACGCTCGACGGTCCACCCGAGAGCACGATGGCGACTGGATTCTTGGCTGCGAACTCCGCGGCCGGGGCGTCATGGGCGATGATCTCGGAATACAGTCCGGCCTCGCGGATCCGTCGGGCGATGAGCTGCGCGTACTGCGCACCGAAATCGACCACGAGGACAGGAGGCACCTGTGTGCTCTGGGTTTGCGTCATGACCTAATTCTAAACACCGGGCACCCAGTGCCCAACTACTGGCCTCAGCTCTTGGGAGCGACCACGACGGCCGCCGCCAATTCTGCTTCGACCTGACGGTGGATTCGACGCTCGAGGATGAACGACATCACCGGGACCACGCCGGCCAGAGCCAACACGATATAGCGGCCCAGGGTCCAGCGCATCTGCTGATTGAGCCAGAAACAGCCGATGAGGTAGACCACGTAGCACCAGCCGTGGCAGATCGCGATCGCGGCTGCCAGGTTGAAGCCGCCGAAGTTCAGTGCCGTCGCGGAGTCAGCGGCGATGAGGTACTTGTAGACCATCTCGACGGTGAGGATGAGGAGCATCGTTCCGGTGATGATGGCCATCACACGATAGAACTTCAGGGCATTGCGCGCCGAGGTGAAGCGTTTGACGCTCCACACATTGCTGTCATCGAAGTCGGGGCGGGAATCCAGGGACTCGGGTTCTTGGCTCACGCTCGGTTTCCTCCGGTCGGGGTGGTGTTGGTCGAATTGGCGGTGGCATCGGTCGAATCGGCGGTGGCATCGGTCGAATCGGCGTTGCCGCCGGCAGCGGATCTGCCGCGGCGGGTGCGAGGTTTCTTCGCTCCATGCCTGTGGGCAGGAAGCCCGGTCAGTCCCGACATCACCTCGGGATCGATCTTGGACTGGCCTGCAGACTTCACGACAACATACTCGTCGCGGTTCACCGGATCCTGAGAATCGGAGTCATCATCAAGGCGGCGGCGCATGAAATCATCGCGCAGCAGCTGCCACCACATGTACAGGGCCATGCCTGCGAAGATCAGCCATTCGATCGCGTAGCCAGCGGACTGCATATCGAATCCACCTTCGTCCCGCGTCATCGTCGGCGGCACGAAGGACAGTCCGTCTGTCGCGATGGAGGCTGCGTCACCGGTGGCTTCTTCGGGGATGAGGAACCCCGAATAGGTCAGCAGGTCGGGGAACATGTTGATCAGCTGCGCTGTGGAGACGCTGCGCACCTGCCCCTCGGGCAGTGAATTTCCGGGCATCGGACCCTCAACGGGACCGATCTGCGCCTTCATCTTGACTGGGCCCTCTGCCGCACGGGAGTCCATGGCGGTCTTCTCATCGGTGGTGAAGCCGCGCAGAACCGGAATCGCGATGGTCTTGTCGTCGGCGTTGGCACCGGCCGAATCGCCGAGGCGGGCATCATCGGGTGCGAACATCGTCACCACCCAGAAGCCTTTGCCCCCATCAAGGACGCGTCCGGGGACGACGACCTGATCGTCCGGGAGCCAGTGTCCGGACAGGCTCACCCGCTGATCGGCGAGGATGCCCGGCATGGGTGCTTGGGCCTCCATGACGTCGTTGAACGGTTCGATCTCCTCGACGTTCGCCGAATCGACAGCATCGTTCTTGTGCTGAGCCCGTTCAACCTGCCATGCCGAGAGTCCGACGAAGCAGGTGACCAGGATGAGCACGATCAGCAGGGACCCCAACCATTTGGGGGTCAGCGCCAGGCGGAACAGATCAAACCACCGATCCAGGCTGATAGGGCGAGACGGTGACGTCCACGCGCTGGAATTCCTTCAGGTCGACATAGCCGGTGGTCGCGAGTGCACGACGCAGGGCACCGGCGAGGTTGAGTTCGCCGATAGCGGTGCGTCCGGGGCCGAAGAGAACCTGCTCGAGACTGCCCACGGTTCCCAGCTCCACGCGGTGTCCGCGGGGAAGTTCGGGGTGATGCGCCTCGGCGCCCCAATGCATTCCACGGCCAGGGGCCTCGGTCGACCTAGCCAGAGCAGTGCCGAGCATGACGGCGTCGGCACCGACGCCGAAGGCCTTGACGATCTCACCGCTGCTGCCCAGTCCGCCATCGGCGATGACGTGGACATAGCGTCCGCCGGATTCGTCCATGTAGTCACGCCGAGCAGCGTGGACATCGGCGATCGCGGTGGCCATCGGAGCGTGGAGACCCAGGGTCTTGCGTGTCGTTGCGGCCGGCCCCCCGCCGAAGCCGACGAGGACACCGGCAGCGCCGGTGCGCATGAGGTGCAGGGCCGCGGTATAGGTGGCGGCACCGCCGACGATGACGGGAACATCGAGTTCGTAGATGAACTGTTTGAGGTTGAGCGGCTCCGTGTGCGAGGACACGTGCTCGGCGGAGACCGTGGTGCCGCGGATGACGAAGATGTCGACACCTGCGTCGATGACGGTCTTGTAGAACTGCTGAGTCCGCTGCGGGGTCAGGGCACCGGCGACGGTGACTCCTGCTTCCCGGATCTGTTCGAGGCGGGCCGTGATGAGTTCGGCCTGGATGGGTGCGGAGTAGAGTTCCTGCATCCGCGACGTCGCCATCTCAGCAGGCAGCTGAGCGATCTCGGCCAGCAGCGGAGTGGGGTCCTCGTAGCGGGTCCAGAGGCCTTCGAGGTCGAGGACGCCCAGGCCACCGTGCTTGCCCAGGGCGATCACGGTCTCCGGCGACATGGCGGAGTCCATGGGGGCTCCGATGAATGGGAGGTCGAACTTGTAGGCGTCGATCTGCCAGTCCAGGGATACGTCTTCGGGATCTCTGGTGCGCCGAGCAGGGATGACGGCGATATCGTCGAGTGAATAGCCGCGACGACCGCGCTTGCCTTTGCCGATTTCGATTTCAGAACTCACCCGAACAGCCTATCCCACCGCCCTGACGCCGGGGACTCAGCCCACTATGAGGAACGGTGAGTCTCCCTGGGCAGAACGGGTATCTCAGGGCGGGAAAAGCGGTATCTCAGCGTGCCAGGTAGTCGGCCACGACCGCCTCGGCGGCGGTGACGAAGGAGCGCACGTGCGGCAGATGCGCCTCGCGCTCGCGCACATGCATGACGACGCGGCGCACGGGGGTGGGGTCGGTGAGGCCGACCGCGGTCAGACCCGGCCGCAGCTGGGCAGACGACAGGCGCGGCAAGACCGTAATCGCCAGATTCGAGGCGACGAGGGCGAGGGCAGCGAACTCGTCTTCCGAGGCGGCGAAGGTCCGGGGTTCGAACCCGGCGGCAGCGCAGGCGAGGTCGACGACCTTGCTCGTCGGCCCAGCCCACAGGTCATAGTCGACCCACCGCTCGTCTTCGAGATCTTTGAACGGGACGGAGTCGAGCCTCGCGAATCGATGCCGGTCCGAGACCACGACTCGGTAGTCATCGTCGAAGAGGACCGTGCGCGTCATTCCCGGCAAGTGGACCTCGTCGTCCTGGGGAACTTCGCTGCGGATCTCGATCGTGCAGTGGCTGCGGCGGACCTTGGCCGGTTCATTGAGTTGGATGTCGAAGCGCATGTCCGGGTGTTCCAGGGCCACCGACTCGATGATTCCCGGCAGCAGTCCGGCGTTGAATGAGGTGAACGCTGCGATGCGCATACGGGGTCGACTTACGGTGCGAAAACTCTCCACGAGGCTGTCGAGTCTGCTCAGGCCGGTGAAGACGTCGGCAGATTCCTCGGCCAGGCGCTTGCCCAGATCTGTGATCTCGATGCCGCGCCCTGACCTGCGGTAGAGGGGGACGCCGACGGATTTCTGCAGCGTCGTGATGTGCTGGCTGATGGTGGCCGGCGTGTAGTTGAGACTCCTGGCGGCGTCGACGACGGAACCGGTGGCCACGACGGCCCGCCAGATGCGCAGTCGGTTGAGATCCCACATGCGTTCAGACTAGCCGATGATCGTTCGGTAGCGCCGAATGGTTGTTAGCAAATGATTGCTTTTCTCAATATGTTTATTCGGGGTGCTGTACGGCAGACTTGAGGCAGAGCTCGTCGTGCCCGGTACATCCCTGTCCGTGCGCATTGCATCGGGCCGTCATCGTGCAGCGTCGCATTTGCCACTGAGACCAGGTCAACTGCCTGGTCTCCGTCCTTGAAGGAGCACCATGACCGGAGCCGAGCTCATCACCATCGCCGGGGCCGCGACCGCTCTTGCCGTCACCCCCGGGCCCGAGACGATCCTCACGGTTCGCCTCTCGGCCCTGCGCCGCAAGGCCGGGCTGATCTATTCGCTCGGAACCGCCACCGGCATGACGATCTGGATGATCGCGGCCCTGACCGGAATCTCCGCCCTGCTCACAACTTTCCCTTCCGCACTCATCGTGCTCAAGGTCGTCGGCGGACTCTACCTGTGCTTCCTCGGCGCCCTGGCGGCTCGGCAGGCCCTGCGGATCCGCTCCGAACTGCGCGGGATGCCTCCGCGCGGCCAGGTCAGTGAGATCGCGGCAGCCACCGATGATCTCACCGAACTCGAAAGCGCTGAGCTTGAAGCCGCGCAGTCCGAGGCCGCCGAGGTGGGTGTCGGCTCCTCTGCCGACGCGAGCACCGAATCCGGTGCGAAGAAATCATGGGGACAGCTGCGGTCCGTCATCTCATATCGCCGAGGCCTGATCTCATCGTTGAGCAACCCGAAGGCGGGACTGTTCTTCCTCGCCGTCATGCCGACGCTGGTGCCCTCATCTGCGGCGGGAGCCGATTACCTGCTGCTGGTCTCGGTCGTGGTCGGGCTGATGCTGGCCTACCAGATCCTTCTCGCCTTCATGGCCGGTATGGCCGCGGCCGCCCTGCAGAGAAGAAGCACCGACTTCTACATCGAAGCCGTCTCCGCCGCCGTTCTCGTGATCATGGGCATCGCCGTCATCGCCATCCCGATGTAGTTCCAGCCGGCGGTCGGGGTGCCGACTGGGCACGCTGGCAACAGTCGCAGACAGACAAAGGTGCGGGCCGGGGGGAAATTCCCCGACTCGCACCTTTCTCGTGTCATGCAATATGACCTGAACCTGACATGGCTCTCAGCTGGCAGGCGGTACGGGACCGCTGCCGTCTGGACCACCGAGTGGACCTGTGTCTTCGGGTCCACCGCGGCGACCGGTGTCGTCGGGACCGCCCAGTGGGGTGTCGCTCCCGGCACTGGCGCCGCCGTGGCCGACGGTTCCGGCTGAACCATGTCCTGCGGTTCCGGCTCCACCGTGTCCGGTGCTGCCGACTCCGCCGGTTCCGATTCCGCTGTTTCCGGCACCGGTGGTGCTGGCGCCGCCGGCGTTGCCGCCAGCACTGTTGGCACTGCTGGCACTGGTGGCACTGCGGGCGTGACGGTCAGCTCCACCGTCATTGTCGACAGCGGCCTCGACATCGACCTTGTTGAGCATCTTGGCTGCGGCATCGCGACCACCCAGACCGAAGGCCAGGGCAGCGGCGGCGGCTCCGCCGATGACCACGGCACCGAAAGCCAGGTTGATGATCGAATCGGCCAGCCCCATGTAGCGCAGTCCCATCGCGATGAAGAGTGCAATGGCCGAGTACCGCAGGACCTTGCTGGCGGCGGAGTTCGTGATGAACTTGCCGATCAGTGCTGCGATGAGGAAACCTGCGGCGATGATTGCGGCACCGAAGAGGACGCTGCCACCGAGGTCGAGGATCTCATTGAGGATGTTCGTGATCTCGGGGAACCCGAGCAGACGCGTCGCCATGATTGCGAAGAAGATCATGATCGCAACCTGCACGATCTTGGTGATCACGCTTGAGGCGCTTGTGCCTTCGGGAACGATTCCGATGGACTCGACCGCACGATCCGTGCCGACTCCACGCAGAACTTCTTCGAGCAGGTTACCGAGGAACTTGGCAATGACCATGCCGATCGCCAGCAGGATGCCTGCCGCAATGATGAGCGGAATGGCGTTGAGGAAGATCTCCAGCATCTGCTGTGCCGGCTGCGAGATCGCCGCGATGCCCAACACCTGCAGTGCCGAGATCGAGACAACGATGATGATGACCCCGAAGACGAGGTTGCCGACTAGGGATGAGATCTTGGCGTTCGCCTCAGCGTTGGGATTACCGGCACCTGGGTGGCCCTGCTGCATCGGCTGACCCGGATGACCGGGCTGACCCTGGTAGCCCTGCTGACCTGGCTGACCCTGCTGGCCTGGCTGACCCTGCTGGGGCTGGCCGTAGGCAGCCTGCTGTGCGTTGACGTTGTTCTGCTGCGGCGCGGCGCCGGCGGCAGTCTCGGTGACACCCGTGGCGCGATCGCCGAATGAACGGAACTTCGACGTCAGCTTGGTCAGATCCACGGCATTGAGTGCCGTCTGAACCAGCTGTTTGGCGATCTTGGCGAAGACGAAGCCGATGAAGAAGATGAAACCTGCACCGATGATGTTGGGCAGGAATCCGAAGATTCCGTCGAGCAGTCCCTGCAGAGGACTGAGGACCTGATCGAGGTTGAACAGCTGCAGCACAGCGATGAGACCGAGCAGCCAGATGATCAATCCGCCGATCTGACCGATCGACTTTCCGATCTGTCGACCGTCGCTTCCGTCACGCTGCAGTGCCGGTATCTTCGTCACCAATTTCCCGATCGCCCATTTGACGATTGCAGCAAGTATCCATGTGACGATGAGTATAAGAATCGCCAGTCCCACTTTCGTGAGGACCGACCATATATCTGCGCTTTGCATTTCCGTCATCTCCTTCGGCTACGGCGAACTAGCAGTCCCTTTTTTCGCGGTTGCTGATTTGGAGTCTATTCACAACGGACACTCAGAACAAGGGCTAGCGAAGAGACGACGTCGGATAATGGAACAAACGATGCTGTGCCCAGAATCCCGTCCACAGGCGTATTTCAGTAACTTAACAATTCCTATATATTCAGGTCACGTTTACGCATCGGATAGGGTGTGATGCTCGTTTTTTCATTTCTCCACGGCAAACACCGACGGTGTTATCCGATAGACGAATGTTGGGGAATTTCACGCTCGATAGTCGAACTCACCGGGCCGTGACAGCCAAGTTCGCAGACACGGTGGCGTCGAATTCGCTCACGCAGAACGGTGAAATTCAAGCGCCACATTGTCGATGAGGTGAGTGCCTCCAACAGTCGCCGAGACCAGCAGCAGGGCCTGTCCTGCGAAGTCCTGGGCACACGGTCGAAAGGTCGTGGCGTCAACGAGGGCGAGATACACGAGGTCAAGGTCTCCTCGCTCAGCAGCTGCCTGAAGCACCGTCTCTGCTGCCGCTTCGACTCCAACCGGCGATCCGTCAGAAGCCGCGTCGGCTGCGGCATCCAGAGCACGAGGGATAGCCAAGGCTGCCGCTCGATCGGCCGGCGCCAAGTATTCGTTGCGGCTCGACATGGCTAATCCGTCGTCGTCGCGGACCACGGGCAGACCGATAAGTTCGATGTCGAAGTTGAGGTCAACGATCAGGCGTTTGACCAGGCAGAACTGCTGGATGTCCTTGAGCCCGAAAACCGCCGAGTCCGGTTTCGTCAGGGTGAAGAGCTTGGCCACCACCGTCAGGACTCCGTCGAAATGCCCGGGTCGCGCCGCGCCTTCATACACGGCGCCCATTCGTCCCGAGGAGACGGTGGCTTCGGGGGCCGAGGGGTACATCTCCCCCAGTGCCGGAGCAAACACGAAGTCCACTCCGGCTGCCTCACAGACGTCCAAGTCGGCCTGGAAAGGACGTGGGTATTGGAAGAAGTCTTCATCGGTTCGAAACTGCAGCGGGTTGACGAAGATGCTGGTCACGACCGCGTCCCTGGATGCCCGAGCCCGGTCCATCAGCGCCTGATGACCCGAGTGCAGTGCACCCATCGTCGGAACCAGGGACACGGTGCCCGTCTGCTGTTTCCGCCAGGCGCGCAGAGCTTGGATTCCGCCGACCTCCATCAGTCGAAGCTCCGCTCTGGTTCAGGGAATTCGCCGCTCTTGACCTCGTCGACGTAGCGGCCGACGGCATCGGTCAGCACCGAATGCAGGTCGGCATATCGCTTGACGAACCTGGGTGCCTTCCCTGTTCGCAGGCCCGCCATGTCCTGCCACACAAGCACCTGGGCATCGCAGTCGGCACCGGCGCCGATTCCCACGGTCGGGATCGCCATCTCTGCGGTCACCTGCCCAGCCAAGCCGGCTGGAACCATCTCCATGACCACGGAGAATGCCCCCGCCTCGGCGACGGCACGGGCATCGGCCAGCAGCGCATCACCGGCGCCACCACGGCCTTGGACCTTGTACCCGCCGAGGTTGTGCTCGGCTTGGGGCGTGAAGCCGATGTGAGCCATCACCGGGATGCCGGCGGTGGTGATCGCCTTGATCCGCGAGGCCACGGCCACGCCTCCTTCGAGCTTGACCGCGTGGACACCGGCTTCCTTCATGAAGCGCACGGCAGTCGCAACCGCCTGCTCATCGGAGATCTCATAGCTGCCAAACGGCAGGTCCGCGACGATGAGCGCTCGGGAGGTCGCGCTCGAGACGGCTCGGGCCAGCGGAATAAGCTCATCAACGGTGACGGGCAGCGTGGTCTCATGGCCGTAGACATTGTTGGCCGCGGAGTCACCGACCAGCAGCACCTCGACTCCGGCTTGCTCGAACAGTGCCGCCGTGTACTGGTCATAGCTTGTCAGCATCGCCCAGCGACGGCTCTCTGACTTGGCTTTGAGGAGGTCAAGAGTCCGGACCCGCCGAGGCGGAAGTGTGGCCGCACCAGCCGAAGCTGCACTCGCCGAAGCGGTACCGGCAGTGGGTGCGCTGGGAGCGGCCTGGCTGGAACCGCCCCCGTAGGGCGGAATCGTCTCGTCCTGATCAGCCACGGAATTCTCGGGCTGTGCGGGTGACTGTTCATGAGGCAAGGGCATGGGCATCCTCTTCGGTCGGCCTTCGTCTGGGTGGCGACGCATCGTCAGCGTCGCATGTGCACAAGTCGGCGGCAGGCGGTGGTGCCGGCCGAATCGTGCGGGTTCGCGTTCGGGTCGACTCGGATTGCGAGCCAGTTTCCAGACTAGATCATCGACCCCGGTCTGCCGCACATCGGTGTTTTACATTACGAGCGATGATCATTAAGCTCAAATCTGCGCAAAACTTTTTCGGGACGTACTGTTCCACTCTGTGAAGGACGATGATGACCACAACAGCTTCGATCGAGCTCACCCTCAAGGACATCTCCACAACCGGTTCGGACGACGAAATGTGCTCGACAGACCTTATCGACGCCCCGTGGGATGTCGACGTCAAACCCGGTTATGGGCCGGGTGCCTCGATGGACGATCCGATTCCCTCTTCGGCTCCGCGCCAGGGTGAGATTCCACGGGAGTACAGGGACGCCTCGGCGGCAGAATTGGACGAACGGATCGTGGCGGCCAAGACCGAGCTCGGCGATCGGGTCGTCATCCTCGGCCATCACTATCAGCGGGTCGAGGTCGTCGAGCACGCCGACTACATCGGCGACTCCTTCATGCTCGCCAAGGCCGCGCAGAACCACCCAGAGGCCGAAGCCATCGTCTTCTGCGGCGTGCATTTCATGGCCGAGACCGCGGACCTGCTCTCCACCCCGGAGCAGTCGGTGATCCTGCCCAACCTCGCCGCAGGCTGCTCGATGGCAGACATGGCCGACATCGACCAGGTCGAGGACTGCTGGGAACAGCTGAATGACCTGCTGGGCACCGAGCCCGACGCCGATGGCAAGGTGCCCGTCATCCCCGTCACCTACATGAATTCTTCGGCCGCGATCAAGGGATTCTGTGGCCGCAACGGTGGGATCGTGTGCACCTCATCCAACGCCGAGGTGGTCCTCGAGTGGGCCTTCGAGCGCGGTCAGCGCGTGCTCTTCTTCCCCGACCAGCACCTGGGCCGCAACACCGCACTGAACATGGGCATCGACCTGGACGCCATGCCACTGTGGAACCCCGCTCGCCCACTGGGCAACAACTCCCCCGACACCATCGAGGATTCGAAGGTCATCCTGTGGCAGGGATTCTGTTCGGTGCATAAACGCTTCACCCCCGCACAGATCGAAAAGGCGCGCATCGATCACCCCGATGTCCGCGTCATCGTCCACCCCGAGTGCCCGCAGGAGACCGTGGCCGCGGCCGACGAATCCGGATCGACGGCCTACATCACGAAGGCCATCGCCGAGGCAGCTGAGCCCACCACATTCGCGATCGGCACCGAGATCAACCTCGTCCAGAGGCTGGCTGCCGAGCATCCCGAGCACACCATCTTCTGCCTCGATCCCGTCGTGTGCCCGTGTTCGACGATGTATCGCATCCACCCCGGCTACATCGCCTGGGTCCTCGAAGCCCTGCTCGAGGATCAGGTGATCAACCAGATCACGGTCGACGCCGAGGTGGCTGATCCGGCTCGTGTGTCCCTGGAGCGGATGCTCGCCGCGAAACCCCGGATCTGAGCGGCGCATGAGTCACGTACTCATCATCGGGTCCGGGATCGCGGGCCTGACCGCGGCCCTGCGACTGGCGGGCAGACACGAGGTCACCGTGGTGACGAAGGACCGCCTCGGCGAGTCGAACACTGCCCTGGCACAGGGCGGGATCGCCGGAGTGCTCAGTGCCGATGACACCGTAGAATCGCATATCGCCGACACGGTGGCCGCCGGGGCTGGGCTCAGCGACGGCGCAGCGGTGCGCGTTCTGTGCAGCGAGGGACCGGAGCGGATCCTCGAGCTCGCGGCTGCTGGTGTCGCCTTCGACCGTGACGAGACAGGTGACTGGGCGCGCGGTTTAGAGGGCGCACACTCGATTCCGCGCATTCTCCACGCCGGAGGAGACGCCACGGGAAAGGTGATTGTCGAAGCCCTGTCGAAGGCACTACGCGCCGCCGTTTCCGTCGGCACTGTGCGCCTGCTCGAGAACACGATGCTGCTCGACCTGGTCACGTGCCCTGCCGAGTCTGGTGCAGGGTCTGCGACTGGCTCTGATGCCCAGCCTGATGCCGGGTCTGGTGCAGGGTCTGGTGCAGGGTCTGGTGCAGGTACAGGGTGCGAAAGCGATGCCACCGGTGCTGTGGGCAATCGCGAAGTCACCGGAGTGCAGGTGCTCCGGGACGGTGTGCAAGAGCAGCTCACCGCCGATGCCGTCGTGCTGGCCACCGGCGGGGCAGGTCAGCTCTATTCGCATACGACGAACCCCGCGGCTGCTGCCGGAGACGGACTGGCCGCAGCAATCCGTGCGGGTGCAGCCGTTGCCGACATGGAGTTCTACCAGTTCCATCCCACCGCGCTGGCCGGATCCGGATTCCTCATCTCCGAAGCTGTCCGTGGTGCCGGAGCTCTTCTCCTTGACACCCATGGTCATCGCTTCATGCCGGACATCGATCGCCGAGGTGAGCTGGCGCCCCGTGATGTCGTTGCCCTGGCGATCCACCGGAGAATGGCTGCCCAGGATGGTCGACCCTGCTACGTGGATGCCCGAGCTGTACCCGAGGTGACGGCCCACTTCCCCAGCATCGCTCGCGGACTGGCCGCGCACGGCTTCGATCTGGCCACCGACCTCATTCCGGTCACCCCAGCAGCCCACTACTTCATGGGCGGCATCCGCACTGACCTTGACGGACAGACCAACATTGCTCGACTCTTCGCCGTCGGCGAAGTCGCCTGCACCGGTGTACATGGGGCTAACCGTCTCGCATCGAATTCACTGCTTGACGGAGCTGTCTTCGGAGCACGAGCCGCCGCAGCCATCGACGAAAATCTCGCTTCCGCGCAGTTCCCGGAAGCGAACCCCACACCGAACCCCACGCGTGAGGCTCACGTCAGGAGATTCTCTCGTGGCAATTACGAAGCCTCTATTGCAGAGGACACAGGCTCTTTTTCAGAGAGCGCAGTCTCTCGTGAAGAACTCCAGGCTCTGGCCTGGGCTCACCTCGGCATTGAACGCAACGAGCTCGGACTGCGGGCGCTGCTCGACCACATCGGCGAGGGTGACCGAACCACTCCACGCACCGTGGGTGCACACGCACCACAGGTACCGGCACAGGTACCGGCACAGGTACCGCAAGCGCCACCAGAACCACAGGAAGCGGTAGGTACAGCACAAGAGCTGGTCGAATGTTTCGAGACTGCCAATCTCGCGCTGATCGCCCGGTCCATCGCTTCTCATGCGCTCGCGCGGCGGGAGAGTCGTGGGGCCCACACACGCTCAGACTTTCCCGACACCTCCATACTTTCCGGATCCACCACCGCCCTGCTTCAGGAGGCTGTTTCATGCTGACGACCGCGACGATCGAGTCCGCTCTTCGCTTGGCGCTCGATGAGGATGCCCCATGGGGAGACATCACGGGCGAGACGTTCGTACCGGAGCACGCCGTGGCCTCTGCGGTCCTCAGCGCGCGTGAGGCCGGCGTCTTCGCTGGGGGCGAGGTCTTCGCCAGAGCGTTCTCGCTCGTTGACGCCAGTGTCGAAGTGGACGTCAGTGTCGCCGACGGTGCTGTCTTCTCCCCCGGTGACAGACTGGCGACGGTCTCAGGGGCCGCCCGAACGGTGCTGCGAGCCGAGCGGATCGCGTTGAATTTCTGCCAGCGGATGAGTGGCATTGCGACTCAGACCAAGGCCTTCGTCGATGCGGCTGCGTCGAACACAGCGGGTCACCGTGTGCGCATTGTCGATACCCGCAAGACGACCCCTGGACTGCGTGCCTTCGAGAAGCATGCGGTGCGCTGCGGAGGCGGGCACAACCACCGGTTCGGACTCTCCGACGCGGTCATGGTCAAGGACAATCATCTCGCTGTTCTGGCTGGTGAGGGCGCCGATGTGGCGGCTGCGATCCGCTCGGCCCGTGCCCGGCTATCGCACACGACGACGATTGAGGTCGAGGTCGACCGTCTCGAGCAGATCGCACCGGTGCTCGATGGTGGTGCCGACATCATCATGCTCGACAACTTCTCCCTGGCCGATCTGCGGGCGGGAGTCGACCTCATCGCAGGACGTGCGATCGTGGAGGCCAGCGGCAATGTCACCCTCGACACCGTCGCTGATATCGCCGCCACCGGAGTCGACGTCATCTCATCCGGAGCGCTGACCCATAGTGTTC
Source organism: Brevibacterium sp. 239c (assembly GCF_900169365.1). Classification (GTDB taxonomy): domain Bacteria; phylum Actinomycetota; class Actinomycetes; order Actinomycetales; family Brevibacteriaceae; genus Brevibacterium. The sequence continues at coordinate 50,415 of NZ_FXZH01000017.1, forward strand.
GCGCAATCGATTTAGGACTCGACCTGGACCTCGACCTTGACCTTGAGGCCAGCATCGATGCGGACTTTGAAACCGACGCGGGCCGGGAAGCCACCATCTGCGTGGAGCCCAGCATCGGCGCGGGGTCGAACTGAGATGGCACTCGATCAGCAGTCCGATTCGAGCAGACCACTCTACCTCGACACCGCCTCAGCGGCTCCCGTTCGCAGAGAGGCCCTCGAAGCGGCCTGGCCGTACCTGACCGGCGTCTTCGGTAACCCATCGAGCCATCACGAGGTCGGCCACACCTCGGCCGAGGCGTTGAAGGACGCCCGTCGTCGGGTCGCGAAGGTGCTGGGCATGCGCAGCACCGACATCATCTTCACCAGCGGCGGCACCGAATCCGACAATCTTGCGATCATCGGGATTTCCCTCGGGGCTGGGACCGGTGGCAACACCGGCTCCGGCGAAAGTGCGAACTGTCGGTCACCTCGGCGGCATATCGTGACGTCTGCCCTCGAACACGAGGCCGTGCTCGCATCGGTGGACTTCCTGGTTCGCTGGCACGGCTTCGAAGTCACGCAGGTACCGGTCGGATCCGACGGAATGATCACCACCGAGGCCCTCCGCTCGGCTCTGCGCGAGGACACTCTGCTGGTCAGTCTGGGCTACGCCAACAATGAGATCGGTACTGTGGCTGACATCGCAGCCCTGGCAGATGTAGCCCATGACGCCGGTGCCTTCTTCCATACGGATGCGGTGCAGGCAGCGGGTTGGCTGCCGCTGAGCGGACTCGGTGTGGACGCCATGAGCTTGGCCGGGCACAAGGTCGGTGCGCCGAAGGGAATCGGCGTTGCCGCAATCCGGGCGCGGATCCCTCTCGAACCGCTCATCCACGGTGGCGGTCAGGAGTCAGGACGCCGGTCGGGGACGGAGAACGTGGCCCTGGCCGTGGCCTTTGCCACCGCCTTGGAACTCGCCGAGGCGGAACAGGTAGAGGCCGTTGCACGTGTCCAGGCCATTCGTGACGATTTCATCGCGAAGGTGCTGGCTTCTGTTCCGGGCGCTTTCCTCACCGGCAGCGAGTCGTCGCGTACACCGAATCATGCCTCGTTCTGTTTTTCAGGCACCAGCGGTGAGGCAGTGTTGCTTGAGCTTGAACGCCTCGGTATCACTGCCTCGAGCGGTTCGGCATGCGCCGTCGGCTCGGATGAACCGTCTCATGTGCTCACTGCATTGGGCATCGACGATGATGTCGCTAAGACAAGTGTGCGTTTCACCTTCCCCGCCTCCTTCGGCGCTGAGGATGGCCGTCGAGCAGCGGAATCCGTATCTGCGGCGGTGGAGAATTTGGCTCTCAGCTACAGCTGAGCGTTAGACACGTCTACACGTCTACACCTGAATGGTCATTCCGCCGACGGGCTACTTGTCACTGACGCAGGTGAGTCATTCGCTCTTGTCGAAGAGTGTCAGATAACTGTGCCCGAAGGCTGTCCGACAAGTCGCTATGGACAGTATCAGATAACTGTGTCCGAAGACTGTCCGACAGGACTGTAGGCAGTGCACAGATGTGCCACCGAACTAAGGGCAGGTCATTCGTCGAAGAGTGTGTCGATGACGTCTTGAGCCACGAACTTCGCATGCAAGATCGGTCGCCTACCCGGATCGATCGAGGCAGGAGGCACCCACGCAGGACGCCCATCTTTGAGCATCACAGTCTCCCAATCCGACCTGTCCAATAAGTGGTGATGAGCCGAGCAACTCAAAGTCATATTGTTGATATCGGTCCTGCCACCTTGTGCCCACTCCACAATATGATGGGCATCGCACCACCCCGGCGGAGCATCACAACCCGGAAACGTACACCCCTGATCACGAGCAGTCAGCACCGCGATCTGCTTCGCATTCGCGAACCGATTCTCCGTGACCACCTGCATCGTCTTCGCCTTCTCGGAGATCAGCTCGAAGAACACCGCCCCATTCAAACCATGACGAACAAGTTCGCTGATCGGGACCGGATTCTCAGTCCCCGTGGTACCGACCCCGGTTCCATTCGCAAGATCTTCTGCTGTGGCTGTCACGACGAGTGCGTATTGCGAGCCTTGACCAGTCCGCGTCATATCGATGCGCCCGATCAGTGTCGCGAAGCGTTCGTAGATCCACTCCTGAGCACTCAACCGCTGTCCCGACATGTCAACGAGAGTTCCATCCTCGAGAACACCGGACTCGCTCGCGGAATGATCGTTACTGCCAGCAATGGTGTTTCCACCGTTTGCATCGATTGCACTGTCGTTCTTCGCGATTTTGGTTCTTAGCGTCAGTAACCCGTTGAGTTGGCCACCGGTGACAGGGTCGAGGAGACCCGTGATCTCCCAGTCCCCGTTCTCACACGCATGCATGTTCACTTTGTACTTGGTCCGGTCCGTGGCATCGACGGGTTCTTGACCATCGGGATCGATATGGGCCAAGAGGCGGGCGAAGATAGCGTGGAGATCATAGACCCTGACACTGGGAGCCTTGTCAACCAGCATCGCTTCGGCATAGTCACGATCGGCTTGGCTGACCCAGGTGGGCAGCTTCTTCAAACAGTCCTTGATGACTCTGGCCTGGTCGGCTGAGAGCCGACCTTCGTTGAAGGCATCGGCGACGATAGGACAGACCGGTGCCTGTGGCTGACCGGTCAGGGTGACCCGACCACCGAGGTTCTTCGCCATATCAGTACGCCGGCTGGCTTCACGGCTGGTGATATTCAACCGGTCCTGGATGAGCGCCTTCGTGGTTTTGGCACCATAGTCGGTGGGTGTCCCGACTCGTTCACACACGGCCAACGCCAGGGTGGATAGGGCTTCGTTGACGCGGCCCAGGGCTTCGAGCCCATCAATGAGTTTGATCGCATCATCGGGACCCATACGCCGGTCGAAGGTCCGCAGCCCCTCCTTGAGTCCACTCAGCGCGGTGAGGCTGTTCGTGACTTCGGGAGCGAAGCGTGCAAGATCCGTCCACTCTTCACTCGACAGCAAAGGGTGAGGACTCGAACTGCTGACATCAGAGACTGGGCTGTCAGCTGAAGCACCGAGAGTCGGAGCCGGACTGGCCGCAGCGAAGCCATCGCCAGTCAACGGCTCGGTAACGTCGCTGACTCCCTCGGTCTCGTTGTCATCAGCGGCTACCGAAACATCGGCGCCCACCTCACCCTGATCATCGGCAGCACCCTGACCACTCGACTCACCCTCCTGACCCTGATCAATCGGGTCTTCATGGTCACCTGTGGGTACGGCTGGCAGGGATTCGAACTTCTTCGCCAGGGGGTGGCCGGTGAGGTCGAAGTCGGAGTCTTTGAGCTGGTCGAACAAGGATGGTGGTCCGCCTGCTGAAGACGAAGACTCAGTCGCGTCAGATGTTGCGTCGTCCCCCGCTACGGCATCACCGGTACCGGGGCGTGGGTCACGCTCTTCCGGGTTTCGTGGTGTGCGGTCGGGGGTGAGAGTCATGGTACTGAAGTCCATTCGCCAACATCGTCGTCGCTCTTCCTCTAACTATACACCCAGTTCGCCCGTTTTGAACCTTGAGTTTCGATTTTCTTTCGTTTGTTCTTTTATTTTCATACCTATTGATGAGCAAAAACACGAAAGCATCACAACACCCCAGGTCAACGATCCGAACACTAATCGCAGCATCGCTGCCTTGTGGTCACCACGCATTCTGATCTCACGTACCTGCAATAGACCATCGCCTCGAGTGCATACGTAAGCCAGGAAGCAGGTGTGGCATGCGGTCCACTTGTTGTGAGGTGGCCCTATCTTTCTTGGTGTTTTGGAGAGAAGATGGAATCAAGCATTCGAGTCGGGTGTGAGGGGGCCGTCATGGATCTGCTTATTCTGTTTGTCATCGGTGTGTGTTTCACAACAATCGTGTTCTTCGTCGGACGATTTGCCTGCCCGAGACATGACCGCGTGCCCCTTATGGAAGTTGACCATGTCCTCCTGTGGACCACATTGCGTCGCGGTTGGCATGCGATGGGATCGCTCGGTCCAAGAACAGGGATCGCCGACGATCCTCCCGGGAGCCATCGGGCCTGAACCTGCACCGCCTGTAGTCCTATGACTGAATGGACGGATAGAGTGACAGGGTGCCTTCCTCGACAAACCCGAACCTAAACCAGCGCCCGTCCTGTCGACCAGGAGTCGCAGCATTGCTCTTTGCAGTGCTGTCGATTCTGGTGTTCGTCGGCTTTGCAGTGTGGCTCTGGTTCAATGCACCCGACCAGGTTCCAAGCCATTCGGGCGCGAATGGTCAACCCGATGATTGGTCGCAAAAGGGCGAAGTCATGGCGTGGCTCGTCCCACTGGGAGTGGGCATCCCAGCGCTCCTCTCGATCCGCCAAATCTACGAGAAACTGCCGATCGGTCTCGTCAACGTCCCTCACAAGGACTACTGGCTGAAACGCGGTGAGCGTGACTACCTTTTCGACTGTCTGATGGAGTTCATGCGAATCACCGCTGGTGCCTGTGCCCTGCTGTTTACTTTGTCTCTGGCACAGACGCTCAAGGTCGGAATCAGCAGATCGTGGCCGGAAGCCCTTCTGTTCCTCCCGACCGGCGTGTTCCTCGTGGTCGTCGCCATCGCGATGTGGAATCTCCTTCGCCAGCTCAAACCCGACGGCAGGGACGAACGTATTCCCAAACCGCAGACTGAACCGGAACAGTAGGCCGGCCGCAACTCGGAAAGAACCGACCCGCACTTTCGACCCATACTTCCGGCCGGTCCCGTCACCGTCGAAGGGCACTCACCGTCGAACGGCTCTCAGCTCTGCGGCACGAACACTGCAGCGTCCCAGTCCTGCATGGCATGTGCCGAGGCCCAGAAGTGGAGTTCGTACACACATGCCTGCTCGAACGTGGCACGCATTCTTGCGGCCACCTCGGCGGGGGCATCGGTGAGCTCCTGCTCAAGCAGCTGCACTGCCTGCCGGGTCGACTCATCGAATTCGGGTGAATCGTAGGTCTGGACCCAGGTGCGGTAAGGGTGATCAGCACTCATCTGACCGGCCCGTTCGACGAGGACCTTGCCCATGTGCGCGTACACCCAGAAGCACGGCAGGACTCCCGCCACGCCTTCACCGTAGGAGCGGCTGGCTGCGGTCGCGACGAGGTAGGACACGTAGCCCAATGTGGTAGGTGAGGCCTTGAAACCGGCACCACCGCTGACGAGCTCATCGTGGGCTGCGGCCAGGCGAGGATCGGCAAGCAGTTCACCGTGCATCTCCTCTTCAACACTGATGGCCTCGGCGGCGGAGCTGGCCCAGAATCGTGCTTCGTCCCGGTCATCGGCCCCGGCTGCCAGGAAGGACATCGCCTTCGCGTAGCCGGTGAGGTAGATGCCGTCTTGAATGATGTAGTTCGTGAAGGCTTTCACCTCGAGGCTGCCCTCGGCCAGCTGGCCCAGAAATGGCAAACGCTCAATCTGCTCGACGATCGGGCGCACACGATCCCACAGCTGAGTGGTCTGAGGTCCTGCGGAAAAATCTGTCGACATCTGTGTCTCCTGACTTCGTGGGACCCTCATCCGGGCCCCGAGGAATGTTGGTGTGTTGGGGTCAGCTCCGGACGATGTCGACCTGGTGATCGACGGGCCCATGAGCACCCTTCGGGTCTAGGCTGACCTGCCAGTTCGCGGCAGATTTCAGGGCGCGGGCCAGATAGTTCAGTGCGTTGTCGACGGCTTCGTGTAGAAGGCCCGCACTCACGTCGGCCACTGCACGTTCACGCTTGAGCACAGCCACCTCGGCGGTGATCGCGGCCGACAATGTGCACCCGGTGCCATGGGTGTTCGGGGTGTCCACCCGTGGGTGGGTGAAGTCGGTGACGGTGCCTTCGGCGGTGACGAGAACGTCGGCGACGTCGCCCTCGATCGCGTGTCCGCCCTTGAGCAGCACCGCGCGAGGCCCGCGAGCGAGCAACTGTTTGGCCTGGTCCAACATCTCCTGCGGGTTCTGGGCCACGGGTTCGTCATCGCCGATCAGCAGTGCCGCCTCCGGCAGGTTCGGGGTGATGAGGTCCGAGACCGGGAGCAGGTGATCGCGGACGGCGGCCACGGCATCGACCTCGAGGAGGCGGTGCCCGGAGGTTGCGACCATGACCGGGTCCACGGTGTAGAAGCCCAGCTGGCTCCCCGCCGCCCGTGCGACCACGAGTTCCACAAGTGAGCGTGAGCCGAGCATCCCCGACTTGGTGGCGTCGACGGGCATATCATTCAATACGCTGTCGAGCTGGTCAGAGACGAAGGCATCGTCGATTCCGTAGACCTGGGAGACACCGTGGGTGTTCTGCGCGACGAGCGCGGTGATTGCAGTGGTGCCCAGCACCCCGCGAGCTGTGAAGGTCTTGAGGTCTGCGTGGATGCCGGCTCCCCCGCTGGGGTCGGTACCGGCAATGGACAGCGCAATGGGTGGTCGGGTGGTCACTGAGTTGCCTCCGCCTGGCCATCGCCGAATTCTGCGAGAAGCTGCCTTGCCGCGGCACGTGGGTCCTGGGCACGGCAGATCGCGGAGACCACGCAGATACCGATCAGGCCCCGACCTCGCAATTCGGCAGCACGCGCGGTGCTGATCCCACCAATGGCAACAGCAGGCAACCCTGCCCGATCCACAAGCTCGCTGAGGCGGTCGGGACCGATCCCTTCGGGTGCGTCGGTCTTCGTCGTGGTGTCGTAGACGGGCCCGATTCCGACGAGGTCGACGACTCCCGATTCCCGGGCCGCAGAGAATTCGGCACCGTTGGCCGCGGAGAGCCCGATGAGGGTTTCTGGACCGACGAGTTCGCGCACTTCCTCGACAGGTGTGTCTGATTGCCCGACGTGGATGTCGACGTGCACGCCCTCGGCAAGGAGCCGTTGGGCGACGGCGACGCGGTCATTGAGGACGACGGGTACGCGACGGTTTGTATCGGCTGTTGCGCTGCCGACGGCGGCGATGACCTCGCGTGCCAGGGTGTAGAAGGCGTCATCGTCGATGTCCTTGTCCCGGACCTGAACGATCCCGACTCCCCCGGCAACTGCCTCGCGGACGGTTTCAGCGACACTGCGTCCGGCCTCCCGGCACTGAACCGAGTCGGTGACGAGGTAGAGCCGAGTGTCGATGCCCGCCAGACGGGAGTTGGCTTCGTAGTTGGCTTCGTAGTTGGCTTCGTAGCTGGCTTCGTAGCTGGCTTCGCTCATGACTGTGATCCTTCAAAGGTGTCGGCCTCGATCTGTGCGCCCGCCAGCTGCTTCGCGTCGAGCGTGTACAGCGCGTCGAGGAAGTTCACCGAATAGCTGCCGGGGCCCTTGGCACCAGTTGCAGCTCTTTCACCGGCAACCTTGAAGTGCGCATGGGCGGCGATCACAGCATCGAACCTCGCCGAGGCGGTCGTTGCTCCGACGAGGTACGCGGCGGTGACTGCGCCGAGTGAACACCCGGTGCCGATGACCAGCGGCATATAAGAGTGGCCCCCGTCGAGGCGGGCGACATGATCGACTCCGTCGATATGGGCGACGATCGCGTCCCTGGGTCCTGAGACCGCGACGATGGCTCCGGTCGACCGCGCCAGTTCGGCAGCGGCAGGAATCACAGCATCCACCTCGTCGGTGGAGTCGACGCCTCGACCGCCCACCCCGACTCCGGCCAAGGCCGCGATCTCGGAGGCGTTTCCGCGAATCGCGGTAGGTCCCGAGGCTGCGGCACGGCGGATTCGGGTGGTCCGAAAATCGACGGCTCCGATGCTCACCGGGTCAAGAACCCACGGCTTGGAGTCTTCGTTGGCTGCGTCGATGGCGGCATCGGCGGCAAGGAACTGCTGGTTCGTGGCGGTTCCGAAGTTGACCAGCAGTCCGCTGGCGATGCGCGTGAACTGTGCAGCATCGGCCTCGTGGTCGAGCATCGCCGGTGCGGCGCCGATGGCCAGAAGCACGTTGGCGCTGAATTGCTGCACGACGGTGTTCGTGATGCATTGGATAAGTGGATTGCTCGCACGCATATGCTCGTGCGCAGAACGCAGGTCGAAGTCAACCATGACGATCCCTTCGCTAGTATGGCCCAGATCAGGTTCGATGGGTGTTCTCTCAGCCGCGCTTCATGTTCACGAGGCACCCCATGTCATTGGCTTCGACTGTATCAGCACGACAGAGGCGGAGCGAGCTGGAATGCTCGCCCCGCCTCCCTGCAACTGGGTCTACCCAACGAAGACTCATCGAGCGGACTACTTAGCATTGACCGGCGACTTTGTAACGTCGCCGGTCAATGCTAAGTGGTCCGCTCGGTGCGGGTGGCATCAACCTCGTCCGACGTACCTCTGTCCGCGGCGGCTGAGGGCATCGATGACAACAGCAGCGAGAAGGACGAGTGCGGTGATGATCAGCTGGGCATCGGAGTTGAAGCCGATGAGATAGAGACCGTTGTTGATCGCACCGACGACCAGTGCACCGAGCACTGCAGCCCAGGCTGTGCCGCGTCCACCGAACAACGAGGTGCCGCCGATGACTGCCGCAGCGATCGCATTGAGCAGATCCTGCGTGGTCACCAACGTCGAACCCGCGTTCGAGTTGACACCTGCCTTGATGAAGCCGAAAAGAGCTGCGAGGGTACCGGCGGCCATGAAAACGCTGATTCTCACCCACGTCACCTGGATGCCTGCACGCCTGGCTGCCTCGACCTTGCCGCCGACAGCGTAGATCGATCTTCCGTAGCGGGTTTTGCGCAGTACTAGGTCAATGGAAATCGCAATGACCAGCATGAGCAAGAAGGGCAACACAAGGCCGAAGTCCTGGTTGACGAGGATGAGGAAGCCAAACACGATCACTGCCAGCAGCACGATGCGCACTGTCACCGAGGTCCAGCTAGGGTTGTCGAGTCCTGCCGCTTGGCGACGCAGTTTCGACGAGACGATACCTGCTCCGAAGCCGATCACCGCGACTGCGCCGAACACATAAGCCCAAATCGCCGGAAAGTAGAAGTTCGCAAAGTCAAAGGCGAATGTACCAGACATCGACAGATTCTTCTGCACACCCAGCGTCGTCAGAGTCAGTCCGGTGAAAGCCAACAATCCAGCCAGGGTGACAACGAAGGCCGGGATGCCGACCACCGCAAAGAACCACCCCTGGATCGCTCCGACAACCAGACCCAACACCAGCATGATGACGAGTGCGATCAGAGGCGGAACTCCTTGTCTGACGACAAGGACTCCCAGCAGTGACGCTGCGAGCCCACCCAACTGCGCCAATGACAGATCGATCTCGCCAAGCAACAGAATCAAGTTGATGCCCAGAGCGAGAATCGCAATGTAGGCAACCGTTGATGAGAGATTGACGAGGTTGGCGGGAGAGAGGAACTTGTCGTTCGCTGATTGGAACACGATGATGATGACGACAAGGGCAATGATCACCGGAAGCGAACCGAGTTGGCCCTCCTTGACGCGTCGTAGGAAGGTCGAGAAGAATCCCTCGTGCGAAAGCCGAGAGTCCGTGATGAATGAGTTGCGGGTCATCGGCGCTCTCCTCTTCGCGTGGCCCTTTGGGTCACGACATTGTCGCTGGCACCGGTGATCGCTGCCACAAGCACGTCCGTGCGTTCGTCACCGGGGAAGTCACCGGCATCCTTGCCCAGGCGCAGCACGTGTACACGGTCAGCCACAGCCTGAACATCAGCCATGTTGTGACTGACCAACAGCACCCCGAGGTCTCGTTCACGCAGACGCTCGATGAGATTGAGGACCTCCGCGGTCTGTGCGACGCCGAGCGCTGCCGTCGGCTCGTCCAGCATCACGATCGAAGGATCGCCGAGGAGGGACCTGGCGATCGCAACAGTCTGACGTTGTCCGCCGGAGAGCGCAGCGATGGGCACCCTCACGCTTGGTATTTTCGCCGAGAGACTGCGCAACAGCTCCCAAGATTTCGCCTCCATGGCCACCTCGTCGAGGACACCACCGCGTGTAGCCTCGTGTCCGAGGAAGAGGTTGGCCACCACGTCGAGATTTTCGCACAGGGAAAGATCCTGGAAAACCGTGGCGACACCGGCCGTTTGTGCATCCTTCGGCGACGCGAACTTCTGAGAGGTCCCGTTCATGATGATCTCACCTTCGTCGCAGCCATGGACTCCGGCAATGACCTTGATAAGAGTCGACTTGCCGGCGCCGTTGTCGCCGACGAGTCCGACGACCTCGCCGCGGCCGATGGTGAGGTTGATATCGGTCAGCGCCTGGACCGCACCGAATCGTTTGTTGATCCCGCGCAGCTCGAGGACTGGATCGGCGCCGGGCTCCGGCACCCGCTGCTGCGCGGGCGCCGGATCGTTGGGTTGAGAATTCATATGTTCCTACTCGCCGATTTCTACTTGACGCCGTAGTCGCTGCAGAGCTTCTTCACGTCTCCGGTGCAGATGTCTTCAGCCTTGATCTGATCACCGACGATGTCCTTCACATTGTCTTTTGTGACGACCTTGGCCTCGACGAAGTCCGTCGGGGTGTCTTTGTAAGTCGTTGACCCTTCTGGCTTCTCGCCGCCTGCCAGCGCGACTGCTGCTTTCGCAGCGAACTCGGCCTGGGGTGGGATCGCCTTGTAGATCGTGGCGTACTGATCGCCTCTGAGGATATTCTGCAGGCCGTCGACTTCAGCGTCCTGTCCTGTGATGACAGGCTTGACTTTGGCCTTCTTCGTGGCGGCGATGACTCCGCCGGCGGTGCCGTCGTTGGCTGAGTAGATGGCGATCGGGTCCTTGTCGGCAGTCTGCAGCTGACCTTCGACCCATTGGCGGGCGTCTCCCGGGTCCCAGTCAAGGGCATCGTGGCTTTCGGCGATGTCGGCACCGCCCTTCTTCAGGGTCTCCTCGGCGCCGGCTTTGAAGTCAGCGGCGTTCGGGTCCTTAGGATCACCGTTGACCATCCAGACCGGGCCCGACTTCGGGTCCTTGTCTTCGGCCTTGAGTCCGTCGAGGACGGCTTGTCCCTGGAGGTTGCCGATCTTCTTGTTGTCGAACGAGGTGTAGTAGTCCGCGTCTTTGAAGAACCGGTCGTATGCGATTACCGGGATCTTCTTGGCTTTGGCCTTCGACAGAGCCGAAGACACGGCCGAAGCGTCGACCGGGTCGAGGACGATCGCGTCGACGCCTTCGGTCACTGCTGCTTCGAACTGCTGTTGCTGCTGGGTCGCGTCCTGGTTGGCATTGCTGTATTTGACCTTCGCATCGGGATTGGCTTCCTTGACGTACTTCTCGAAGTTCGGCTTGTCCAAGGATTCGTAGCGAGTGGTCTTGGACTCAGGGAGCAGCAGTGCGATGGTGACTTCACCGTCTCCGCTCGAGGAACCGCCTCCGCTTTCCTCATTGCCTTGGCCCTTCTGACTCCCACAGCCGCTGAGCGCAAGAGCGCCGATAGCAACCGAGGCGCCGAGGACGGCGAACTTCTTACGGGACTGCAGGTTGTGCCTCATCGTGAACCTTTCAATCTTTCTGACAACGTTGTCAGGCTGATCAATATAATTCGCCGATCGGTGCCCGGTGTCAACTGTTTCGTCGAAAAATTATGTCCTGAGCGTCCCCGGAGAGTGCCCGCAGACGACACGCGAAGCACCTCCGCGGAGTAACTCCCGACAGCCTCACTTGCCCGGAGACTCTTCGCCGCTGCCGCGGGCGATCACATGCACAGGAACCTGGATCGAACCTCGATATGGATCACTTCCAGTCTCGAGGTGGGCCGAATCCTGCAGGCGCCGGACCGCCTCGGCTGCCATGGACCGCACGTCACGGTCGATGACGGTCACGTCCAACAGCCCTGCAGTCGGGAAATCGTCGATGCCCACCAGCGCCGGCCACTCATCAAGTCGCCGGCAGGCATCGATGGCCCCCTGGGTCAGGGTCGCGGACAAGGTGATAAGTCCGCTGGGGGCGCTGCGCGATCCCAACCACGCGGCGACGACGTTCTTCGCGCTGGCCAGATCGTGGGCGTCTTCCCTCATGTAGGCACGCCACCCGATATCCGAGCGTCCGGCGAAGGCCGATTGGATTCCGGCGAGCCTGGCGGTGGCGATGGGGCTGGTCGAATGGTCGCCGACGACGCCGAGGCTGATGTGTCCGTGTTTGAGAAGTTGAGTGGCGGCCAGACGGCCGGCGAGCTCCTCATCACCGGCGATGAGGTCGACCCCGGGTCCAGCTGTCGAGGGGTCGAAGGACACGATCTGCATGTCAGCCGACACCGCATCGGTATAGAACAGTGCGGCGTCAGGGTGGGATCGGATGACACAGATTCCGGTCATGTCATTGGCCAGGCACTCTTTGAGGAAGCCGCGTTCACGGTCGGCGTCGTCGGCGGTGACCGTCACGACCGGGCGCAGTCCGACCGTGCTCAGCTCGGCTTCCAATAGGGTGAAGAGACGAGCCTGGAACGGGTCATGCCCGTCGCTCATGACCACGCCGATATAGGGTGACCGGCCACCGGCGCGCAGGCGCCTGGCTGTGGAATTGAGGCGGAATCCGAGTTCGGCGGCGGCATCCTCGACCTTTTCGGCGGTGGACGTGGCCACATGCTTTTCGCCGTTGAGCACCCGAGATGCCGTTTTGATGCTGACTCCTGCACGCGAAGCGACCGTGGCCAGGGTGGGCCGATCGTTCTGCTTCGCCATGACCACACCTTTGAGTCGGGAATCCTACGGACCGCTTGCGGTCTGCGCGGAGGCGACCGATAGGAATGATGATAACCGCTGGCCGACGGAAGAACGCAGAATGTCCGGCGATCAGCACCTACCGGACAGGAAGATGTCACCAACCCCGGCGTCAGGCCGAGGCGTTGGCGATGCGCACAGCGAGGCCATCGAGGATGAGTTCGAGACCATCCACGAAGTCCGGGTCAGACTCGCCACCTGAGTTGGAGTCGCTCCCCACAGCCCCAGAAGCCAACATGGCCGAGGTGTACGGGAACTGCGCTGAGGCGACGACGCGGAAGAGGGCCTGTCCGTATTCGCGCTCACTCTCAGATTGAGCCTGGCCGGGCTCCCGTCCTTCCTTCAGCTCGTCCTGGAGCAGTGCTGACTGACGGACGAAGCCGCTGAGCAGAGTGAGCGCCGCCAGCTTCTCGTTCCAATCGAGTTCAGTTGAAGCCAATTGCGCGAATCCTCGTTCGAGCCAGGCGATCTGGTGTGGTCCGGATGGTGCTTGGTAGATGGGCACGCGGGGAAGCCATGGCCGACCTCGATACAGAGACCACAGGTCGCGTGCCCACAGTCGCAGACCCTCACGCCACCCTGCTGCGAGCGACTCGGGGATCCGCGGTTCGCTTGCTGCGTCCATCATGAGCAGCAGCAGCTCGTGCTTGGAGCCGATGTGTCGATACAACGACATCGCAGTCACGTTCAGCTCCTCGGCGACCCTGGGCAAGGTCGCGGCCTCCAGGCCGCCATGATCGGCAAGCTGAACAGCGGTGCTGACCACCGTCTCGACATCGAGAGTGGACTTGCGCCCCCGCTGCTGAGGAACCTCCGGCAGCCTCCAGAGTCGCCGGAAGAAGTCGGGCACCGCGCCGTCAGTCATAGAATCCACCTCTCTGTCAGTAGAGCAACAGTCTGACACACCATATAGTTTACTACATATAGTTTCTGTGTTAAATTCTGTTGCATGAATAGACAAACGGCTGCACAAGAGCCCATGAAGACCGGGCGAGTCCATGATGTCGATGCCCTCCGCGGGTTCGCCCTGCTGGGGATCTTCGTCGTCAACATCACGTTCATGGCCTCGGCCTATCCGGGCAACCTGGTCGATGATCCGACCTTCTCGACACCGATCGATGCAGCGGCCCGATTCCTTGTGGCCGCGCTGTTCTCAATGAAGTTCTACCTGCTCTTCTCATTCCTCTTCGGATACAGCTTCGTTCTGCAGATGGATGCGGCGAAACGCGCAGGCGCGGCGTTCGTGCCGCGAATGCTTCGCAGAGCGGTAGGCCTCTTCGTGATCGGAGTGGGGCACATCGTCCTGCTCTACGGTGGGGACGTTCTCACGACGTACGCAGTGGTCTGCCTCGTACTCTTGGCGATGCACCAGGTACGTGATCGGACTGCGCTGCTCACGACCGGAATCATCTATGGCTTCGTGACACTCTCTCTCGTCATCAGCGCCGCGTTCCTCGATCGCTCGATGTTCATGCCCAGTCACGACGAAGCACTCCTCGGGGCCGCAGCGCAGACCCAAGCTCTGCTCGGGTCGCTGGCCGACATCGTGGGGCAGCACGTGGCCGGCCTTGACCTCCTCGTCATTCAAGCGGTCTCCCTGCAGGGACCGACTGCACTGGCGATGTTCCTTTTGGGAATGGTTGCTGCCCGGCGGCGCCTGTTCTCTCAGGCGGGAGATCGGGCCACGCTTCTGCGACGGACTCAGGCGATCGGCTTCGCAGTCGGCCTCCCAGGCGGGGTGCTCTTCGCCGTTATGGGCGGTGACACCAACACCTGGGCCACCACAGTGAGCGTCGTGACGTCCCCATTCCTCACGGCCGCGTACGTTGCGACGCTGATCCGAATCATGCACGCGCCCTGGGGAGCATGGGTGCGCACAGCACTGGCACCAGTTGGGCGCATCGCGTTGACGAATTACCTGGGACAGTCGCTGGCTGGGATCGTGGTGTTCACAGGAGTTGGTCTCGGCCTTGCCGGGCAGATGTCCCCACCGGTTCTGATGATCCTCGCCGTCGCCGTCTTCGCGGTCCAGACGTTGATCAGCGCCTGGTGGCTGAAGCGCCACCGATATGGTCCTGCTGAGTACGTCCTCCGGTGTTTCACCAACTGGAGCCGACCCGGTCGTACGCTGGCCGACACAGCACGTAGCGTGGACGCTCGTCCTCAGCGGAATCCTCAAGAAGAACAGTGAAAACGGAGCATCTCCGCCGCCGAGGTGGGCGCTGGGTCCCAGCGTCCACCTCGGCGAGTGTGATCTTCGTTCAGATCAGCGTGCCACAGGGTTCCTCATCGTTCCTGCGTACAGCAGCGATTCGGCCTGGTTGCCGATGTCGACCATCTGCACGGTATTGCGCAGCTGCAGCCTGTTGAGGCACGAATGGGCAAACCGTTCGGCTCTCAGATCCACATCGTCTGCGAGCCCGCGGGCGAGTTCGGGATGTTCGGTCTCGTAACGATCGAGCACCTCGGCGACCAAGGACCAGAATTTCTGCGCACCCAGCACACTATCGGAATCGAGGATCCCGCCGAGGTGGCGCAGCACCCCGTCGAACATGTCCGTGAACACGGACAGGGCCTTCTCCTCCCCCGGGACCAGCGCTCGGATCCGTTCCACATCGTCGGGCAGATCACGCTGTCCGAGCACGGCAACTTCCTCGCCGATGTCCTTCATGAACGCGCCGGTCACAACGTGATCTTCGAGGATGAGGATCAGGTTCTCACCATGGGGCATGAACACCAGATCGTGGGCGAGCAAAGCGTGGACGAGCGGCTGCAGATAGGCCCGCAGGTACGAGCGCACCCAGTCCTCGGCCGTCAGGTTCGAGGCTCTGATGAGTTCGCTGACGTAGGCTACTCCCCTGTGGTCGCGGTGCAGCAGCGCTGCCATAGTGATGACCTTCTGACCAGGGGCGACGACGGTCAGCGGGTTCTCTCGCCACAGTGCCGCAAGCATCTTGCGATGAGGGTTCGTCTCCTGAGTGCGATGGTAGACATCGCCTGTGTAGCCGAGCGCAGTGCGTTCGCGCAGAACCCGGAATCCGGCCTCGCCGAAGGTGGAATCGGAGCCGACGAGCCCGGCGATCCAGTCGTTGATGGTCGGCGTATCGCGCATGTACTTCGGGGACAGTCCACGCAGGAACCCCATGTTCTGCACGGCCAAAGCAACCTTCACATACGGGGCATCTGCGCGGGAGTGATTGAAGAAGGTGCGCAGTGACTGCTGCGGCTGATGCTCATCGAGTCCAGCACCCAACGGCAGCAAGTCACCGCGGGCGATATCGGCGGCGAAGGTGATCGCGAGCCGGTGATCGGCCTGCCACGGGTGGACCGGCAGCAGGTGGAAGTCTTCTGGTTTGCGTCCCGCGGAGCGAATCCGTGAGTCGAAGAGTTCGCGCTCTGCGGCACTCAATGCCCAGTCGACATGTGCGGATTCGTCGAGTCCGGCACCCACCGAGAGGTGGCTGTGTTCGCGGCTCGCCGCCACCCATTCGATGCGGGTGGTGCATCCGTTCTCCGGAGCCCACTTCCGGTAGTCGCTGAGGGAGAAGCCGATGCGGCCGTTGTTCGCGATGAACCCAGGATGGCCCTCGGTCATGGCCGCCTCTGTGGTTTGGAAGTCGGAGTTCAGGAGATCTGTGGAGTCTGGGCGGTTGCCCTTCCACGCCTCGGCGAGCTTGAAGGCGCTGCTGGCCAGGGTCGAGGCGAGTTCCTCAAGGTAGGTCGACATGAGATTCTCGGGGATGCCGAGGGCTTCCTGGAGTTCGACCACGAGTTCCTGCGCGTCGAGACCAAGCTCTGCGCCACCTCGGCGGCGGGTGATGCTGGCTTCGTCGATGACCCAGTGCTCGAGCGCCAGGACTCGGGCGGCGAACGTGTACGTGACGGCGTCAGCCTCCCCTGCTCCGGCGTCGTCGATCCGCAGCTCCCAAACGTCTGGCCCGGCATCCGGGCCGGTGGGCTGAGTTGGGGCAATGAGACGTTCGTGCGCGAACTCGGACAGAGCCTTGGCCACGAGGTGGCGTTGGGTCACTGCGAAGGTGTCGTCATTGAGGTGGGCGTACGTGGCAGGGGTGGCGGCGACCAGAGCGAGACCCTCGTCATCTGACAGGGCCTCCCCCACAGCGGTCCGCGAGTTGCGACTGCCCGCAGTATCGTTGCTGCCCGCTGTGTTGCGACCGTTCTCACCACGGTCGATGAGCGTCACCAGCTGACTGGCCTCGAAGTCC
Source organism: Brevibacterium sp. 239c (assembly GCF_900169365.1). Classification (GTDB taxonomy): domain Bacteria; phylum Actinomycetota; class Actinomycetes; order Actinomycetales; family Brevibacteriaceae; genus Brevibacterium. The sequence goes on from NZ_FXZH01000017.1 coordinate 67,304, forward strand.
CCACGGGCACAGATGCTCACCAGCGCACGTTTCCTCTCCTCCCCCATCATGATGGTCGCCTCGCCCACTGGCTTGAAGCCGGCGGCCCGGTTCTTCTCGAGAATGGCGCTGTTGCGCACATCAGGTTCGACGATGACGCGGTGACCGCCTCGGCCACCGTTTTCGAATGGGCGCAGGCAGAAGTCGATGACCTCGGCCATGATCCGATTGGTGAGTCCACGCGTGCCGTCGCCGTCGGGTGGGGCCACGAGCAGGTGCATTCCGATGTCGCCTGGCCCGCTGGGCACAACATCGTGTGGGATCAGCGTGGAGGGCACGTAGGTTTCGACGTAGAAGCAGTCGACGCCATCGACCGAGCCGACCCAGCCATTCTCATCGGCGGAATCCTGGATGCCGCCGAGGTAGTCGCGGACTTCGGACTCGCCGAGTTCGGTCATCTGCCAATAGTGAGCGCGCGGATGGCTCAGCCACACGTGGATGTTCTTGGCATCCCGGACCGGGTCTACGGCGCGGATGTCCACGGTGAGTGCAGAGCTGGCGGTTACGGGTGCGTCTGTCATGAGTTCGGTGGTCATACGTGTGTCATCTCCCTGTCATCTGCGGGATGGGTATCGGAGTCAGCGTCGGAGTCGGAGAAGTCGAAGTGCGATTCGAAGTCCTCCCGCGTGCTCAGCTTTGCGGTGTCTGTCGCCGCGGTGTCCGCAGCTGCATCGTCGAGGGCCCCGCTGTCGAGCGCGCCATCGTCAAGTGCCCCGTCGTCTGGGACGCCGAAGGTCTGAAACGCGATCGTCTTTTCGACCGGGTACGGTTCGCGTCCGGTCACGTGTGAAAGCACGACCGATGCTCGCCAAGGCCCGAAGCCCAGATCCGGTGCGGTGACTCCGTGAGTGTGCTCTTCGCCGTTGAGGACGTGGATGGTGCCAGCGTCGTTGACCGTGTAGTGACGGCTGACGTCGAGGCGGCCCTTGGCATCCAAGCGCACCTCCTCGCCCAGCCCGTCAAGGAAGGCTGGAACTTGAGACTTATAGCCGGTGGCAGAGACGACCGATCCGCTGCGGCGGTCGAAGGTCTTGTCCAGCGAGGTGTTGCGGAAGCGCAGTGCATAGTCGCCGTTGTTCGCATCGCGTCCAGCGAAGATCAGTTCGGATTCGGCCAGCAGATTGGTGCGCAGCTTCCTGCCGCCGCGGCTGAGTCGGTAGAGGGTGTCGTGGATGTCGTCGACGAGCTCGGCGCTGATGCCCTTGTACAGGGTTCGCTGTTCGCGGCCGAGCTGTTCACGCAGGTCATCGGGCAAGGCACGGAAGTGGTCGGTGTACTCCGGGGACGTCATCTCCAGGGTCAGCTTCGTGTATTCCATCGGGAAGAAGCGCGGCGATCGCGTCACCCAGTCGAGCCGCACGTCACGGGCTTCGGCTTCCTCGATGAGGTCCCGGTAGATCTCAGCCGCGGACTGACCGCTGCCGACGATCGTGATGGATCCGCTCTCGAGCAGCGTCTCCCTGTGGTCGAGGTACTGCGAAGTGTGGATGACCGGACCGGCACCCGCTGTCTCAAGCTCAAGAAGGGCCTCGGGCAGGACCGGTGAAGTGCCGACCCCGAGGACCAGATTATGAGCGCGGTAGGTTTCGACCCTCACCGTCTGACCGGAACCATCGGCCACCTCGGCGGTCACCGTGTAGATGCCATCGTCCTTGGTCACCGAGGTGACGGTGCGGTTCCAGCGCAGCGTCTCCAGCTGGGCGGCGACCCACCGGCAATACTCGTCGAATTCGGCGCGCAGCGGGTAGAAGGATTCGCGGATGTAGAAGGGGTAGAGCCTGCCGTTGTCCTTGAGGAACTGGAGGAAGGAGAAGCGGGAGGTGGGATCGGCCATGGTCACCAGGTCGGCGAGGAACGGGACCTGGACCGTGGCGCCTTCGATCATCATGCCCGGATGCCAGCGGAACTCTGCGCGCTGGTCAAGGAACACGGCGTCGACATCGGGCAGCGGGTCAGACAAAGCTGCCAGTCCTAAGCCGAAGGGTCCGATGCCGATGCCGACGATGTCATGGACGTGTGTCTCGGATGTGCTCATGCTGCGCCTCCTTCGATCGTGGTGAATGCTCGCCCATGGTCAGGTGGCGTGGTCTCCAAGTACCGGCCGGCGAGGATGCCGTGGCCGGTGGCGCGGACGAGATCGAGCACTGCGGTGATGTCATCGACCGTGGTGTCCGGGTTGAGGAGGGTGAGTTTGAGCCAGGGTGTGCCCTCGATCGTGGTGCGCGCGATCGCTGCGCGACCGGAGCGGAAAAGGACTCGGCGGATCATCGGCACCAGTTCATCGACCGTGGCCGCGTCGGCGGTCTCGGGTGCGAAGCGGAACAGAACCGTACTCAGGTCTGAGGCTCCCCGCACCTGGAAGTCGGGCTGCGCCTCGAGGAGTTCACGGACCTCGGCGGCCAGGTCGCACACGGTGTCGAGCAGCTCACCGATCTCACCGGCACCGCGGGCACGCAGCGTCGTCCACAGTTTCAGCGCGTCGAAGCGGCGAGTGGTCTGCAGCGACTTGTCGACCTGGTTCGGTTCGGCCTCCGCGCTGTACGCCTCGGCTTCCGGGTTGAGATAGTCCGCGTGGTGCAGGGTCGGCGCGAACAGTCCGAGATCGCGCACCAGCAGTGCGCTGGAGGACACCGGCTGGAAGAAGGTCTTGTGGAAGTCGATGGTCACCGAGGTGGCCCGGCCGATTCCCTCAAGCAGATGTTTGCGTCGTGGGGCCCACAGCAGTCCCCCGCCGTAAGCGGCGTCGATGTGCATCCACACGCCAGCGTTCTCGCAGACCTCGGCGATAGCCGCCAGCGGGTCGATGACACCGAGGTCGGTGGTTCCGGCCGTGGCGACGACGGCCATGACGATGCCGCCGGTGTCGTCGATGTCGCGCATCAGCTCGGCCAGCGCCTCGGCGTCCATTCGACCGGCCCCATCGGTGTCCACGCTCACGACAGCTTCTGTGTCGAGTCCGAGGATGTGGGCGGCGCGGGAGATCGAGAAGTGGGTCTGGCTCGTCGTGAGAATCCGCAGCCGGGACAGAATGCTGCGGCGTGATGTCTCGCTGTGGCCGGGCTGGGTGCGGTCGACCGCCTGCGCCTGCTGTTCGCGCACGACGTTCTCGCGCACAACATTCTCGCGTGCCAGGAACAGTGCCTGCAGGTTCGACTGGGTGCCGCCAGAGGTGAAGATTCCGTCGCCGACGTCGAATCCGACGTGCTGGCTGGCCCACTGCACCAGTCGCCGTTCCATCAGGGTGGCGACTTCGGATTGATCGTAGGTGTCGACGGAGGTATTGATCGCGGCGAGCATCGCCTCGGCCGCGACGGCGGGAACGGCGACGGGGCAGTTGAGGTGGGCGACGTAGCTGGGGTGGTGGAACCACACGGCGTTGCGAGCGTAGAGGCCATCGGCCTCGCGCAGGGCTGCGCTGTTTCCGATGCCCTGCCCGTCGAGGTCGAAGCCTGCGACTTCGGCTTCGAGGCTGGCTCGGTCATTCGCCGAGGTGGGTGTGTCGACACTGGTGAATCGTTTCGCGAGTACGTCGACGACATCATGCATGAGCTCGGCGTAGGCTTCGGCACTGTGGGATCCCAGCAGTGCGTCACCGGTGCGTGCCGAGGCTGAGTCGGTCGGTGCCTGCGCTGCGTCGGTCGGTGCCTGCGCTGCGTCGGTCAGCGGCGCGGCCTTGATCGATGCCTGAGCGTCAGGCCCAGGGACGTCAGAAACTGGGGTGTCAGAGAGCAGTGAAGTCATAGCGGTACGGTTGCCTCCTTCGGTTCACGGTCCGGTAAGGCCGGACTACATTAGGGAAACCTACCCTAAGGACAACGAGAAGCAAGGCAAGTCGCGCTGTAGTTTACCGACTACACAAGTAACCTCACCCAGGCCCCGACGGCACCCTCGTCAGCGCTCGCGCGGCCAAGCCCAGGATTGACAACAGGCGTATATGGCCCAGAAATTCGCGCGTGGCCTTCATCACATCAGGGCAATTCGTCTGACATCCTGAGACAACGAAAACGGCCGTAGTTCCTGCCCAGGAGGCAGGAGCTACGGCCGTTCGTATGGTCGAGAACTCTTATTTCACGACGTAGTTCGGGGCTTCGACGGTCATCTGAATGTCGTGCGGGTGGCTTTCCTTGAGGCCCGCGGTGGTCAGGCGGACGAACTTGCCCTTGGCCTTGAGGTCGTCGATGGTGGGAGCGCCGACATAGAACATCGACTGACGCAGACCACCGGTGAGCTGATGCGCGACCTGCTTGAGAGGTCCACGGTAGGCGACACGGCCCTCAATCCCCTCGGGGATGAGGTCGGTGTCGGTGTCGATATCGTCCTGGAAGTAGCGGTCCTTGGAGTAGGACTTGCCCTGACGTGGAGCCATGGCGCCCAGTGATCCCATGCCGCGGTAGGCCTTGTACTGCTTACCATTGATGAAGATTAGTTCGCCCGGCGATTCGCTGCAGCCGGCCAGCAAAGAGCCGAGCATCACGGTGTCGGCACCGGCGACCATGGCCTTGGCGATGTCACCCGAGTACTGCAGCCCACCATCGGCGATGACCGGAACACCGGCTGCGCGAGCCGCCTGAGCGGCCAAGTAGACGGCCGTGACCTGGGGGACGCCGACGCCTGCGACCACACGAGTGGTGCAGATCGAACCCGGTCCGACACCGACCTTGATGGCATCGGCTCCGGCATCGATGAGGGCCTGTGCGCCCTCCTTCGTGGCAACGTTTCCGCCGATGATCTGGACCTTGTCGAACGTCGGATCAGCCTTGATCTTCTTGATCATGTCGGTCACGCCGCGAGCATGTCCATTGGCGGTGTCGACGACGAGAACGTCGACGCCAGCCTCGGCGAGAAGTGTCGCGCGTTCATAGGCATCGCCGTGGAATCCGACGGCCGCGCCCACACGCAGACGCCCCTCGTCGTCCTTCGTGGCCAGCGGGTATTCCTCGGTCTTGACGAAGTCCTTGACAGTGATGAGGCCCTTGATGACGTCGTTCTCATCGACCAGGGGCAGCTTCTCGACCTTGTGCTCGGCCAGCAGCTCGAAGGCCTTCTCTGCAGAGACGCCGTCCGGGGCCGTGATCAACGGCATCCGGGTCATGGTCTCGGCCACGGTGCGAGTCGGGAATTCGCTGCGAGTGACGAAACGCAGGTCGCGATTGGTCACGATGCCCAGCAGCACATTGTTCTCATCGACGACGGGCAGTCCGGAGATCCGGTACTTGCCGCAGATCTCGTCGAGTTCTTCCAGCGTCTTCTCGGGGGTGATCGTCAGCGGATCGTTGATCATCCCAGATTCGGAGCGCTTGACGTAGTCGACCTGCGCCGCCTGATCTTCCATCGACAGGTTGCGGTGGATGATGCCCAGTCCGCCGATACGGGCCATGGCGATGGCCATCCGCGATTCGGTCACGGTGTCCATGGCGGCCGAGACCAGGGGGATGTTGAGCTCGATCTCTCTGGTCAGACGTGTGGTAGTGGTGGCGTCAGAGGGGATGACATCGGTGTCACCGGGCAGGAGAAGGACATCGTCATACGTGAGCCCCGTCAATGAGAACGGATCGTTTGCGGCCTGTGTTTCCTGCTCGGGAATCCCCATGGGTACAGCCTTTCGACGCGGTGAGTACGGTGGCTCAATGCTATCGAAGACATACATCGCTTATCCAGCGTTTCAAATACCGAGCACTGTGAGACTGCCGACACCGGCACTCAGGAAAGTTCGCCGAGGTGGCTGTAACGTCGCGTAACCCGATCTCTCGCCGAGGTGGTCCTACTGTTCCGTCGTCAGCGGCCTTCGCCGACCGAGCGTGCCAGGTCGAGTGTCGAGGCTTCGGAGTCATCAAGGTGGATGCGCAGAAGGCCTTCGGCTCCATGTCGGTCCCCCGAGCGCATCTTCTCCAAGATGTCCCGGTGCGGGTTCGCCCAGTGGGAGTGGTATTTTCCGGGCTCCTTCGAGCGGGCGAATGTCGTTGAGAGGCGGGCCATGAGGTTGACGTAGAACTCGTCGAGCATAGGGGAGCCGAGCAGGCCGACGATGGCCTGGTGGAATGAAGCGGAGTGTTCCTGCGCGTCGGACCAGCTCTCATTGTTCGGAGCGTTCTCGGCCTTGACGACGGATGCTTCGACACGGTTCATCGCCTCGTCGGTGGCGTCCTGTGATTCTTGGACGGCTCGGATTTCGAAGACGCGTCGGGCCTGGTAGAGGTCTTTGAGTTCGTCGAGGTCGAAGGTGCGGACGAAGAAGCCGCGGTTCGTCTCCTGAGTCAGCAGTCCGGCGTGACGGAGCAGGCTCAGGGATTCGCGTGCGGTGTTGCGCGAGACGTTGAATTCCTTCGCCAGCGCACCATCCCGGACCGGGCTGCCGGCAGGGTATTCGCCGGTCGTGATTCGGGACCGGACCAGGGCGACGATCGCCTCTGAGGTACATCCGGGTGCGTGTGGACTCATATCACCAGGCTACCGTGTCCCCGCCGTTCATGGGCAAAGTCACGCCTCCCCCAAGCTCAGTCTGGATTCGAAGCGCCGCGGGCGCTTGGTCAGCGGATCCTCGAACCCGATCGAAGCGGCCAGGAGCTGCAGCGGTGAACTGAAATCGTAGGGGTCAGGAGAATTGTCGACGGGATAGACCGGGTCGCCGAGGATGGGCAGCCCGAGCGAGCTCATATGCACGCGCAGCTGGTGGGTCTTGCCCGTCAACGGTCGAAGTTCGTACTCGCCGACAGTCCCCGACTCGAACCCGACTTCGCGCTCGCGCAGACGGTCGCGTTCACGCAGCAGGCTGATGTGACTGATTGCGTTGGGCTCGCCCTCGACTTCGAGAACCTGTCGGCCACCGCGAGGCTTGTACAGCCGCGATTCCTTGACGATGGGAAACTCCATGTCCTCGGGAGGCATCGGCGCCAGGGCACGATAGGTCTTATCGACCAACCGGTTTTGGAATAGGCTCTGATATCGGCCACGGGTCTCGGGGCGCTTCGACAGGATGAGCAGTCCGGCGGTGACACGGTCGAGACGGTGGATGGCCACGAGTTCGGGCTGGTTGAAATCCGTGCGAGCCCGGGTCACGACGCATTCGCGCACGAAGCGCCCGTTGGGAGTGCTCGCGAGGAAGTGCGGTTTGTCGATGACGAGCAGTTCCTCGTCTTCGAACACGACGGAGATCTCGAACGGAATGCGCTCTTCCGGCGGCACCGGGCGGTGGAAGAAGTAGAAGCCACCGGGCTCCACGGGATCGTCCCAGGTCACTGGTACTCCGACGCCGTTGCGCATGTCTCCTGTGGTCAACAGGCTGCGACGGGCTTCGGGGGTGGCATCGGGGAACTCTTCCCCCAGCCACTGACCGATCGTGTCCGGGACCGGCAGATGGTTCTTGTCGTGCGTCGACTTTCCGCCGGGAGCTCGCAGCGAGGTCGCCGAGATTCCTTCGCGAGGCGGAAGCGGACTGCGGGGCATCGAATCAGTCTAGCTGTCGACGCGTTGTCGCACATGACCCCGATGTCGAGCATGGCCTGCGAAGACGTTCGTGGCCAACGATTCATTACACAGCCGCGCGTCTGCGAGAAATGCCGTGCGTATGCGAGCAATCAGGAGCCGACAGTTCTATGGTGGGAGACATGGACAACACCGAATTGACGGAAGAGTTCCTCCTCAACAAGGTCATCGCTCCAGTCGTTCTCGGCATGTTCGCCAACGACGAATGGGACGGCTACGGAATGAATCACGACCCGGCCGACTCACGAAAGTGGATCGTCAGGGTCGTCGCCAACTGGGAGTCCGTCGACATCTCCCTCGAATACTCCGAGGGCATCGATTCGGTCGACGACCTCCAACTGAAGCTCATCACCGAACTCCAAGCCTTCATCGACCGCTCGGAGTTCGGGCAGCGCCGCGACGAGGACTGGGCGCCCGACGCACACAACATTGCTCCTCCCAGCCTCAGACGTACCCCTCGTCCGAGCTTCCACGGACCGCCGGAGTGTGCGATGCGCATCCTCAGGATCCGCTCGCGCACCCTCCGCCTCGACCGGCGCCGCTGCCGGTCCGCCCACCGCCGGGGCTGAGCCGACACACCTCAGCAGCTGACCCGGCCCAACCGCTGCCCAACTTCGATGGTTGACTCAGGTCGATGGCCGACTCAGGCACGTTCGACGAGGAAGTCGATGTCGACGTCGCTGGGCAGGGCACCGTATTCCCGGCCCCGATTGGGACCCAGCCGTGCCGACGCGAACCCGGCGGCCACCTCGGTGGGGGCGGATTCGAAGAGGATCGTGGCCTGCATGAGCAGTGCCATCTTCTCCACCAGCACTCGTCCACTGCGCTGGACGCCTGCGAGCCTGGCAGGATCTCCGCTGGTCACAGCTTCGAGTGAACTTTGGAGGGAACCGGCGAGCGCCTCAAAGGCAGCATCGAAGTCCGGATGGCGGCCAAGCCCGGTTTCGAGGAAGCCGAGGAAGGCCTTCGCCGTCCGCGGCTCACGACCCAGGGCGCGCAGCACGTCGAGGACGATGACGTTGCCGGAGCCTTCCCACACGGCCATCACCGGCTGTTCACGGTACCGGCGGGCCAGCGGGAAGGCTTCGGTATACCCATTTCCGCCCAGGCATTCGAGCGCTTCGTAGGCGTGCTCGGGTCCGCGTTTGCAGATCCAGTACTTGCCGACGGCGGTGGCCAATCGCCGGAAATCGGCCGCCTCCACGCTGTCATCGTCGTGGACGGAGGCCAGGTGCATGGCGGTGAAGGTGGCCGCTTCGGCTTCGAGCTGCAGATCGGCGATGACGGCGCGCATCAGCGGCGCTTCGATCAGCGTCGCCCCGAACGCGGCCCGTCCTCGAGAGTGCCAGGCGGCTTCTGCCACGGACTGGCGCATGCCCGCGGTGGAGCCGAGGATGCAGTCGAGCCGAGTTTGGGACACCATCTCGATGATCGTGCGCACGCCCTTGCCCGGCTGACCCAGCAGCCACCCGGCGGTGGATTCGAATTCGATCTCGGAGGAGGCGTTGGATTTGTTGCCCAGCTTGTCCTTGAGTCTCTGTATCCGCACCGTGTTGAGCTCGCCACCGGGCAGGATGCGCGGGACGATGAAGCAGCTCAGACCCTCTTCGAGGTGGGCGAGGACGAGGAAGGCATCGGACTGCGGGGCTGAGCAGAACCATTTGTGTCCGGTGATGAGGTAGCGGTCGCCGTCCTGGACCGCGCGGGTGGTGTTCGCACGTACGTCCGAGCCGCCCTGCTTCTCGGTCATCGCCATTCCGAAGGTGACCGCGCTCTTCTCAGCCGGGTCGATGCGCCTCGGGTCGTAGTCGTTCGCCGTGGCCTTCGGGACCCAGAAATCGGCCAAGGACGGGTCGGCCTGCAGCGACGGAATGACGGCATGAGTCATCGACACCGGGCAGGCGTGGCCGGGTTCGATCTGAGAGAACAGCATGAACCTGACGGCACGGTCCGCGCTCGCACCAGGTCCGGGATAGCTCCAGGCGTGTGAGTGCGCGCCGCTGCGCAGTGCTTCGCCGATGATGCGGTGATAGGCGGGATGGAATTCGATCGCATCGATGCGGTTGCCCCACTCATCGTGTGTCTTCAGCTCCGGTCCGTGTTCGTTGGCCAAGCGCGCATCATTGATGAAGTCGGCACTGCCGACGAGTTCACCGATGCGTTCGAGCTCGGGTGTCGACGCATGTGGGGCGTAGGCCTCCACGGCCTCGACGAGGGCCGTGTTGAGACTGTATTCGTTGATGTCCCGCCGAGGTTTCGCCTGGTTGAACACCGTGTGCGTAGTGGATACGGCGGCTGTGGCAGATGAGCCGGCTTGAGTCGCTGGTGCGTGGGTCATTGTTCTCCTATGGCGGTGCGCGCGAATGTGGACAGTGCGGTGATGAGTGATTCGACTTCGGAGGCGCTTGGAGGAGCCCGGTCTGGATCGAGAAGGTCAACGAGGTTCTCGGAGATGGATCCGACCACGGACCTGGCCACCACCTCGGCGGGGACATCGACGGTGTACCGGTGGGTCAAGCCTTCGGCGATCACGGCCACGTACCCGCGCCGCAGTGCTCGGCGCTCGATCTGCACGGTGTCGGGGACCTCCTCGAACAGGAGCGCGTGAGCGAGGGTGCGGCCGGCAACCGCGCGGCGGATGAAGACATCGACGACCGAGCTGACAACGTCCGCAGCATTCGTCGACGCGGCGACAGCTGCCTCGATCACGGCGAGTTCGTGGCCAGCGGCTCGAGCAAACACGATCCCCAGCAGCTCGTCGCGGTTGTCGTAGTAGGTGTAGATGAGGCCGGCACTGCACTCGGCCTTGCGTGCAACAGCGGCAATGCTCGCCGAGGCGAACCCGCCCGAGGCGATGACATGGTGGGTTGCGCGTTCGACCCGGGCCCGCCGCTGTTCGGCCTTGGCACGAGTTCTGGGAGTTTCGCGATAAGCCACGTTACCCCTTCCCCAAAGAAATGAATCATGGTTCAATTGTTGAAAGTATGGCATTCGTCACAAGGAGAAGCAATGAAGCTCGGTACTATGCTCGATTCCACCGTCCTGCGCGACCCGGATCACGAAGCTCTGGTCTATGGGGATGAGAGGTACACCTATGCCGAACTTCGACACCACGCTCTCAAGGCGGCACGTGTGCTCGAGGACAACGGCATCGTGGCTGGTGACACCGTCGGAATCATGACGTTCAACGTACCCGGGTTCGTCTTCGCTGCCTTCGGCGCCTGGTATCTGGGAGCCATCGTCGTTCCGGTCAATCACAAGCTTCAGGCTCCTGAGGTCAAGTACACGATCGAGCATTCCGGTGCGAAGCTGGGAATCGTCAGCGCCGAGCTGGCCGAAACGGCGCGTGCGGGTGCCCCGGGCATCACCTGGTTGGAGACCGAATCCGCGGCGCCGGGCAGCTTCGACTCTCAGCTGGCGGCGGCCGAACCCGGCGAACCGGGTGATTTCACAGACGAACACGTGGCGCAGATCCTCTACACCTCGGGGACCACCAGCTCACCCAAGGGGTGCGTGCATTCGCACCGCAACATGTCCCAGGTCGCGACCCTGATCAACCTCAACATGGGTTATCGCAGCGACGACCGCTATCTCATCTGCATGCCGATCTGGCATTCGGCTCCGCTGAACATCAGCCTGCTCCCCACTATCCTCACCGGCGGCACGATCGTGCTCCAACGTGCGTTCCATCCGGTGGATTCGATGACGATCATCGCCGAGGAGAAGATCACCACCTTCTTCGGTCCGACCATCGCCTATGTTGCACCGGTGATGACGGCGAAGAAGCTCGGCCTCGACTTCGCAGACTATGACTTCTCCACCATCCGGCGTTGGAACTACGGCGGGTCCCCCATCGATCGGTCGACCGCGGCCATGCTCATCGAAGCCTATGGGACCGATCAGTTCTTCAACCTGTTCGGCATGAGCGAAATGGGACCCACCGGCTGCATGCTCAGGCCGGAGGACCAGTTGCGCAAGGCCGGTTCGGTCGGCCGAACGGCGATGGTCGGCAATGCGATGCGCGTCGTCAAGGCCGACGGCACAGAGGCCGGCCCCGGAGACACGGGCGAAATCTGGTTCACTGGTGATACCCGCATGCGCGAATATCTCAACAACCCCGAGGCGACGAGGGCCGCTTTCGAAGGCGACTGGTACAAGACCGGCGATATCGCAACGCTTGACGAGGACGGCTACCTCTTCATCGTCGACCGCAGCAAGGACGTCATGATCGTCGGCGGAGAGAACGTCTACTCCCTCGAGGTGGAGGAGGCGATCATCGCTCACGAGCGGGTTGCCGATGTCGCAGTGGTGGCGAAGCCGGATGCCGAGTGGGGCGATCGAATCGTCGCATTCATCACCACCGCCGATGGCCGGCCATTCGAAGTCGAGGAGCTGCGTGACTATCTGGCTGACAAGCTCGCGCGGTACAAGCTGCCGCGCGAGGTCATCATCACCGAAGAGCTCCCCCGCAACCCTTCAGGCAAACTGCTCAAGCACAAACTCCGCAGCGAGGTCGCTGCCGGGTAGCGGCTGCCACTGCCGAACGGGCGCGGCCACGGTATCGCCGGACACGCGCCCGCGGCCTCTGGCCGGATCGCGGCTCCTGTGGTGCACTTGGGTCATGAGCTTCGACGCGCAGCACATTTCGCAGACGATCCGCCGAGACCCCTCCGACATCGCGGTCTTCGCCGGCAATCCGGCTAATCTTCCGCAATGGGCAGCTGGCCTGAGCGAAGGCATTCGCAATGACGCCGGACGGTGGATCAGTGACTCGCCGATGGGTGAGGTCGAGGTCAGCTTCCGACCCGGCATCGAGTTCGGGATCCTCGACCACGACGTGATCTTCCCCGACGGCACCGCCGTGCACAATCCGCTGCGTGTGCTCCACAACGATGATGTCAGCGAAGTCGTCTTCACGGTCTACCGCCTCCCGAATGTCAGCGACGAGGAATTCGCCCGCGACACCGCTGCCGTGCAGAAGGACCTTGAACGACTCCGTGATGTCCTCGAAGGCTGACCGATCGGAGGCCTCCCAGCAGGCTGATTCCACCATGAGGTGGGGTCACAGGTTCATCAACGCCGCCATGCGCACCCTGTACTTCGGTCGCATCCATGTCCTCGACCTCAGCGATGAGGACGCCGCAGGCAGCGCGAACCAGCGTCCGCGCCTCATCATCTCCAGTCACCGCAATGGTGCCATCGACGGTCATCAGGTGCTCGCCGCGTTCCCGCGGGCCCAGTTCCTCGTCTCGATCCAGCTCATCCGCAGCTGGTTCCTCCGCCTCTTCATCGCCGGCATCCCCGTCGTCCGCCCCAAGGATGTCGAGCGCTACAACCTCGACCCAGCATCGGTGGCCAGCCCGGTCGAAGCCGGCACTGCACACCTTCGCCGAGGCGGTGACCTCGGCATCTTCCCCGAATCCAGCAGCGAATGGGGCCACCGACCCCAGCCCTACAAATCGGGTGCCGCCCGCGTCGCCTGCACCCTCATCGAGGAGAGCCTCGACCTCGAGATCATCCCGGTCGGCCTCTTCTATTCGACCCCTGACCGGTTCCGTTCCCGCGCCGAGGTGGTCCGCGGGAAATCGATCACGATTCCTGACCGCAATGGCCAGGATCGATCCGTGTGGGAGGCCCAGGTCGCCTCGGCGCTGAAAGCGGCCCTCGATGACGTCTCGGTGAACTGCCCCGATGAGGCCACCTTCGAACGGATCCAGGCGGAGGCGCTCACCACCGCCCGACACACTGCGAGCGGATCGGCCACGTTCGCGCGGGCCTTCCTCGATCTGCAGAACGAAGCTGCGACTCCCCCGACCAGCTCCGTCACCAGCACAGATACCAGCACCGTTGCGGCACATGCAGCGACCGACACACACGTGGCTGACGATGGCCGTGGAGGTGTGAGTTCTGCAGTGAAGGTCCTGCGCTGGGTCGGCCTCACACTCATGTGGCTCTTCGCTCCGATACTCGGGGCGGCTGCTTTTGCCGGATCGCGCGCGGACGGTCGCAATACTGTCACATTCTTCCGCCTCCTCGGTGGCTTCGCAGCGGTTATGGTCTGGATACCGGTACTCATCGCTGCCGCGTTCTTCTGGCCCCTGGTCATCGGAATCGGCATCGTCAGCGCGGTCTGCGGCTGGCTGCTTCTTGGTCTCCGTCGCGTCCGTCTGTGACTCGGCCGTCCCCTGTCCCTTCGATATCCGCCCTCATCTGCGACATCTCTAGGAGCTCTCGTGACTCTCACTCTCGGCTTCACCGATCCCCTCGCCACCGAACTGGCGACCAGCGGCGGCAAGGGCGCCAGTCTCGCGAGGTCCGCGCAGAACCTGCCCGTGCCCGGCGGTTTCATCGTCACCGCCGAGGCCTACACCCAGTTCATCGCACCTCTCCAGTCCCGAGTCACCGAGCTCATGGACACCCAGCACCCCGCCGAGGCGATCGGCGATCTCATCCGCAGCACCCCTGTCCCCGATTCGTGGCTTGCCGACTTCGCTGCAGCGGCCCAGGCTGCGGGCCTGAGCGATGAGGCCGTGGCAGTCCGCTCCTCAGGCACCATGGAGGATCTGCCCGGTGCGGCCTTCGCCGGACAGCACGACACCTACCTCGGCGTGCGTGGGACTAAGGCCATCGCAGAGGCGGTGCGAGACTGCTATGCCTCCCTGTGGAATCCGCATGCCTTCCGCTACCGTCAGCAGCTTGGTGTTGACCAGCTGGAGGCGAAGATGGCCGTTGTCGTCCAGCTCATGGTCGCGGTCAGCGCTGAGGAGGCTGCCGGGGTCGCGTTCTCCGTCGACCCGGTACGTGGAAACACGGACGAAGTCCTGATCAATGCTGCGTTCGGCCTGGGCGAGACCGTCGTTGGTGGGGAGGAACCGGTCGACGAATTCCGCATCGCCCGCGCCGACGGCACCCAGATCGCGTCCGAGATCGCGGACAAGCCGAAGGCTCTCGTGATGAGCGAACCGGCCGAACCTAGCGAACCGGACGGTCACGGCCATGCGAGGACGACGGTCATCCACCTCGGCGAGGATCAGCGTACTCGTCCTGCTCTGACGCCCGAGCAGGCCCAAGCAGTGGCGCAGCTGTCTGTGCGGGCCGAGGATCATTTCGGTTTCCCTCAGGACATCGAGTGGGCCTTCAGCGGTGATGACCTCTTCCTTCTGCAGTCCCGTCCGATCACCCGCGTCGCACCTCGGTGGACTAGAGATGAATCCGCGGAACGATTCCCCACCCCTGTGACGCCTCTGACCTGGGACCTCGTCGAGGCGGGGTTCCATTACTCGCTCAATCACAGCTTCGACCTCATGGGTCTGCCGCCGTTTGACGACAAATGGTTCGTGATGCGTGACTTCTACATCTATGGCAATCAGACGGCCGTCGACCTCTACGCTGGCCGGCTGCCGACGAAGATGCTCTCCAGCGTCGAAACCATCACCGAATCTCTGCCGGAGATCGCCTCGCAGTTCGGCTGGGTACAGGAACTGCCGGTGCGGTGGATGCGTGATCTCGACACGTACCTCATGGGCATCGGCAGGCTCTCCCACGAACCCTTGGAGGACAAGTCGCTGGCCCAGGTGTGGGACCATGTGATCGCCATCAGCGACCTCGGCACCGAGTATTTCCGCCCCAATATCGCGATCTCTCTGACGCAGCAGACTCTCTACGGTGCGCTCTCTCACATGCTCGAGATTGCCGTGGACAAGGAGACGGCGCAGCTCGTATTCGAGCGGCTGCTGGCCTCGACGGAGACGAAGACCTCCCAGGTCAACGCCGAGCTCTGGGAGCTTTCACGCACTGTGCGCAGCAATCCCGAGCTGGTGTCGACGCTGCGCAGCAATACAGGAGAGGCGGGACTGGCGGTCCTCGATGATTTCCCTGCCTTCTTCGACGAGTTCGCGACCTTCCTGGCCAAGCACGGCCACCGTGAACTCGATTTCGACGCCTACCATCCGACCTGGGTCGAAGCCCCGCATATCGTCCTCGATCAGGTTCGCCTGCTGGCCGACCGCGAGACGAACGCCTCGGCGGACTCCGACTTGGAGCGCAAGGTCCTGCAGGCTGAGACCGAGCGGGCCGTGATCAATGCCGCCCCGGAGAAGCTGCGCTATCTGGTCCAGGAGGTCATCCGACTGGCACGTGCATACACGGCTCTGGATGATCTGGAGCATTACCAGACCACGCGGCTGACCCTGCCGATGCGCCGGGCTCTGTGCGAGCTGGGTCGAAGGCTCGTCGACCAGGGTGTTCTCACCGATCCCATGGACGCCTACTTCATCAACTTCGAGCCTCTCGACGCAGCGATCCGTGCCACGGAAGTCGGCACTGGGCGCGGTGATGGCCAGCTCTCCCCTGCCGAGGCGCTGGCGGGTCTGACTGGGATCGCCGAGAAGAACAAGGCCGGGTATCAGGAAGCGGTTGAGAGGACTCCCGAATGGGAGCACGGTCGTGCCTCCGAGGTCGGCGATGACACGGACGGTGACTTCATCAAGGGAACTGCCGGCAGCCCCGGCGAGGTCACGGGCGAAGTCTTCGTCGTCCACAGTCCCGAGGACTTCTCGTCCTTCCCGGATGGTGCGATTCTGGTCGCTCGGACCACGAACCCTGCATGGACCGCCCTGTTCTATCAGGCCAGCGGCATCATCACGGAAAGCGGCGGAGCACTCTCCCACGGCGCGGTCACGGCCCGTGAACTGGGCCTGCCCGCAGTCATGGCCATCCGGGATGCCACCAGCCGCTTCACCTCGGGCCAGACGGTGAACGTCAACGGCAGCAACGGCACGGTGACACCGAACTGAGACCCGCCTCGGCGAGCCCAGCATCACACCGCTTCGAGAGCCTCCACGGGGCTGATCGACGTTGCCGCGCGCGCCGGGGCACGACTGGCGGCGAGCACAGCCAGAAGCGAGCCGGCGACGACGGAGATGATTACCCACCAGGGCACGGACGGTGCGAAGATTCCGGTCAGCGGGGACAGCAGAGACAGCGCACCGATCCAGCCGAAGACGATGCCCAGAGGCACCGCGACCAGGCAGGCCGTCACGCTCAGCTGCATTCCTTCGGCCACAATCATGCGTCGCACCCGTCGCGGCGTCTGACCCAGCGCCATGAGCAGACCGATCTCCTGCGTGCGCTGTCGCACGGAGAGCATGAGTGCGTTGGCAACTCCGATGATGGCGATGATGACGGAGAAGAGGACCATCCCCAGGAAGAACAGCATCGTTTGGTCGATGATGGTCTTCAGCACAACTTCGAAGCCTCCCCACCCTTCGTCACCGAGCGATTCGGCGTACTCGAGCAGCTGGTCCCTGAACGTCGTCATGGCTGTGGCGAACATGACGATGAGAGTGATGCCGATGACGAGACCGATGACCGTGCGTGCATTGCGGGTGGGGTGACGAGCGATCGTCGAGGCGGCCAGGCGTGAGGTTGCGGTGCGGCCGAGCAGCCACCCGGTGAGCGCCTGCAGCGGTGGGAGGATCCAAGGGTTGCCGACGATGACGCCGACGAACGTCAGCATCGCACCGAGTGCAACGAGCAGCACCCCCGCAGCACTGACCGTGTGCCCGCTGGCGGCGACGACACCGCTGATGAGAAGGGTGATCCCCATGGACAGCAGCATGAGTGCACCCGTCAATGCCCCCATCGATGCGCGCACATCTTCTGGCCGGCGCTCGACCGCCTGCGAGGTGGCCTCGATCGGAGAGATGCCGGTGATGCGACGGGCACCCAGGTACGCGGAGAACCAGGTCACGACGATGGTCGCGGCACCCGGCAGGAACATCATCGGAGTGAACAGCTTGGGCTCCTCGGTGATCCGAGCGCCGAGGTAGGCCGTCGTTGCCAGCGCGAGTGCAGTCGAGACGAGGACCGCGCCGATGGCGCTGGGGATCGAGACCAGCAGTCCCTCCACCGAGGCGGCTCGACGCAGCCGTGCAGACGAGGCGCCGATGAGCCTCAGCAGCGCCAGCTGGCGGCTGCGACCGGCGATGATGATGGAGAAGGTATTGGCGATGACGATGCTCGAGACGAACAGTGCGATGAGGAAGAAGACCAGCCCCACCGTTGTGAGCAGACCTTGAGCCGTGTCCGATTCCGCGATGATCTTCGCTGAAGACATCCAGGCTGTGAGGATCTCGATGCCCTGCATGATGACAGTGCCGAAGAGGGCAGCGATGAAGACGACGAGGAAGCTGGGGGCGAACTGGCGCGGGTTGGTCCGGATCTCCCGCATCGGGTTCATCGGCGCCCTCCAGCCTCGACGGCCTCGGCCTGCGCGTCCAGATCGAGCATCGTCTGCGCGATCGCTTCGGCACTGATCGTGTCATTGAGTTCGGAGACGGGCGTGCCGTCGGCGATGAACACGACGCGGTCGGCGTGGGCAGCCACAAGCGGATCATGGGTGACGAGGACAATCGACTGACCGAGCTCGCGAACGGCCTCGGACATGATGGCCATGACTTCACGCCCCGATCGGCCGTCGAGGTTGCCGGTCGGTTCGTCGGCGAAGAGGATGTCCGGTCGGGTGGCCAGAGCACGGGCGATGGCCGTGCGCTGCTGCTGTCCGCCAGAGATCTCACCGGGCCGATGCTTCAGCCGGTTGTCCAGGCCGAGTCGCTTGATGATGCTGGAGATCCAGGCACGCTCGTCGGCATTGGGTTTGCGGTCGTCGAGCTCGAAGGGCAGCAGAATGTTCTCCCTGACCGTGAGGGTCGGCACCAGGTTGAACGCTTGGAACACGAAACCGATCCGCCGCCGCCGCAAGGTGGTCAGGTCGTCCTCATGCAATCCGGTGATGTCCCGTTCGCCGATGTGCACCGTGCCCGAGCTCGGACGATCGAGTCCGGCGAGAACGTGCATGAGAGTGGATTTGCCCGAACCCGAGGGGCCCATGATGGCCGTCAGCCGGGCGGGAGCGATATCGAGAGACACCTGGTTGAGAGCGACCAGCGCCGCCCCATCGGGATCAAAGACCTTCGAGACATCACGAAGTTGAGCGATGGGCATCGGTGAAGCTGTCGTCATGGTGTCCCTACATTGTTGCGTAACACTGCCTCATCCAGACTAACGATCATCGACGGCAAGGAACATGGGTTCTGACTGACCAGTAGGTGTGAGCCGCCTGCATGCTCGGCCATCCGCGCAAGCCGCTGCCTTCGCGACCTGCGGATATGCCTAAGCGCTTCGGCGGGCTTCCAGATTGGGGTTATAGGTCAGATTGCAGGCATGAAAAACACGTGTGGCCCGGAACAAAACGTTCCGGGCCACACGTGTATCAGTTCAACGCACTCGCTGCGCGCCGATGAGAATCAGATGGGACTCAGTCCTCTTCTTCTTCCTTCTTCTCGACGACCAGTGTCTCAGTGGTGAGAACCAGTGCGGCGATCGAAGCGGCGTTGCGCAGTGCCGAGCGGGTGACCTTGACGGGGTCGATGATTCCAGCGCCGATGAGGTCGCCGTAGGAATCGGTGGCGGCGTTGTATCCCTGGCCCGACTCGAGGTCGGTCACCTTGGATACGACGACGTAGCCGTCCTGGCCAGCGTTCTCAGCGATCCAGCGCAGAGGCTGGACGACGCCGCGCTTGACGATGTCAGCACCGGTGGCTGCGTCTCCGCTCAGGCTCAGGTCGTTTCCGGCCAGAACCTTGGAGGCGTGGATCAGAGCTGATCCACCGCCGGCGACGACGCCCTCTTCGATGGCTGCACGGGTAGCCGACACTGCGTCTTCGACGCGGTGCTTGCGTTCCTTGAGCTCCACCTCGGTGGCGGCGCCGACCTTGATGACTGCGACACCACCGGAGAGCTTAGCCAAGCGCTCCTGCAGCTTCTCGCGGTCCCAATCGGAGTCGGTGTTGTCGATCTCGCTGCGGATCTGGGCAACCCGACCGTTGACGTCCTCATCGGAGCCAGCACCATCGATGATGGTGGTGTTGTCCTTGGTGACGGTGATCGTGCGGGCGTTGCCGAGCTCTTCCAGGGTGACCTGGTCGAGCTTCATGCCCATGTCCTGGGTGACGACCTGGCCACCGGTGAGGACGGCGAGGTCCTCGAGGATCGCCTTGCGGCGGTCGCCGAAGCCGGGAGCCTTGACGGCGGCAACGTTGATGATGCCGCGCAGCTTGTTGACGACCAGCGTCGACAGAGCTTCGCCTTCGATGTCCTCTGCCACGATGAACAGAGGCTTTCCGGCCTGCTGCACCTTCTCCAGCACAGGGAGGAGCTCCTGGATGTTGGAGATCTTGCCCTGGTTGATGAGGATGAGCGCGTCGGAGAGCACAGCTTCCTGGCGATCAGCATCGGTTACGAAGTGCGGCGAGAGGTAACCCTTGTCGAACTGCATTCCCTCGGTGATTTCGAGTTCAACAGATGCGGCCTGGGATTCGTCGATCGTGATGACGCCGTCCTTGCCCACCTTGTCGAAGGCGTCGGCAATGAGCTTGCCGATCTCTTCGGACTGAGCGGACAGGCCGGCGACGTGTGCGATCTCCGAGGAGTCGGCGACATCGCGGGCGATGGTTCCGAGTTCGGTGGAGACAGCCTCGACGGCAGCTTCGATTCCGCGCTTGAGGGCACCTGGTGCGGCGCCGGCGGCTACGTTGCGCAGACCTTCGTTGACGAAGGCCTGCGCCAGGACGGTCGCGGTGGTGGTTCCGTCACCGGCGATGTCGTTGGTCTTGGTGGCAACTTCCTTGGCCAACTGAGCGCCGAGGTTTTCGTATGGGTCGTCGACCTCGACCTCACGAGCGATGGTCACGCCATCGTTGGTGATTGTGGGTGCGCCCCACTTCTTGTCGAGAACAACGTTGCGGCCCTTGGGTCCCAGCGTCACCTTGACGGTGTCCGCGAGGATGTTCACACCCTTTTCGAGTGCACGACGGGCCTCGTCGTTGAATTCCAGATTCTTAGGCATTCGTCCTCCTGTCAGTGAAGTAGTTGTTCAGGGGATTCAGCCGATGACGGCGAGCACGTCACGAGCCGAGAGCACGAGGAACTCTTCTCCTGCGTACTTGACTTCGGTGCCGCCGAACTTGGAGTAGATGACCTTGTCGCCAATGGCCACGTCGACTGGGACGCGGTTTCCGTTGTCAGCAACGCGGCCTGGGCCCACTGCGACAACTTCGCCTTCCTGAGGCTTTTCCTTGGCGGTTTCGGGAATGACCAGACCACTGGCGGTAGTCTGCTCTGCTTCGACCTGACGGATGACAATCCGATCTTCGAGTGGCTTGATGGAGACCGACATATCGGGCCCTCTCCCTTCGCTGGGGTTCAATTCTTCTTTGAGTCAGACGGCGGCGTGTGCCATGATCCCCTCGTCGTCGCGGGTGCCGAGTGGATCGACCGTCTCATTAAAACTGGCACTCGCTGAGTGCTAGTGCTAATTCGACTTTAGAACGCTCTTAGCACTCGGTCAACTCGAGTGCCAAGGATTGTCCACGCTCTGGGCGAAACCCCAGGAAAGGTACCCGGAGGCGGTGCTGTAGGCGGCCCGAACGCGGCCCTGTAGGCGGCCCGAACGCGGCCCTGTCGGCGGCCCGGAGGCGGTGCTGTAGGCGGCCCGGAGGCGGCTCGAAGGTCATGCGGTTCCACATGCTGCGAGCACACTTCCAGCAGATCTCTAGCGCCACGTGAATGCGCAGTACGGACTCGGGAGATCAACTCCCGAGTCCGTACTGCGCATTGTCTAGTTCAGCTCATGTGCCGATCGCTTCAGATCAGCGATTGCGCTCTGAGATCAGGCGCACTGCCACTGCCCCCAGCCTTCTTGAGCCTGCAGCTTCTTGGCACGCTGGAACTGCTCCTGCGGGCTGGCGTCCGAGGGATTGCCGCTGCCGCCCATGGAGTGCCAGGTCTGAGGCAGGAACTGGAAGAGACCGAAGTGAGTGCCGTTCGAGGCCTTCGGGTCGAAGTTCGATTCGCACTCAACGACCGAGTACCACTTCGATCCCGGCCCACCGAGCATGTCCTTGATCTCCTGGGTGCTCATGTTGCCACTGCTGGAGCCCGAGTCACCGCCGCCGGTGCTCTTGTCACCATCGTCGGAGCCGCCCGAACCGTTGTCACCGGTTCCGGCATCCGATCCGCTGCTGGAATCGTCTGGCTTCTCAGCTGGAGCTTCCTTCTTCTTGGTGCCCTGGATGACGACCTTGGTCTTGGGCTCGGAGAGGACCTTCTCGCTCTTCTTCTCCTTCTTCACCTCATCGCCATTAACGGTCTTGACCTTGTAGGAGACCTGCTTCTGGCCTTCCTTGCCTTCGTCCTCGACCTTCGTCTCACCCACGTAGAGGGAGTCCGACTTCTTGGTCTCGGTCTTGGGCTTGATGGCCTGCTTTTCCTTGACGGTGTCGTTCTTCACACGGTTCACGGTGAGAACCTGGCCGTCGGAGACTTTGGAGCTGAGGGGGACGGACATGAAGTCGTCCTTGTCCAGCTTCAGCTTGGTTTCAGCGAGGGCTTCCTTGGCGGTGCCCGCTGCGGCCGAGACCTTGTGATCCTTGCCGTCGGCAACGATTGTGAGGTCCTTGGCGGTCGTCACATCGATGTCGTTGCCTTCATCTTTGAGCTTCTGATTCGGCTTCGCGCTGAGGTCGGCGCCCTTAGCGTCCACACCGAGGTCGGCCAATGCCTGACCAACAGTGTTCGCGTGCGTCACCTCGTCGCTCTTCTTGCCGTCCACAGACAGTGAAAGTTCCTTCGCGGTGTTGACGGTGATCGTCATATCCCGCGATATCTTCTTGTTCACGCCTGGTTTGATCTGATCGCGCTTCTCGATGTCGAGGTCGCGGCTGTCGAGGACATCCCCCACGGTGCCACCGAAGGTCCGAACTTCCTCGGACTGACCATTGACATCCAAGGTCACTGGCTTGTTCATGGTTACCACGGCGCCCGTGCCACCCACGAGTCCGGTAATCACAACCGCCTGTGCAGCAATCTGCACTTTGCGGTTCTTAAGAAAATCAATCACAAAAATATCCCTGGGGCAGAGGTCATCAACTCATCCACTGTAACCGATTCGTTACAAGTTACGCAAAACATTACAAACATGTAACGGCGAGGGCCCGTAAGCTGGCCCTCTGACCAGGACTTCCCCGTGTTTCCGGGCTTCGTCACAATCGTGACATTCGCCCTCCGAGGTGGCCAATCAAACGTCAGACTCACCCCCGCCGAGGTTGTCTTTCAGTCCCAGCAGCTGCAGTTCAGTCCCAGCTGCCGAGTGCGGTCTCTGCGTTCTTCCACACTGCCGCGCAGAGCTCGCCTTCATCCATACCGCGCACCTCGGCGAGTTTGCGTGCCGTGACTGCGGCCAAGTACGGACCGCCTGGCTTACCGCGATGCGGGTGCGGGGTGAGGAATGGAGCATCGGTCTCGGTCAGCAGCAGTTCAAGTGGTGCTGCAGCTGCGGCACGGCGGAGTTCATCCGCGTTCTTGAACGTGAGGTTCCCGGCAAACGACATAAAGTAACCGGCAGCGGCGCATTCCCGGGCCATCGACTCGTCGCCGGAAAAGCAGTGGAAGATGGTGACCTCGGGAGCACCTTCCTCCTTGAGGATGCGCAGCACATCGGCGTGGGCCTCACGATCGTGGATCTGCAGGGCCTTGCCCGTGCGTTTGGCGATCTCGATGTGAGCGCGGAAGGAGCGCTGCTGGTCGGCGACACCCTCTTCACCGGTGCGGAAGTAGTCGAGTCCGGTCTCCCCCACCACGCGCATGCGGTCGTTGGAGGTCACGAGTGACTCGATCTCGGTGAGTGCGTCGTCGAGCATTCCTCGCTCGGCCAACCTCGGCGCCTCGTTCGGGTGCAGTGCAGCACCGCCGAGCATCCACGAGCGACCATCTTGTGATTGCTGCGTGACCAGCTCGGTCGTCCACCGTGCGGCCGGGAGGTCGCAGCCGATCTGGACGATGCGCTGGACGCCCGCCGACTGGGCGGTGTCGAAGAAGAAGTCGAGGCTCGGGAACTCTTCGTCCTTGTCAGGCCTGACTTCGGGCTCGGGTTCGCCCGCACCCAAGGGCAGTCGCACACCCGTGCAGATGTCGAGATGCGTGTGGGTGTCGACGACCGGGTGGGCAAGTGGTTCAGGCACCGGAGGATAGGTTCCGGCGGCGCGTGAAGCCATTATTCGGTCTCCTCCACGAACTTTGGGAACACCGGGACCGGCTTAGGCAGTGGGGTGCCAGGCTCCAGTGGGAAGTCGATCGCGGCGAACGAACGAGGATCCACCTCGGCGGCATTGACACCGTTCTCGGCCGACGCCGCGGCCATCGGTGCGATTCCTGCCGCTGCGGCAGCGGCACCTGCGGCGACGCCGACTCCGGCACCTACGGTCACAGGGGCCATCGCCTCGGCGCCGGTACCGTTGTCCGTCGCCGTCGGAAGCACCTTCGCGCCGGCCCCACCAACACCTTCTTCGACGCCGAGGAGATCGAGGATCTGGCCGGCGGAATCGGGCATGACGGGCTGGATGAGGATCGAGATGATGCGCACGACCTCGATCGTCACCCACAGCACGGTGGCCATGCGATCTGGATCGGTCTTCTTCAGCTTCCAGGGTTCCTGGGCGGAGAAGTAGCGGTTGGCCTCGGACAGGACCTTCCAGCAGGCCTCGACGTAGAGGTGGAGTGCCTGGGTGTCGACGTGGCGCCGAGCGGTCTCGGGGACGGCGCGGGCCAACGCGAGGAGCGCTTCGTCTTCTTCAGTGAGGTCACCGGGCTGTGGAACCTGTGCGTCGCAGTTCTTCGCGATCATCGACAGCGAGCGCTGGGCGAGGTTGCCGTACTCGTTGGCGAGGTCGGAGTTCTTGCGGGTGATGATCGAGTCCTTCGTGTAGGACCCGTCATTGCCGTAGGAGAACTCGCGGAAGAGGAAGAAACGCAGGGTGTCGAGGCCGAATGCGTCGACGAGGTCGATGGGATCGACGACGTTGCCAACGGACTTCGACATCTTCTCACCGGCGTTGAAGAGGAAGCCGTGGGCGTGGACGCGCCCCGGCAGCTCGATGCCGGCGCTCATCAGGAACGCGGGCCAGTAGACGCTGTGGAAGCGGATGATGTCCTTGCCGATGATGTGCACGTCGGCGGGCCACCACTTGTCCAGGCGCTCCTGGTCATCGGGATATCCGGCGGCGGTGAGGTAGTTCGTCAGGGCGTCGATCCACACGTACATGACGTGCTTCTCGTTGCCGGGCACCGGCACACCCCAGTCGAAGGTGGTGCGCGAGACCGAGAGGTCCTTCAGGCCAGAGGCGACGAACGAAGCGACCTCGTTGCGGCGGGAGTCCGGGCCGAGGAATTCCGGGTGGGTCTCGTACAGGTCGAGCAGCTTGTCCTGGTACTTCGAGAGGCGGAAGAAGTAGGACTCCTCTTCCGTCCAGGTCACCTCGGTGCGGGTCTCGGTCGAGAGGCGGACGCCGTCGACGACCTCGGTCTCGTCCTGCGTGTAGAAAGCCTCGTCGCGGACGGAGTACCAGCCGGCGTAGGTGTCGAGGTAGATGTCGCCAGCCTCTTCGAGCTTGCGCCAGATCGCCTTGGACGCTTCGTAGTGGTCCTCGTCGGTGGTGCGGATGAAGCGGTCGAACGTGGAGCCGAGCGCGAGCTGGGTGTCGCGGAAGTTCTTCGCGTTGTCGTCGGCGAGCTGCTTGGGCGTAATGCCGAGCTTGTTCGCCGCCTGCAGCATCTTCAGACCATGCTCATCGGTGCCGGTTGCAAAGAACACCTCGTGATTGTCGAGGCGCTTGAACCGCGCGATCGTATCGGCCGCAATGTACTCATATGCGTGACCGATGTGGATGGCCCCATTGGGGTAAGCGATAGCTGTCGTCAAGTAATAACCCATAGGTCACACAGTCTAAGGGACGCCGCGGCGTGGGCGCGCACGGGTGCGGAGGGTGTGGGTGGGTGGGAGAGGTGCGGAGCGAGCCGTCGAGGTGGAAACGACTCAGGTTGCGGAAGAGTACATAGGTTGCAACCCGTGTACTGTTCCGCAACCTGACTACTGGCGCGGACAGCTACTCCGGTTCCCAGACAATCGAGCACTTGAATCGTCAGGCGGGTGTTCAGACCACGAGCTTGTTGCAGCAAAATCCACGGAGCTCTGGCGCTTGGCTGAAAAGCTTGTTGGCGAAAGTACCGAGGCTGAGAATCTCATTGAACCTAAAGCGAACGACCTTGTACCCCATCGCCAACAGCCGATTATGTTGGTGACTTTCCTTCTTCATTCGGTCGAATCCGGCATCTACGTACTTCTGGGTCCCGTCGACATAGAGCACCACTTTCGTCGCTCTGTGGAAGAAATCCAAGCGGGTCAGCAGCCGGTGGCCGTCGAAGATATCGATCTGCTGACTGAAGTCTCGTAAGCCCAGCTGGTGCAGGTTCAGAGAAGCACGGCTTTCCGCATAGCTTTCGGAAAAGGGGCTGATCGCTGAAGTGAGCGTTCGTGCTTGGATCTTCCCCGTTGCCAACCGTCCTATTGTCGGCGCGAACAGTTCATCCACAGCATCCGGAACTCGAGTCAGTGCATCTCTCGGATACCCGAAGCTGAAGATTGACTCTTCGTCGGAGCCGAACATATGTTCTCGAAGGACCTGCTCGAGTGCGACGAATCCGGAGGCCGGCCCCAGTGTCCGGATCAGATCCACCGCCGTTCGCGCAGCTGTCGTCACTGCCAATCCGCTGACGATCTGTTTATCTGCACCCACTAGAGTCCGTCGCGATCGAATCAGCTCCCGACTGCTTGAATTGGCTTTCGGATGGCTCACCGTCACCGGGCCGTCGGTCACGTCGAACAATTTGATCTTGTGCAACCGAGCTGCTGAGACTCCGCAGATCACGTCATCGTTGCGATAGTGCGGATAGTGAAGAGTTCTCAAACGGGCAAGGTGGTCGAGATAGCGACGACGATGCGATTTCTCCTTATGCAGGCTCTGTTCGTGGTAGCGCATCCACTCACTGTCGGTTCCGAATACTGCTATCGCCGAGTGCTTTGGATCCTTACACTGCCTTATAACCGAATACACTCCTCGACAGATCTTCACCAGGCAGCAATTCTTCGCGCCTCTGATCAGTGTCGTGTTGACACCAGCGGCTGCGAGATCGTCGTAGCAAACAATGTTATACATGTCCGCATAATGTCCTCCGCACCGTTGCGATTACGAGCCTCGGACAACACCCTGTGCACAACTGGTCAGCGTCCACAGGCTGACTACGTCTAAGTCGACGGGTTGTCCCCAGGAGTCAGACTTGAGCCAATCGCACCTCGCCGGGAGTCTGCACGGAACTAGTCGATGACGCCTCAGGTTGCGGAACAATACATGGGTTGCAACCCATGTATTGTTCCGCAACCTGAGGAGCGACAGTTGAGCTCCGGCGCCCGAAGCCCCGGTCCTCTCACTCTCGGTGCAGCCAGGCCTCGTAGACCTCACGTTTGGACAGACCGAACTGCTTTGCGACCTGCCCTGCAGCGTCTTTCGCCCGCACTCCTGACTCCACGAGTTCACCGACAGCGTCGAGGTGGTCCTCCGGGGCGGTCTCGACCGCGGTGGCTCCGGCAAGCACGAGGGTCAACTCCCCGCGCAGTCCGTCGGCTGCGAGATCACGCAGCGAGGACACGGTCCCGCGCAGGGTCTCTTCGTAGGTCTTCGTCAGTTCACGGCTGATACTCATAGGCCGATCTGGTCCGATGACGGTGAGGAAATCGTCCATCGTGTCGGCGATGCGGTGGGGGCTTTCGAAGAACACCATGGTCCGCTTCTCGCTGCGCAGCTCCTCGAGGAGGTTCTTGCGTGCCCCGGATTTACGCGGCAGAAAGCCTTCGAAGCTGAACCGGTCGCTGGGCAGTCCCGAGACAGCGAGCGCCATGAGCACTGCAGAGGGTCCAGGCGTCGAGGTGATCGGCAGTCCTGCCTCCGCGCAGGCTTTGACGACGCGGTAGCCGGGATCCGAGACAGCGGGCATTCCCGCATCGCTGAGCAGGACAACGGTCTGCCCGGAGCGGATGAGTTCGACGAGCTCGGGTGCCCGGGAGTGTTCGTTGTGGTCGAAGACGCTGATGACACGGTTGGTGTGCGTGAGCTCCAGACGCTGCGTCAGCGACAGGAAACGGCGAGTGTCCTCGGCCGCGATGACATCGGCTGCGGCAATGGCGCGCTGCATGCGTTCGCTCGCATCGCCGAGGTTGCCGATCGGGGTGCCGACCAAGATGAGCTGGCCGCCGGGATGCGGTGAGTCATGTTCAGCGGTTTCGGTCATTATCGGGCACCTGTGAATCTGCGAGATGTCGTCTGCGGGGCATTCACGCCTCTAGGCCGACAGCGGGTGGGAGAACAGTGGCGGGGAGAACAGTTGTTTGGAGAACAGTGGCTGGGAGAAAGGTAGTTGAGTGAATGGTGGCTGCTGGAGCAGTCGCCGGATATACAGAGCTTCGGACTGCAACTGTCTTCAGCACCGTTGTCAGCCCTGTCGTGATCTTAGCTGTCTGCTCTCGACCGGTGAAGCGACGGCAACATTCCGAATCAAACGGACCCGCCGTCGCTTTTGCGACTGAGCGAGTGCGACTGAGCGAGTGCGACTGAACCATCGCGCCGCCGCAGTCACGCGGCCGCCATCACAACTGCGCCGTCACGCCGACGCAATCAGTCAATGATTACGTTGTCGATCACGTTGTCGCGAACATCAGAGCGAACATGCCAAGGTAGAACAGGATCATCAGCAGCCAGAAGACCAGCCAAAGCGCGGTTCCGCCATAGCCGACCCACAAGGCGGCTGTGGTCATTCCCCCGCCGCGCTCACCGGACTCCTGAATCTGCTTTCGAGCAATGTGGCCCATGATGATGCCAGCGATACCGGCGAGGAAGACACCACTCATCACTCCGAAGATCGAGGTGACGAGGGCGATGATCGCCAAAGAATTCGTGGGCGGAAGCGGCTGGTAGACGACGGCCGGTCCTGGACCTGCGTACTGAGTGTTTGCACCGTACACCGCATTCGCCGTGTAAGCCGAACCCGAATAGTCTGCGTTCGACCCATAGTTATTGTTCGAACCAGTGCCTGACTGCGGCTGCTGGTAATACATGTCTGGATTGTTCCAGTTGCTCTGACTGCTCATGGCGCGATCTCCTTGCGTATGCCTACAACGGTACCGAGTCGCTCTCTGTGACAAAAGGTGAGACTGTCGCAGATGCGTCTCAATTCCGACTTCAGTACGACCCTTCAGCGGCCCCTGCCGCAATTGCGAGCACAACGACCACACAGTAGAGGCCCCAGAAGATCAGCCAGAATCCAACACCGAGGTATCCGGCCCAGAGCGCAGTCACCGCCATCGCGTCTCCACGCTCACCCCGCTGGCGTATCTGCTTGCGAGCGACATGACCCATAACGATTCCGACGATTCCGGCCGGGACAAAGGACGTAAAAGCCCCGATCAGCGACATCACCATGCCGATGATCGCCAGGGTGTTCGTCGGCACAATCGGCTGGTAGACATACGCCATTGGTCCTGCGATTCCCGGGTTGGGCCCGTACGCTGCGGGATTCGAATGTGCGGAATAACTTGGGTAGCCACCTTGCGCTCCGCCGTGTGAGTATCCCGAACTCGAAGCTGCGTTGATTCCGCTGGCTGGCAGTTGCAAAGTGTGCATATCTGGTTCGCTCCTGTTGCTGTGGCTGTTCGCGGGCTGATCCCTGTAGAAGGGATGTTCCCCTTGCGTCTGAATTCAACGCTATCGAGCCAAGCAGTCCTCAGAGAGCCAACCCTGTTGCAGTCCTGCACCACGGGTGTCAGAGCAGAAAATGGATCCTCGTGAGCTGGCCGTTCGGGAACCGACCGGGAGCCGTTCGTGAGCCGATCAGTAGCTCATCCCAGCAGCGAAGACGCCGAGACCCACAATTCCGACGACAATGATGACTGCCAGCAGGGCGAAGGCAATCCCGATGTAGCCCATAATCAGACCGGCGGTGGCCTGGCCTCGGCCGTCCTGACCGGTCCTCTTGATCTGTCCACGGGCCACGTGGCCGAAGATGACGGCAAGGATTGGGGCGAGCCACAAGAACATCGCAATGATGGAGAACAGGACGCCGATGATGGGAACCAGAGAGAGGATGCCGCAGACGAAACCGCCGGCCAGTCCAATGATGCCCATCCACATCGCCCAGCCCGACAGCGAGTTCATTGCTGGCCGCATCAACATCATCGACGCACCGTAGGTCGCTGGCTGGCTGTAGCCATAGGTGCCCGGCTGACTGTATGTGCCCGGCTGACTGTAAGCGTCCGGCTGACTGTAGACCGCGGGACCGGACTGGGGCTGCTGATACGGGTTCGGGTTCGAGTACTGCCCCTGGTCCTGATACTGGCCGGTGCCGTATCCGGGCTGCGGCTGTGAGGCCCCGTAGCCGTTGTTGAACTGCTGGGATCCGACCTGTGGTGGATCACTCGGACGATAGTTCGGGTTGTAAGACACGCTCGTCACCGTTTCACTCGTTTGCCGCCTGTTGAGGACTACCTTAGTCGTCCTGACGGCTCGAAGGACAATACGTGAACGACTCACCCTGGGGACCAGATGGGAGCGAGCATCTCCTCGGACCTTAAACTTGACGATAATGACTCAACCCGAAGATCCCCAGGCGCCGGGGCGGTCGACCGACCCCACGGATGAGTCCACCGACCCTTCACGCTCCGAAACCCACCCCACAGACTCCCCCGCGGCCCCCACCAAACTCATCGCCCGAGAACGTCGCGCGAACCGGCGCGAATCGATTCGCGCCAATGCTGCTGCCATCCGTCGGCGTACCTTCACCGCCGGAATGTGGGCGACTCGGGCACCGATCTGGATGTGGCCGGCACTGCTGCTCATCACGGCGATCGGCGGCGCCCTCCGCCTCTTCAATCTCGGCTTCCCACACCGGCTGATCTTCGACGAAACCTATTACGTCAAGGACGCCTACTCCGTCTTCAAGTACGGCTACGAACGATCCTGGCCGGAGAACGCCGACGACTCATTCAATGCAGGCGACCCGAGCGTCATTGAGTCCACTCCCGAATATGTCGTCCACCCTCCTCTGGGCAAATGGATCATCGGCGCCGGCATCCACATCTTCGGCGCCGACGACTCCTTCGGGTGGCGCTTCTCCGTAGCAATCGTGGGAACGCTGACGATCTTCCTCATGGGCTTCATCGCCTGGAAGCTCTTCCGCTCCGCGTTCTTCGCCTGCGTCGCAGCCGGTCTGCTCTCAATCGATGGTGAGCACTTCGTGCATTCGCGCACGAGCCTGCTCGACATCGTCCTCATGGCCTTCGTCCTACTCGCTTTCGCCTTCATCGTCGTCGACCGAGAGTTCGTCACGAAGAAGCTCGCCCGGTACACGGCCTCAAACGGCCCACCTGAACGATCTCGGGATCGTCGCCCTTTGCCACGCAAGGATCTGATCAACTTCGGGCCCCGCCTCGGCGTGCGTCCCTGGCTCATCGCCGCAGGTATCAGCCTGGGCCTGGCGATGGGGGTGAAGTGGTCGGGGCTCTACGCCGTCGCCGCGTTCGGGATCCTCGTCGTCGCCTGGGACGTGCATTCGCGCCACCGTACAGGCATCGTCCATCCCTGGCTGGGCATGCTGATTCGCGACAGCATTCCGGCGTTCATCAAGTTGGTGCCGGTGGCCCTGCTGACCTACATCGTCACGTGGACCGGCTGGATTCGCTCCACCGATGCCTGGGATCGGCAGTGGGCCTTCGACAACGGCGGGTGGTGGAGTTCCCTTCCGGACTGGCTGTTGTGGCTGCCGTCTCTGGCCCACTATCACTACACGGCGTACTCGTTCCATGTCGGACTCGACTCCGAACACCCTTATATGTCGAACCCGTGGGGGTGGATCGTCCAGTGGCGGCCGACCTCCTTCTACTACGAATCCCCGGACCAGGGCAGCATGGGCTGCACCGTGGAACATTGCTCCTCGGCGATCACCTCGGTGGGCAATCCGGTGATCTGGGGGTTGGCACCCATCGCCATCCTCGTTGCGCTGGGCGCCTGGATCATCCGCCGCGACGTCCGCGCCGGTGTCATCCTGGCCGGGCTCGCCGCGACTTGGCTGCCTTGGTTCGCCTACCAGGAACGCACCATCTTCACCTTCTACACGGTCGTCATGGTGCCCTTCGTCGTTCTCGCATTCACCTATTGCCTCACCCTCTTGTGGGGCCGCGTCCCGACCATCTCCACCCACCTTGCGCCCAATCCGCGCGGTCCCCTCTTCGCCGGTCGCGGCACCCGAATCCCCTGGTCTCTGTTCGGCCGCCGGATGGCAGTGGGTCTCATCCTCGTGGCCGCGATCATGGCCTTCTCCTACTTCTGGCCGATCTACACCGGCGAAGTCATCCCGTTCGAAGCCTGGAACAACCGCATGTGGAACGTCACCTGGCGCTGACCTCGCCACATCAGCGCGGGTGACCGCGCCCCGTCACCTCAGGCGCCCCGCGCACCGTCGCCACGGGTGACTGACCCCACCCCACCAGAACTCGACATACACCCGCCACGAAGGTGTCGCCTCGGCGACATTGCTCGTTCACCTGGGGGCCACATGCCGTCGTTAGCGTCGAATCATTGTGAACTACCAATCGACTCTGACTCCCCCAGCGCCCACCGATCGCGTGGCCACAGCGCCCGCTGACAACGAGAGCGCAGCACGGCCGCATCGGGCCGTGGCCATCATTCCCGCCCGGGGCGGCTCCAAGGGAATTCCGCTGAAGAACCTGCAGAAGGTCGCCGGCGTCTCGCTTCTGGCTCGCGCGATCAACGCGGCCAAGTCGACGCCGAGCATCGACCGCGTGGTCGTCTCGACCGATCATGAGGGTATCGCCGCAGAGGCAATTCGTGCCGGCGCCGAGGTGTCCCATCGTCCCGCTGACATCGCCGGTGACACCGCGACCAGTGAGTCGGCTCTGATCTACACGCTGGCCAGCCTCGGCGAGGAATTCGACACCACCGTGTTCATGCAGTGCACCTCCCCGTTCATCGACTCCGCTTCGATCGCCAATGCGGTCGCCGCCGTCCGTGACGGTGAGTCCGATGTCGTGTTCTCCGCCGTTGAGGACCATTCGTTCCTATGGCGCCTCGACGAAGGCGAATCGGCGGTCGCCGTCGGGCACGAAGCCAGCTTCCGGCCCCGCCGTCAGGACCGGGCCAAGCACTACAACGAGACCGGCGCCTTCTACGTCATGCGCACCGACGGACTCATCGAACACGGACACCGCTTCTTCGGTCGCGTCACCATCGAAGAGGTCCCACCCGAGCACGCCCGTGAAATCGACGACATGTCCGACCTGTCACTGGTCCGCGCGATCGCCTCCACACAGGAGACCGCGCAGGTCATCGACGTCGACGCCCTCGTCACCGACTTCGACGGCGTCCACACCGACGACGGCGCCTACGTCGACGAGGACGGCAACGAACAGGTCCGCGTCCACCGCGGCGACGGCATGGGAGTCTCACGCCTGGTGAAGTCAGGGGTCCCTGTCATGATCCTGTCGAAGGAACGCAACCCAGTTGTCACCCGCAGGGCGGAGAAACTTCACGTGGATGTAACCCAGGGCGTCGACAATAAATCGAAGGTCCTGGCGTCGTGGATCGAAGAACAGGGACTCGACGCGGCCCGGGTGGCCTACGTCGGAAACGACATCAACGACCTCGAAGCCTTCGACGTCGTCGGCTGGCCCATCGCAGTCGCGGACGCCCACCCCAAGGTGCTCGCAGCGGCTCGAGTGGTCCTCGATCGGCCCGGCGGAAAGGGAGCGGTCCGCGAAGTCTGCGACCTCATTCCGGTGCCGAACTCGGCAACGGAGCAGCTGCCGGCTCGAACACTGACATCGGTACTCAGCTCCGACTCACACCACAAGCAACCATCCATCCAGCAGCAACAGCCGTTGCTCACGAATCACGCAGAAGGTTTGCGTACCAATCGAAAGCAGGTTTCATGACTGATCAACTCGCCCCAGTGGCCATCGGCAACCACCTCGTCGGCCCGAATCAGCCCGTTTACATGATCGGCGAAATCGGCATCAACCACAACGGCGACGTCGAAATCGCGAAGCAGCTCATGGATGTCGCCGTCACCGCCGGTGCCCAGGCCGTGAAGTTCCAGAAGCGCAACCCAGATGTGGCTGTGCCCGAACACCAGAAGTCGAAGATGCGCTCCACCCCATGGGGCGAGATGACGTACCTCGACTACAAGTGGCGCGTCGAGTTCGGCCAGGAAGAATACGCCGAGATCGACCGCTACGCCAAGGAAGTCGGTCTGCAGTGGTTCGCCTCCCCCTGGGACACTGACTCCGTGGACTTCCTCGAAAACAAGTTCGACGCAGTGACCTATAAGGTCGCTTCGGCCTCGCTGACGGACTTCGAACTCCTCCGTGCGATCGCCGCGACCGGCAAGCCGGTCCTGTGCTCCTCGGGCATGTCCGACTGGGCCACGCTAGATGCAGCCGTCGAGGTCTTCGACCGCGACAAGCTGGTTCTCATGCACGCCACCTCGACCTACCCGCTGCCTCCCGAAGAGGTCAACCTCAAGGCCATCACCACCATGCGCGAGCGTTACGGCGTGAATGTGGGCTACTCCGGCCACGAGCTGGGCCTCGAGATCTCCTTCGCCGCCGCCGCACTGGGCGCTGCGACCATCGAACGCCACATCACCCTGGACTCCTCCATGTGGGGCTCGGACCAGTCCGCATCGATGGAACCACGCGAGTTCACTTCACTGGTCAAGGGCGTGCGCGTCCTCGAAACAGCCTTCGGTGACGGTGAGAAGCGCGTCATGCCAGGCGAAGAGTCGAAGATCGATTCGCTCCGCAAGGTCAGCGTCTGATCTGATCTGACCCTCGGCTGATCTGATCGCGCTTTGACCTGATCGGCTGATTACGGCCCCATCACCTCGCCGGGCTCACATGATCGTCGCAACACTCTTAACGAGAGGTTGCGGCGATCATGTAGATTCAAGAAGACTGCGCTCGGTTCGGTGACGAATCGACGCGACTGGTCGATGCCGAGACTCCGGCGAAAGAAGCCGCGGTCGTGGTAGGAGCTCCGCCACAGCGATTCACCTGCGGCTTCGACTGTCTTGGAGAGGTTCAACGGGAAGAGATTCATCGCCCTGTACGGCTCTAGGTATCCACGGGCCGCCAGAATGATCGCGAGGAACTGTGCACCACCAGAGAACCAAACACGGAATGTCGCGAAGATCGTTGATGTGATAGGCGAGCCAGTCGGATTGCTCCGACGAGTGAGCGGGTTGATCAGATCAGCGAAGGTGCCAGTCTTCTCCAAGATACCGCACGGGACAGCGGCGACGATCGCTACAGTTCTCAAGGTTAAACAAAAGCCGGCGAGATTGGAGTCCTGTCAGTTCCGGCATCGATGCCAGGCATCAAATAGCCGAGCGCATGCGACATTGGCATCGGACTACATGACCGCTTAATTAGGGGTGGCAGAAGAAGACGGCTCGCTCGCCGAAGCGTTCGTTGGAGCGAATCTCCTAGTCCACCGATCTCGCATTAAAGACAATACTGACACGAGGCTGCCGCACGCCGAAAGTACGCCCGAACGCGCTTCTAAGTTATCGACAATTTCACAGCACCCGCTGACGAATCCTGAATGACATAAAGGGCATGACTCCAATGAGATATTAGAATCATGCCCTTAAACGAATTTCAGTCTAGGATTCCACCAGCCCGCTGCCCGGAACCTATTCAACTATTGGCACCATGAAGTCTCGAATCCTCACTTTGGAACAAACTGAGACACATCCGCGCCCCTGTCCTTTCTTCGGTGCTGGACCAGCAACGCGATGAACGTCGACAAAAGGATAAGGGGAAACACAATCACAAACAAAATTGACGTGACCCCGAAGGTGGGTTCACCAACCCCACTTAAAATGCTCGTGGCCAACGACAAACCGAGAGCAAACGACATAATGATATCTCTCATGACTTACGCCTCCACTTCTAACTGCTTTCACGGCTTTACTCCACAAGGGAAGCAAGCTCCACCTTCTTGCTTGTTGCAACACTTTATAAGCGCAGCCCCGCACGTCGTAGCAACGCACCCGATGCAATTTAAGTTGATCTTAGTGCAACCTGCTACGCAACCCGCGCAGCCAACGCCACTCAAAACGCAGTCAACAGGAGCGGTTGTCTTGCATATTGAGGCAAGCGCCTGATGAGTAGCACTCGTACATCCACCGCAGGGATCTGATGCGTGAGGACTCACCCCATCGGGGACAGGCTCCATACGAATTCCGTTCGAACTGGAATCCACGATCTCAAGTCGGTCCGCACCAACATCAACCACATAACGTTCGGCTCTAACCTCGATTTTTCATGGCTGGCCAGTCGGTCCTGATTCCAGCTCCGTTGCCGCGTATAGGTAATGATTCTCGCATCCGGGTATGACACAACCACCGTGTCACGCCACAGCAGAAGCGGGGACTC
>NZ_FXZH01000005.1 GCF_900169365.1 Brevibacterium sp. 239c
CCGTGTCTCAGTCCCAGTGTGGCCGGTCGCCCTCTCAGGCCGGCTACCCGTCGTCGTCTTGGTGAGCCATTACCTCACCAACAAACTGATAGGCCGCGAGCCCATCCCCAACCGAAAAAACTTTCCACAACCAAAGATGCCTTCGGTTGTCATATCCGGTATTAGACCCAGTTTCCCGGGCTTATCCCGAAGTCGGGGGCAGGTTACTCACGTGTTACTCACCCGTTCGCCACTCATCCACCCAGAGCAAGCTGCGGGCTTCAGCGTTCGACTTGCATGTGTTAAGCACGCAGCCAGCGTTCGTCCTGAGCCAGGATCAAACTCTCCATAAAAAAATTATGTTACGAATGAATCCCAGCAAGACAGCCAACACTACGGTCACGGGGTGACCGCGGTCAGCTTAAAAAAATCATGTTCACACACGCTGGCGTCACCACCCCGGCGAGGGGGCCGTGACTTGTGTGTGAACATGTGATTGTCTTACCAGAAAAATAATGTTTCTGGCATCACTATCTGTTCAAACAAATACGCTATTGGATTCTCAAACCACACACACTCACCCGTCACCACACACCATCACAAAATGGCGGCGTACACCGGGGGTGTCAGTTTCGATTGTTGTTGCCATCCGCAACCTGTCATGTACCGAACTCAAACTGTGTTTGTGCTGGTCATACCGGGTGAAAACTGTTCTCGAAGAACTCGTTTTCTGCGGGGCAACGAGATACAACTCTAGACCAGGCCAGCCGGTGCGTGCAACTCGAAACCGGAAAACTCGACGTGACGCCCGTCACCAGGACAGTTGCGACAGCCTCGGGCCCCGGAATACCGGGGATCGAGGGCTGTGCGAGCCCCTCAAAACAGTGCGCGGACGGTCAGGCTCCGCGGTATCCGGGCATGAGGGAGTTGCTGTCGACGATCTCCTTGCCCAGGGGCATGAGAGACACGGGGATGAGTTTGATGTTCGCCCATCCCAGCGGAATGCCGATGATCGAGACGAAGAGCGGGATCGAGGTCACCACGTGCCCGATGGCCAGCCAGATGCCGGCGACGATCACCCAGATGATGTTGCCCAGCGTCGTTGCGATACCTGCCGGCCTCGTTTCGATGACCTCACGGCCGAAGGGCCAGAGGGCATAGTTGCCGATCCGGAAGGAGGCGATTCCCCAGGGGATGGTGACGATGAGGATGCAGCAGATGATACCGGCGAGGTAGTAGCCGAGTGCCAGCCACAGTCCGCTGAAGATGAACCAGATGATGTTGAGCAGCGTGCGCATGTTCTCCTCGTTTCGACGTAGTACTGATATCAGTCTCGGTCACAACGCCGGTTGACGCCATGAGGCTGTCCAGATATCTCACGAATGACATCCCCCAGAGCTTCGAAGTCCCGAAGTCTCAACCCGCCAGCCCGAGTACCGATACAAGTGAATGGCTTGTCATCGACGATCACAAGTCGTTCGCTTGTCCATTGCAGCTCGCCGTCGTCTCCGGTGCTTTCACCGTGTCGATGGTGAATACGACGACACCGTGCCCTCGAATCGATCAAGGACACGGTGTCGTCGGCAATCATGGTGCTCAGCTGATGATGTCAACAGCCCCCAGGGTCTTCTTTCCCCGACGCAGGAGGATCACTCCTCCGCCTTCGGTGGGGAGCACCTCGGCGGGGGTCAGGGTCTGGTCGTCACCGGTGACCTTGACGTTGTTGACGTAGGCACCGCCGTCCTTGATGGCTCGACGTGCCTCGCCCTTGGACTTCACGATGCCGGCGGTCACGAACGCGTCGGCCACGGGTACACCCTCGGCCAACTGGGCCGAGCTGACATCGCCGCGAGGAAGTTCGGATGTCGCAGCCCCCAGGGTGGAGGCATCGAGACTGGCCAGCTCTCCCCCACCGAACAGGGCAGAAGCCGCAGCGATCGCCTGCTCGTATTTCTCCTTGCCGTGGACCAGAGTCGTCACATCCTCGGCCAGCACCTTTTGGGCCAGGCGAGTGTGTGGAGCCGCGGTGAACTCGGCCTCGATCTGCTCAATCTCCTCGAGCGAACGGAAGGAGAACACCTTGAGGTACTTCACGACATCGCGGTCATCGGCGTTGAGCCAGAACTGGCTGAACGCGTATGGGCTGGTCAGGCTCTCGTCCAACCACACGGTGCCGGACTCGGTCTTGCCGAACTTGGTGCCGTCGGCCTTGGTGATCAGCGGTGTGGCCAGGGCATGGACACTGTGCTGTTCGACGCGGCGGATGAGGTCGACACCCGAAGTCAGGTTGCCCCACTGGTCGGAACCACCGGTCTGCAGGGAGCAGCCGTAGCGGCGGTGGAGTTCGAGGTAGTCGTTGCCCTGCAGCACCTGGTACGAGAACTCCGTGAAGGAGATTCCTGCTTCGCTGTTGAGGCGAGCCGAGACCGATTCCTTGGCCAGCATTCGGTTCATCGGGAAGTGCTTGCCGATGTCGCGGAGAAAATCGATGGCCGACATCTCGGATGTCCACTCGTAGTTGTTGACGACCTGCGCGGCATTCGGACCGCTGAAGTCGAGGAACTTCTCGACCTGTGCCCGGATCTTTTCCAACCATTCCTCGACGACCTCGCGCGGGTTGAGCGTGCGCTCTCCCGACATACGGGGGTCACCGATGAGCCCGGTTGCTCCGCCGACGAGGGCCAGGGGGTTGTGTCCTGCCTTCTGCAGACGCGCGGCGGTGATGAGCTGGACCAGGTTGCCCATGTGCAGGCTGGGTGCGGTGGGATCGAAACCGACATAATAGGTCAGCGATTCCTCATTGAGAGCCTTCTGCAGGGCGGCTTCGTCGGTCGAAACCGAGACGAGGCCACGGGCCTTGAGTTCACTGAAGATGTCGGTCACTATTGTCCTTTCGAGTCCGAGTAACCGTCTATGAGTACGGTCATTCGAGAATGTGCACAGCCGATCGTTCGCCTGCTGTCTCAATTCTACTGGCAGGCACGAGCGTGCCGGAAACGGCCACACGCCCTGGGTACTCCGTCTTTGCCCAATACGCTTGCCCGGCGTCAGCCTTCCAGAATGCTGACAAACTCAGTTCTTGTTGAAACCGAACTGTCGGGAGAGGAGCGCCGATTTGAAGTGTGATTCTGCCGCATTGATCTGATCTTCTGGAACCTCCGGGCCGAAAACTCGGAGCAGACTGAATTGAAAACTAGCAGAGGTGGCCATACCGACCTCGGAAAGTTCGCGAAGCGCTACATTCCCTCCGTGCCCAGATTTCCAATAACTGCGCCACCGACCAAGGATTCTCTCTCGGCCGTCTGCCTTGCCGACGTACTGACGACCGGAGTTTCGATCAGTGATGAGGTAGATCCCCTGCACGGATTCCAAGGCAGTCCGCCAATCCCTGTATCTGGCATCTTCAATGACTAACCCCAAAGTCGAATAGTCGACGATCAAGTTGTCGAAGCCAGGAAACGCCTCACGTTGTGGATCCGCAATTTCAAGAACCTTGAAGGACTCGGCCAGTTGGCCTCGCTTCGCCCAGTTGACCGGGTCACGAGACCATTCAATCGTCAGCCTTCTCCGAAAGTTTTCAAGAGCGCGTGAGATGCGGAGGTCGAAGTACCGGCGTTGAGCGTCGCTCTCTTCCGGAAGCTCACCAAAGTTGTCGTGGGCAGTGAGGAATCGCGAGCGAAGTCCGCCTTCAGCTATGAAGCTCAGCCATAGGGCGGGTGGTTGAGATCCAATTTTGTTTCCGTGAGATTGCCGTCGGGTATAAGCCAGGATGCTGTCGTCCGTCAGGTCGGCTTCAGTTGCCAGTCCATCCGCATTGTAGGTGTGACGGATGACAAGAACGTCGCTCGGGCTGATCCCGGCCGCGGCGAACAAGTGTCCAAGTTTCAGTTCTCCAGATATTGAGCTTTCCAAAGACTCGATCCTTTCACTTGGGCCTTGCTGACACGCGTTCAGCCATCCAGCGAACGATGATCGGTATCACACGCTCCGAGCCGAATCGGCGAACTCGCGCAGCTTTGCAACCTCGGCCTTGGCGTTGGCCAGCTGCTGGTCCACGGCGGACCGGGCGGTTCCGCCCTTGGAACTGCGGGAGTCGATCGACCCGAGAGTGGTGAGCACTTCGCGGACGTCTGGCGCCAGGTGTTCGGAGATGCCGGCGAACTCTTCGTCTGTGAGATCCCACAGCTCGGCATCCTTCGACTCGGCCAGCTGCACGCATTCCCCGGAGAGTTCGTGGGCGATGCGGAAGGGCACGCCCTTGCGGACGAGCCATTCGGCGATGTCTGTGGCCAAGGCGAATCCCCGCGGTGCCAGGTAAGCCATGCGTTCGGTGTTGAACTTCAGCGTGGCAACCATGCCGGTGAAGGCCGGGAGCAGAAGTTCGAGGGTCTCGGTAGCGTCGAAGACCGGCTCTTTGTCTTCCTGCAGGTCACGGTTGTAGGCCAGCGGAAGCGCCTTGAGCGTGGAGAGCAGGCCGGTGAGGTCACCGATGAGGCGACCGGACTTGCCACGGGTCAGCTCGGCGACGTCGGGGTTCTTCTTCTGCGGCATGATCGAGGACCCGGTCGAGTAGGAGTCGTGGAGGGTGACGAAGGAGAACTCCTTGGTCGCCCAGGCGATGACCTCTTCGCTCATCCGGGAGAGGTTGATGCCGATCATCGTGGTGATGAACAGGTATTCGGCGAAGACGTCGCGACCCGCTGTGCCATCAATCGAGTTCTCTGCCGAGTCATTGAAGCCGAGATCCGCGGCCACTGCCTGAGGGTCGAGGCCCAGCGATGATCCGGCCAGGGCACCCGAACCGTAGGCTGAGATGCCGGCGCGCTCATCGAAGTCGACGAACCGGGCGACATCACGCAGCAACGG
This sequence comes from Brevibacterium sp. 239c, assembly GCF_900169365.1. Lineage (GTDB taxonomy): Bacteria > Actinomycetota > Actinomycetes > Actinomycetales > Brevibacteriaceae > Brevibacterium. Next base: position 4,846 of record NZ_FXZH01000005.1, read on the forward strand.
CCAGGCGTGGGCCAGGAGGTGGTGGGCCAGTAGCACAGGCTGTGCGTGCTGCAGGTGGGTGCGACCGGGCATCGGCGCTTCGGGGTGCTCTTCAGCCTGGGCGATGAGGACGTCGACGGCGTCGAGGACCAGACTGGCCAGGTCACGAGCGTGATCGCGCAGGTACATGCGCCCCAGGGTCGCGATCTGGTCGTTGCGGGACCGGCCGGCACGCAGTTTTCCGCCCAGCTCGGGTCCGGCGATCTCGATGAGTCCGCGTTCGAGTGAGGAGTGGACGTCCTCGTCGGATTCGGCGGCAACGTATTCGCCGGTTTCGACGCGGCGGCCGAGTTCGTCAAGCGCCTCGGTCATGCCCTGCAGCTCGTCATCGTCGAGCAGACCCGAGCGGTGCAGCACCTTTGCGTGGGCCTTCGAACCGGCGATGTCGTAGTGGGCCAGGCGCCAGTCGAAGTCTGTCGACTTGCTCAGCGCGGCCAGTGCATCGGCCGGGCCGTCCGAGAATCGTCCGCCCCATAGGCTCAGTCGTTCGCTCACAAAAGGTCCTTCCCCACCGTTGTCGCTTTCACGTCACCGGTCTTTTCGTCATCGTTCGTTGTCATTGTCTCAGGCTTTATCCCTCGCCGAGGCCGCCAGCCGCGTATTCGAGGAACGTCTCCGCCAAGGCTTGTCCCCCGACTGTGGAGTCGGCAATGACGAGAACAGTGTCATCGCCGGCGATGGTGCCGAAGATCCCGGTCATCGAGGAGCGGTCGATGGCCGAAGCCAAGTACTGGGCGGCGCCGGGCGGTGTGCGCAGTACGACCATGTCCTTCTGTGCGGCCGCGGAGACGAGGAGTTCTTCGAGCAACCGGGGCAGCTTGGCATCGAGGCTGTCGCCGGTCGATTGCTGCAGGGACCGATCCCCACCCTCACCGGGGACGGCGTAGACGGATCCGGCGGTGGACCGGATCTTCACGGCCCCCACCTCGGCGAGGTCGCGTGAGAGTGTCGCCTGGGTGACGGTGATGCCCATCGTTGCCAGGTTCTCGGCCAGGTCGATCTGGGAATGCACGGACTTGCGGGTGATGAGATCGATGATCTTCTGCTGCCGCGCAGTCTTGGTCAGCGGTGCCGAGTTCGTCGGTGATGTGGGGTTCTCGCTCATCGCTTCTCCAGCAGGAATGTCATGAGTGCCTTCTGTGCGTGGAGTCTGTTCTCGGCTTCATCGAAGACCACCGAGGCGGGACCGTCGATGACCTCGGCCGTGACCTCTTTGCCCCGGTAGGCGGGCAGGCAGTGGAGGAAGATCGGGTCGTTGCCGAGGTTCATGAGCTCTTGTGAGACTTGGTACTTCACGAAGGGTGAGGCTTCGTCATCGCGCCCGGTCGAATCCTGGCCCATGGACACCCAGGTGTCGGTGACAAGGACATCGGCGCCCTGGGCGGCAGCCACGGGGTCGTCGGTGACCGTGACGGATCCGCCGGTGGTCTGCGCGAGTTCGTTCGCCTCAGCGATGATCTCGGCGGCCGGTTGGTAGTCGGCGGGGGCGGCGATGCGCACGTGCATGCCGGCGTTGACTCCGCCGAGGACGTAGGAGTTGGCCATGTTGTTGGCCCCATCGCCGTAGTAGGTCATGGTCTGACCGGCGACGTCGCCGCGGTGTTCGCGGATCGTGAGCAGGTCGGCCAGGATCTGGCAGGGATGGTAGTCATCGGACAGTGAGTTGATGACCGGGACGCTGGAGTTCTGTGCCATCTCTTCCAGGCCAGCTTGGGCGTAGGTGCGCCAGACGATCGCCGAGACCATGCGCGACATCACCTGGGCGGTGTCGGCGATGGATTCCTTGTGTCCCAGCTGCGCCTCGCCGGGGTTGATGATGAGCGGCTGTCCGCCAAGCGCGGCGATTCCGGCGGCGAAGGACACCCGGGTCCTCGTTGAAGTTTTGTCGAAGATGACGGCTGCGGTCTGTGGTCCGGCCAACGGGGTGCGCGAGTACGGGGCGGCTTTGAGTTCGAGCGCGAGATCGAGGACTTGTGCTTGTTCGGCCGGGGTGAGGTCGGTGTCCTTGAGGAAATGCCGTGTCATGGTGTGTCCTTTGTCAGTCTGTGTGGGGCAAACGGGCGGTGAAGGTCGATAGCCCGGTCGCCGAGGTGGCCGCTGTGTGGGCGGCGAACGTGTTCAGCCGTGCAGCAGTCCGGGCAGGGCCTGAAGGAACGGTGCGAGATCGTCTTTCGTGATGATCAGCGGTGGTGCCAGGCGCAGGCGTCCGGGTGCGACGGGGTTGATGATGAACCCGGCCTCAAGCGCGCGGGCGGCGATCGCCTTTTCATCGAGGCCCTCGGCCAATTCGAGGCCCAGTAGCAGTCCGGTGCCGGTGACCTTCTCGATTCCCTCGATGCCCAGCAGCTGTTCGCTCAGCCAGGCCCCAGTGTCGCGGGTGTGGGCGAGCAGGTTCTCGGTCTCGATGGTCTCGAGCACGGCCAGTCCCGCCGCGCAGGCGATCGGGTTCCCGCCGAAGGTGGTCCCGTGCTGTCCGGCTTCAAGGAGTTTGGTGTTGGCATCGCCCACGGTGATGGTGGCCCCGATCGGCATGCCTCCGCCCAGCCCCTTCGCCGAGGTGATGATGTCGGGGAAGACGCCTTCGCCGATCTCCGGGTCCTGGTGGGCGAACCACGAACCGGTCCGCGCCACACCGGACTGGACCTCGTCGAGAACGAGAAGGGCCCCGGCCTCGCGGGTGAGTTCACGGACCTTGGTGAGGTATCCGGCCGGGTGTTGCCGGACTCCGACCTCGCCCTGGATGGGTTCTATGAAGACGGCGGCAGTGGTGTCGTTGATGGCAGCGGCGAGCGCGTCGACGTCCCCGTAGGGAATATGGACGACGCCGGGTACTCCGGGTGCGAAGGGCTCGCGGTAGGCGGCCTTGGCCGTCAGTGCGAGTGCGCCCATGGTCCGGCCGTGGAAGGCACCTTCGATGGCGATGATGATCGGGCGTGATCCACCCCCAGCGCGGCGGGCCATCTTGAAGGCGGCCTCGTTGGCTTCAGCACCGGAGTTTGAGAAGAACACGGCCGAACCGCTGGGCAGGTCGAGGACCTCGTGAAGTTTGGACGCGAGCGCGATCTGCGGTGGGGAGGTGAAGAAGTTCGAAATGTGGCCCAGGGTCGACGCCTGCTCAGTGATGGCCTTGACCCAGGCGGGGTGGCAGTGACCGAGTGCGTTGACGGCGATGCCGGCCAGCAGGTCGAGGTATTCCTTGCCCGAGGCGTCCCACGCGTGCACGCCCGCTCCGCGGACGAGGTCGAGCTGGGGTGAGCCGAAGACCGGTGAGAGGACGCGGGAGAAGTCGTCGCGCCAGGTCTGGGCCTGGTCTGTCACAGTGTTTGTCTCATTCATCGTTCGTCTCCTCCGTGCTTGTCTCGTGTCCCTCGCCCTTGTGTCCATCCCCCAGTGGTGCGGGTTCGACGACGGCGTCTTCGACCATGGTGCCGATGCCCTCGGAGGTAAAGACCTCGAGGAGGAGTGAGTGTGCCATCCGGCCGTCGATGATGTGGGCCTGTTGGACCCCATGCTCGATGGCCTCGAGGGCCGCGGTCATCTTCGGGATCATTCCCGCGTCGAGGCTGGGCAGCAGTTCACGCAGCTTCTTCGGGCCGATGCGTGAGATCAGGCTCGAGGTATCGGGCCAGTTGGCGTAGAGGCCGGGCACATCGGTGAGCATGATCAGTTTGTCGGCCCTGAGTGCCTTCGCCACCGCCGAGGCGGCGAGATCGGCGTTGATGTTCAGGGGCTTGCCGGCCTCACCGTCGATCTCCGAGGCGATCGAGCAGATGACGGGCACCCGCCCGGCGTCGAGGAGCTCGGTGAGCACGGTGGTGTTGACCTCGGCGATCTCACCAACCCGACCGAGGTCGATGACCTCACCGTCCACCTCGGCGTGGGTCTTGTGCGCCAGCAGAAGGTCTGCGTCCTCACCGGAGAGCCCGATGGCGGCATTGCCGTTCTGGTTGATGCGGGAGACGATGTCGCGGTTGACCTGGCCGGAGAGGACCATGCGGATGACCTCGGCGGCTTCCTCACTCGTGACCCTCTGGCCGGCCTTAAACTCGCTTTCAATACCCAAGCGAGCCAGCATCTTCGTGATCTGGGGTCCGCCGCCGTGGACGACGACAGGTCGGATGCCCGCGAAGCGCAGGAACGCGATGTCATCGGCGAAGGACTGCTGGAGCTCCGGGGAGATCATCGCGTTGCCGCCGTACTTGATGACGATCGTGGCACCGGCGAAGGTCTTGATCCACGGCAGCGCCTCGGTCAGGGCTTCGGCCTTGACCTGGGCGGCGGCAAGCCGGGCGGCCGTGGACTTCGTGGACATGTCGTGTGGGTTGCTCATGTGGAGTAGGCGCTGTTCTCTTCGACGTAATCGTGGGTGAGGTCCGAGGTCCAGACCGTGGCGGTGTGATCTCCTGCGTGGAGGTCGATGACGACGTCGACGTTGCGGTCGAATGTGACCTTCTCCGGGTCCTCATAGGGACCAGAGGCCCGGCACACCTCGGTGCCGTTGATGATCACGTCGATGGCCGTGGGGTCGAAGCTCGCCGAGGTGGTACCCACCTGGGCGACGACGCGTCCCCAGTTCGGGTCCTGACCGAAGATCGCTGCCTTGAACAGGGCCGAACGGGACACGGAGCGGGAGACCTCGACAGCCTCGGCCTCACTGGCCGCACCCTGAGTGGTGATCGCGATGTCGTGGTGAGCGCCTTCGGCATCGACGTGAAGTTGGTGCATGAGGTCGAGGCAGAGTTCGCGCAGTAAGGTGGTGAACTCGTCCACGTCGACGGCGGCATCGTGGGCGCCGGAGGACATGAGGATGACGGTGTCGTTCGTCGACATGCAGCCGTCGGTGTCGAGGCGGTCGAAGCTCTGACTTGTCGAGGCACGCAGAGCCTGGTCGAGCACGGTCTGGTCGAGACCAGCATCTGTGGTGATGACGACGAGCATCGTGGCGAGTCCGGGTGCGAGCATGCCAGCACCCTTGGCCATCCCGCCGATCGTGAACCCGCTGGAACCGGTGCGGCTGGCGGTCTTCGCGACGGTGTCGGTGGTCATGATCGCCTCGGCAGCGGACTGTCCGGCTTCGACGCTGGTATAGGCCGCGGCGACGAGTGGGGCGAGGTTGTTCACGATCGAGTCGCGGAAGTCCTGTCCGCCGACACCGATGAGTCCGGTCGAGCAGACGAGCACGTCCTCTGCCTGGGTATCGATGCCGGCGTCGGTGAGGAGTCCGGCGGTGGTCTGCGCGGTCAGCGTGGTGGTCTCGTAGCCGAAGTCACCGGTGTAGCAGTTCGCTCCCCCGGAGTTGAGGACCACGGCGCGAGCTTGCCCGTTGGCCGAGGCTTTCTGCGACCACAGGACGGGGTTGGCTTTGCACCGGTTCGAGGTGTAGACGGCGGCGACGGCGGTGTCGGGTCCGTTGTTGATGACCAGGGAGAGGTCTTTGGTGCCAGAGGGTTTGAGTCCTGCGGTGAGTCCGGCGGCGGTGAAGCCGAGTGGGGCGGTGACGCTCATGGGGCGACTCCTTCGAGGGGAAGGGCGGTGGTCTCGTCGAGACCGAGGGCCAGGTGGATGGATTGGATGGCTTGTCCAGCCGTGCCGCGGACCAGGTTGTCCAGTGCCACGACGACGAGGATTGTTGAGGCCCGTTCGTCGACGGTGAACTGGATCTGCGCAACGTTCGATCCGGTGGTGGCAGCGGTCTGTGGCCACTGGCCGTCGGGCAGGACTCGGACGAAGGGTTCGTCGGCATAAGCATCATCGAAAGTTTGGCGAATCTGCTCCACCCTTGCTTCCGCTGTGATCTCCTCGTGCTTTCCCTTCCAAATGCGATCCCCGAAGTCGGCCGTAATGGTCGCGAGAATCCCCCGGGCCATCGGCACGAGTGTCGGGGTGAAGGAGATGCGGGTGGGGCCGTCAGCGGCGTCGGCGCCGATGACGCCGTTGAGGTTCTGTTCGATCTCGGGCACGTGGCGGTGGGTGCCACCTGTGCCGTACGGCGACGCGTTGCCGAGGACTTCGGCGGCGGTGAGATGCGGTTTGAGTGCCTTGCCTGCACCGGAAACACCGTTGGCGAGGACTGCGTTGAGTCCGGCGGGAGCGGCAAGTCCCGCTTGGATGAGCGGTGCGAGTCCGAGGCTCACGGCGGTGACATTGCAGCCGGGCACGGCGATGCGATTCGTGGACTTCAGGGCCTCGCGCTGTTTGGTGCCGTCGGCGGTCAGCAGTTCGGGCAGACCGTAGGTCCAGGTGCCCTGGTGTTCCGAGCCGTAGAACTTCTCCCACGCGGATGCGCTGATGAGGCGATGGTCGGCGGCGAGATCGACGATGAGGGTGTCGGGGCTCGTGGATTCGAGTTCGGAGGCGATCTGTCCGGACTGACCGTGCGGGAGCGCAAGGATGACGACATCGTGGCCGGCGAGCACCTCGGCGGTGGACTCTTGGATCACAAGATCAGAGAATCGGGGAAGATGGGGTTGATGTCGGCCGAGCTTCTCACCCGCGGTGGAATGTCCGCACACCGTGGTGACGTTCAAGTGGGGGTGAGTGCTCAGCAGCCGGAGGACCTCTCCCCCGGCATATCCGGTAGCACCGGAGACGGCAACCGTAAGATCATTCATATGTATAACTATACCAGCACATTAAATTATATGCAGGAGGCGTGATGACCCAGGCTATTCAGGCGATGCGAGCAGGTGGACCCGAGGTTCTCGAGTTCAATGAGGTCGATACCCCTCAGCCCGGTCCTGGTGAGGTTCTCGTCAACGTCGCGGCCGCGGGCGTGAACTTCATCGACACCTACCGCCGTTCGGGCACGTACCCGATGAGCTACCCGCACATCGTCGGGTCTGAGGGCACCGGTCACATCGCCGAGGTGGGCGAAGGTGTCGAGAGCTTCTCCTCTGGCGATCGCGTCGCCTGGCACGAGGGCCCGGGGTCGTACGCGACCCAGGTCGTCGTCAAGACCGATAACCTGCTGCGCGTGCCCGAGGGTGTGAGCACCGAAGTTGCCGCCGCAATGCCGCTGCAGGGCCTGACCGCTCAGTACCTGGCCACGAGCTCGCATGAGATCAAGCCCGGCCATACTGCGCTTGTCCATGCCGGTGCCGGCGGGGTCGGACTGCTGCTCACCCAGATCATCAAGCACCTGGGCGGCAACGTCATCTCGACCGTGAGCACCGAGGAGAAGGCTGAGCTGGCGCGCAAGGCCGGAGCCGATGAGGTGTTCCTCTACGGCGGGGGCGTCGACGTCACCGCGAAGGTCAGGGAACTCACCGACGGCGAAGGCGTCGAGGTCGCTTACGACGGAGTCGGCAAGACCACCTTCGATGCTTCGCTCGCTTCGCTGAAGCCACTCGGCTCGATGGTGCTCTTCGGTGGAGCCTCGGGTCAGGTGCCGCCGTTCGATATCCAGGGGCTCAACGCATCGGGCGGAATCTTCCTGTCACGGCCGTCGCTGGCTTGGTTCGTGCGGTCGTCAGAGGAGCTGGCGAAGCGCTCATCCATGCTGTTTAACGGCATCGAGCACGGTTGGCTGAACTTCCGGGTGGGTGCGACGTTTGCGTTGGCGGAGGCTGCGGATGCCCATCGTGCGCTTGAGGGACGGGAGACGACCGGGAAGGTTGTGCTGACGGTGTAATCCTAACTGTTTAATTTGATCTGCCAGCAGTACCTAGATTTAACGTCCAAATCTGGGTTCAGCTTGAAACTTGCATCCGACTGGGACAGCATCACAAGAATGTCAAACTCGCCCCGGGGTTCGATGCCGAAGCTGACGCAAAACTTGGTTTGACTGATACGAGTACTCGAGTGCAGATCTCTGGGTGGTTTCAAGATGTGGCCGGAAGGTTACGTGGGACAGATCTTAAGGAGCACTCACAAGCAAGACCACCACCAAGAAGAAGTACACCCAGATGTTTAAGGACGGACCCGTCAAGTTTTTTCTCACCGCTGATATGCCGATCACTCACGTCTCGTCGAGCGTTGGCGTGAAGGCGACGACTCTGGGCAACTGGTTCAAGAAGCACCGCTAAGAGATCTCAGAGAGTTTCGACACCGGGCGGCAGGAGACCGTATCCGCCGCTGAGCATCAGAGGGTCGTGGCCGAGAACGCGAATTTGTGAAGCACGGATTCGAGTTTCTGGGAAAAGTCAATCTTCCCAGGAACTCGTCGTCTTGTTTGAGTTCGAAGTCGCCGCAATCGGGGTAACTCTGCCGGCGCGCCCTCACCTACCGGCCCCGTCGATACCCCTTGGCCTTGTCAGCACTGCTTCTCGCCTTTGCCCCAGGTACCCAGGGACTAGTTTCTCGATACAAATCTCGCTGGCCATTGACGCGATCAAGCAACCGGCACCAAAGACCAAAGTCGCGGCGTCACGCCGGTACTAGGGCGCGAACGTACGACGCTGCTCCTTGCTCTCTAAAATGCTGAGCGTCCTTCCATCGGGTTACTACTCCCTCAGCACTTTGGGCGCGACCCGGAAATGACGAAACAATACAATTCGTTTGTCATCGCCACTATCCCGCGACTAGCTGCATCAACTCGGAGTAGTCGGTGACGACATCGTAGGTAACGTCCTGGCCGTTCTTCTTGTTCAGTGACGCGAAAAACTTACGGGCACACTCAATCTTGGCGTTTTCAACTCCCTTAAGCTGAAGCGTTGATAGCGAACCCTTCGTCTCGGCGACGAAATAGACGTGCCTGACACTGTTTTCGATGAAGGCGATTGCCCAGTCGGGATTGTAGTCACCGACGGGTGTCGGAATGAAGAACCCGCGTGGCAATTTAGCATAAACCGCGACCTCCTTGCTGGCATCCAGCTCGGTGACGAACGATTGCTCGATCTTGGAATCGGTGACGACGTAGTCGTAGATGTGCTTCGAGAGCTTGTTGCCAGCGTGGGTGAGGTCTTGCTTTGTTTGGTTCTCCGTGAAGATGGCGGATTCGAATCGGTCGTCCAACGCGTCATAGGTCAGGTGCTCGACAATCACAGTCGCCTTCTGTTCATTGATCAACCGCGCAGCCTCCGTGATGAACTGTTCAGGATTGCGACGAAACTTCGCGAACGTACCTGGCTGCACCCCGTGTAAAATCACCGCGGCGGTGCGGCGGGTGAGTTTTGTCTTCTCCGCGATCTCGCCGAGAAGGTCATACTTCACCTGCGAGCCCACGCTGACCGATTCTGTATAAGTCTGAGTACTCGACACGTCAAAGCCGGAACCGCTGTTGAGCTCATCGGACTCCAGCTGATCGCGTTGTCGACCGGTCTGAACAACGTACTGCATCGAATCGACATGCAGGTGCGTGTCGAGATTCGCAATAGCCTTTCGGATCAGCTCATCGGAGTCGAACTCAACCTGGTAGACCGCCTTATGATTGATCTTTCCCCACAAGGCTTGAAACTCCTTCTTGGCAAAGTTTGCCGCGTTGAGCGGAATTTTCTTGGGCTTGCGGCCGTCCACGAGGTCTGGCACCTCGATATAGAGCGCGTCAACGAGAGGCCAAATGAAGTCGATCACCGGACGGAGTACTTCCGAAGTGGGACCTGTGAGCTCTCCGGATTCCCTCGCCAGTTTGTATGCGTCGGAAATCGTGTCATCGTCGTTGAGATAATCGTTGCGGATTAGGTACTTGTAGAGTGCCTGTGCGACGGCTTCTTCGACAACGGACTCGCCATCAGGAGTCCGGATCGTTTTGCCGGTGAAATACTTGATGCTCGCCTTCCGAGGACGCGCTGCAAGGGACTCGGAGATCTCCTTCTGCAGACCAGTTACGAACTCAGTGTAGGACTCATCAGTGACAACCGTCAGCTCATTGATGTCGTGCACGGTGATCTCGTTGTCCATTCGTTCACCTTGTTGATCAACCGCCAATCGCAGACCACGGCCGATCTCCTGACGGCGGGACACCATGTTGTCGCTCTTCTTGAGCATCCCCATCACGAATACGTTCGGGTTGTCCCATCCTTCGCGTAGTGCCGAGTGCGAAAAGATGAAGCGGACAGGCTCTGTAAACGACAGTAGACGTTCCTTGTCCTTAAGTATCAGGTCGTACGCACTTGTGTCCGTGGACTGCCCCTTGTCTTCGCCTCGGCCCGAGACCTTGCCGTCAATCTGTTGCCTAGTTTTTTTGTCGATCGAGAAGTAACCCTCGTGCACCTGCCAAACCTCGTCGCGACGGAGGTATGCCTGGTACTTCTCGGTGGCTTCGTCGATAGCCAACTCGCCGAGCACATCTGCCCGAATCGCGACGTATTCTTCCTCGAAGACGCGAGCGTAGTCGCCTAGCGTGTCCTCGCGGTCGTAATCCCGGTATTTGCCGACCTCGTCGATGAAGAACAGGGACAGCGTCTTGATGCCCTGACTGAACAGCTCACGTTCCTTGTCCAGATGCGCGCGGATGACTTCTCGAATCTGGATACGACGCTTCGTGTCCTCAGTCACGTCGCGGTCAGCTAGTTGACCCGCAACGACAACATCGCCGTTGCTTAGCTCGATCACGTCGCGGTTGGCATCAACTTCGGTAAGGAAGAGTCCTTTGTAGGCCTCGATCCCGTTCGACACATCGTGCAGATTCACGCCGGCGTCGAGGCGTTTCACTTGCCGCTTGATTCCTGACTGAGTTTGTACCTCGATCTCAACCCGAGCGCGTGGCTTCGCTCCGTTGGCGATCTCGATGTAGTCCAAGTAGAGGTAGGCCGTCGTGCCGGCCAAACCCTTGACAGTAATTCCGCGCACAGCGATCTTCTTCACAAGCTTCTCGTTGTAGGCGTCCAGGGCATCGAGACGGTGCACCTTAGTGTGCTCGGCCTTGTGCGTCGCCGAGTAGCGGAGCATCATCAGCCCGTTGAACCGCGACAGAGCAGCAAGCGACTTGGGGGCACCTATCTTCTGCGGCTCGTCGATAATCACAACCGGACGATTAGCCGCGATCACGTCGATCGGCTTCCGCGACTGGAAATCGTCAAGAACGTCGTAGATACGCCGGTTGTCCTTGCCCGTTGCATTGAAGGCTTGGATGTTGATGATCATCACCTGCACCCCAGCGTCGGAGCTGAACCGCTCCAGTTCATGTAACTGGGAGGAATTGTACACGAACGATCGCGGCTTGGTACCGTACTGCTGCTGGAAGTGCTCAGCGGTCACGTCGAACGTCTTCTTCACTCCCTCGCGAATCGCGACAGACGGCACGACGACAATGTACTTCGACCAGCCGTACCGCTTGTGCAGCTCCATGATCGTCTTGATGTAGACATAGGTCTTGCCTGTACCGGTCTCCATCTCGACATCGAGATTCGGTGCGCCCGGAGCCGCCTTGCTATCAATCAACGCGGCCGAGAGAGGGAGATTGCGGGAACGCTGGATTCTCTGGACGTTCTCCAGGAGCTGCGGACCAACGAGAGCGATTTCGGCGTTCCGTAATCCCGAATCGGGGTTGTCGTTCGTCTCGAACAGCGCAGGCGTGACAGTGAGTCTTGCTTGACCCGGGTCAATCCGGTAGGAAACCCCATCTTGCTTAGGCTGTCCGTCGAAAACTACGACCACCGAGTCTACGGCGTCGGTCTGGTATTGCTGAACCTTAAACTGAAGTTTCATCACGGTCAGATCGCCTTCACGTCAGTGGACGGCGAAATCTCGCGGAAGACCTGCTCCGCATTAATTCGTTCAGCATCCGAAGCGAATCCGGAGTCAAGGAACACCGCCCGAAGCGGCTCACGCTTCGCGAGCGCGCGCACCAACTCTGGGCTCACATCGTCATCAAAACACGCGACGAGTGCTTCGTCCTCGACCACGAAGACCTCATGCCCTTCGACCTTCTCAACTGACACGAACATCGTCACCTCGAGCCCCCAGTCGAGGAGAATCTGGAAGAGCAGGTCTTCGCCGGTGCGATCGCTCTTAATGCTGTCTTCCAAAACCGACAACGTCTCTTGATCTGTTCCATCGGGCGTGCGGAGAACGTCGAGCTTGTTGGTGGTGTCAACTCTCAGGCTCCGAAATCCTACGTCGATATGCTCGGCATCCAAGGTGGGATCGTCGACGATTTCCCTGCCAGCGCGACGAAGGCGCTCAACGGAGAAGTCCGCGAGTGTTGCAAACTGCTCTGATGCTGGGGCAACCGGTTCGTTCAATTGCACCAGGATGAAGCGACGGTTCCCTCCATCCTCGGCATTTTGTTGCATTACAGCGTCGCCGGTGGTGGCAGAGCCCGCAAAGAAGTCGAGAACAATATCCTCGGACTCAACTGAGGTTGCCAACTGAAGCATGCGCCGCACGAGCCGAGTAGGTTTGGGGGTCGAAAAGACCAGATCCGAGGAGTCGGAGTGCATGCGGGCGATCAATTCTTTTTTTGCTTCTTGGTTGTGGCCGACCTCAGAGTACGGCCAGAAGGTCTCAGCCACGCGACCTTGCTTCACTTCTGACAGGAATCGCTTAATTGCCGGACGATTCGAGCCATTTTTCCCGAACCAGACACGTCCGTCGGCGACCATCTCCTCATATCGGTCCTTCGTATAGAGCCAGGCTCGACCGGGCGGAGGACTGAAACTATGCCCGGCGGGGGTAACTAGTTTATAGAACTGGCTCGCTGTTGCGTGGCCTGAGGCCGCAGTTGCATCGGTCGACTTCCAGCGGCCCCGAGGATCATTGTCCGGATTCTTATAGGCTTTGTCCTGCTCCTCCGTCCTCGGAAGCAAGTTCGAAGCCCAGTCGGCACCATTTCTTGCATATACGTGAACATAATCATGCACCGATGCGAATTGGGTCGCACTATTCATAGGCGAATAGACTTTCTCCCAGATGACGGTGGCCAAGAAGTTCGAAGCCCCAAAGATTTCGTCAAGCATCTGCTTCAGAGCCGCCGATTCGTTGTCGTCAATCGAGACAAAAACTACACCGTCGTCCGTGAGAAGGTTGCGCGCGAGCTTCAAACGCGGGTACATCATGGTGAGCCAATCCGTGTGGAAGCGTCCGTTTGACTCAATGTTCGCCACCAACCTATTACCGAGTTCGTCCGTCTGACCAGATGCTGCGAGATAGCTGTCGTTATCCTGCGCATAGTCATCCGGGTACACGAACCGGTCGCCACCCGTGTTGTACGGCGGATCGATGTAGATCAGCTTGATCTTGCCGAGATAGGACTCCTGGATTAGCTTCAGAGCGTCGAGGTTGTCACCCTCGATGAAGAGGTTCTTCGTCGTGTCAAAGTTGACCGAAGCTTCTCTCACGGGACGGAGCGTCTTGGCGATGGGTGCGTTCGCAGCGAAGGCTGCGGCTCGCTTGCCTGGCCAGTCGAGCCGGTAACGCTCCTGCGGCCCTTCGACGACGTGGTCTGAGAGTTCTTGCCGCAGGAGGTCGAAGTCGATGGCCATCTTGCTGTTACCGTCGTCGTCGATGCTCTCAGTAACGACGGTTGGAAACAGCTCGGCGAGCTTGTCAATATTGGCATCGGTCAAATCGGGCGACGTCATTCGGAGCTTGTTCACGGATTACCTCTGCTGTTTCAGTTGTGTTTGCTTCGTCTTGAGTATTCGGCGCAGATCAATCTTGCGATTGAGCTGTGGCTCGGTGCGGAGTCTCCGTTCCAGAACGGCGATCTCACGCTCGAGCATTCGCACGGCGCTCAGTCTGTCGGCTACCTCCGACATCTCCTCGTCGGGCCGCAACGTCACTGGGATCAGTGGCTCCAAGAGTGCCCCGTAGAGGGCAGGTAGCGAGACGGCTACTGGGAGTGGGTGCCGCTCTGCACCTGCGGCTTGCCAGCCGGTTGTGTAGTAGGAGCTGAGCTTCGGAGTCCCTGCCCCGAGCCGCTTGTGTGCCGCGACCAACCGCACCTGTGGCTCAGCATCGAGTGTGCGTGCGATCTCGAAGATGATCGGGTACTGGATAGCCTTGTCGATCGCAGTCAACACTAGGTCCGAAAGATCGTCCTTCTTGACGTCGAGCCGGAAGACCTGCACCTCGGGAACAGCGTCATTTCCGGACAGGTTGATGGTGGATTCCGCGAGCTTGTACGCCCACGTGATTCGCTGCACATCTGAGACGAAACGGTCGCGCACGGCCTTACTCACATTGGCTTTCTCGTAGAATTTCTCTTTGGGGACGCGTCGTTCGAACTTGGCCGCGACAGGCCATTTGTATAGAAGGTCGGCCATACGTTGCTCACTCAACCTGATTCGAATCGACGATCGCAATGAACGCTGTCAGCTCGAAGTTGTCCAGGCCAGCGATGGTCCGGGTGAGCGCGGTGGTACGCCCACCGGTGAAAAGGCTGTCGATGTCGCGCTCTTCTGCAACATTGATAATTGAATGGATCGCGTCGGTTAGAAGCTCCGAGTACGTATCCATCCTCGCGCCTTCAGCCGTGGCGGAGTTGAAGGTCCTCACGACCGCCGGCACGGGTTCCTCACGCGGCCGGCACCCGGCGCGCAGCAGGTCGAGGAGATGCTTGGCCTCGGTGTGGTCTGCGACCACCTCGCCCTGATCATCGAGATAGACGAGGTAGTGCGGATGGAGGCGGTTACCGCGGTTCATCTGCTCGTCGGCGTTGACGTTGCGGAGGGCGAAGATCGCCCCGGGCACGAGTCCCGTGTCCGGGTCCGCGGGGATAACGCCGTGTAGCCCCTTGGGCACGGCCGCGAGGTCACCATATTCCTTGATGTAGCCGAGGAGGTCCATCCGGAAATCATTGAGTCCGAGGTCGGTGATAGAGACACCGGTACGGACATCTTCCAGCTCGATGACTTCATCTTGTAGTTTACGGAGCTGTTCCTTACGGAAGGCGGCGTCGGAGTCTTCAAGTGTGAGAACGTTGTCATCGGCCGTCCCGGCGAGGTCGGCAATTACCATCCTGGACTCAACACGCACTTTGAGGTTGATGTACTCATCCAACGAAATGTCGGGCCAGAAGTTGACGAGTTGGATGCAACTGTTCTGGGAGCCGATCCTGTCAATACGCCCGAACCGCTGGATGATCCGTACAGGGTTCCAGTGGATATCGTAATTGATCACGTAGTCGCAGTCCTGCAAGTTCTGGCCTTCACTGATGACGTCAGTCCCTATCAGAACGTCCAGTTCCTGGGCCTCATTCGGCATCGTCAGGTGACGCTGCTTCGACTGTGGCGAGAACAACGCCATGACCTGCTGGAAGTCGTAGCCGGTGCCAAGTGTGGTCTTCGCGCCGTGGCTGCCGCCCGTGATGACAGCTGCTTCCAATCCCGCTAGAGAGAGGCTTGAAGCGAGTTCACGGTAGAGGTAGTTGGCGGTATCTGCGAAAGCAGAGAACACCAACACCTTGCGGTTTCCAGGATTGATCGGATGCTGCGCTTTGTGCTGGATCAACTCTTTGAGCTTGCGGAGCTTCAGGTCGTGTTCGGGCGTAATCTTGTGCATTTCATCGAGAAGTGCCCGCAGCGTCTCACGGTCGCTCCACAGGTCCCGCTGCCATGACTCGATGTCAAGGTCGTGGAGGTCGATCTTGATCTTCTCGCCGACTGCGATCGCTTCGATGTTCGCGTCGTCCTCTTCGTCAATATCGAAGTCGAGCCCGGCGAGGTCCGGCGCGATGTCTGCCAAGAATCCGGTGTGGCTGCTAATACGGCCAAGGGAGTGGGCCACGGATTCTTCAATCTTCGTCAGCGTCAGCCGAAAAGCCTCGACCGAACTTTCCAGCCGTTTGAGAAGGTTCACAGTCATAAGCTTCTTCAGCCCTTGCTCACGACCAGCCTGTCCCAAGTTGGCGCGGGCGGTGCCGACAGTGACGTTGTACCGCTCTTCGTACTTTGCACGTCGGCTCGCGAACACATACTCCAGCGGTGCATATACCGCGAGAGTGAGGGATTGGAGCCGCTCAAAGATGTCGTTGAAGCTGGGTGCTTTCGGGAGGTCGGTGAGTGACTGGTGGATCGACAGTGGATCGAGCCGCTCCGGGAACGCTCCGATCTCGGTCGTGTCATAGAACGCCTGTATGTGCTTACGGGATCGTGCGATGGTGACCGAGTCCAACAGCTCGAAGAAATCGAAGTCGAGCATCTGTAGGATGCGATCGGTTGTGCGCTGCGCCGAGTCGAGTTTGGACCACTCGTTAAACACCCGTTGAGCATCGGAGAAAACCTTCTCAACCGTCGTGGAGAGGTTCAGGTGCTGTGCGAGGTTTTCCGACTCGCCCTCGTACGCGAGCTGGAGTTGGTTCTTCAAATCGTTGAAGCGGTTGTTCACCGGGGTAGCCGAGAGCATCAATACCTTCGTGTTAACGCCCTCGCGGATGACTTGCCGCATCAGCCGCTGGTAGCGCGATTCTTTCTCCTGCGCATAGTCGGCGTTACGGAAATTGTGGGACTCATCAATCACAACGAGGTCGTAATTGCCCCAGTTGATTCGATCCAGGCGCAATCCAAGGGATTCGCCTTTAGTTCGGGACAAATCCGTGTGGGCAAGGACGTCGTAGCTGAACCGATCTGCGGCGAAGATGTTTGTCGTGAGATTGGCGTTGTAGTTCGTCCAGTTCTCGGCGAGCTTTTTCGGGCACAGTACGAGCACGGACTTATTGCGCAGTTCGTAGTATTTGATCACAGCCAAGGCCGTGAATGTCTTACCGAGGCCGACTGAGTCGGCAAGGATGCAACCGTTGTAGGTCTCCAGCTTGTTGATGATCCCGGTCGCAGCGTCGTGCTGGAAGTTGTACAGGCTCTGCCACACTTTGGTGTCTTGGTATCCAGTGCGGTCGTTCGGCAGCACGTCCTCGCTAATATCGTCGAGGAACTCTGAGAACAGATTATAAAGTATAAGGAAGTAGATACGAGCGGGTGGGTTCTCCGCGTACACGCTGGATATGTGATCATGGACGCTCTGAGTGACATCCTCGAGTTGTGCAGAGTTCGCCCAAATCTGGTCGAAAAGTTGCATGTACTGGGCCGTCATGGGCGCATCGTCCACTCGGTGCACTATGTTCGAGACCGCGTTTCCACGCTCATAACCGAGGTCGGCTGTAGTAAACCCCTGTAGTGGCAAGTACGCTACCCTGTCATCAACTACGGCGAACTGCTGCATCGGACTACCGGTCGCATTCGACCGGAATGTGACCTTGCCACGCACCCACTCCGCACACTCACGTGCTATCGCGCCTTGGGTCAACTTGTTTCGCAATCGGATCTCAAACTCCGACCCCGCTAGAGTCGACTCCGCACCCCAGTACGGTATGAAGAACTCGCGACGCTCCTTTCGGAGCTTGTCCGTCGCCTTCTCAGTCATGAACGATGGTGAAGTGAAAATGAACTCGAGTTCAGAGACCTGCCCCAGCTCTTTCCGCAGCGCCTCGAACGCGAAGATCGAAAATGTCGAGGCGGCGATACGTACCTTTGAGCCAGTTGTGATCTCCGCTTTGAGATCATCACCGAGGAGGTCGGTGACGTTGTTGATGATCCGCAAGCTAGTCACTCACTTTCTTCGTCGTCCCCGCTCTGAGTCACAACTGCCTCGCTACGGGAATAGCCTTCGATCTCGCTGGGCTGGAACATCCACACTCTGCCCATCTTATGAGTTGGCATAAATCTGTGAGCGACCCTGATGCCACAAGACTCTCTGGCAATGCCGGGACCAGCATCGATGTCGTCAGCATACAACCGGGACGCGGACACAGGACACCCCACTCAATCGTCGTCACTTTTTAATCCAACTACTAACGATGTTACCGCCCTGAGCGCTGCTTTTACCGGGATCGATCGGGTGTGGCTTGTCGAAGTCGGTCGGGGCCGGTGAATTTTCAGTGAGAAAGTGTCATTTCCCGGCCACGCTCTACCATTTAGCCATCGCCTTCGTTCGGCACCACTCCCACCGCAGTATTGCGAGCGATCGCCCCGGGATCACGTTCAACGACGTCATCATATCTGCTTACGTCACAGATTTCGAAGAGGACGCGGTGCAGCTAGGGAAGCGGCAGCTTTCGACCTTGAGAAGGGATACCTCGACGAGGATTCCGGAGTCGCACGTCGCCCGCCAGGTGACACAAGCCTCCCCGAGCCCCGGGGCTAAGGACAAACATTGCTTTAATTGCCAACATTGTCTGCCCGCCTCTCCCGGGGCGTGCCGAGAAGTGAGCATTGGCCTCACGAACTTCATGGCTTTTGTTGGTACCTCGGGGCCAACGGGGAATGTCCAAACTGCACTAACGTTGTGTCTCCAAAATGGATAGTGGTTCGGTGGGCATCCTTGAGGCAAGGTGCATCGTTCTTCAGCTTAGGTAGTCACCGACGAGCAGGGCGAAGGTGGAAGTGCTGCTTAAGTCGTAGATTTCCGCCCCCTGCGAGGCGCAAAGGGCCCAGGTGCTGCCGATGGTTGCAGAAGGGCCGGCCAATGAACATTTCTCACCCACACTGTAGGAGTGACACCGGTGACGGTGCTTTCCTACCAGGCCCAGTTCGCCCAGCCGAACCTCGCAAAGCTGGGAGCGGTCAGATTGGCCCGGACCCAACACCTTCAATTTCGCAATCGAAAATCAATGAAATCGTGGGGGACACGGAATTCGACGCACGATGGGCACACGCACTGGTTGGCGCGGATGAGAACCGGCCGGTCCGGGGTATAGTCGGCACAGGTGCAACGTATCCGAGCCGCACGCGGCCTGACGGCCGCATTTGGCGTGACGTTCAAACTATCCAACAACCCGCAGCTCGCGGAAAACTAAACGACGCAGTCGGCCTCTGCCTGGACTTGCCAGAGCAAGCGACCGGGCTCCGTGACGATGAGAAGTCCTCAATCTAGACTCTGGATCCGGACCCAGTCATCGTTGCCTTTAACTATGGACTCCTGGCAACGATTACTCGCTACTAAAACACCGCGGCGAGGCTGTCCGCAGCCTTGGACGTGGCGACGATAAGGCTGAACGGCTCGTGTCTGTCCAAGCGCCACCACAGAAATTTCCTCAAATACGTGAACATGATCGGAGCTGAGGTCCCGTCCGGGCTGGAGGTGCGCCTGCACCAAAACAATTGCGCCACGCAACACGCCGCCGTCAAAACGTGATAGGCGAAGCATCTGAGGTTCCATTTGTATTTCACCCCGACGTCGTCGTCCTGGATGAAATCGGCCGAACGCTGGTCTCACGTGCTGCCGGACAAACTGCTAACTTATAGACCGTTCTCGCATTTCAGCAAGTTGTGATGGGTTGGCCCCCTGCAAGAGAAATTCATTGTGGGGTATGGACGGCAAACTCGTAGTACATAAACTCCTGCACGTACTTCAACACTTGCGGATCCCCATTTCTCTATAATGGTTCGAGTACGCTGATATTCACATTTCCGGAATCCACATTCAGAGTACAAGTGAATCGTACATGACGCCAATTTTTCCGGCTCTTCATAAATAGGGCGGTGCTCAAGAGCTGAGGCAACCTCGAACGATAACGGGACCCTGGGTGCAATGATGTAGGTGTTCAAGACTCCATCACGATCCAAGGTCCCTGATGCACAACTTTATCCCGCACTGCCTCGACACCGCACCCCGCCTGGATGAGCTCGGGCTCACCGCGATCGCCCAACACCACACAGGTAGGCACTTGACCGCGTTGTGCTTGATCACCGACGGCAACGTCGATTGTCTCGAATGCCAGCAGCCAGCTCGAGTCCGATCCACACGGATCCGCCGGCTCGCCCATCCCCCGATCGGGCTTACAGCCGTGACCCTGGCCATCCGCATCCGCACGCACGCGTGCCCCAGCTGCGACCGGCGGTGGTCGCAATCACCGTCGAAAGCGTGTGTGGGCCGCTCGAAGCTTTCTCGGCGCGCACGTCTTTGAGCTTTGAAATCCGTCGTGATCGACAAGATGAGCATCCACGCCATCGCGAGGAACCTTGCAACGTCGTGGAACACAGTCTGCTCGGCAGTGCTTGATTTCGGCCGGACGTTGCTGCTTGCCGCTGCGACCAGGCTTGATGGGGTCACCACGATCGGCGTCGATGAACATTGCTGGTTCCATCGCGGTCTCGACCGGTGGGTCACCGTCATCGTCGACCTCACCAACAGGCCAGCACGGTTGATCGGCA
This sequence comes from Brevibacterium sp. 239c, assembly GCF_900169365.1. Classification (GTDB taxonomy): domain Bacteria; phylum Actinomycetota; class Actinomycetes; order Actinomycetales; family Brevibacteriaceae; genus Brevibacterium. The sequence goes on from NZ_FXZH01000005.1 coordinate 24,912, forward strand.
TCGTTCCCGGCCGTTCGGCCGACGTGTTCTATGATTGGCTCAACAATCAGCCCGATGATTTCCGGACCGAAATCGCCCACGTCGCTATGGATGCCTTCACCGGGTACAAGAAAGCCGCGACCGAACTAGTCCCGGACGCGGTCACGGTCATGGTTCCGTTCCATGTTGTTGCTCTCGTTGGAACGAAGCTCGATGAGACAAGGAGATGCCTCCAGACCGAGCTCCATGGTCGTCGGGGCCAGTCTGGTGATGACTTGTACGGGATTCGGAAAACGATCCGTACCCGAGTTGGGCTGCTATCTGAGAAGCAGAAACACCGACTCGACTCTTCGTCGCCGATAATCATGCTGCGTTGGTGGCGTGTTGGCAGTTCTACCAAGACACGATCAAGGCCTACGCGGCCGTGTATAGAAGGGCCTTCCGGTAGCGGACGTGGAACGAAATGGTAGCAGGAGCGCGGGGATCCGGTAGCAGCACTCTGGCGCCCCGCGCTCCCAGTCTACGATCACGCCGGACTATCGGCTTCGGGTTGTTGTCGAGTTGTCTTGCGCATGTTCGGGCCATCGAGTTGGACGATCTCGCTGACAGATACCAGTCGGCTGAGGATCGACTCGGCGATGACGGCGTCGTGGAGTGATTTGTACCAGTCTTCCGGGTCGAACTGGGACGTGACGATCGTGGCTCCGCGGCCTTCTCTGCTCGCAAGGATGTTGAGGATCTTGGCGGTCGTGTCCATCGTGATCGGAGTGGTGAGGAAGTCGTCGAGGACGAGGACATCGCAGTGACGCAGCCTGTCGAGGAACTTCAATCCTCCGGGGTCAGACGGCTGGTAGACCGCCAACCGATTCCCCAGATCGTCCAGCCGCCAGTACGCGACGGTGTAGTCCTTTCGGCAGGCAGCGTTGACCAGGGCCTGGGCCAGATAGGACTTGCCGACGCTGGTTTTGCCGAGGATGATCACGTTCGTCGCATTGTCGATCCAGGCACATGAAGCGAGCCGATCGACGACGTCGCGAGTCAGCGTCCGATCAGGCAGGTAGCGGACGTCTTCGACACAGGCTGCGGGGTTCGGTGTGTGAGAGGCCTTGAGGAGTTTGTGGACGCGGCGTTCTGCCCGGGCGGCAAGCTCGATGTCGAGAGCATGGTGGATTTTGGCAGAGAACGTCCAGTCGTCGTAGGCGGAATCGTTGGCGATATCGATCACGGCCTGCCCGAACGCGGTCATCCGCAACTGGGTGAAAGTCGCCATGTCATCAGTGGTCAGGTGATCGGTCATTGGTCGGATCCTTTCTCATCGTTCGTTAGCGCCGTGAGGCGGAATTGATCAACACCAGTCAGGTGAGCCCGGCTGGTATCCCTGGACACAGCCGCGGCTGGGGCCGGTGATGGTGGCGGTGTGACTGCAGGTCGTTGCTTGGCTTGGGCGCGAATAGCAGTCAGCTGGTGCTTGACCGCGGTGTAGCTGATCGGCCGGTGCTCATCGGCACACAGTGTTTGGCAGGCTTGCTCCAGCAGGGGCCGGTTATCGCCCTTGCCCAGAGACAGGATGTTCATGCAGGCTCTGAATCCTTGGGCTTCGATCTTCTTGGTATCCAGCAGCCGGGTGAGCGCTTCAACCGTGTTCGGCCCTGCTTTCGCGGCTTGGCGGAGGAAGTAGCCGCGAGTCCACAGCCCAGTGGTTTGGCCTTGAGAGGCTGGCGCATGATCGGCATCGGTGACATATGAATGCTTCTTCCTACCCACTCGGTGGCTAGCGACGATGTCGCCACCGGCGAGGACGTCGAGCCTGGTGCCAACGATGCGCACATCCACGGTGGTCCCGACGAAGGTGGCGGGCACCGAGTACTTGATGGTCTCGATCTGGATATGCCAGTCCCGGGAGACCTTCGCCTTCTTCCAGCTCACGTCCTGCCAGGGCTGGTCGGGCAGGCTGATGAGGTCACCAGCTTCATCGTCGGAAAACCAGTCACGCCGGGACCTGGATTGGCTGCGGAAGGGAGTGCGATCGTTGATCCACTCCACCCGGCTGGCGACTGCGTCGTTGAGGTCATCGATATCAGCAAAGAGCTGGTCGGCGAGGTAGTGGATGACCCAGTTCGTGACGATCTTGACGCCGGATTCGACGTTCGCTTTCTCTTTCGGCTTATAGGCACGGGTCGGAACGGCTGCCGTGTTGTAGTGCTCGAGGAACCCGGCATACGAGGCGTTGACGTCGCGGGTCTTGTCATACTTGCTGATCTGATTCGACGCTGTTGAGGCGTTGTCGGGGATGATGACCTGAGCCACGCCGCCGAAGTATTCGAAGGCACGCCTGTGAGCATCGCACCAGGCAGAGAGTTTCTCATCCAGGCACCCGTAGGCAAAGATCATTCCCGAATACGGCAGTGTGGCGACGAAGATCGAAACCTTCGTGAGCGCGCGGGTGATCGGGTCGGTGATCCACATCGGGGTGCCGGCCCAATCGACTTGCATCGTGTGACCCGGGGTGTGCGTGATCGGGCTGGTGAGGTCGTGGGTGCGGACGTGTTCGGCGATGATCTGGCAGAACCGTTCATACCTGTAGTGCCGCGTCGACGGAGTGGGTGCCGGAGTGTTGAGGTAGCGGGCTCACAACACTTTCAACGGTGGCTTCTTTCGTCCGATCCGGGCGGTGATGACGGCATCGACATCGATCGGGACGAAGTCGCCATCGACGCTTTTGCGGCCGTCGGTGAAGAACCGGTCGAGGTCGGCGACGGTGAGGGCATCGACTTGGTCCGTTGTCGTCAGCGACTGGTCCTTGACGACGGTGCGGGCCTTCGCGATCGCGCGGTGAGAACAGCTAGCCATCGCTTCGATCTGTCGGTAGGAGTAACCCTGAACGATCAGGGAGAGAATGTGCCGGTAGTCGGCCATGAGCAGGATTCCTTTCACTGATCACGACTTCGCTGTCGTGGGTGAAAGCAATCTTGCCCTACCGCTACCGGGTACTTACATAGCTGCTACCACTTCGTTACACAGGTGCTACCGAAAGGCACTTCCGTACAGGCCGCCCCGAAGAAAGGCAAAACGATCATGGCCGGGCTCATCGACAAGCTGGCCGACACGATCCCGGACGAGTTGAAGGGGTTGCGGAGTCTACGAACGACGTTTCAAAGCCGTCGTAGCGATATTCTGGCGTATTTCGATCACCCGGGAACGTCGAACGGGCCCACGGAAGCGATCAACGGCAGGCTGGAGCATCTGCGGGGTATCGCGCTGGGATTCCGTAACCGGGGCAACTATCTTATCCGGTCACTCCTCCATGCCGGAGGAATGGGCAGGCTCCTACAGCCCTATTTATGAAGAGCCATTTTTCCATCCCACACAATCACAAAACCCTGGTGCCATGTTGTCAAAACAAAGTGCCGAACAAATAAAACGTTCCACTGACTTTGAGGATTAAAAATTGGCGTGTGGCATCACTTCTAAGTAGCTACCACCGGATTTCCTTCACCTACTTTCCGGCGCGAAGTTGGGTTGCTATGAGTACCCGCTTCTTATTCACCGAGGGAAACAATTCGAACGGGGAGCCAAAGGCCTCGACCCAGCCAAAAGGCCACCCTGGGCTGCCCACACAATAGAGGATGAGCACGATACGCCTGTGCCCATGGACGGCATATCGTTGAGGTAAACCTAGTTCTCGGTGGGTATCACGTCACCTTAGCAGAGAAAATTCACCTGAGAGAAACTGCCGATGTATTTACCTTGGCTCGAATGTCGTTCCGGGCCAAATAATTAGCGAGCGTTTTATCTCCTTCCGGGTCAAAGGCAGGGCCAATTCGAACTCCGCTAATCGGCGGTGCACCAACTTGCAGTTCTCGAGGGTGCTCGGAATCGAATAAAATCCGATCGTCGATCGACGACTTCGCGGAATTCACGATATCTACATACCTAACGAGTCCGTATCTACTTTCTCGATACTTGATTGCGTCCAGATCGTTGGTTACTGCTATCAGCCGAAATTCACGTTCCCCGCTAAATCCTTCCCGTTTGATCCTATGTATTAGGTCGTCGGCTGATGCGAGCAAGTTCATTCGCTGATCGAATAGATACTCGTGATGGTCGTCAGCACTTCCTGCGGATTTAGCTCGTACCTCGTCCTCTTCATACTTGGCCGCCGTGCGCGGTATCCAAGAACTAAGCTCTCCGAGGATGTCGTCTTCTGTGTAAAGGACTCGGTTCCAGGGCTTAACTTTCCAAAAATTGAAAAAGTCACTTCTGGGCCCAGGGTGGGCCCTATTGACCCGAATGCACCATTTGAAGTAAGTATTGATGCTTAGGGAATACCCTCTTCCTCCGTTTGCGTAGCGATCCCACTGTCCTGCGTCGTCCGCAAGCTCAGAGGCGCAAGTGACGAATACGTCACGGCGTTCGCCGTCATCTCGAGCCGCCTCGAGTTCGCTCGCAAGATCAGCATAGCCTTGTCGGCGGACTAGTTCGGGAAGGATCGTCCAGCCGTAAATTAGTTCGTCGCGATCGTTTAGCCCGGAAGCTTCAGTTGCCCGAAAACTGCGACTCTCGGCGATACCCATTAACCCGCTCGGCTGTGTGTAATGAAAGACGTGGCGCGGTACTTCTGGTTCGGACAATTCTGTTCCAATCGCTAGGTCGATAGACCTGATCATAACCGTGTCGGCATGCCGTTAGCGCGTCGGGATGTCAATAGGACGCAACGTAGCTGTGTAAGCCTAGCGCGCCGATTGCGTACCCTCGTATAGTCGAAGATGGCATCTCGTATCGAGTCCAGTCTGGCTGAGGACCACCCACAGATCATAAGCACAATCGAACGAGACTCCTCCGTGCGGCAAAGAGGCTGGGCGATTTCAGGATCCCTCACGAAGGTAGTCAGCTGAACGCACACCCCCTATCAGGTCGGGGCCCAACCCACTTTCGAGGCTCAAGCCACCTCCCGGACGAAGGAAGGCTCCTGTGCTCTTAGCGGGAATCACCACTGATCTTCTTTGCCGCAGGGCACTACTGTCATTGGTACAGGCGAATCGGCACCGCAGAGAGGCGTGCCGAGGTACGAGTACTGATCTCCCCTCGAGAATTCGCGCTCCAAGTTCCCAAACCCGAGCGAAAGGGTGTGCTGGTGAACGTGCTTCACGGATTGAGGTTCACCAACACTTCGATGACTTAACGACTCCAGCGGTCCCTAAGCCACCTGGGACTCTCACCAGCTATTTGCAGGCGAACAACGAATTCACACGAGCGAGAAATCGTCGCATCCGCAGAAGCGGCGAATTGCCACTCATTCCTCCACCCGCTCAACCTTCCCAACGAGGAACACGTACGACAGCACACCCACGATGGTGATCGCAGCCATGTAGACAAACGCTGGGGCGAAGTCGATGTCGGTGACGAGGAAGCCGATGACGATCGGAGTGGCGATCGAGGAGAGGTTGCCGATGAAGTTGAACATGCCTCCGGTCAGACCGAGCAGCCGCTCCGGCGCCAATGCGGACACCAGCGACCAGGTGATCGAGGCGAAGCCGTTGCCGAAGAATGCGATCGACATGAACACGATCACCAACGCAGTCGAATCCGTATAGTTCGCGCCGAGCATGAACACCGTCAAAGCCAGGCCTATGATGATCGGCAGCTTGCGGGCAGTGCCGAGTGTCAGTCCCTTCTTGACCATGAGGTCAGAGACCCACCCGGAAAGCAGTACCCCGACCAGGGCGGCGATGAACGGAAGTGACGCCATGAAGCCCGACTCGATGTAATCCATCCCGCGGTAATCAACGAGGTAGGTGGGGAACCAGGTGAGGAAGAACCACAGGGTCGACGTCAGACAGAACTGGCCGAGGTAGATGCCCCACAGCTTCCGTCTAGAGAGCACCACCTTCACGTCGGACCACTTGAGCTTCGGCTTGGTCTCCTTCGTCGCACCGGATTCGACGTCGACCAGTCCCCCACCGGAGGCGATGAGGTCGACCTCAGCCTGGTTGACTCCCGACTTGTCACGCGGCTCGCGATAGACGAACCACCAGATCGAAGCCCAGATGACGCCGACGACACCAGTGAGGATGAACACCCAGTGCCAGGTGAGCACTGTCTGCAGCCAGGACAGCACAGGGGTGAGCAGAGCCAGGCCAATGAACTGCCCCGAGGTGTAGAAGGCGATGACTCGACCGCGCTCACGCTCCGGGAACCACGCTGTGGCCACCTTGTTGTTGATCGGGTATGCCGGAGCTTCGAACCCGCCGACCAAGAGCCGGAGGATGATAAGAGCGACGAACCCGCCAGACATACCCATGAACAGCGTGGCCAGGGACCACAGCACGAGGCAGGAGGCATAGAGCACCCGCGGCCTCACCCGGTCCACGAGCCACCCGCCCGGCAACTGCATCGCGGCGTAAGTCCACCCGAATGCCGAGAGCAGAAGTCCCTGCTGGCCCGTGGTGAGATCGAACTCCTGGGAAAGCGCCGGCATCGCAATGGACAGGTTAGCCCGGTCCATGTAGTTGATGACGACGGTGATGAAGAGCAGGAGTGCGATGATGTAGCGCATCCGTGTCGGCCGCGTGGCCGTGTGCTCAGCGATTTTCGTCATGAGCTGGTGTCTCCGATCTCTGAGGCAGTGCCGGCAACCCGAATCGGGGCACGCAGCAGGAGCAGATAAGCGATCCCCGCGATCACCGCAACAACGGCGCCGAGGACGAATGGAATGAGGTAGGACCCCGTTGTCGTCACCAACACCCCGGTGAGCCAGGGCGAGAGCGAGCCGGCGAAGTAGCCGCCGAAGTTCTGGATGGACCCCAGCGATGCGACACGACTTCCGGTCACGACATCAGCGGGAATCGACCAGCCCACGGCGCTCAGTGCACCGCAGAAGAACAGAGCCAGGCTCATCGCCGCCAGTTGCAAAGCGAAGTGGCCGGTGGTGACTCCGACGAGAATCGAACAGACGGCGAGCGCCCCGCCGTAGACTGCAGCAATCCGCCGCTTGCAGGCAAGAGGCGCCAGATGAGACCGCATCCTCGAGTACTTCGTAGTGAACCATCCGCCGAGGATTCCGCCGATGCCGCCGACAGCGAAGGGAATTGCCGTGTACCAACCCAATGCTTCATCAGCGACAGAATAGATGTCATTGAGCATCAGTGGGAGGAAAGTCACGAAGATGTTGAGGGTCCACACCACAGCGACGAATCCCAGCACCATCGCCCAGGTCTGTGGCTTGGTGAAGAGACGCAGCCAAGGGATGTGGCCTGTCGGAGCGTTGTTGTCTTCCTCTCTCGCCCGGATGTGTTCGAGTTCAGCCGCTGAGACCCTGCGGTCGTGTTCCGGGGACCGATAGAAGACCCAGAAGCCGATGGCCACGATGATTCCGAGCACACCGAGGATGACGAACATGGCACGCCACCCGAACCCGAGGATAAGGAAGGTGAGGATCGGTGGCGCCACCGCCGGGCCCCATTTGCTTCCCGAGTCGTAGACTCCGACTGCCGCTCCACGTTCCCTTGGCGGGAACCATTCGGAGACGATCTTCGCCGAGGTAGGTGAGACCGGTGCTTCGAAGATGCCGAGCAGGACGCGCGAGATCATGAAGTGCCACATGTGGTGGCCAAATGCCATGAGCGAGGTCGCCAGCGACCAGAAGCCCAGTGCAATGACGTAGACCGGCTTTGCACCAAGGCGGTCGGTCAGCCATCCGCCGGGCAGCTGGAAGAACGCATACGTCAGGGAAAACGCCGTACCCAGCAAGCCGATGTCGGCAGCGGTCAGCCCCAGTTCGTCGATCATATGCGGGGCGGCGATGGACAGGGACGATCGGTCCATGTAGTTGATCATCATGGCTGCCAGCAGCCAGCCGAGAATCCACCATCGGGCTCGCCCCGGCGAGGCAACACGACGTTGCTTTGTCACTGCAGTCTGTGAGTTCATCCTTGAACGTCCTTCTCTCTTACCGAATCCGCCTGCTCACCATTCAGCGAAGGAACCGTCGGTGTGACGCCAGATGGGGTTGCGCCACCGGTGTCCTTCAGCTGCACGTTCGATGACGTACTCCTCATTGACCTCAATGCCCAGCCCGGGCCCGGAAGGGATGTCGATCATGCCGTCGTCGTAGTTGAACACCGTGGGGTCGGTGACGTAGTCGAGCAGGTCGTTGCTCGTGTTGTAGTGGATGCCCAGGCTCTGTTCCTGGATGAACGCGTTGTAGCTGCCAGCATCGACCTGCAGGCAGGAGGCGAGCGCGATCGGCCCCAGAGGGCAGTGCAGCGCGAGCGCGACATCGTAGGCTTCGGCCATCATCGCGATCTTCCGAGTCTCGGTGATGCCGCCCGCGTGTGAGACATCGGGCTGGATGATGTCGACGGCACCGGAGGCGATCACCTCGCGGAAGTCCCAGCGGGAGAACAGTCGCTCCCCCAGAGCAATCGGCGTCGGCGTATTGGCCATGACGTCACGCAACGAGCAGAAGTGTTCGGAGAGCACCGGTTCTTCGATGAAGAGGAGTCGATAGGGTTCGAGTTCCTTGATGAGAACCTTGGCCATCGGCTTGTGCACGCGACCATGGAAGTCGATGCCGATGCCGAAATCGTCGCCGGTGGCTTCCCGTACAGCCTGCACGTTTTCGATGACGTGATCGACCTTGGTGTAGGAGTCGATGAACTGCAGCTCCTCTGTCGCGTTCATCTTCACGGCGGTGAAGCCGCGGTTCTTCGTCTCCAGTGCCGCTGCCGCGGTGTCACCGGGCCTGTCGCCTCCGATCCACGAGTAGGTGCGGATCCGATCTCGGACCTTCCCGCCGAGCAGCTGGTGCACTGGCTGGCCGAGCGCCTTGCCCTTGATGTCCCACAGTGCCTGATCGATGCCTGAGATCGCACTCATGAGGATCGGCCCACCGCGATAGAAGCCACCGCGGTACATGATCGTCCACAGGTCCTCGATATTCGCGGGGTCCTTGCCGATGAGCAGATCGGAGAGTTCATCGACCGCTGCGGCAACCGTGGCGGCCTTGCCTTCGATGATCGGCTCGCCCCAGCCGACGATCCCTTCATCCGTCTCGATCTTGAGGAACAGCCACCTCGGCGGCACGATGTACGTCGTCATCGACGTGATCTTCATTGGTCTGGCCTTTCGTCTGGTGTATGTCGTTGGGTTCAGTGGGCCTGGGCCCACGCCGAGGCGATGGCCTGTGCCCGGTTATGTACGTCTTCGGGACGGTCGCCTCGGCGATAGAGGGAGGAACCGAGACCCAGGCCGGCAGCACCGGCGTTGCGCCATTCGGCGGCGTTGACGGCTCCCACTCCCCCGACGGGAAAGAGTTCGGTGCCGGCAGGAAGAACCTCGTTCCACGCCTTCATCCCGCTGATCCCGACCGCCGAGGATGGGAAGAGTTTGACCTTGGTGGCGCCTGCCTTGATGGCAGCGAACGCCTCGGTCGGGGTCGCGGCTCCCGGGTACGGGGTGAGCCCCATCCCGAGCGCGGTCTTGATGACGTCGGTATCGGTGTCGGGTGCGACGATGATGCGAGCACCGGCCTGCTCACACTCGCGAACCTGATCGGCAGTGAGCACCGTGCCCGCTCCGATCTCCAACGCGTCGCCGAACCTCTCGACTAACGCGGCGATCGAAGCCAAAGGGTCCGGTGAGTTGAGCGGAACTTCGATGGCGGAGAACCCGGCGGCGACGATGCCCTCGGCGAGGTCGAGAACCTCGTCAGAGCGAACCCCGCGGAGGATGGCGATGAGGCCGGTGGGAACGGTGTCAGTCATTGGTGTTCTCCTTGGTCGGCACGACGCCGGATCGTTCGGCGATGCGGAAGAGTCCAGTGGCAGCGGCGCGCGGATCCGCTTCTGTCGTCTGTCGCCCGTGTTGGTGGAGGGCGTGTGAGTATCGCATCGTGAGGTCCGCGGTTCCGCAGACGATGAAGGGGGTGGCAGAGTCGGCTGTTGTCGTGAGTTGGGCGGCCACCTCGGCGCCGATAAGCATTCCCGAGAGGTAGTCGTTGATTTCCTCGGCGTGTAGTCGTCCGTCGAGGGCCCAGGTGCGTGCGGAGAAGATCGAGGAGGTGAGCGCGGCGGGATCGTCAGCCCCGACACTCAGTCCCCAGTCGAAGGCGTCGGGGTGGAAGTCATCGGTGGGTTCGGCCAGACGGCTGAGAATCGACGAGGTGCTCAGCAGACCGAACATCTCTCCGCTCATCGAGGTGGAGAAGTCAGTCACGCGGTGGCCCTGGCACTTGACCCATTTGGTGTGCGTTCCGGGAAGGATCACCGTGGTCGCATCGGCCTGTTCTGCATCGAGCAGACCGAGCAGTTGGGTCTCCTCTCCACGGATGACATCGGGGGCAGTCGTCTCGGTCGATGTCTTCTGCAGCCCGGGGACGATGTGGAGTTCGCCTATGGACAGTTCGACCGACGTCAGATGCCTACCCAGGGCAGAAAGTTCGGTGGGCAGGTCGAGGTATCCAGCCTCGGCGACTCCCTGGGTCGAACCGATCATTCCGCAGGCGAGGAGAGGGAGGTGGCCGTGATCTCTGAGCCAGTCACCGATGGCGGCGTGAGCGAGCCGGGAAAAGTCGCCTTTGAGGTCGCCGGTGTCCGGACCGACGGCCATGATTCCGTCTGATCCGTTGCGTTCAGCGAGCACGCCTCCGTCGTTGCCGATGAGGAAGGCTCGCAGTGAGCTCGTTCCCCAATCGAGGCCGATCATCTGCGGGGCCTCGGGTGGTGCCAGTTTTGCCATAAGAGCCACTATGGGCAGGCGTTCCACCATGCGCCACCAGTGTCCCTATATGTGGGATAGGTGACATACTGGGGCAATGAACGAAGATTCTGGAATCGTTGTCAGCGATGCGATTCCCCAGGGCACTCAGACATTGGCCAGAGGGTTGCAGATCGTCAGCGCCGTCGCCCACGGGTCCACCACGTTGAAGTCCGTCGTCGACACCACTGGAATCGGTCGATCAAGTGCGCACAGGATGATCCAGCTGCTGGTGCACATGGGTTATCTGCGGCACGGTTCACCGGGAGAGTTTCGTCTGGGCCCCACTCTCATCGAGTTCGGCTTCACCGCGCTCAACCAGGATCCATTGCCGGTCGTCGCCAGGGAGAGCCTCGAGGCTCTCGCGGCCCGGACACAGGACACGATTCATCTCTCCGTCGAGGATGGTGAGTCGGTGCTCTATCTCCATAAGATTCCGGGGACGCGCGGTGCTGAGATGCGATCTCGCATAGGCCACCGCATGCCAATGACTCGCACCGGTGTGGGGAAGGCGCTGCTGCTCGGCCAGGAGGACCGGTGGGAACGGATGTTCACAGCCGAGAATCCGGGGACAGACGCCTCGGCGGTGGAGGCGTTCGTCAATCGAATGCACGGGTATACCCACGACGGTGCCTCACTCGACCTCGAGGAGAACGAACCTGGGATCCGGTGTGTGGCCGCGCCCATCCGGGATGGCAGCGGAAGCATTGTTGCAGGAGTCTCGCTGTCGGCCACTCGTCCCTACATGCCGAAGGAACGGATGCAGGCACTGGTGCCGGTGATGAAGGCAGCAGCGCGGGAGATTTCTGTGAAGCTGGGGTACCGGCAGGGGTAGGACTTCGGGTCTCCTCCAGGTATGTTCCTGCGTTCGCAGGAACATACCTGGAGGATCTCACGCAACTCGAGAGCTCCCGCAACTATTAGGGGAAAGCCCACTCGGTAAGCAGCTGCGAGATTGGAGGGGTCATGGCCCCTCAGTCAGTGGCGGCATTTTGAAACTCCGCACGAACGTCTCTCAATCGACGACCGTCATTGACGGCCCAGAAATACCAGCCGTTCGTGGCTTTCTGACGCAGTGCATAACCAGCGGCAGACGGACTGTAGTACTTTTTCCCATCGAATTCGATGGCACCATCCGCCGTCACCTTCGCCTTGGAGCTTGTGAAGTCACGGTGTGTTGCCGAGAGTTCATCACCACCAGCCAGCAGCCCGGCCTCGATCAGATGTTTGAGCTCCACCCAGTCTCCCGCCTTCGTCTGCGGATCGATTACTCGCCCCTCGTGGCCTTCCGGCACTGGCCACACCTTGAGCAGCTCATCGATCAACTCAGCGGTTCTCTGATCGATCAGCTTTTCGTCCCATTCAAGGTTTTCAGTCATGCCTACGACCCGGCCCGTCAGCGTGATCGTATTATGCTGCAGGAGTGCGGCACGCTTCGAACGCCAAGGACCGTTCGAAATCTTGGAATTCAATGAATTGGTCAACAGTGTTAAGTTCCCCAATCGATGAACGCGCTCCTGACGCTCCTCCTCTGCTTCCAGGGTGCTTGCCGGCCAGGTGTCCTTCCAAGCACGCGGAAGAATATGCTCGATCGGATAGTTATTGCGCTCAATCTGCGGCTGGCCCGTTTCGGCACGGTATCGGTCTTCGATAGCTTCAAGAAACATGCGCAGGCGTCCGCGGGGAAAGCGCCTATACGCTGATTCGATGGTCAGCGAATTGCGGACCTCTTCATCTCCTGGCCAGTAGGCCGTGGTTACGTTGAGCCGTGACAAATATCCAATGACGCGATCAGCTAAGTCTTCGGCGTCCGCTTCAGCGTTTGCGGCTATCACATCAGCGACGATGCGGCCTAGATTACTGCCTGACAGACGAAGAAGCTGCCTGCGGTAGATCCAGCTCTCGGCCGCTCTGATGATTCGGTCGATGTCATGTTGCGACACATTGCGTCCGGGCGCATACAACCAGATCACAAGTGGCTTGAGAACTTCAATGCCGCTGGCCGCCATTCGATAGAAGGCCATTTGAGGCGAGTTGAGGCTACCGCCGGGTCGGGCTGACGATTCTGAGAGTTCTTGATATTGAGCAGCCTGAACTTGCAGTTCCGGCAGAATGTCGCTCATCTGTCGCCTCGAATCATGTTCGATCCATGATTTGAATCGCGAGAAGGTAGCTTGCGGGCTGATTTCTTCACCAGTGATGGCGACTAGCCACTGGTTGAAGAACAGGGAACTGCGACTGACGAAATTGCGACCGACGCTGACCTCTTTCATCCAGAACTTTGACTCGAATGGCCACTCTTCGCGATATGCGCGATCAGTGTCCGCGCCCTCAAGCTCCAGGCGTTGGAACACGAAATTTCGAATCAAGTCGGCAGCCGTCAGCGGAGTTCCACGCGCATTCAGGGTCTCGAAGATCTCCTGAGAGTTCTCTGCAGCATCCAGTTCGATCGAAACGAATTGCAACCCATCTAAGAGAACATTCGTCAGTTCTTCCGCCTTATCTGCGAAGTCCGGAGATTCCGGAGAGCCGAGCCACTGTTCCATCACTGCTGAGAAATAGCGGTGAGCAGCGACTATCTGCGAGTCTCGCTGCCTGAGCTGGTCGTAGTTGACGGGCGGCTCGGCGAGCATCACTTCGGTGAACGCCGCGCCGTCCCGATTCAGGTGCCGTAGTTTGAGGCGGCTTTCGCCATCATCGACGTATTTCTCTGAGTTGTGTGTCAGATCATCCAGCTGGCTCGCCAGTTTCACATAATCTGCTTCTTCCAGAAGGGCACACGCTGCGTCAGCGACAATCTGCAGAGTAGTCAGTCTCTGTTGGCCATCGATGACGTTCCAGGCGATCAGTCGTCTACTCTGTACTTCCTGCGCCTGGAGCACGACAGCGCCGAAGAAGTGAGTTGCTTCGCGGTACGGCTCCGCAATCCGCAGCTCAGCAACACGCCGGATATCACTCCACAGCGGATCCCACTGTTCAGCTTCTTTCCACACGTAGGGACGCTGAAATAGGGGAATGACGAAATGTTGAGGCAGGTTGAACAACTGCATCGGTGTTCGTTTGAAGGTCTCCATCTTGCCCAAGATACCGTAATGTACGGTCCGAGATTCTCCGGGGTCTGAGCATTTTCCGTGTTTTTGCTTAGTAATCCGCGTCTGCGTCCTACAAAGCATTTGACCTGCACAAATCTCTAACAGTTCGGCTAGCCTGAGTGGGTATTGAACAAGCTCAGCGAAGAGCACTCCGCTCATACGCGAAACCCCTGAGGAGACCGCCAATGACGCTCGGATCCACCGGCCAGATCGCTGCCCCCACCCGGAGCACCGGATCGGGTCCCTACCCCAGACTCATCCTCCGCGATGCCATGATCGTCGACGGAACCGGTGCTGCCCCATACGGGCCAGCGGACATCCTGATCGAAGACGACAGGATCACCGGAATCTGGGAACCGAACGGTGCGAGCAGCCTCACCGAACGTCCCTCGGCCGACGGCGCCGAAGTCATGGACCTCAACGGCTCCTACGTCTTGCCGGGACTTATCGACTCCCATGCCCACATCGGCAAACCCGAGCAGGCCCCGAACGCCGACTATGTCTATAAACTCTGGCTCGGCCACGGCGTGACCACCGTCCGCGAACTCGGCGCGTTCAATGGCCTCGACTGGACCGTTTCCGAGGCCCGACGAGCCGAAGCCAACGAAATCGCGGCCCCGCGACTGCACATCTATCCCGCACTGCGTGCCGGAACCCTCGATGGGCCTACCCCAGTCACGGCTGACGAGGCAACCGCGTGGGTCAATGAGGTCGCCGACCGGGGAGCGAGCGGAGTGAAGTTCTTCGGCACCTCCCCCACTGTGTTCGGTGCCGCTGTCGAGGCAGCACAAGCACGTGGTCTGCGGACCGCCTGCCACCACGACCAGCGCCGAGCCGCGCAGGTCAACGCCCTCACCTCGGCGAGGTGGGGACTGGACAGCATCGAACACTGGTACGGCATCCCCGAGGCTATGTTCCGCGACCGCACCCTCCAGCACGTGCCCACCGACTACAACCACAACAGCGAACCCCAGCGCTTCAGCCAAGGCGCCCACCTGTGGTTGCAGACCGCCGAGCGCGGCACCAGCGCCTGGCAGGAGACACTCGAGGAGCTCCTCGAACTCGGAACCGCATTGAGCCCGACGTTCAACATCTACATCGGGTCCCGCGACGCCGCCCGAGTGCGCACCTCCGAATGGCACTCTGACTTCACCTCCCCCACTCTGTGGGAGTTCTTCGAGCCCTCGGCCGACAAACACGGCTCCTACATGGGCGACTGGACAAGCGAGGACGAGATCGCCTGGCGCCACGCCTACGTCAAATGGATGTCCTTCGTCAATGACTACAAGAACCTTGGCGGCTTAGTCACGGCCGGGTCGGACTCCGGATTCATCTACAAGGTCTTCGGATTCGGCCTCATCGAAGAACTTGAACTCCTCCTCGAAGCGGGGTTCCACCCCCTCGAAGTCGTCCGCGCCGCCACGCTGAGCAGCGCCGCGCTTCTCGGCATCGCCGACGAGCTCGGCTCCGTCGAACCCGGCAAGATCGCCGACCTGCTCATCGTCAAGGACAACCCCCTGAGCAACTTCAAGGTCCTCTACGGCCACGGTCACCTCCGCGCCGAAGAATCCGGCATCAACCGCGTCGGCGGAGTCGACTTCACTCTGCGCTCCGGCATCGTCTACGACGCCCGGGAACTCCGCGAGGACGTGAAGTCAATGGTCGCCCAGGAGAGAGCGGAGCAGCACTGAGTGACATAGCTCGACTCCGGTCGGACTGAGATCCGACCGGAGTCGACGTTGTCAGAAACGAAGTCCTCAGTGGCCAGCGGCCGCCTGAGTCTGCCGATCTGCAGCAACCGTGCGGATGTGTCCGCGCACGTGCGCCTGAAGCACGCTGAGCGGTACGCTGCCCATCCCGAGCACCGTGTCGTGGAAGTCCCTGATCGAGAAGCCCTCACCCAGCGTCTCCTCGGCCTCCTGCCGCAGCTGCTGAATCGTCAGCTGCCCGAGGTAGTAGGCAGTGGCCTGCCCTGGCCAGGAGATGTAGCGATCGATCTCCGTGACGATCTCGTGTTCGGCGATCGCCGTATTGTCCCGCAGGAAGTCCTGCGCCTGCTCCCGACTCCACCCCAGCGCATGCATGCCCGGATCGACGACGAGGCGCACGGCCCGCCACATCTGGAACGAGAGCATACCCATGCGTTCGAACGGCGTCTCGTACATCCCCATCTCATCGCCGAGGCGTTCGGTGTAGAGGCCCCAGCCCTCGCCGAAGGCCGAGATGTAGCGCCGCCGGAAGTCGGCGAGCTCGAGTTCTTCGGCCAGCGAGATCTGGAACGAATGTCCGGGCGCAGATTCGTGCAGGGTCAGTGCCGGCAGCGAATACAGCGGCCGCGCCGGCAAATTGTACGTGTTGAGCAGGTACCGGTCGGGAGCACCCCGGCCGAACGTGTCGAACTTCGCGATCTCCGCCGGTGTCTCCATGATCGCGAAGCGCTGCTGCGGCAGACGCCCGAAGTACTGATGGACCACCCGGTCGAAGGCCTTGCACGTGTACGCGGCTTCGGACAGCAGTTGACGAGGAGTCGTCGCATAGAACTGCGGACTCGTGCGCATGAACTCGAACAGACCCGGCAGGTCGTCGGGATAGCCGAGCTCGACGGCGATGTCCTCCATCTCCTCCCGGATCTTCCTCACTTCGACCTGCCCGAGGTCGAAGATCTGCTGCGGGCTGAGGTCCGTCGTCGAATACTCCCGGATCTGGGACCGGTAGAACTCGATGCCGCCCGGCTGGTCGACCGCGGCGATCGATTCGGGCAGATTCGGCAGATACTCCGTTGTCAGGAAGTCAAGAAGTTTCCGGTAAGCGGGCACGACCTCAGCCGAGAGCACCTGCGCGGCCGCCTCGTGGAGTTCGGTTCGAACCTGGTCGGGCACGACCGCCGGGATTCGACGGAATGGTCCGAAGAACGACAGCTCGGTGACGTCCTCGGCCTCGGCGACGACCCGCACCGGTTCCTCTCGTCCGCTCATGCACACTCGGGCGGGCCCAAAGCCTCGAGCCACCCCGGCCCTCATGTTCTCGATCTGCTGATCGAAGAACCGTGGAATGTCGCCGAGCAAGCTGATGTATGCCCGAGCCGAACCAACGTCTTCGAGCACAAGACGGTAGGCGTCGAAGGCGAGCGTGCGCCAGAAGGCGGAATCCGCCGTGGCAGGTCTCTCCCACATCCGGTATCTCTGCGCCTCGACCAAGGTGACCAACTGCTGGCGGTAGACCTCGAAGTCGATAGTCTCCTCCACAGTGAGAGCTTCGGTACTGACCGACTCGAGTTTGCCGAGCGTGTCCTCCCACATCTGCTGCCGACGCAGTTGCGCGGCCTCACTGACATCCGGCAGGAAGTCGACGACGGAGGCCTTCTGAGACAGTGATCCGAATTCGGCCTCTCTCCACGTCCACTCCGCGTTGATGATGTCGGCGAGCTTCCTGCCTTCGGCTGAAGCCCTTGCATGTGAGCTGCCTCGATGATTGCTCTCGGGCACGTCGATTCTCCTGTTCTCGATGATGATCGTCTTGCTGCGTTGCCGACTGGCTCAGTGCGCGTGAGTGTCCGGCTCAGATGGGTTGGTTCGACTCAGGCTTGGCTCCGTCTCCGATCGACCAAGCGACGAAGTCTGCGATATCGCGCAGCTGCTCGACTCTGACCTGCTGGTCGACATACATCATGTGGCCGGCTGGATAATAGCGACGAACGATCTGGTCATGGGACTCATCAGCAATGCGCAGGTGTGCAAGCACGTGCTCCGAGGCGGCGAACGGCGTCGCTGAGTCGTGATAACCGAACGCCACGTAGACCTTGAGATGCGGATTCATGCGCATCGCGAAAGCGAGATCTTCGGCAGTGTTGACAGTGGAGTTCTCGAACTCCTTGTACGACCATGGATGGACTCTGGATGTCAGCACCTCGTAGGTGAGGTCCGATTCGTATCCGAGTTCGGCACGCAGCAGATGATTGATTCCCACGGTGTAGGGATACTGGATCGCCGGATACGAAGGGTCGTCGCCAAGCACTTCGGAAGCGACCTTCCCCGGATGCGCGGTGAAACGGGAATCCAAGCGACCGATGCGCAGTCGCTGATCGCGGAGCAGTTCTGTGAAGAAGGTGAACTCGTCGATGCGAAGGTCGGCCAACCGGACGAACTTCTCATCGATCCCAATGAGCTCGGCCAGCTTCGCAGCTATCCGGGAGTGCTCGGCGGCCTCGAGTCGGTGTCCGCGCGCAAGCGCTCGGCTGAAGTCCCCATGGGCAAAATCCGTCGCCTCTGCGACGACATCTTCGAGCTCGCGCCCCGGATGTTTGCCGTGATAGTGCGCGATGGCCGCAAACGTCGGCAGGTAGTGGATGTAGGGAGCTTCATTGCCTTCCGCGAAATCGATCGTGGCGAAATCGAGGACGGCCGAGATGAGGAGGATGCCGTTGAAGGCGATCCCGTGGCGTTTGGCCAGGTGTCCGGCCAGGGCCGCTGCACGGGTGGTTCCGTAGGACTCCCCGGCGAGGAACTTCGGTGAGATCCACCGATTGTTCCGTGTCAGCCACAGCCGGATCGCCTCGCCGACGACGTCGCGATCCCCAGTGAACCCGTGGAAGTCCTCCGGCTTCTCCCCCTCAGCGGTGCGGGAGTATCCCGTGGTCACCGGGTCGATGAAGACCAGATCGGCGTGAGCCAGAGTGGTCTCGAGATTGTCGACGAGACCGTAGGGCGGCGGGGTGCGATCATTGACGTCGTTGGCCACCACCCTCCGTGGACCGAAGAGACCGATGTGCATCCAGGCCGATGACGATCCCGGGCCTCCGTTGAAGACGAAGACGACAGGACGCTGAGCATCCTGACCGTCGTCGGTGCCCTCGGCAATGGCGGTGTAGGAGGTGAGGAAGATCTGTGCCTTGGGCTTGAGACCCGCGAACACGCCTTCCTCGACGATTTCGGAGCCGATGACCATCCGGCCCGCCTGGGCCCGATACCGGAGCAGACCGGCGGGCAGCTGAAGTTCATGGACAGTGGTGACGAAGTCATCGACCGGGTGCGGTGGGTCCGCCGGCTGATTCGTGGCCTGTGACTGAGTCTGTGTATCAGGCATGATGGGGTTGAGGTCCTTCCCTGTGTGTGGAGATGGTGGAGATTCGGTGGTCGGTGACGATGCTGAGCGCCGAGGTGGTTGTGTCGGTCAGGTACGCCGACCCGCGTCCCAGCGGGGATCAATGCTCGGGACCGCGGAGAGCAGGGCCTTCGTGTATTCGTGCTGCGGGTCATCGAAGATCTCGTCGCGCGGGCCTTGCTCGACGATCCTGCCTTTCTGCATCACGGCAACCTTGTGGGCGATCTGTCGCACGACCGCCAGATCGTGGGCGATGAAGATGTAGGAGATATCGCGTTCGCGCTGCAGGTCGACCAACAGCTCGAGCACCTGTGCCTGAACCGACACGTCGAGAGCGGAGACCGCCTCATCGCAGATGACGAGCTTCGGTTCGACGATGAGGGCGCGAGCGATGCCGATGCGCTGGGCCTGCCCTCCGGAGAACTGGCGCGGATAGCGAGTGGAGTGGTCGGGGTTGAGTCCGACTCGTTCCATCGCCGCCTTGACCATGTTCCGGTAGCCGCCCGTGGCCGTCCGCTTCTGATAGCGAAGTGGTGCCGACACCACCTCTTCGACGGTGTGACGAGGGTTGAGTGAGGAGTAAGGGTCTTGGAATACCACCTGAACCCCGCTGCGAAAGTCCCGCAAGGATGCACCGGAGCGCTGGGTGATCTCCTCACCTTGGAACTCCACCGACCCGGACGTGGGATCGATGAGGCGTGCGATCATCCGCGCCGTGGTCGACTTTCCCGAACCGGACTCTCCGACGATGCCTAGTGTCTGCCGCCGGTGGACGTCGAAGGAGACTCCTTCGACCGCAGTGAATGTCTCTCTGCGGCCGGTGCGGAACTCCTTGCTCAGATCATTGGCTGCCAGCAGCGGCGTGGCGATGTCGCTCATGCTCATTTGCCCCCTTTCGTGAGAATGGGCTCGGGAAGATCGACGACGTCGTCGAGGCGCGGTGTCGCTGCGAGCAGCGCTTTGGTGTAGTCGTTGTCCGGGTTCGAGAAGATCTGCTCCGCAGTGCCCTGTTCGACGGTCCGGCCGAACCGCATCACCGTCACATGGTCGGAGATCTGGCTGACGACGGCCAGATCGTGGGTGATGAACAGCATCGCCGCCTGCGTCATCTCCTGCACGTCGGCGAGCAAGTCGAGGATCTGGGCTTGAACGGTGACGTCGAGGGCCGTGGTCGGTTCATCGGCGATGATGAGGTCGGGTTCGCACACGAGGGCCATCGCGATCATCACTCTTTGACGCATACCCCCGGAGAACTGATGGGGGTAGTGTCCGACGCGGCCGGCGGCGTCGGGGATGCGCACTCGATCCATCGCCTCGGCGGCCTTCCTCATCGCCGCTGCCTTCGTACCTCCCTTATGAGCACGGTAGGCCTCGGCGATCTGGAAACCGACCGTGTAGTAGGGGTTGAGCGAGGACAGAGGATCCTGAAAGATCATCGCAATCTGGTCGCCGCGGGTCCGCCGCATCGAGGCATCGGACCGGTGGAGCAGTTCATCGCCGTGAAATCGCACTGATCCTGTTGTCGTCGCCTCCTTCGGCAGCAGACCCATGATCGCCAGTGAGGTCATCGACTTGCCCGACCCTGATTCGCCGACCAGTCCCATCGTCTGGCCTCTTGCGATGTCAAACGAGCTTCCGTCGACGACGACGCCGAGCGGAAATTCGATGCGAAGATCCCGCACGGACAGGACCGGAGCATCACCTGCAGCTCTTGACGGGTGTGCGCTCATGAGGTGCTCACTCTCACTCGGGGGTCGAGCACCCGGTAGAGCAGGTCGACCACAATGTTGGCGATGATCACGGCGAAGGCTGCCACGAGCGTGACTCCCATGATCACGGGCTGGTCGTTGACGGCGATCGCGTCGTAGGCGTATCGGCCGACGCCGTTGAGTCCGAAGACCGTCTCTGTGATAAGGGCTCCGCCCAGCAGTGTGGCGAAGTCGACGCCCAGGAGTGTGACGATCGGGGTCAGTGACGGACGCAGTCCGTGCCGGATGAGGACGGCGCTGCGTCCCAGGCCTTTGGCACGGGCTGTGCGCATGAAGTTCTCTCCCATGGTGTCGATGACATTGGTCCGGGTCAGCCGCGCATACATCGATGCGTACATGAGGGCAAGCACCATCCACGGCATGAGGTAGGCCTGGAACCACTGCACTGGGCTGTCTGTGAACGGGACCACCGTCGGAAACGGCAACCATTGGAGCTGCACGACGAGGAGGTATTGCAGGACTAAGGCCACGAAGTAGTTCGGCAGGGAGATCCCGGCCAGGGCGAACATCATCGCTCCCTTATCCCACCAGGTGCCTTCCTTCACGGCGCTGATCACGCCTGCAGCCACGCCGGAGAGCAGCCACAGGACCGCGGCACCGACTGCGATGGTCACCGAGACGGGCAGACGATCGACGATCCCCTGCAGGACATCCTGGTTGGTCTGGAACGAGTACCCGATGCACGGGGCGTTGCAGTGGACCACCGAGGCACCCGAACCGTAGTCGCGGCCGACGAAGATCGCGGCGAGGAACGTGAAGAACTGAGTGAAGAACGGTTCGTTGAGTCCCAGCTGGTCCCGGATCGCCTCGATCCTCTCCGGGGTGCAGGTCTGGCCGCAGATGCTGGCGGCCGGATCCGGTGAGAGTTGGAAGAAGATGACGAAGGTGAAGAACACGACGAGCAGCATGATGATCAGTGCCACGAACAGTCGTTTGACGAGATAGATGGCCATCAGAGTCCTCCCGCCCAGATCTTCTGGAGGTTGTCACCGAGCACGGTGAACGACAGCACAGTGAGGAACAGGAACATACCCGGTATGGCGAAGAACATCGGATCGCTGGAGTACCAGGTCACCGCCGAGGCGATCATCTGCCCCCACGAGGGATCGGGTGGAGTGATGCCCACTCCGAGGAACGACAGCCCGGCCTCAGTGGCGATGAACGTCGGCACCGCCAGCGTGGCCATGACGACGATCGTTCCCGAAAGGTTGGGAAGCACTTCCCGGAATACCAGCGGAACCCAGCCGGCACCCGATGTCCGAGCCGCCTCGACGAATTCACGATTCTTCAGTGACAGAGTCTGGCCGCGGATCACGCGGGCCGTGGCCGGCCAGGAGAAGAGGCTGAGCACGAGGACGAGGAGCAGAGGACGGTTCCCCTGCGGCAGGGCCGAGAGGATCGCGATCATGAAGATCAGTGCCGGGAACGCCATGAGAAAGTCCATCACCCGGGAGATCACGGCATCGACGAACCCTCCGAGGAAACCGGCGATCACGCCCATAACCACGCCGATGACCATGGTGATCGCGGTTGCGCCGATGCCGATGAGCATCGAGACACGCGCGCCGTAGGCGATCCGAGCGAAGATGTCACGGCCGTTCTGGGGTTCGACTCCCATCCAATGCTCGGCACTGATGCCACCGAACGCGCCGTGCGGCAACCCACCCAGCGCCGGGTCCACGGCTCCTTCGTCGAATTCGTAGGGGCTGTAGCCGGAGAGCTGAGTAATGAGCGGAGCGAAGATCGCGAGGAGGACGATGAAGACGAGGAACCCGGTGGACAGAATCACTGTCGGTTTGCGCAGGATCCTCTTCAAGGTTCCCGGCCCGGGGGAAAAATCCTCCCCCGGGCCGGGCCGACCGAATTCCTCGACCTGATTCGAAAGCGAAGCAGTCACGAGTGAACTATCCTTCCGGCTTGAGTAGCCCCAGCTGCGAGTAGTCGATGTATCCGGTCTTGGACGGATTGGCGAACGCTCCGCCGACGTTCGAGCCAACGAGCTGCAGAGGGCGCGGGCGGACCAGAGGCACGACGGGAGCGAGCTCGAGGACCTGTTCGTTGATCTCGGCATAGGCCGCTGTCTTGTCGTCGAGATCGGGCATGACTGCCGCCTCGGCGAGGGCCTTGTTCAGTTTCGGATCATCGATCTGGGACTGATTGAGGTTGCCGGTCTTCGTGATTCGCTCACCGTCGAACAGGGGTCCCAACAGCGGTTCGCCGGAGAACCAGCCATTGGAGCACCAGCCGGTGATCGCAAGCTCGTTCTGCTGGCTCGGTGTGGCCAGGACCTCGTAGAACTTCGCCTGGTCGATGACGTTGAGTTTGACCTCGATGCCGACCTTCTTCAGTGACTGCTGCACCGCCTCGGCCTGCGCCTGCCACATCGGCAGCGCACGTACGTCCATGGTCAGTTTGAGGTTCTCCGCGCCTGCTTCTTTGAGCATGGCCTTGGCCTTCTCAGGATCGCCCGTGTTTCCCTCAGTGGCGTAGGGATCGGTGTCGTCGTACTGCGGAACGCTGGGAAGCAGCTGGTTCGGTGCGACATCGGCCAGCTGTGGGCCGCCGCTGGCGTTGACCACGCTCGACTTGTCCACAGCCCAGTTGATGGCTTGTCGGACCTTCTTATCTCCCAATGGCTCCTTGGCGTTGTTCATGACCATGAAGTAATTGCAGGAGGGCATGCTCTGCACTGTGCGCTCAGAGAGCTTGGGATCCTGGGTGATCTTCGCGAGGTTGGCCGCGACCACCGGGTTGGTCGACGCCGAGACCGCGTTGGCATCGTCGCCCTGGCCGGAGATCATCCGCTGATCGATCGTGTTCTGATCGAGGCTGACTGTGAACTTGTAGCCGTCTGGATAGGCTGGGCGAATGTCGTCGGTCTCGGCATCCCAGTTCTCGTTGCGGACCAACGTCAGCGACTCGCCGCGCTTGTACTCGTCGACTTTGTACGGGCCCGACGAGATCGGATCCTTCTGGATCTGGTCGACCTTGGTCACCTTGTCCTTCGGGAACGGGGCTCCCGGTGCAGTGGCAACGACATTCGGGAAGTCGGCCATCGGCTTATTCGTCTCGATCGTGATCGTCCGATCATCAACGACCTTGATCGAGTCGAGGCCTTCAGGGTCCTCGAAGACACCCTCGTAGTCCTTGGCACCCTTGACGTAGTTCTGCAGATAGTCGAGGCCGATGGCAAGCGATGGGTCGAAGGCATGTTCGAAACCGAACTTCACGTCTTCCGCCGTGATCGGCGATCCGTCTTCGAACGTGATTCCTTCTTTGAGTTTGAAGGTCCACTCGGTGGCGTCTTCGTTTGAGGTACCCGTATCTTCGGCCAGATCGCCGACGAGTTCGAGTTCTCCGGACTCTCGGTCGTATTTGTATTGCGTGAGGTTGCGGTAGAGGAGGTTGTAGAGGTTGAGGACGTTGCCGTCGCTGCCCATAGCAGGATCCAGATGAGAGAAATCGACTCCACCCAACACTTCGACGACGCCGCCCTTCTGCGGATCACCGGTGTACGAGGCAAAGCCCGTCTTATCGTCGACGACCGATTGAGCGTCCCCGCCCTTGCTCGAACTCCCATTTCCACAGGAGCTCACAAGCATCGTGGCGGCAGCGGCGATCGCAACCATCGACATAGCTCGCTTGTTCATGAAAAGTCTCCTTCGACTGTTCCGTCATGATGCGTGGTTCAGAGTCCGCGAGTGACCGCACCCCAACTCCTGCAGTGTCTGTTGCAACCTCCGCTTCCATCATTACCGCTGTTATCAGCGATAAGATTGGAATTTCAGACGCCCCAACCGCGAAGAAGTGACCTCAACCACATCTCGTATACAATCAGATCGCAACGTTCATTGCAATAGGAGATTCATAGTGGGAATCATTGCGACATGGCTGGAGCACCTCATGTCTCAGCGCAAACTGTCCCCGGGGACAACGACAGTACTCAAGGCGATTGCCGACGATCCCGAAAGAGCTTCGTACTGCAGTGCTGCAGCACTCGCCGAGGCGGCTGGGGTCAATGTCGCCACTGTTGTCCGAGCTGCGCAGGCCATCGATTTCACCGGTTGGTCGGAGTTGTCGACAGAGATTCGGAATCGATTTCTCTCGTCATTGGATGCCGACAAACATTTTGTTCGCAACACGACCATCGGCACGGGTCAGGCTGTGAAGTCGATTCGTAAAGATCTCGAGCTCCTCGGTCTTCTTTCAGAGTCACTCTCTGATGCATCGATCACAACAATTGCCGAAATGATCACCTCGTCGCGATCGACCAAGGTACTTGCCACTGGCGCATACGTGGCCCCGGGCGCAGTTTTGGCTCACAATGCTCAGGGCCTGGGTTATAACGTGTCACTCAGTGATGGTTCGACAACAAGCATGATCAACGACGTTCGCTTACTGCAGCCGGGCGACTGCCTGCTGACCTTTTCCATCTGGAAAACCAGTTCAAGCATCGTTCCACTGTGTGAACTCGCCAAAGAACGGGGTGTGCGGTTGATTGTCATTGCCGACCAACATTCGCAACTGGCCGAACTCGCCGATCAGCTCGTCCTTGTACCGTCCGAAGGCGTCGGCCCGATGGCCTCAGTGACCTGCGCGGTCAGTGTCGCCCAGAGCATCGTGGGTGCGATTGCGAACGTCGACACACAGCATTCTGCCGCGATGCTCGAGGAACTGCAGACCATGTGGTCGCGCACCCAAGCGGTGATCAGTGACTGATTTTGCCGACGTACAACCCGCACATATGGCGCCAGGCTTTACCTGGCCGTCTCTCGACCGAGAATAGGCTCAAGTTTCCAACGTCATTCATGGACATCGACACGTGAGGCCGGAAATCAAGGCCACGGCCGAAGACGCGATTGTCGAGGTCTGCTTGAGAAGGGAGAGTGGGTAGCGGGAGGCTGCCAACGCAGCCATTCCGACCTCATCATATTCAGCTTGGCATTGCCTCGTCATATGCAAAGTCAATCGGGATTCGGAGGTCGCTCCCCCAGTTACACATTGAGGAACTCGCGCATCGCCGGCAGCTCGCGGCGTGACTGCGAGAGCCCCATGCGGTGAGCTGCGGCGAGACGCGAGAGATCCCGGGTGCCGTTGTCGACCGGCATACGCTCCGGTGCAAAGACGTGGGCCTTCCCCTCGGCTTCGAGAGCGAAGATGCGGTCACGCGTTTCGTTGTAGCGCTTCCACCGAGTCAGCAGCGCCTCGCCCACCGCCGGATACCGACGAAAGATGCTTCGGTAGATGGCGGGAAAACGCTGCGGCACCTTCCGGTATGAGCGCTCCTGTGTGAGGACGATGACGAACTTCTCGAAACCTTCGCGCTGGGCCTGGCTCAAGGCGATTCCGCCATCTTCGCCCATCGCGCCGTCGACGAAGACGTGTCCGTCCAAGTGGACCGGAGGCATGAGACCCGGCATCGTCGAGGAGGCACGGACGCGAACCATGAGATCTTCGATGTGCGGTGTGTCCCTCCGCGACCACACGACATCCTCACCTGTCACTGCGTCAAACGCGACGATTCGCATGTCGGCAGAACTCGACTGGAAAGACGCCCAATCAAAGGGCAGGGCCTCTTCGGGACCGCCGGCCTTCTGGTAGATGTACTCCGCGTTGAACATGCCCTGCCCGCGGGCAAAGTAACGCAGACCGCCGAATTGCTCATCTGCAGCAAAGTCGACAAATGATCTGCGCGCCCGACGTGCGTCACCGGACAGATAGTTCACCGCATTCGACGCTCCGGCGCTGATCCCTGCCACCCAGTCGAAGTCCAGACCGGCGCCCAGCAACGTGACGACCATCCCGCTTGTCAGGGACGCTCGCATACCGCCGCCTTCGAAGATAAGTGCGGTGTCGCTGATGCGCGCCGTTCCTGTCGTGTGGTCTGTGTCCGTCATGTCGATCATCCTAGCGAGTGCCATTCTGCTTGCAGTGCACCGCCGTCACTCCGCGACTATGGGAACAAACCCGCCACACGGTGTCAGGCCGCCTTGGATTACCCCAGCCCTTCCCACACCATCCGCTGTCGCAGCGCCGGTGCCAGCACCATAGCCGCTATGACGCTGCCAACCAGCAGCACCCAGGCCCCGAAGTACGTGAACAACTTGAGCTCGGGCGCCAGCGGCGGACCGAAGTCGGCCGCCATGAGAATGACTCCGCCGAGGATCAACGCCGTGGACACAATCACTTGGATGAACTGTTCAACCGTGGACTTGAGCAGACCTTTGATCATCGAAATGTTCAGCCCGCTCGTACCGACGTCGAGGGTACCGTCCTGCAGGTGGCCGGCGATGCGTGAGAGCTGCCCGGGCAGCTCTGCGATCTGCGGACCTACGGCGGCCGCGTAGAGTGCCGTCTCCTGCAGATCGACTCCCAGCCCTCCGACCTCACGCAGAAGGCTGCGTCCGTTCTGCGTCACGAGAGTGAGCAAGTTGAGCTCGGGGTTGAGCTTCGTGATCGACCCCTCGAGCGTGCTGATCGCACGGAAAGCAGTGGCGACTGATGCGGGCATGGGGAAACCGAAGTCGACGACGAAGTCGATGAGCTCCCCGAACAGGGCCGCCGAGGTCGAGCCCGGCAGGCCGTCACCGTATTTGAGGAGGATCTGACCGATCTCGCGCTGAAGCTCACGAAGGTTGACGTCACTCGGTGTTCCGAGGAGATCAAGGATCGCGGCCGTAGCCGCTTGCGAGTTCTGCGAGTCGAAGGCCATGAGCAGCAGGGCGATCGCACGACGGTCACGTTTGTCGATGCGTCCTACGGCCCCGAAGTCGACGAGTCCGGCTCTCCCTGCGGGTGAGATGACGATGTTGCCCGGGTGCAGGTCGGCGTGGAAGATGCCCTTGCCCAGCACCTGCCGGACGACCATGAGGAAGAGGTCCTGGGCGATCTCGTTTCTGGCCAGCTCGGAAAGGTTCTCGACGACCTCGGTGGCGTGCGAGAGCGGAACACCCTCGATGAGGTCCATGACGATGACGTACTCACCGGAGTACTCCTTGTACACCCGTGGGATGCGCACCATGGAGTCCGTCCCCGAGGTGGATCGGCCTGTCTCGTCGGCTGTGCGCAGCGCTTCGATATGGGACAACTCCCCGCGGTAGTCGAGTTCTCCCTGCAGGGAATCGACGAAGCTGCGGGCCAGCTTTCCGATACCCACCCTGCTCGCCCAGTCGGTGGAGCGTTCGAGGCGATCGGCAAGGGTGAGGACGATATCGCAGTCGGCTCTGACCTGTTTGCGGATCTTCGGCCTCTGTACCTTCACGGCGACGACACGACCGTCCCAGGTGACGGCTCGGTGGACCTGCGCGACCGAAGCGGCAGCGAAGGGGACCTCGTCGAACTCTGCGAACACCTCGGCGACGGGCCTGCCCCATTGGGCTTCGAGCTGGCCCTTGACCTCACTGAACGGCACCGGCGGCACACCGGCCTGCAAGGTTGAGAACTCCTCGACGAATTCGTGCGGGATCATGTCACCACGGGTGGCGATGAACTGGCCGAGCTTGATGAAGGTGACGCCAGCAGCGGCGAGCGCGTCACGCGTGGTCGACGCGACCTCACGCAGGGACACTCGCAAGGTCGGTATCCGGGGCTTGAGGTAGCGGGAGAGCCCGAACTGGATGAGGATCTTCTGGATCTGGGCCAGGCGATTGAGCCTGCGATACCAGGTGGGGATCTTCGGCGCCGACCGCAGCAGCGAGGTCAGCGATCCTGTCGGGAGGACCAGTTCGATGGCCAGGAGCACGAACATCTGGATGACGATGAACCAAGCGAACAGCAGGAGGAAGACCATGATGGCCGGGAAGCTCATGTCGAGGGTCGGATATTGCCCGTCCTCGGCGATGCCCAGAAGACGATACGCCTGGAGGGTGATCGGCCAGATCGAGAGCCCCATGGCGAGGGAAACGATGGTGTTGCGAGCTGCACCCGTGCCGGTGAACATCATTCGCCGGACGAGGAAGCCGACGATAAGTGCGCTGAGGACGCCCAGCCCGATGGAATAGAGGATCGTCACCCGTCAAGCCCTTCTGTCGTTCGATCAGATACGCAGAGCGGCGCTGGTGTGCGCCGTGTCCAGCCTAATTGATCTGGGCTGTGGTGAGGCTGAGTACCTCGAAGACGAATGCGGATTTGGTCTGCGTGGACAGCATCTGCTGTGAACCTATAACATCCGCCTATGGCATCTGATCAGGAATCTCTTTCCAATATCGCGGCTTCTCGCCCTGACGACGAAATGGCAATGGCTTCAGAGGCCGCCGAGGTTATCTCGCATCTCCTCGGAGACCGACGCTCTACGCTTGATCCCTCAATCGAGATTTGGACATCCGAAGCGGCAGAGAATCTGCGGGCACGAATCGAAGATGACCCGATCTTCGGCGGTTCGATGGGGCAATGGAACAAGCTCGATATCCAACTCACAGACGCCCCGCGAGAAGTAGTTCTCCTTGCAGCAGAACTCGTATTTCTCCGAGAAATTCCCATCTTGGAGGCCCGACCGGAAACACGGAAGTCCCATGTTGAAATGGTGCTCTCCCACCTCGATGAAGAACATCCATTTCCTCCCAACCTTTTGCAGTCCTTCGACCGTCCTTCCGGCACCGCTGGCTTCCGGGCGGGCCGGGGTTACAACGGAAATATGTGGCTGCACCTAATCTGGGCGTCGACGTTCGTCCGTTACTGGAATTCGCTGGAAGACGACGCGCAGAATCAAGCGCGCCAAGATCCCTGGGCGCTCCAGCGCGTCATGTTGGAGTGTGGCGACGACCAAGCAGATATTCGCAACGCATTTCAGTTCCTGTTCCGGCCTGACGTCTTTGAACCGATTGCGTCCACTGCGACGAAGATTCGGGTACGCGATGGTTTAGCTGAATGGATCGGTATGCCGGCAGGAAACGATCCGGCCTCCGTCGATCGAGACTTGTTGACAGCACGGGGTGCCCTGACTGCCGAGTTCGACGGCGAGTTCGGCTTTTGGTACGACGGTGTCCAGGAACTCTGGGATGACTCAGTCAACGACACAGAATCCGATGAGACTTCCGATCCCGACGAAGACACCCCAAGGTCCCGCCATTATTGGCTCTTCTCCCCTGGCAGCCAAGCTTCCGAATGGGATGCTTTCTCTTCCGAAGGCATCATGGCCCTTGGCTGGGATATCGGCGATCTGGCGCAGTTCCCAGACCGCGCTTCCATTCGAAAAGCTCTCGACATCCATGGAACAGGTGCGTCGATGACAAATGACGTCTTAGCTCTATGGCAATTTCAGAACGAAATCGAAATCGGCGACGTTATTTACGCCAAAAAGGGCCGGAAACAATTTGTCGGACGAGGTGAGGTCACCTCAGTCGCTAAATTTGAGCCAGATCGCGCTGATTACCGTCACGTCCGCACGGTAGCTTGGACTCATAAGGGCGAGTGGGAGAACCCAGAGAACGGGCCGCTGAAGACGCTCACTGATATCACTCAACTGTCAGGCTATGTTGAGGAACTCGAAGATTTGTTCGGCGAAGACAGCGAACCCAGACTAATACCATCAAGAGGAGATCTCCCGACATATAGTCGCGATGATTTCCTTGAAGAAGTGTTCGTCTCAGATGATGATTACGATCGACTTGCATCTCTCCTCAAGCGCAAGAAGAACATAATTCTGTCCGGCCCTCCCGGGGTTGGAAAGACCTTTGCAGCGAAACGACTCGCCTACTCGATCATGGGCTTCAAGGACACGGCCAGAACCCAAATGGTCCAGTTCCATCAGAGCTATTCCTACGAAGACTTCATGATGGGATACAGGCCGAACGAAGAGGGCGGGTTCCGTTTGGAGAAGGGGCCGTTCTACCGTTTCTGCGAAGAGGCGCGGGCCGACGATTCCAAAAGGCCATACTTCTTCATCATCGATGAGATCAATCGCGGCAACATCTCGAAGATTTTCGGCGAGTTGCTCATGCTCATCGAAGCTGACAAGAGGGGCCAAGAGCTCAGACTGCTCTACAAAGACGAACTGTTCTCCATACCAGCTAACCTCCACATCATCGGCATGATGAACACCGCTGATAGGAGTATTGCCGTTCTCGACTACGCATTGCGGCGACGGTTCGGTTTCTTCTCCATGCATCCGGCGTTTGACACTGCAGGTTTCGCACAGTGGCAGGCTGAGGTTGATGACTCTAAATTCGATGTCCTGGTCGATGTCGTAGCTCGGCTCAACAAAGACATCGCCAACGATCTTGCCCTCGGTCAGGGTTTTGCAATCGGGCACAGCTACTTGACCCGCCCGGCCAGCGGCAACCACGACGAGTCGTGGATGCGTTCGATCATCGACGACGAGCTCATTCCACTACTCAACGAATATTGGTTCGACGAGCCCGAAAAGGTTGAGAATTGGACTAAGAACCTGAGGGCAGTCCTCGGATGACTGCAGCCACGATCCGAATTCGAAATGTGTACGTAATGATGGCGTATGCGTTCCGGTCACTTCAGAGTCGTGACAGTATCTCGGTGAAGAGCGAAGCGTTCAACCATCTCCACGATCTCCTGGCAGAGCTGTTGTACCGCGGGTTGAGTTCCCAGATCAAGCGTGGACTGCACAGTGACTATCTACCGAGAGTCGATACCCTCGCAACGGTTCGCGGACGGATAGATGTCTCTCAGACCGCCAGCACTCGGTCAATGTTGCGTGGTCGGCTGGTCTGCCAATTCGACGAGTACCTCCCCGACACTCCTCACAATCGTGTCCTCAAATCGGTCGTCGTCTTGCTCATTCGGCGAGGAGAGGTGGCAGCCCTCCGTCGGAAGGCTCTCAAGAACCTTTTGCCCCACCTTGAGTCGGTAAGAGAAATCAAAGCGTCAACAATTCGTTGGGGCGATCTGAGTATTCACCGCGCCAACGCAAACTACCGGATGTTGCTCGGCATCTGTGAACTCATTGTCAAAGGACTTCTCCCGACGCAGGAATCCGGTAGTTCAAAATTGAGGTCCTGGATGACCGACGAAGCGATGAACAGGCTCTACGAAAGATTCATCCTTCAGTACTTCAAAATCCACCATCCGGAACTATCCCCTCATGCTCGCCAGATCCCCTGGGCGCTTAACAGCCTCGAATCCGATGGAGCAGGCCAGTTGCCCATCATGCAGACTGACATCACGCTGAACAATGGTCACGCAGAGCTCATCATCGATGCGAAATATTACGGTCGGTCGCTCCAGTCTGGTCGAGGAGACAAGCAGACCGTCCATTCGCACAATCTCTACCAGATTGCCACGTACACATGGAACGCGGACGTGCATCGCGACGGTTCGGTGAGCGGCGTGCTCTTGTATGCCCGGACTATCCACGAAGAACAGCCCGATGTCGATGTCGTTATCCAGGGCAATCGCATCGGCGTCCAAACCCTCGATCTCAACCTCCCGTGGGAGGCTCTACGCTCCAGACTGGAGGGTCTGCTCGGTTGGCTGGAGCCACGACAAGTACACGTCGAGTTTCTTGTCTGAACCCGAATGGCGTGACACGCACAGCTCTCGGCGCTCAATCATGGTCGCCAATCGAACTGCGTGTGATTCGAAAGCGGCGGGTCAGCCTCAGTACGTCAGAACAGCTCGCAGGATAGACTTCGAGTCATAACGTACCCGTGAATGCAGAGGAGGTCATGATGACCCAAACCGATAGTGACAAAGTGACCTCACTCCCAGACCTCATCTCAATGGACTACGCGGAAGAAGCTATTGACTTCGAACAGGTCAGGCTGAATTTCCAGGTACGCAGCATCCAGTTCTAAGCTCTCCCACACTCACTCCGGCCGGTGCTCGGCCATGGCCTTCTCGAAGAGCTGCGTACCGAGCTCGTCGTAGTTCGCATCCTCCGGGTACCACTGATCGAGATCAGCGAAGTCGCCCTTGTCGGCATAACCGAGCTCGGTGACGCTCTTCTGCCAGTCGGCCCCCGCGGTCTTCAACGTCGACGGCGCGTCGGGAACGCCGGATTTCTTCGCCGTCTTATCAGACAGCGTCTTGGCGTACCTCGCCATCTGCTTCTGCACGTCATCATCAAAGGGCTCAACCGATCCGTCGTTGGCCTTCGCCTGCTCGACCGCCTGTGCCTTTGCAGCGATGACGACTTCCATCATCGTGCTAAACGTCGTCGACATCGAGTCGAAGACGATCTGCTGGTAGGCCACCGGCAGCTCCGAATACTTCTTCCCGGCCGTGATGGCACCGGCGGAACGCGCAATTCCCGCGTCGGAGGCGACTCCGATATTCGGGGCGACCTCGAACGTACCGGCCTCGACGTTCGGTGCGAGCTGGCCGAGGTCGCAGTCCACGGTCCCGCGCTGCAGTGCCTCATATGTCTCGGGGAAGGACAGTGAGACCGGAGTCGCGCCCAGGTCGGTGACCTGTTTGCCGGCGGCGGCCGAACCAACGCGCAGCTGCTTGCCCTTCCAGTCATCGAGGGAGGTCACTGGTTTCGAGCACATCGTCGAGTATCCGCCGGCGGCGAGCATCGGGATGAGGGGAACGAGGTTCTTGTCCTCGAACTCGGCAAGCACCTCGGGCGTCTCCCACGCCGCCTGGACACCGGCGGCATTCGCGGCCAGATCACTGGCCACCGGGGAGGACGGCAGAGTCGACATGGCGGTGCCGAGCGCGTCGAAGGCAGGGTATTCGGCCGGGGTGTAAGACGGCAGCGTGAACGCAAGATCAACTCGCCCGTCGGCCAATGCGTCATCGACGTCGGCGTAGCTGGCGATCGCCTGACCCCAGACGATGTCAACGGTGATCTTCCCGCCCGAGCGTTCTTCGATCATCTTCTTCACATCGAGCCCGTTCGGCGCGAGGATCGACTTCTCCGACATCGCCGAAGGCTGGAACTTCAAAGTCACCGGATCGAGATCGGCCAAAGCCTCATCGATCTCATCCTGCGATGCGTCGTAGGCGAAGCCCTCCCCTGCGGAGGCATCCGAGTCTGAATCGCTCCCGCCGACAGATCCGGCGCATCCGGCCAAGAGCGCCAGCGACGCGACCGTCGCGATGGCGGTGAGAGGGCGGACTGCCGCCGACCGAATGCGATTCATGGGACCCCTTTGAACAATGACTGAGAGTTTCCTTAGATCATAGATCTGAATGAGTCCACCCTGTTATGACTCCCCTCACACCGCCCGAAATCCCCGCAAGGGCGTGTGCGACGGAACGGCAGGGCCACCTCGGCGAGAGTCAGCTGCTGGCCATGCCACCGCTGGTGCGCTCGATGAGATCAGGAAGCCATTCGGTCATGCCTGGTACGGCGACCAGGAGGACGAGGAAGATCACGGCGACGGGGAGGAACCACAGCAGGGAGATGAAGATGTCGCGCAGCGTGATGGTGTGCCCGAGGTTGACGGCCTTGTCCTTGACGATGCTGTGGATGATGTAGGGAATGATGCCGACCGGCGGGGTGACCATGCCGAACTCGCCGAGCAGGACAACGAATACACCGAACCAGAGTGGGCTGACCCCCATCGTCTCCAGCGTCGGCAGCAGGATCGGAATGGTCAGCAGCATCATGGACATGGTGTCGAAGAACATGCCCATGATGATGTAGAGGACGATGAGCACGAGCAGGAACCCCACCCGCGAGAGGCCGAGATCGGTGATGAAGCCGGTGAGGATGGGGGCCAGCCCCGTGATCGCGAGCAGGCTGGTGAGCATCGTCGCGCCGATCATAATGAAGAAGATCGCCGAGGTGGCCGACACCGTGGCCATGGCCGAGTCCGCGATCTTTCGCCAGGGATGGTCGCCCCGTTTCTCCCACAGGCACAGCAACACCGAGCACAGGGCAGCAGCGGCTCCGGCCTCGGTGGGGGTGAAGATGCCAGAGAACATGCCGCCGAAGAGGACGACGAGGATGACGGCGAAACCCCAGACCCCGCCGAGAGAGGTCAGCCGCTGGCGCCAGGTCGGTGTCGTGCGATCGTCGGTGTCGACTCCGCGGCCGACGAGTCTCGGCGCGATGACTCCGATGGCGAAGATGAAGGCGGCGAAGCAGACGGCGAGCAGGATGCCGGGCAGGGCACCGGCCATGAGGGCAGGTCCCACGGGCACGGAGGCGATGCCGGCGTAGATGACCATGAGGATCGAGGGCGGGATGAGGTTGCCGGTCATGCCGGCGACCATGATGGTCCCGACGGCCATGCGTTTGTCGTAGCCGGCCTTGAGCATCTCGGGAATGCCGGCACGTCCCAGGGCGTAGGTCATGCCGATGGTCGAGCCGGTGACTGCGGACAGTCCGGCGCCGGCGAAGGTCGTGCCGATGCCGATTCCGCCGGGCAGCCAGGAGAACCAGTTGTCGGCGACCCGGTAGACCTTGCCGGAGAGACCGGATTGAGTGAGGAGCATGCCCATGAATATGAACATCGGCAGCACGCTCAGCGTCCAGTCCGAGACGGCGCTGAATGGTGCCGTCGAGAGGATATTCATAGTCGCGGGGATGCCACTGACTGCGTAGACGCCGACGATGGAGGGCACGGACAAGGCGATGGCGACGGGGACTGAGAGGAACAACAGAACGAGCATCATCGCGATGCACCAGGCGCCGCCGATGGCTGCCGTTGGGCTGGTGAAGAGGCCGATCAGGCAGACGGCGACGAGTCCGAACCCGATGGTCAGCGCGAGTACGCCGGGGCGTTCGCGGCGGGAGCCTGATGGGAAGAGTGCGGTGGCTGGTTTCTGGGTCGTCATGCCGATGACATTCGCGGTGCTCGCGTCCTCTGGCAGCAGGGGTGCACCGGTGAAGTCGGTGTTCGCGTTCACTGCTGCTCCCCTGCTTCGGTGCGGCGACGGAGGATGGCGACGGCATCGAGGATGTAAAGCACAGCGAGGAGGACGAACACGACCGGCACGAGGTAGTACACGGGCCAGGTGATGACGGCGGAGACATCGGCGGTCGATCCGATAGCCGTGTTTTCCAGTGCCTGGCTCAGCCCGAACCAGGCGAAAGCGATCGACACGAGTGCGCCGAGGAGGCATGCGAAGACCGTAAATACCGCAGCGGTGGCGGGTTTTGCCCGCTCGATGGCCATGGTCACGGTGATGTGTTCCTTCTGCAGCTGGGCGGCGGGGATGCCGAGGAGCGCGACGATGGGCAGGTACCAGTATTCGACGATCTCGTTGGTGCCGTAGATCGGGGCGTCGAAGAGGGAACGCGTGAGCGCGTGGGTGACGATGTGGAGCATCATCACGATGATCGCCGCGGCCGTGGTGACCGTCAGCCACCTATCGAGGACTTTGGTGAACGTACTCATCAGGAGTCACTGTAGCCGTCGGTCGAGGTGCTGGTGGCGCCTGCACCGTTCGCGACTTCCATTGTTTCCACACCGGTTGCGGCGCCTGCCCCACTGCCGGTCACGTCGGCAGCTCGCAATGCATCGATCAGGTCGACAACCTCGGAGGCGTCCGCCAGCCCGTCGGGGATCATCGCGGTGACACGACGGGCGCCCGCCTCTTGAAGGGCGATGGGGTCGATGCCCGGGATTTTGGAGTAGCGGCGGGCGCTGCGAGGCAGCAGTGCGACACCGAGTCCATTGGAGACGAGTGATTGGATGGCTCCGGGGTTATCGGTGATGTGCCGGGTACGGGGCTCGAATCCGGCGGTGCGGCAGAGGCGTTCGGCAGTGGACCGGCAGCGCACGCATCCCATGATCCACGGCAGCTCGGCAACATCGTTGAGATGTTGGATCTGCCCGGCACGGTTCCAGCGTTCGGGCACGAGCAGGTCGAGGTGGTCGGCACCGAGGTCGACGGTCATGTGTCCCGCGAACTCGGGCGGGGCTTCGTCCTCGTGATGGAAGAGGAAGGCGATGTCGATAGCGCCGTCGTCGAGCAGGCTCAGCGCCTCGGGCGGTTCGGCCTCGGAGACCTCGTACGAATGGTGAAGCGGCGAGTCGGTATTTGTGCCCGCGTTTGCCTCGAGCCGACCGAGTGCTGCGGCCAGTGGGCCGATGACGAAGCTGGGGAATCCAGCGAGCCGGACATTGCGTCCGCCGAGGCCGAAGGCTTTCGCGAGGTCGCTGCGCAGTCCCTTCACCGAAGCGGCCACTTCGTTCGCGCGGATACGCGCGAGTTGGCCGGCGGTGGTCAGTCGGATGCCGCGTGGAGTGCGGTCGAAGAGGGTGACACCGAGGTCCTTTTCCAGGGCGTTCATGTGTTGTGACAGTGCTGGTTGGGACCAGCCGAGTTCACGGGCAGCGGCACCGATGCTGCCGGATTCGGCGATGGCGCCGAAGATCAGGAGGCGTTTGGGCTCGCCGAGGTCGAGAGCCTGCTCGAAGACCGTAGCCATAAGTCCAGCTTATGTCAGAGCAGAGCGATCTGGGTCTACCGGAGGCGGATGATGCGCACCACACTGGAAGTAGTCGCGTTGAAGTCATTGCCAAGTTGAGGAGTTGGAGTATGCGCAGGATCGGTCTGCTGGGTGGAATGAGCTGGCATTCGAGCATCGAGTACTACACGAAGATCAATGATGCAGTGGCCAAGCAGCTCGGTGGTCACCATTCCGCGCAGATCCTGCTCGACTCGTGCGACTTCGCCGATATCCGGGAGCTGCAGGAGGCCAACGACTGGGCGGGCAATGATGCGTCGCTCGTCTCGACGGCACAGCGTTTGGTCGATGGCGGTGCCGAGGCTGTCGCGATTGCCACGAACCTCATGCACAAGTGCGCCCCGTCAATCGAGGCGCAGGTCGATGCCCCTCTCATTCACATGGTCGATTCGATTGCGAAGTTGGCGAAGCGCCAGGGGTATTCGACGCTGGCGGTTCTCGGCACCCGATGGACGATGCTCGAAGACTTCTATACCGGCCGGCTCGAAGCACAGGGCATCAAGACTCTGGTACCGGATGAGGCAACGTGCCTCGAGGTCGATCAGATCATCTGGGATGAACTCACCCAAGGGAAGTTCACCGATGCCTCCCGAGCCCGCTACGTCGAAATCATGAACGACCTCAAGGCTCGTGGCGCTGACGCTGTGGCCCTGTCGTGCACGGAGATCGGCCTGCTAGTCCCACCGGAGACCGCTCCCCTACCGGCCCTCGACTCGGTCGATGCTCATGTTGCCGCAATCGTCGAGTGGATAATGGCGGACGAGCCTGTAACCATTCGGCATTGAACATCGGAGACTGCGACGATCGGAACGGTGATCGCCACGAGCCAAAACGCATCCGGTCAAGAACGGTGCGCCTTCAAATGGAGTCGAATCAGGACTGATTCCTATTTATGCCTCAATCTGTGACACATCAGATACAAACTCATAGTCCCATTCATAGCCTTCATCATCACAAATATCCAGAAGTTCGTTTCCAAAATCAGCAACTTCCTGATATCGCCCATCAGTGCCTTGACCTAGAGTGATGTCCAGTTTGAGCCCTGCGACCTCATAATTGAGATTTGCGATCTGCTGATAGCCATCCCACACCGGTAAGGATTCGGGCTATGCCATATCTGCAAATTCGTCGCCCGTCTCCAGCAAATCGTCAACATACCCCTGTTGGTCTACTGCGCCCCGAGCAGCCACGACGGACGTCCAAGCCAAAGAATCGGGCTCTTCCCAGATGAGGGTGTAGGTCGGCCGGGCGCGTCGGTCCGCAGACAGACGTCGAGGTCTCCCGACGACGGAGGTTCCTACGCCATCCATCCGAAAGACCTCGACGTGTCCGACGCTACCCCGCCGGCCGGCTTCGGCCGCCCTGACCTGACCGCCTTCGCGTCTTATCCCAACCGACTCTGATCGGGTCTGCTGATCCTCTCGACGAGAACGCAGCAACATCACAGCCACCCAACCCCGACCGTTCGGGAAGCCGGGACACGTCACATGGCCTGTGCTGCGGGCGTGTCGAGTTGGTCGTCCAGGGGCGACGCAGGAGTGTCGACGCGACGTGCTGAGAGGTGGTTCCAGTCGAGCACTAGCACACCGGCTACAGGCATGGCGATGGGTCAGGAACGGCGTCGCTCCCTACGCAGGAGGGAGCGCAGAGTCTCGGCGTTCGCGTAGCCGACCCGTAGCGCGATCTCGGCGGAGGTGAGGTCCGTGGTTGCTGAGAGGTGCCGAGCTCGTTCGATGCGAAGCCGTTGGACGAAGCCGAGCGGAGTGAGGTTGAGCGCCGCACGGACTCGTCGTTCGAGGGTGCGCCGGCTGGTGCCGAGCGACTGCGCGACGAAGGCGACGTTGAACGGTTCGTCCAGTCGGGCGCGCACGAAGCGTTCGAACTCGACGACGATCGGGTCCTCGTGCCGGAGATGTTCGTAGGCGACGAAGGCCGCCTGCGACGGGCGCTCGTCGATGATGAGGAGCTTGGCGACGTGTTGGGCCAGGTCGGGGCTGATCGATCGCACGAGTGAGAGCGCGAGGTCGATGTGGGCGAACGCGGCGCCGGCGGTGACGAGGTTCCCGTCGACCACGACCATGGTGTCGAGATCGAGGGCGACGGTCGGATAGCGCTTCAGGAACTCCGGCCCCAGGAACCAGCTGGTCGTCGCCCGCCGATGATGCATCCGTCCGGTCTCGGCGACAGCGAACACGCCGGTGCACGCCGCGGCGATCCGGGTGGTCGCCTCGTCGAGGCGCCCGAGCGAGGCGATGACCGAACGAGCATCTCGGCTCTGGAGGGCGTCGTTGGTAGCGGCGGCCGTAAGGGTTCCAAGCGCAGGGACGACGACCACGTCGAACTCTGCGGACTCCGACAGCGGGTGGTCCACCGACAGGGTCATCGATGCCGTCGTGGTCACTCGCCGTTTCGGTCCGAGGATGGCGAGTTCGATCGGGTCGATCCGCGGGTCGACATCGCCGCGGGCTCCGTCGGCCACCCGCACGATGTCGATGATCGACGCGATAGCCGAACCGAAGCAGCCGTCGATCGCGATCAGTCCGATACGCATGACGTAAACAATAGCAATACTGCCGTATACGCCACTACCCACCGGCCCTCGCTCGTCATACGCTGAACTCGTCACACGAAGAATCACGACTTCAAGGAGAGTCCCTCATGTCAACACCCGCATCACTTCCGTATGCCTTCGTCGCCAAGATCGTCGCGGCCGATGGACAGCACGACGCGCTCGCCGATCTGCTCGCCGGCGCTGTCGCACTCGCCAACGAAGAAGTAGGAACGATTGTCTGGTTCGCGGTCAGGACCCACGCCGACACCTTCTGGATCTTCGATGCATTCCACGACGAGGCCGCTCGCGACGCCCACGCCAACGGCGCCATCGTCGCAGCCCTGATGGCCAACCAGCACCTCCTCAGCGCAGCACCCGAGATCCTGGCGGCCGACGTCCTCGCGTCCAAGCTCCCGTAGTCCGCCAACGCACGAGACGATCGCGCCCCGCCGAGCCGTCGCCAGGTCGCGACGCAACGCCATGCTGCGTTGCCGAGCGGTGCGAGGCCTATCGGCACACGGACAGGATGCCGGCCGCGAGCGCTCAGCCGGCGAGGGGTCCGTCGCAGAGGAGAGCGACGTCGGTGTCGGGCAGAGCCGTGAGGCCAGCGCATCGCGCGACCACCAGAACCGAACAGCCCCTGCCCTGCGTTTCCGCAGGGCAGGGGCTGTTCGCCGGAGCCGCCTGTCGGAATCGAACCGACGACCTAATCACGTCGGCTTTGCGTCTATCGCTTGATGCGCCCACTGGGCGAACGAGCCGCTGACCTGAGCAAACGCCGAGCGTGGGGGACGCCGCCATCCGGTGGTGACCGACGACGACCGACCAGTACCGACCGTTTCACCGGAGCTTGCGGCGGCGTCGAAGCCGAGCAAGCTCCATTCCTTTAGCTCACCGCGCCCTCCTCCTCGCCGGTCCCGTCGTCGAAGACGTTTCAGGGGTCTTCTCAGATGACGGTGTAGGTCGGCCGGGCGCGTCGGTCCGCAGATAGGCGTCGAGGTCTCCCGACGACGGAGGTTCCTACGCCATCCATCCGAAAGACCTCGACGTGTCCGACGCTACCCCGCCGGCCGGCTTCGGCCGCCTTGACCTGACCGCCTTCGCTCGACTCGACGGCCTCGGTCTGAGCGTGACCGGACAACGACTTGAACCGGATCGTGCGGTCCTCGCGTGCCGCGTGGTGGAACCAGATCAGTGGTGCCGACGGTGCGGCAGCGAAGGCGCTGCTCGTGACACCGTGATCCGGCGGTTGGCCCACGAGCCGCTGGGCTGGCGACCGGCCGTGCTGGAAGTTGTAGTGCGCCGCTACCGCTGTGCCGACTGCGGACACGTGTGGCGCCAAGACACCAGCGCCGCGGCGGAGCCACGCGCGAAGCTCTCGCGCACCGGGCTGCGGTGGGCGCTGGAAGGGAGCGTGGTCGCACACCTCACCGTCGCCCGTGTCGCCGAGGGGCTCGGGGTCGCGTGGGACACCGCCACCAACGCGGTCCTGGCTGAAGGCAAGCGGCTGCTGATCAACGACCCCACGCGGTTTGAGGGCGTGAAGGTCATTGGCGTCGATGAGCACGTCTGGCGCCACACCAGGCGTGGCGACAAGTACGTCACCGTGATCATCGACCTCACCCCGGTCCGCGATGGCGCCGGCCCAGCAAGGCTGCTGGACATGGTCGAGGGCCGGTCGAAGGCGGCGTTCAAGACCTGGCTCGCCGACCGCGAGGACGCCTTCCGTGACGCGGTCGAGGTGGTCGCGATGGACGGCTTCACCGGGTTCAAGACCGCCGCTGCAGAGGAGATCCCGGTCGCGGTCACGGTGATGGATCCCTTCCACGTCGTGCGCCTGGCCGGTGACGCCCTCGACAGGTGCCGGCGCCGGGTCCAACTCGCGATCCACGGCCACCGTGGGTTCAGGGAGGACACGCTCTACAAGTCGCGGCGCACGCTGCACACCGGCGCGGACCTGCTCACCGACAAGCAGAGAGACAGGCTACGCGCGCTGTTCGTTGATGACGCTCACGTCGAGGTCGAGGCGGCCTGGGGTGTCTACCAGCGCATGATCGCCGCCTATCGCCACGAGGACCGGCAACGTGGCCGCGAGCTCATGGAGAAGCTGATCACCGACCTCAGCGCCGGCGTCCCCAAGGTGCTCACCGAGCTCACCACCCTGGACCGGACCCTGAAGAAGCGAGCCGCCGACGTGCTCGCCTACTTCGAACGACCCGGCACCAGCAACGGGCCGACCGAGGCACTCAACGGACGGCTCGAACACCTGCGCGGCTCCGCACTCGGGTTCCGCAACCTGACCAACTACATCGCCCGAAGCCTTCACATGCCCGGAGCGACCCTATTCGTTTCCAACCATTCACGCCAACGGCCGAGCCGGACCGCATCCGCATGGGGCCCGCTTCTTCGCTTAGTCCAAGCTTGATTCGGCTCATCGCCGCGCTGCACGCTGTCGTG
Source organism: Brevibacterium sp. 239c (assembly GCF_900169365.1). Taxonomy (GTDB): domain Bacteria; phylum Actinomycetota; class Actinomycetes; order Actinomycetales; family Brevibacteriaceae; genus Brevibacterium. The sequence continues at coordinate 66,954 of NZ_FXZH01000005.1, forward strand.
AAAGTCACGCCCGTCAACGAGTTCGCTCACTCGCCGAATCCCGTGGAGCGCGTTGACGAGCCATGCTTCGTGCTCGATAAGCTCCTCGAGCCGCACTCGCCGCAACTCGATCGGAACCGATCGAGCGCGAGCCTCCTCGAGGATCACCGCCGAGGTGACTCCCGGCAGTGCGCCCAACTCCGGATCCTGTGCACAGAGCGTCTCTTCATCCCACCACAGCAGGCTCGTCGTCGCTCCCTCGATGACGTACCCGTCCCCATTGATGAGCAATACCTCGTCACAGCTGTACTGCTCACCGGCGTCCTCCCGCACACGCTCAAGCAATGCGATGTCCGGGCCTTTCCGATTCGGAGTGATTCGCGGGTCGGAATATGGCGGGATGAGAACCTTCAACTCCTGCTTCCGAGTCGGTGCTGGTCGCAACCGGAATGCCAACTCACGTTCGGCGTCAGGAGAAACATCGAGGACATCTACGCGCGGGAACCACTCCCCCTTCGCCGGGATCTTCTCGACCACTGCCGCCCAAAAATCGTCGGTGATCACATCACCCATCCCGACCTGCGCAGCAGCATCACCGAACCGTGTCCGATGGAGGTCGAACGCTCGTACCCGCCCGTCTTCAACAAGCCACGAATCGGCGGCCATCAGCTTCGATGAGCTGATGTCCGTCGTAGGCTCCTCGAAACGGTGATCCTGTTGATTCCACAGCCACACGTTCATCGCTCAACTCCACCCGAGTATTCGGCCACAGCGGTATCGGTCGGTCCGGCCTCCTCGGCGGGGATCATGGTGTGGACGTCAACATCGCCTATCTGCTCAGTCAAATGGATATGTGTCCTCAGTTCGGACGGGTCGTTCGCATGAACGACAACCTCGCCGGGGAACTCCACTCCACCGAGCAACCTCAGCACCGGAGCCGCCTTCACCACTGTCTCCTCGTACTCCTCCTCGGAATCCGAGAGCGCAACGATCGCTCCGCCGACCCCGTAACTCAGAGTCTCACCCTGAACGACGAGCGTGCGGATGACGACGCTGAGATCGACGGCACCGCCAAGCGAGAAATACCCGACTGCTCCGCTGTACACCCCACGCGGGCCGGCCTCGAGCTCTTCGATGGTCGTCATCGTCCGCAGCTTCGGCGCCCCGGTCATCGACCCTGGTGGGAACGCCGCCCGCACACACGCCACCGGACTGGCGTCCTCAGCCAAGCGTGAACTCACCGTCGAGACCATCTGATGCACCGTCGCATACGACTCGATCCCGAACAGCGTGTCCACCTGCACCGACCCCAAACTGGCCGTACGCCCGAGGTCGTGCCGAACGAGATCGACAATCATGAGATTCTCCGACCGGTCCTTCACCGAGGCGGCCAGCTCAGCCTTGATTGCCTCGTCTTCCTCGAGAGTGTCCCCGCGGGGACGCGTGCCCTTGATTGGCTTCGACTCCACTCGACCATCGGCATCAATGCGCAGAAATCGTTCCGGGGACGTGCTGAGAATCGTTGCATCCCGGGTCCGGATGAACGCCCCGAACGGCGTCGGATTGTCGTCGCGCAGACGCAGGTACATCGCCAGTGCGTCCTCGTCTGAGTCGACCGTAGCCTCAAGCATGTTCGTCAGGCACACCTCGTACGTTTCGCCGTCGGTGATCTCTCGCTGTACTCGATCAATGAGGGTCAGGTACTCATGTCGGCCATGCCGGGCCGACAAGTGTGAGCGTGAGAGGCCGGAGGAAGGTGTGTCCTCAATCCGCGCCGAGGCGGCGCCCGGCTGAACGAGTTCACCGACGTCGTCAGCCGGGATTGCTTCGATCTGTGCACGGATGTCATCGAACCATTCTTGAGACACGGCAGTGCCCGAAGGATCTTCAGGTTCGCGCAGTGCGAGCAGGTGGATGCGGTCGGCGTCGTGATCGATGACGAGAGCACGATCGAGGAACATCATCACGGCGTCGGGCAGGTCCGACTGATGCTGGTTCGGCGAGCCCACCTCGGCTTTGAGCTCATAGCCGAGGTACCCGACCCACCCGAGTCGAAACTCGAACGGAAGGCCTTGGATGCCCGCGCGCATGCCGGGGATTTCGGATCCGGCCCTGGGCGGTTCAACCCCTGTACCTGACACTGAGACAGTCGTGCCAGCGAGCTCGGCATCGAGCCAGTCGAAGAATCCGGACGACTGAATGAAGTTCTCTGATTCGCCACCGGTTGAGCGAACTTCGACAGTCCCTTCCGGCACCGAGGCGGTCGCTATTTTGCTAAGCGGACCGGACGGCGCACCCATGATTGAGAACCGGGACAAGTAGTTTCCAGGTAGGTTTCCGTCGAGCCAGACGGCTTCGGGCTCATCACCGAAGAGATCTGCAAAGAGACGTTCGTCGGAGATCGTCTGCGGGAGTACATCAGTGTCAAGAGTGTAGTGGCGCCGAGCGTCGAGAGGGCCGGTACTCGCTTGGGTGGAAACAAGAGATGCGCACGTCCCCGCGGGGACGTCGTCATCGGAGTCGACGTCCTTCTCAACCCAACCTTCGCTGGCCGGTAGGTCATTCTTGTACTGTTCCTGCCGGTTGCACGCCTCAGTCAGCTCGGCGAAGTTCTGCAGCAGCGTCCGTGCTTCCTCGGAGGCAATCGATTCTGGGTGGAATTGGACTCCCCACTGAGGCCTCGTCCGATGTTGCAACGCCATGATGACGCCGTCTTCGGACCACGCCGTCGCATAGAGAGACTCGGACAGTTCCGTGACCGCGAGCGAGTGATACCGCACCGCCGAGAACGGCGACGGCAGACCCGCAAAGAGCCCGGTACCGGAATGCCTGATCGGAGACACCCGACCGTGCCGAGGTTCTGGCGCATGCGCCACAACACCCCCGTGCACATGCGCGATGCCTTGATGGCCGAGGCACACGCCGAGCACCGGAATCGGGGAATGCTCGATCACCTCGGCGCAGATGCCGAAGTCGGCCGGCCGCTCCGGAGTGCCCGGTCCTGGTGGGATGACGACATTGTCGAACTCGTCCAGCACGCTCAGCTCGAACTCGGCCCAATCGTTGGGCACAAGAGTCGGCGCGCACCCATTCACCTCGGCGAGGAGGTGGAAGAGGTTGAGCGTGAACGAATCGGCGTTGTCGATGAGCAGAGTTCGAAGCGGCTTCGTTGTCGCCGACGCTCCGTCTGGAACCATCTCAGCCGAGCACGATCCGGCGGGTCGAATCCGACAACCCGCTGGCCGCCTCGGCGAGCAGTGACTCTTCGGAGTCCGCACCCGCACGGACGTACCGTCCAGTGAACGCGTCCAAAGTCCCCGACGCCAACGCCAACGCGAGGTCCGTGACCTGCGCGGGCGAGGTCCAATCATCGCCCTGTCGGAAATCATGCACGGGCATCGACTTCGTCATCGCGGTCTCGACGACACCGGGTGCCATCTCGAAGATGCGCAGTCCCTTATCGTGCCCGAAGTGGACAACGGAATCGGCCAGACGGAACAGTGACGCCTTCGACGCCGAATACACGGCATACGCCGGTGTTCCCTTCGCTCCCGACCCCGAGTTGAGGTCGATAATGCGGCTCGGTCGACCGGTCGCCTCGGCGCCGGCCATGAGCACCGGTGCGAAGACGTTGATCATCAGCGCAACCCCGGTGACGTTCGCGTCGACAACGGCTTTGAGGCTCTCCGGGTCGGCGTCCCACAGCGGACCCTCGGACGACTCGATGCGCCCCGCATTGTTGATGAGCACCTGCAGGCGCTTGCCCGTCTCGGCCTCGAGCGCGACCACCGACTCACGCAGCGCCTTCACCGCAGCAATGTCATCGGTGCGCAGCCCAACACCGGTCACCCCTCCCCCGGTCGCTTCAGCGATCTCGTCGGCCGCAGCCTCCGCATTGCTCGCCGAGGTAGCCGTCACGATCACGTGATATCCGGCACCAGCGAATGCCTCCGACAGATGGCGTCCGATTCCGCGCGCACCGCCGGTTATGAGCGCAATCGTCTCGGACGGGACCGCAGTCGCCTCAGGGGTTCCGTCGGTGGTCGGCATGTTTGTTCCGTAGGGCAGTTTCTCGGACATGGTTGGGACTCCTCAGCGGTGATCGGGTACGAGTGGTCAGGTGTCGTGGTGCGCAGCACAGATCCTCACACCAACGTGTTCGGATGTTCTTGTGCGTTCTACCGTGACGCTTCGAGCGGACACGGCAAAGCCCGGTCGAACCACTGTATCGGTCGACCGGGCTCTGTGACGCACTGTTCTCAGCTGCGGACTTCGGCGCCGTGACGCTCGGCAGCCAACTTCGTCGCCGCCTCGCGCATCGCGGAGGCCTCATCGGCCTTGAGCGTACGATCCGGGGTCCGGAAGGTCAGGCGGAACGCCAGCGACTTCTTGCCCTCGGGCAGCTGGTCACCGGTGTAGAGGTCGAAGGTCTCTAGCAGTTCGAGCTCCTCCCCCGCACCCTCACGCAGGGTCGCCGCCAGCGTCTGCGCCGGCAGGTCCGCATCGACGATGAGTGCGACGTCCTGGCGGGAGACCGGGTAGGTCGACAAGGCGCCGTCCCAGGCTCGCAGGTCCTCCTGCGCCAACAGTGCGTCGAGGTCGATCTCGAACGCCACGGTTCGAGCTGGCAGGCCGAGGTTTTCGCACGCCTTCGGGTGCAGCTCACCGGCATGGCCAAGAGTCTGCCCATCGGCGAGGACGAACTTCGCCGCCCGTCCCGGATGCCACGGAGCGATCTGGTCGGCTTCGACGGTGACCTCGAGGCCGTTCGTTTCAGCGATCCGGCGGACCGTGTCGATGACATCCGTCGCCTCGGCCTTACGGCCCTTGCCCCAGACGCCGGGCATCTCGGCATTGCCGGAGATGATGCCCGCGTAGTGGTAGGGCTGGGCGGGAACCGAGGCGTAGACCTCCTCCAGTTCGGCATCACTCGGGTGGTAGCCGGGCAGGTGCCTGGGCCCGGGCCCTGCAGGCAGTCCCGCCGAGGTGGAGACGAGTCCGGCTTCGAACAGGGCGACATCCTTGGCTCCGCGACCGAAGTTGCGTGCCACCAGTTCGACCAGGGTCGAGAGCAGGTTGGTGCGCATCAACGGCAGGTCTTCGGACATCGGATTCGCCAGGCGGATGTGCTTGCGGCGCACATCGTCGGCTTCGAGACGCAGCTGATCATCACGCTTATCAGACGTGAACGGGTAGGACAGCACCTCCGTGAAGCCGTCGGCGGCCAGCAGGTTAGAGATCCGGCGCCGCGTGCGCTGTGCTTCGGTCATGCCCTGTCCAGCGCGAGCGGCCGGTTGGATCGATGGGATCCGGTCGTAGCCACCGGTGCGGGCGACTTCTTCAATGAGGTCGACGTCTGCGGTGATGTCCGAACGCCAGGAGGGCACGGTCACGGCCAGACGATCCTTGCCGATGACCTCGATGACTGCACCGATGCCTTCGAGCAGCCCGGTCACCTCGGCGGTGGTGTAGTCGACGCCGACGAGGGAGTCGACGCGCTTGACCGGAAGCTCGATGACGGTGGGTTCGGGAGCCTGCCCGACCTGTGTCGTCGCCGGGCTGAGTGTGCCGCCGGCGAGTTCGACGAGGAGGTCAGCGCAGCGACGTGCAGCCACAGGTCCGAGTCTCGGGTCGACTCCACGTTCGAAGCGACGCGAGGCCTCGGAGGACAGCTTGTGCCTCCGTGCGGTCCTGGCGATCGAGATCGGATCGAAGTGAGCGGACTCGATGACCACATCAGTCGTCTCGTCGTTGACCTCGACCGCGGCTCCGCCCATAACTCCGGCGAGACCGATGATCTTGCCGCCGGTGCTGTCTGAACCCTGTCCACCGCGGTCGGTGATGAGGAGGTCCTCGGCATCCAGGGTACGTTCGACGTCATCAAGGGTCGTGAACTTCTCCCCCGCCTGCGCACGGCGCACGACGATCTCCTCGCCCAGCAGCGCCGTGTCATAGGCGTGCAGGGGCTGACCGAGTTCGAGCATGACGTAGTTCGTGACATCAACGGTGAGGCTGATGGGGCGCATGCCTGCGGCGATGAGTCGGCGCTGCATCCAGAACGGGGTTGTCGCTGCCGGGTCGAGCCCGGTGACCTGCAGGGCGGTGAACTGGTCGCAGCCGACGTTGCCGTCGATGGGCTTGGAGTCCTCGATGACGACAGGGAAGCCATCATCGGTGGGGGCGTTGACCTCGGCGACGGTGGGGCTGCCGATGTCGGTGAAGGACTGGCCCTTCATCTGTGCGTACTCGCGGGCGATGCCGCGCATCGACAGCTGGTAACCGCGGTCAGGGGTGACGTTGACGTCGAGGGTGACCTGGTCGAGTCCCAGGAGCGCGATCGCGTCGTCGCCGGGTTCGCCACTGAGGCCGAGGTTCTTCAGCACGATGATGCCGTCGTGGTCCTCGCCCAGGCCGAGTTCCTTGGCCGAGCAGATCATGCCATCGGACTTGTGTCCGTAGGTCTTTCGCGCAGCGATCTGGAAATCACCGGGCAGGACGGCTCCGGGCAGGCAGGCGACGATGAGGTCACCGACGACGAAGTTGTGGGCGCCGCAGATGATGCCGCGGCTAGGACCTTCGTCTCCCGGCTGCGGGTCCTTCGGATCATCGGCATCTTCATTGTGCTCAGGGCCGACATCGACCCGACACCAGTTGACCGTCTTGCCGTTCGAATGCTCTTCCTTAACAAGTTCAAGGACGCGACCGACGACGAGGGGGCCGGTGATCTCGGGGCCGAAGAAGTCCTCTTCCTCGAGTCCGATCGCTGCGAACTCCGCCGCGAGAACATGGGGATCCGTATCGGCCGGGAGATCGACGTAGTCGGCCAGCCAGTTCAGTGGGACGCGCATATCAAGCCTTCATTCCGAAACGAGCCGAGAAGCGCACATCGCCCTCGACCATGTCATGCATATCGTTGATTCCTTCGCGCAGCATCAGGGTGCGCTCGATGCCCATGCCGAAGGCGAAGCCCTGGTAGACCTCGGGGTCGATGCCCGCGGCCTTGAGCACATTGGGGTGGACCATGCCGCAGCCGCCCCATTCGATCCAGCCCGGCCCGCCGACCTTGTTGGGGAACCAGAAGTCCATTTCCGCGCTCGGTTCGGTGAACGGGAAGAAGCTGGGGCGCAGGCGGGTCTTCGACTCCGGGCCGAACATCTCGCGGGCGAATCCGTCGAGGGTGCCCTGCAGGTTGGCCATGGTCAGGCCCTTGTCGATGGCGATGCCCTCGATCTGGTGGAAGACCGGGGTGTGAGTGGCATCGAGTTCGTCGGTGCGGAAGGTCTTGCCCGGGCACACGATGTAGAGCGGGACACCGCGCTGCAGGAGTGAGCGGGACTGAACCGGGGACGTGTGGGTGCGCAGGACGAGGCCGGCCTCAGGAGGGTCGACGAAGAAGGTGTCCTGCATCTGGCGAGCAGGATGGTCGGGTCCGAAGTTGAGGGAATCGAAGTTCAGCCACTCGGATTCGATTTCGGGGCCTTCGGCGACTTCCCAGCCGAGGCCGATGAAGTAGTCGGAAGCCTGCTCCTGAATCAGGGACAGGGGATGACGGGCACCGAGGCGGGCCCGATCCGTGGGCAGGGTGACGTCGATGGACTCTTCGATGAGAACGGCTGCGTCGCGCTCGGCTTCGAGCTCGGCCTGACGGGCGTCGAGGGCCTTCTTGACCTGTCCTCGGGACTTGCCGACGATCTTTCCAGCTGCGGCCTTGTCGGCCTTGTCCAGCGACCCGATCGCCCGGTTGGCCAGCGCCAGCGGGGCTTTGTCGCCGGTAAAGTCGATCTTCGCGGCCTTGAGTTCGTCAAGTGTGCGTGCGTCCGCGAATGCGCTGAGTGCCGCGTCAACGGCCGCCTTCACGGCCGACTCGTCCAGAGGGTCGAGCTGGTCAGTCATCAATGTCCTTTACGTGCCTGCGTAGGTCCTGTTCGTCTACCGCGGACAAGTCTATCGTCTGTGCCGCCACGCCTGGTCACGCGTGGCGGATTATGTCCCAGCGGCGCCTGGGGCAATGGCCCGGTCGCCACTGGGGATCACCACTGGGGATCTCTGTGACCTGGTTCATCGAGACCTGCGGCCAGAAGATGTAGTGTCGAAGAATGACGACTCAGCGAGCTTCCGATGTCATGGTGAAGGCCCTGGAGAACGAGGGAGTCGAACGTATATTCGGCATCCCCGGTGAGGAGAATATCGACTTCATCGATTCTCTGCGCCAGTCCTCCATCGAATTCGTCCTCACCCGCCACGAGCAGGCTGCCGCCTTCATGGCAGCGACCTATGGGCGCCTGACCGGCAAACCCGGAGTGTGTCTGACGACGTTGGGCCCAGGCGCTCTCAATCTCACCACCGGTGCCGCCTACGCCCACCTCGGCGGGATGCCCATGATCATGATCACCGGACAGAAGGGCATCCGCACCGCAGAGCAGGCCCGATTCCAGATCGTCAACCTGGTCTCCACGATGGCTCCGCTGACGAAATCGAGTCAGCAGATCACCTCGGCGAGGCGAATCCCGACGATGATCAGTGAGGCGTTCCGAACTGCCAAGGCCGAGCGACCTGGCCCGGTCCACCTGGAACTGCCCGAAGACATCGCGGCCATGCCTGTTGACTCCTTCGACCTGGTGGAGCCTCACACCAATGGTCGGGCCGTGGCCAACGAACATTCCATCGAAGCCGCAGCGAAGGTGATCCGGGAGGCGAAGCGGCCGCTGCTCATGCTCGGCGAAGATGCCTCACGGGCGGACTGCACCGACTTGCTCTCGCAGTTCGTTCACCGGGTGCGCATCCCCTACTTCACCACGCAGATGGGCAAGGGCTCGGTCTCGGGTTCTTCTGAGCTGTATATGGGGACCGCGGCTCTGACCAGTGGCGACTATGTCCACGACGCGGTCGACAAGGCCGACGTCATCGTCACCATCGGACACGACACCACAGAGAAGCCTCCGTTCACCATGGACGAGAACGGTCCGACCGTTGTGCATGTCGGCTACCGACCTGCCGTCGTCGAACAGGTCTATTTCCCCCAGGTCGAGGTCGTCGGCGACCTCGGACCTTCTCTTAAACGCCTCGCGGTGGAGCTGGTCGGTCATGTCCCGAAGGCCGGCGCACTGCTGCCCTTGCGCGAGGGCATTCTCGAGAACCTCAAGGAAGGCTCAACAGACGAGCGGTTCATCCCTCAGCGCATTGTCGCCGAGGTCAGGAAGGTCATGCCCGTCGACGGCATCGTCACCCTCGACAACGGCATGTACAAAATCTGGTTCGCCCGCAACTACCGCACGACCCGGGCAAACACGTTGCTGCTCGACAACGCATTGGCAACTATGGGCGCCGGTCTCCCCTCCGCGATCGGAGCCAAATTGACCCATCCAGAGCGTCGTGTCATGGCCGTGGTCGGCGATGGCGGGTTCATGATGAACAGCCAGGAGATGGAGACCGCGGTGCGCCTGGGTCTCGACCTCGTCGTGCTCATCCTCGAAGACTATGCCTACGGCATGATCCGCTGGAAGCAGGCCGTCGACGGAATGGAAGACTACGGTCTGACGTTCGGAAACCCGGACTTCGTCAAGTACGCCGAATCCTACGGGGCCACCGGGCACCGCCTGAACGATGTCAGCCAGATGCACGATGTGCTTGAGTCCGCGCTCAGCGCCGGCGGTGTCCACGTAGTTGTCGCGCCGGTGGACTATTCGGAGAACAAACGCGTCCTGATCGACGAGCTGGGTGAGCACGCGGCTGCGGAGCTGGATAACCAGTAGAACCATGCGCGCCTGAGACGAGTCCGCACGTGATCGTGCAGGCGCACGGTCTGCCAGGCGTCAGGGGCCAGTTGATCTCGCTGCCTCATTCGCAGCTTTGACCGCGAGGGCGGCGCAGACGAGGATGAGCACCCAGCCGAGCAGGGACAGTACGTTGCCTGCCCTCGTGGCAGCGGAGAGTTCGACGCATAGCAGTGCCACGGCATGGCCGATACTGATGACGACCATGGCGTAGAGGTAGGGCACGCCCGCTTCGTGCCCAGCATCCCATGCGGCATCGGATGCCAGCGTGTGCCGTGTCCGAATGCCGATCACAGAATTCCTGCCGATCAACTGTCTGCGTTGAGCAACGACGAGAAACATGCTGACTGCTGCCACGATCAAGTAGCCGGCCATCGGCGGATAGAACACAGGCTTTCCTCACTCGACCCTGATGCCGAGTTCGCTGGCGAAGAGTTCGGCGAAGAGCATCATCTGCATCTCATCGATCGTGGCTCCGCGTAGCGAGTGGACTCCGGAGATCTTGTGCGGCTGCAGTCCTCGCAGATCTACATTGCCCAGGGCCGCACCTTCGCACTGCAGAACCCCGACAGTCGAGCCAGGGAAGGACACACGGTTGGCCTTGGCCCGGTCAAGATCGATCTCGTCGATGACACAATCACGGAATTCGACGTCGATGAGTTTGGCTACGCGCAGGTTGAGATAAGAGATCCGACAGTTGCTAACGACGACCTTCTCCCAGACGTTGTCGTGAACAACTCCCGCACCGATTCGTGTACCCGAGATCTCGGTGTGGATGAGACTCCCCCGCGGCATCGTCAAAGTATCGGCTCGACAGTCCTCGATCTTGCTGCCGGAGAAACGGGCTCCTGTCAGGTCCACCGGCGACTCGGCGGCACCGAAATTCACACGGGCCAGGGAACAGTCCAGGTATGTGGCCTGGGTGGAATCCACCTCGGCGAGGTCGAGATCATTGAATTCCATGCCCTCAAGAAACTCTTCGGGACCGATATCGCCGAGGTAGCCCGGAGCCAGTTGTCCCAGTTTGATCTTCGGTGCGCGCGGAGCTTCAGTCGTCATAGGTTCACCGTATCGGGTGGCAGACTGGCCGAGGAACGCTTGTCGAACTCCTCTGTTATTCCAACTTCTGTACCGTGCCCGGAGAATCCCCGAGAGGGAACACCAGTCATGAAGACAGGTGGCTCCTGACAAACCACATCGATCCCAGAATCAACGCGTCATCGACTAATGGCATATTTGCGACTTTGAGCCCTTTCTCGGATGCTTGACAGTGACTTGTCTGCCCACCGCATTCCAAAGACAACTTGCAATAGTCTGCGTCGGCAACAGACACGATGCGCAGCTAAACGGCTGCCCGGCACCACACACGTTAAAGCCTTTCTCCTATCAAAGCCACAGCGAGTATGCCCACTATCGGCTGCCGCTTCCCCAGCTTAAGTAAGCAGACAATGATGTTCATCATTGAGCTCAAAGAAACCGTTGGAGAAAGGCTTTAGTACGTGGGTGTTGGGGTCGATCAATCAACTCGGCAGCAGAGCCCTCTTCCACAACTTTTCCTTCCGACATAAACATGACCCGGTCAGCAGCCTGTCGCGCAAAAGAGATCTCATGAGTAACCACGATCATGGTGTAGCCCGCATCAGCCAACTTGCGCATTGTGCCGAGCACTTCTCCTACGAGCTCGGGATCGAGTGCACTCGTAGGCTCGTCAAAGAGGAGCAGCTCCGGCTCGATGGCCAGTGCGCGAGCGATCGCTACCCGTTGTTGCTGTCCACCGGAAAGGTTGGAAGGGTAATGAACACCTCTACCTTCCAAACCGACCTGACGCAGTAACGCTTCTCCTCTTGCGATCGCTTGCGATTTCGGCACCCCGTGCAATGTAATCGGCGCCTCGATGATGTTCTCCAAGACCGTCATATGTTGGTATAGATTGAACTGCTGGAAGACCATGCCGATGGTACGTCGTTGGATCGCAGTAACCCTAGAGGATGCATGATAAAGGCTTCCGTTCCGAGTCTCGTATCCGACCTGCACTCCGTTGACAGAAATCGAGCCTCCGTCCATGTCCTCGAGATGGTTAATACACCTCAGGAGGGTGGACTTCCCGGATCCGGACGGCCCGAGAATCACCACCACTTCACCCCGTTCGACTGTTAGGTCGATGCCGCGGAGCACATGGTTATCGCCAAAGCTCTTCTCAACGCCTCTCCCCAGCACTACAGGATCAGACATCTGTACTAGCCCCCTTCGTATTCGCTACTGGTTTGGAAGTCTTCGTCTGTCGATTTTTGCGGGCCCAACGGACGATTTTGCGAACGGTTCCCGGCAGTCCGCTTTCGACACGTTGGCCTCGCGCGTAATAATCCTCAATAAATTCCTGGATCACGTTAAGAATCGAAGTGATTATGAGGTACCAGATAACAGCGACAATCAGCAGTGGAATAGTTTCAAACGTCCTGTTATATACCGACTGCACCGTGTATAGAATATCGGACATCGCAATAACCGAGACTTGTGAAGTCGCTTTAACCATGCTGATCAACTGGTTGCCGGTGGGAGGGATAATCGCTCGCATTGCCTGCGGAAGAACCACTCGACTCAGTGTTTGGCCATAGGTCATACCAAAGGCATTTGCGGCCTCTCGCTGCCCGGGGTCAACTGACAGCAACCCGCCTCGCACGATCTCGGCCATGTAAGCAGCTTCGTTGAGCGCGAGGCCAAGGATCGCAGCGGACAGTGGCGTAATCAACGAGTTGGTCGACATCTCGATCAGCTTGGGACCACCAAACGGAACGCCAAACGAGAGCACAGGCAATAGAGCCGCTAAGTTAAACCAAAGTATGAGCTGCACAAGCACAGGAGTGCCGCGAAACAGCCAGATATAGATCCCTGCAGCACCGCTGAGTAGCTTGTTCGTGGACATTTTGGCCACCGCAAGCAAGACGCCAAGAACAACACCGATCACCATCGATACTGCTGCCAGCCAAACTGTGGTCCATAGTCCACGAGCTACCGAAGGCGCCCGGAACCAGTCCCAGACGACGTCCCATTCGAAGTTCGGGTTCGTCACCAAAAAATTGGCAATCACTATGCCGATAAAAATGACAACAAGCCTGGCTGCCCACTGGCCCCACTGCGTCCTGCGCTTTGCATCGTTAACGTCGATCCCCAGCAAACCGGGCGTGTTCATCTGGCGCAATTCAGTTCACCGCCAGGTTCTTTCCGGGCTTGTCGATTGCGTTCGCACCAAGCTTCCACTTCTTCATGATCGCTTCATAGGTACCGTTTTCGAAGAGCTCGTTCAGACTGTCCTCGAGAACTGGCCCCATCTCCGAGTCTTTTGGGACCACCGCACCCTGATACAAGGTGTCGAATCCATTCTTACTTTCCGTACCAGCGAGTTCGAGCTTGCCATCAGATTCCTCAACGAAGTATGTCAAAGGCGCCCTCGAACTGAAGAAAGCATCCGATCGTCCGGACTGAACGGAAAGGATTGACTGGGGCTGATCTTTGAACGACATCACTTCGATCGCTTTGTCTCCGTCACTCTCGCATTCCTTCGACTGATCTTTAATGACCTTCTCTGCTGATCCGCCAGCCTGCACCGCAATTTTCAGGCCACAGGTCGAAGCCACATCTTCAATCTTTTTGGGGTTACCTTTTTGCACTGCAAAGACTACGAACTCCTGAACATAATCGATGAAATCGTTCTTGTTCTGACGCTCCTTGAAGTCGCCCACAGGCCCAAATGCCATGTCATAGCGGCCAGCCGATATACCAGTTAATTCCGATGAAAGTCCATCTACAGTATTTTCGGTAATCCCAATGCCCCATAACTGCTCCAGTGCTTTTTCAAGATCAGCTGTTGCGCCAGAGATATCCCCCTCAACAGAGCCAACAACAATATATGGGGGAAAAGATCCGCTATTCACTGAGACGACCTCATCCGCATCGAGAATCTTCTCAGGTAAACGGTTACGTAGCTCATCATTTTGTTCTACTTTGGGGATCTCTCCCGAAGAAGCGTGACTGCTTTTCGCTTTGGAGGCTGTGTCTGGGTCTTCGGCCGAACAACCGGACATTACCAAGCAGGTAAGAGCTGCAGCTGCGCCGACGTATTTTGCGTTATTCCAAATTCCTGAAACTGACATGGTTGTTCCGTTCTACTCTGCGAGCACCGGTGCTCGGTATTTCATGTTCTCGAGTACTGGCAATGAGGCCCGCACACTGACTAGGCGACCAGGTTCAAGATCAAGGTCGGCTCGTCCGACCACTCCGCTGACTCCGCTCAATACCGTACCTAGCGGATCAATCGTCATACTCATACCAATATTGCGTTCATTTGATTCTCCGCAGCCGACGACGTAAACGGTGTTCTCCAATGCCCTGGCAACGAGCATTGAACGCCAATGGTCCTCTTTGAGCGGTCCGCGTACCCACGCAGCTGGAACTAGAATGGCTTGCGCACCTTTGAGCGCAAGATCGCGTGCGATCTCTGGGAATCTCACGTCGTAGCAAGTGATGATGCCAAAGCGGATCCCGTCGACGTCGAATGGCTCAGGAACCTCTGTTCCAGGCGTCACTCTGTCAGATTCTTTGGAGTTGAATGCGTCGTAGAGATGGATCTTGTCATAACGGTGAATAATCTGGCCACCATCGATCACGAGCGCGACATTGAGCACACGAGAATCCTCCCGAAGATGAAACGTCCCTGCGATTGCCACACCTTTGAGGCTCAGCCTGATTAGGCTACTCACAAACGGGCCGTCAATTGGTTGAGCCCCGAGAACTGCCGCATCATCATCATGTGGGTCCCTGGAAATTATGCCTTCGGGCAAGACTAAGAGCCGCACTCCATCATTACGGGCGGAATCCACCTCCTCGGTGATGAATGCGAGATTCCCGTCAGGGTCTTTTGACACCGCGAATTGACTGGCTCGAACCTTCATATCGTTTCCCTTTCATACAGTTTTAAAAATGGAAGAATATGCAATCTCACTCTGAGTCAGATGCTGACGCTGCATTTGCGCGAAAAATTCTTTAAACATCTTCGTTTGAGACGGCGAATAGGGCGCGTCCCATCCATTAGGTAGCGAGCTCTCGTTCGCCAGATCAACAGCCAGCCAGGCTGAAGTCTCAGCGTATTTCTCTCGTTTACTCCGCCACACGGACTGAGAGGTGTTGAGCGCGCGCACCACAACTTCCCGCAAGTCTTCAGGCACCTCGGAGTCAAAACCCAATACATGATGACCAGGCACATAACCGTGTTGATGTGACCATTCGAGTTCTGTCTGTCGAACATCCGTATATAGATGGCGAAAGGAAGATTCTCTCGCGTAGAACCCCGGCGGCATGAAGGGGGTCAAGACGGCATCCAGTTCGCCATCAAATAGACGGTCAATCATCGGTTTGCCGCATATCGCAACGATCTTGCCTTCTATACCGAAGCCGTCAAGACGATCAGCCTCCGGGTGCTGGTCGGTGAGTCGTCCGACGAACCAGTAAGCATCATCGACCGACAAACCGTCGTCTTGTAGCGCAGCCCGCGTCCATGTATTTCCCGAGTCCGCCCAACCCGTCAATCCAATATTCTTACCGACCAGGTCTCCCGCGTTGTGATATCCCGAATCTTTTCGAACGATAATGCATCGTTGCCGAAACCCCTGCATCATGAGCAGTGGCACCGCGACGAAGCCCGACCTACCACGGTCAAATGCCCTCGAAGTCTTACTCAGCGATACTTCTGCGGCGTCATATCCGCGCTTTTGCCAATCATCTAATAGAGCAGGAACTCTATCGATGTGGAACTCGAGATTACGATCGCCGAGCTCTTCGGTCATGACCTCACCGAGCATGAGTGGTGTCAACCAGTCCCAATCTCGAAGAGCCAATCGAATCGTTGTCATCGTCACCTCTCTGTGCGTCTCTAACCTGATCTGTCCTGCCGATACTATGTACAGTCCATTGTGATTACAATCATGTTTTGTTACTGTACATTCATGGACATCGATCATCAGGTCAGCTCCAAATGGGTGGCCCATCACCTCTCGGGCGTGAGCGCGAGCACAATCGCCGCCGATATTGGGATACTCATTCGCAAAGGCGAGATTCCGGAGAATGCGCTACTGCCAGGTGTCCGCCCTCTGGCCAAGCTCTTGGGAGTTAGCCCAAGCACAGTGTCATCTGCCTGGGCCGAGCTAAAGCGATACGGCTTGATCGAAGGCATGGGGCGCGGAGGAGTTCGCGTACTTGGACCTCCGCCCACACCGTTTCCAATCCGATACAAGGAAGACGATCACTATGGGCAGCCGTTTAAGTTCGACCTCGGCTTTTCAGTTCCGGACATCACGCTTCTACCTGATATTCGAGCAGCACTGCTGAATAGCGGCCAGTGGAAATTCAACGACTACCAACGAGATCGTATCGTGCCCGCTCTCGAGTCTGCGGCTCGCAGATCCTGGCCCTTCAAGCCACAAGAGCTTCAAGCGACTGACGGTGGCTACGACGGCCTCAGGCTCGCGATTCATACCTTTGTAAACCCTGGCGATTGGGTTATAGTTGACCAGGTCACGACGCCTCGCAGTCTTGACATTGTCGAGGTATCTGGGGCGCGTATGAAGTTCCTGGAAAGGGACAATGAAGGAGTGACCCCTGCATCGCTTGCCGAAGCGATCGCGTTACGCCCAGTCGCTCTTGTACTACAGCCTGGGATCCACGTCCCGCTGGGGAGTAGCATGAGTGCCAGACGCGCGCGCGACCTGGCTGAATTGCTCAAAGAGTCTTCCATCCTTGTTATTGAGACTGATGAACAGAATGCCCTTTTCGACGAACCGATATTCTCACTGTCCGAGCTCATGCCTGACAAACATCTCTATATTCGTAGCTATTCGAAATCGCACGGTCCAGACTTGCGTACCGCGGTCATGGAAGGACCAGAAGATCTAATCTCGAAGGTGCATTCGTACTATGCATTTGGCGCCGGTTGGACGAGCCGTATTCTGCAAGAAGCGCTTGCCTGGATGCTCGACGACAGCGCGACACAGGCTCTGGTCCACGAGGCGGCAGAGAAATACCGGCAAAAATCCGCGATGCTCACTCGGGCACTACGTGCGCGCGGAGTGTCGACTCCTGAAGCAGCCGGACTCGAGATAGTTGTCAACGTACGTGACGAAGAGTTCGCAAGGGGTTATCTCAAAGCATCAGGTATTGCAGTCCAGTCCGGCAAACAATTTACCAATGGTGATCGTCTACCGTGGCTACGTATTTCTATTTCCCCGATCACGAGTGCCAACGTCGATGAGATCGCCATTCGGATCGCAGAGGCAGCCCAATAGCGTTTACGCCCAGGTGGCTGGGCTCGTGGTTGGTCAGTCTTTGATTTTCGGTGCCCGTGTAGCTTCTGTCATCATGACTTCACCGTAGCGATTCACGGTCACATGTTTAGGGTCGGCGCTGCCTCAGAGGGACGCCTTAGGGATAACGCTCTTGGTTGCTTACTGCGAAATTTTCAATGTCGATCACCGTCGGTTCAAATTCGCCGATCGTGTCATAGACACCTGTATCCTCATCGATAGAAGAATCCCAGCCTGGGTGATCTTCCGTAATGCTGTTGGCGATCAGAGCGAGAGCTGCATGTTGTCCTCCACGATCGTTACCCACTGCCACGATCGCGTCAGCCTTGAGCTCCTCAACCCTGGCTGCGAGTCCACGGACGTCATAGTCCAAAACAGCTAAGGTACCATCGAGATCACGAATCGGGACAGTCATTATCTGTCCACGGATCTCAAGATCACCCGCAGTGGAGGTCATCGACGCGAGCTTTTCGGCGAGGACTAGATTTGAGTCGGTCATGAAGTACCCTTGCGCTTTTGGAAAACCAGCGCCTGCCCCAGCCCCTCACATCCGCTGGTTGCGAGCACTCTCGTAGATGCAGACGCCTGCAGCGGTCGCGAGGTTGAGGCTCTCGGCCTTGCCGTAAATGGGGACCGCCACAGAGGAGTCGCAGAGTTCCAAGTCCTTCTCGCCCATCCCCCACGCTTCGTTGCCGAAGACCCATGTGGTGCGAGCGGTCAGGTCGAGCCCTTTGTCCCAGGGGTGGTGGAGGTCATGAGCGTCTTCGTTGGCGTCTGCGGCGAGGACCTGAAGTCCACGGGCACGGGCGAGTTCGGTCACCTCGGCGAGGCCAACTCCTGTGACCACGGGGACGTGGAACAGTGACCCAGCGGTGGAGCGAACCGTCTTGTCGTTGTAGATGTCGACACTCGATGAGGTGAGCACCACGGCATCGGCACCGGCTGCATCGGCGAGGCGGATGACTGTGCCGGCGTTACCGGGATCGCGTACCTGCGAGAGGACGACGATGAGCTCGGATTCCTTGGTGATGACCGAGGCCAGCTCGACATCGATTGCCTCGCACACGGCGACGACACCTTGTGAGTTCACGGTCGTGGCCAGTTCGGCGAGCACCTCGGGGGTCACGATGTTCCAGTCGATCTGTGCGCCCTTGACGGTCTCGACGAATTCGGGATGAACCTCGGCGGCCTGCTCGGTGATGAAGAGGTCGACGACTCCACCCTTGGGATCGATAGTCGAACCCATCCATTCCGGAACACCAGGATTGTGCGCATCAAGACCCTGCGCGACGTGTCGATCCAGAGCCTCACGCACGGCCTGCGGCCCTTCGACGAGGAACTGGCCAGCGCTCTTGCGGCCGTGGCGCTTGAGCAGCTTGACGGCGTTCTTGATCCGCTTCGACTGTGTAGAGGAGATAACGTCTGGAAGATTCATGGAGTTCGTAGACTCGCAATCTGGGAGTTCTGGATGCGCTAAGGAGTTCTGTAAGTGCTGAGACAAATTCAACGGCCCCGAACTAAGTCAGTTCGGAGCCGTTGAGAGTCTGAGGACCGGCAGCTCAGGCCGCAGCGGTCTTCGCTGCGTTGACGTCAGCCGGAAGAGCTTCCTTGGCAACCTTGATCAGGGCCGCGAAAGTGGCCGAATCGTTGACTGCGAGCTCGGCGAGCATACGACGGTCAACCTCGACGCCAGCGGCCTTGAGGCCCTGGATGAAGCGGTTGTAGGTCATGCCGTTGGCGCGAGCACCAGCGTTGATGCGCTGGATCCACAGGCGACGGAAGTCACCCTTGCGGGCGCGACGGTCACGGTAGCTGTAGACCAGCGAGTGGATGACCTGTTCCTTGGCCTTGCGGTACAGGCGCGAGCGCTGTCCACGGTAGCCGCTTGCCCGGTCAAGGATGACCCGGCGCTTCTTGTGAGCGTTGACCGCTCTCTTAACACGTGCCACGTGTTACTCCTTCAAAATTGGTTCAACCGGCGGGGCCGGAGTCTGGTTCAAGCTGTGGGAGCCACGTGCGTGGCTGCCCGGGATAGAGACCCGAGAGGGTCTCACCTGCCCTTGAGCTTGCCCAGAAGCTTGCGGGCTTTGGCGCGATCTCCGCCGGTGAGGACCTGGTCCTCGGCAACGCGACGCTTACGGGCCGAGGACTTGCCCTCGAACTTGTGCTGGTTGTTCACGCCTTCACGCATGATCTTGCCAGTACCCGTCACACGCATGCGCTTCTTGGCGCTGCTGTTCGTCTTCTGCTTCGGCATCGAGCCGTTCTCCTTTGCATTTCGTTGCTGGTGGCGACCACCGACAACTACTTCACACGCTGAAACCGTTCAGGCTCCAGCGAATCGGTACTTACTTCTCACGCGTCGGGCGCTGCGTGCTTCTCTGCAGCGACGCGATCGCGTCGGGATTTCACCTCGGCGACGTTGCCCTTGGCATCTGAAGATGCCTTGCGGGCCTCGGCCTTGGCGTCGGATTTGGACTTATGTGGGGCAATGACCATCACCATGTTGCGTCCGTCGACCCGTGGTGAGGATTCGACGGTGCCGAGTTCGGACACATCTTCGGCCAGGCGGTTGAGCAGCTTGATGCCCATTTCGGGGCGAGACTGTTCACGACCGCGGAACATGATCATGACCTTGACCTTGTCGCCACCATCGAGGAAGCGGGTCACATGCCCCTTCTTCGTCTCGTAGTCGTGTTCATCGATCTTGAGACGGAAGCGGATCTCTTTCAGCGCAGTGTTCGCCTGATTCTTGCGGGCTTCTCTGGCCTTCTGAGCAGATTCGTATTTGAATTTCCCATAGTCCATGAGTTTGGCTACGGGAGGCTTCGCCTGCGGTGCGACCTCGACCAAGTCGAGATCTGCCTCGCGAGCGAGGTCGAGTGCCTTGCGAATGGCAACGATACCGACCTGTTCACCGTTGGGTCCGACCAACCGGACCTCGGGAACCCGAATCCGGTCATTGATGCGCGTCTCGCTGATGTGTTCACTCCTTTTTAGCTCAAATGATGTCGTGGCAATAGAAAAGGCTCCCATTGACCACATGCCAAGGGAGCCTGCACACACACATCAGAGCAACGGATTGGATCACCGCTACACATCAAGTGAATACACCTCGATCTGAAACCGTCTGCCTCGAGCTTGCACCCGGGCTGTCGATCATCAGAACATTGGACCCGATCGTTTCACACGATCAAGGTGGGAGTCAGACCCCGCTTCGCACCACGATTCAGTGTACTACGCTTCATGACTCTTCGCACATCGAGGTCGAACATGCAATTGTCGGGTCATTCATATGTCAAGCTAGTCCCATGAGTTCTGAAAATTCTGTACCCGCCGAGGCGGTTGCCGATGTCACTCGTGACATCGCCGAAGTACCAGCCGTCGAGGTCGTCACATCCGCAGCTGTGCACCTGATGTCCGCCGCCGCCGTGAAATGCGGCCTGGCCGAGGACTCCCCCGATGTTCCGGCAGCAGAGTTGCAGGACCTCGACGAGGCGCGCAAGCTCATCACCGCTCTGGCCGGCCTGGTCACCGGAGCCGCCACAGTCATCGGCGACCATCACGCTCGCCCCCTGCGCGATGGTCTGCGCAGCCTGCAGCTGGCATTCCGCGAAGCCTCGACCATTCAGGATGAGCCCGGACAGGGCCCCGGCGAGAAGTTCACCGGCCCCGTCCGCTGACAGGCCTCACTATGGGTGCCGGCAACCTGCTCGCGCACCATAGCTCTCCACATCCGCTGCGGCTCTCGACCACTGGTCGGGGGCCGCTTCTGCTGTGTCAGTGCCGAATGAGATCATCGGTGCATGTCCCCCGCTGAACTGCCGTTTGTGAGTGCCAAGGAGTTGCAGGACTACTTCGGCACCACGTTCTACGAGCGCGGGCGCAGCTACGCCAACAAAGGGATGGTCGGACAGGTCAGCTGGGATCCGGAAGCCTTGACTCTGCGTGCCGATGTGTCGGGTTCTGCCGCCCACGATTACACCAGCACCGTGCGGCTGGAGCGGCAGAGTCCCACTGCCAAATCGTTCACCGTGCTCTCTTCACGCTGCACCTGCCCTGTGGGCGGAGACTGCAAGCATGTGGTGGCCGCACTGATGGCGGCATCGATTCGGCAGGTGGCGCCCTTCGGGTCAACGGCGCTGCACGACCCTGACCAGCGCCGCTCCCCGGAACCCCCTGCCTGGAAGACGGCTGGCAGCAAAACGTCCTCACGCACAAGCGCAGGGTCGGACTGGAAGTCGATCCTGTCCGGCTTCTCCTCCGACCGAGTCGATGAGTCGGTGAGTGCCTCGGGCCCCGGGGGCACCCTGGCCGGCGGCGCACCGACGCGACTGGCCCTCGGCTTCGAGATCGCCGAACTGCGACGCACACGGTTCGGTAACTTCGAAACCCACCCGATCACACGAACGAAATTCACCGGCTCCACCGACCTCGTCGTAACGCTGAGACCACTGATGGAAGGCGCACGCAGAAATTGGATCAAGGGCAACGTGTCCTGGTCCAACATCGTCAACAACGCCACCACCCGCGCATATGCACGCGGGCAGGCGGTCTGGTTCGCTCAGCTCTACGGTCTGTCTGCCCTCACATCTCATCACCTCATCACCAACGACGACTCGGTGGTCCTCGACTGGTTCACCTCACCCCTGCTGTGGCATCTCTTCGACCAGGCCAAGTCACTGGGCATCGAGCTTGTCGGCACCAGTCGCAGACTCTCGGTTCGCCAAGGCGAGGAAGGCACCACCCGATGCGATGTGCAAGCGAGCTCAAAGGGACTCGAGGTGCGGTCCCTGATCAGCATTGATGACGAGTCGTTCGCCCAGGGATTCAGCGGCCCGGTCGATGATCATGGCTTCTACGGAATCTCCACCGACGCCGGGCTGTCCCTCACCCTGGCTCCAGCAGAGAAAGTCACCGACCACCAGGTGGTTGAGATGTTGCGTCGTTGGGAACCGATCACCATCTCTCATGACCAGATGCACGACTTCTTCACCGACTTCTATCCCAAACTCGCCTACGCCACCACAGTCGTCTCCTCAGATGATTCGGTGACCCTGCCCGTGCTCGTGCCTCCCGACCTGGCACTCACCATCACCTATGCCGACCAGGGCGCACACCTGAGGTGGGAGTGGCACTATCACCACCCCGAGCAGACCTTCCCGGTCCGCCGTGGGCCGCTGGCAGATCGCAATCGCAGCCTCGAGCACGAAGACGGAGTGCTCACTCAATTGAGCTCCACTGTGGGGGCAACCGCGATGCCGCTGACTCTGCCCACCGAGGTGAGGCGCGCCGATACGGTGAACCTCGATAGCCTGCACACGGCGGTCTTCGTCGACAAGCTGCTGCCAGCCCTGACTGCCGTCGACCATCTCGTGGTGCATGAGTTCGGTGACCGTCCGGACTACCGGGAAGTCGCTGATGCACCGCTGATTGCGATGTCGACCGACGAGGCTGAGGACAGCGACTGGTTCGACATCCGCTTCAACATCACCATCGCCGGACAGCAGGTTCGCTTTTCCGACCTGTTCGTCGCACTGGCCCAAGGGGCTGAGTTGCTAGTCCTGCCCAATGGCGCCTATTTTTCCCTCGACACCCCGTTCTTCGACAAGTTTCGTCGCATGCTCGCTGACTCAGATCTCATTGCGGACTGGGAACCGGACTCACCCCGGCTCTCTCGCTATCACATGGATCTCTGGGCCGAGTTCGACGAATTCGTCGATGAATCCACTGCCGCGGCCACGTGGAGACGCTCAGTCGAAGCGCTCAGTCACCTCGGCGAGATTCCTGCACACGACGTGCCCGACGGGATCGAAGCCACACTGCGGCCCTATCAACAGGAAGGCTTCAGCTGGCTGGTGGCTCTGTGGTCCAGCGGACTCGGCGGTATCTTGGCCGACGACATGGGGCTGGGCAAGACACTGCAGGCGCTGAGTCTGTTCACTCACATCAAGAATACGACTGAGAACTCCGCCCCTATCCTCGTCGTCGCGCCCACCTCGGTGATGTCGACCTGGCGAGCAGAGGCCGAGAAATTCGCCCCAGATCTGCGAGTCGCCACAATCTCTGCCACAGAGAAGAAGCGCAAGACCGCGTTGACCGAAGAGATCGAGGGTGCTGACCTCGTCATCACCTCATATGCGATTCTGCGTCTCGACGCGCAGGCCTTCAGGTCGATCGTGTGGGACACATTCGTCCTCGACGAGGCACAGTTCGTGAAGAACAGGACAGCCAAGGTCCACACCGCGGCCAAGGCGATACAGGCCCGGTTCCGTCTGGCCATCACCGGCACACCGATGGAGAACTCGCTGACCGACCTATGGTCGCTGTACTCGATCACCTCTCCCGGACTACTGCCGGGCATCGAGAAGTTCCGTCGCGAGATCGTCGCCCCCATCGAATCGGGCGAGGCCCCGGAGGGGATGGCGCTGCTGCGACGGCGGATCCGACCGTTCATGAAGCGGCGGAACAAAGAACTAGTCGCTGCCGACCTGCCGCCGAAGCAGGAACAGATCCTCAGCATCGAGCTCAGTTCCAAGCACCGGGACCTTTACAACACGGTCCTGCAGAAGGAGAGGAAGAAACTTCTCGGTCTCATCAACGATATAGATCGCAACCGCTTCGCGATCTTCCGGTCGCTGACTCTTCTGCGGATGCTGGCCATCGATCCATATCTCATCGATGAGAAGTATGAATCGGTCGGCTCGAGCAAACTCAGTGCGCTCTTCTCTCACCTCGATGACATCGTCGCCGAGGGCCACCGCACCATCATCTTCAGCCAATTCACCTCGTTCCTGTCTCGAGTCGGCGAACAGCTTGAACATCGCAGTATCAACTACTGCTACCTCGACGGTTCCACTCGCAACCGCGGAGCAGTCATCGAGGACTTCAGGACCGGAGACTCTCCTGTCTTCCTGATCAGCCTCAAGGCCGGCGGATTCGGGCTGACACTGACGGAGGCCGACTATGTCTTCCTCCTCGACCCCTGGTGGAACCCTGCGGTCGAGGCCCAAGCAGTTGACCGCGCACACCGGATCGGACAGACGAAGAACGTCATGGTCTATCGGATGGTCGCTGAGAATACCATTGAGGAGAAGGTGCTGGCATTGCAGGAGAGGAAGGCCCAGCTCTTCGACTCCCTGGTCAATGAGGGTGAGGGCTTCTCCTCGAAGATCACGGTTGAGGACATCCGCGGACTCCTCGACGGGTGAACTAGTTCACTTCACCCCACTCCTTGCGCTGTGTCAGTGCCCGAGCGCCGACACGAGCCCCTGCATCAGCTCGTCTTCGACTGACTCGACCCCTGGACCGAACTGCCCAAAGCGCAGAGCATTGATGAGACCGACGATCGCTGACCAGACGGTCACAGAGGCCATGATCACCCGATCATCGGGTTCCAGACCCAGTTCTTGCAGTCCTTCACGCAGCGCGTCCAAAGTGTGAGCCGGAGGCAACTGAGAACGCGAGGTCTGCACGGAAGGCTCTGCGAGCAGATTTGTCAGCGACACCATGATCCTCGTCCCCGGCACCACGGTCTCATCCCGCGGCGCCTGGTAATCCGGGATGGGCGTGCCGTAGATGAGCGCCCACCGATTGGGGTGTGTTCGCGACCACGCCAGCATCGTCACGCCGACGGTGAGGACTGACTTGTCGTGTTCGAGGGCGTCGTCCACCTCGTTCGCGATCGAAGTGAACGCATCGCGGATGAGTATGGTCAGCAGCTCGTCGCGGTTCTTCACGTAGCGATAGATGGCGCTTGAGACGATTCCAAGCTCCCGGGCGATCGCCCGCAGCGACACTCCCTCGAGCCCATCGGCATCGAGCATGCGGTTCCCGATCCGGGTGATCTGCGCTTCAGTCTCCAGCCGGGCCCGCTGGCGCGGAGTCGAGTTCGTCATGCCACAAGCCTAGAACGAGAGAGCAAAGATAACAATAGTGAGCATTGCTCTTGAATTACGATCACCATCGGCCTAGCCTGTTTTCAGAGAGCAGTGCTCTCGTCAATCGGAGTCTCGACGGTTCTTGCGACTTCAGACCATCACTACATTTCGACGATTCGAAGGAACACCATCATGAAATCAGCACTCGTCATCGGCTACGGACAGATCGGCAGAGAAGTCGCGTCCCAACTTTCGGCAGCGGGCGTTCACACGTCGGTCGCAACCCGTTCGGCCCCATCTCCTGCCACGGCTGAGGTTGCAGCAGGCAATGTGGATACCGCACCGGCCTCGGCATCAGCAGCTGATGGAATCACGACTGCCGCTCTGAGACCTCCTGAGTCTGCCTCTCTTCCGCATGCCGATCCTCCTCACGCCGAGATCGCTCGTGTGCGCGCAGACGCAGCCGATCCTGCTCAGCTGCTCGAGGCCGCTGCGGGTACAGATATCATCTTCGCCTGTGTCCATGCTCCCTATGACAGTCGAGTGTGGGCGCAGGTTCTACCGCAGCTGGAAAAGACCATCATGGATGTCGGCGCGAAGCTGAGCATTCCGGTTATCTTCCCCGAATCTGTCTACGCCTTCGCCGGCCTCACCACTCCGGTGACGGAGTCCTCTCCGTTTGCACCGGTGGAAGAGAAGGGCCGGATCAGACAGCAGCTGATGGAAGCTCGATCCGCACATGGAGCCCGCACAGCTAGCGTCATCGCCGGTGACCTGATCGGAGAAACCGCTCAGCCAGCCTCCTCTGTGGTCAAAATGTGCATTTCGGACAGAATCAGTCAGGGCCACAGGGCAATCGTGCCGGCCCGTACCGATGTGCCGCATGGCATCACGGTGATTGCCGATCTCGGCGCCGCAATGATCAGCGCGGCCAGGTCAGTGGAGGCCGACACCGCAGGCAGCCATCGGATGCTCCTAGCACCTGCATCGAATCCGACCCTGGCCGACATAACCGAGTTCACATACAGCTACCTGGGCACGACAGCGCGCAAACCGATTGCTCTGCCCCGCTGGACGACACGAGTCGCGGGCCTAGTCGAACGCTCCATGTTCGAACTCCACCAGCTTTCACCCATCTGGTATCAGCCAAACATCATCGAGACAGGAGAACTCGCGGAACAAGTCGGCACAACCCGCTGGCAGGACGGCGTCATCGCCATGCTGCAGTGAGCTCGGACATGCCCGGCACGCTGTTGTCTAGCTAGCTCAGTACTGTCTAGCTGGCTCGGCGCTGTCTAGCTCAGCACTGTTTAGCTCAGTAGATGCAGACGAATGGCCAGTGAGTCGATCTTTTGCACCAATTCCTCATCCGCTGCGATCGTTTCCTGGAAGTGCTGCAACTCGGATTCCGAAACCTCGGACTCCACGCCGAGGGTGATGCCCAGTTCAGGTCCCCCGACATTGACCTGCCTGCTCCCCGGGCTCAGTGACAGACGAGTCAGCCAGGAGAAGGACTCGGCGATGGCCGCGAGACGTCGTCCCACCTCGGCGTCGGCCCAGGATGGCGTCCAACCCTGTCCGTGGACGAATGCGAACATCGCGGGTCGACGCAGCAGGAACGAGGTCGGCGCTCCAGGGTCGAGGACGACGAGCTGCGAATCGGCCTCGATCGCGCCGAGGACGAGTCTCTCCGCTTCGATCGGGACGGGCCGAGCGTCCGAATGCCATGCCGTCAATGGCGGGATTGAGCAGAACCCGGGTGTGCACTCCCGGCCGTCATCGGCCTGCAGCCGGACCATGGCCATCTCCGAAGAGTTGTCGACCATCAGCCCGTTTTCGCCGACCTCTTGGTCGAGTGCCATGGGTACGATCGGCGCATACAGCCGTGCCTCCGACAGCACGGAGAGTACGTTGCTGTGCAGCTGCGGATCCAGCGGATCCCTGCCCACCTGATGCAGGGCTTCCAGAAGGCCGGCATCGGCTTCTCCGGAATCGCCCGAGAACGGGTTCGGCCGCAGATCACGGCCGGACCAGGATTGGCCGGCAGAGTCGGAGCGATCAGCCGAGTCCGAAATCACTGCTTCAGCCTCCAGCGACTTCGAGTGCTTCTTCCAGAGTGAACTTTCCAGCGTACAGGGCCTTGCCCACGATGGCCGAGTCCACACCGAAGGGGACCAGTTCGCGCAGGTTGCGCAGGTCGTCGAGGCTGGAGACCCCGCCAGAGGCCACGATCGGCTTGTCGGTCTTCTCTGCCATCGACTTCAGCAGTTCCACGTTGGGTCCCTGCAGAGTGCCGTCCTTACGGACGTCGGTGACGACGTAGCGGGCGCAGCCGGCCTTCTCCAGGGTCGAGAGAACTTCGTAGAGGTCTCCCCCGTCCTGGGTCCAACCGCGGGCGGCGAGGGTGGTGCCACGGACGTCGAGCCCGATGGCGACCTGATCACCGAAGCGCGAGATCATGTCGGCGGTCCATTCCGGGTTCTCCAACGCCGCAGTCCCGATGTTCACTCGCTCTGCACCCGTGTCGAGTGCTCGTTCGAGGCTCTCGGTGTCGCGGATGCCTCCGGAGAGTTCGACCTTGATGCCGACGGCTTTGACGACCTGGTTGAGCAGATCCGAGTTCGATCCCCGCCCGAATGCAGCGTCGAGGTCGACGAGGTGGATCCACTCGGCTCCCCGACTTTCGAAGTCATGAGCCGCGTCGATGGGTGAGCCGTAATCCGTTTCGGTTCCGGCTTCACCCTGGACGAGACGGACGGCTTTGCCATCGGCGACGTCTACGGCGGGCAGGAGGACGAGCTTGTTGGGGGTTTGAGTCATTGTGACCTTTCTCTAGAGGCTGTGGAGACTGAGTTGGACGAACTGGAACGGGTATGACTGGAGGAACTGGAGCTGACGTGTAGGGGCAATGCTAGTGGCGTGCGCGACCGGTCTTCGGGAAGGAGCCGACCCAGTTACGCAGCAGACGCGCTCCCGCATCGGATGACTTCTCGGGGTGGAACTGGGCGGCCCAGGTGGTTCCGTCCTCGACTGCCGCGATGAAGTTGCCACCGTGAGTGGCCGTGGTCACCAGTGTGTTCGCCGGCGCTTCGGTCGCAGCATAGGAATGGACGAAGTAGAAACGCTCTTCGGCAACGCCGTCGAACATCACTGAGTTCGTCGGTGCGCTGACCTGTGACCACCCCATGTGCGGCACGATGGGGGCATCGAGTGCTGTCACTGCGCCGGGCCAGAGACCAACACCCTCCGTCTTCTCCCCGTGTTCTTCTCCGCCGGCGAAGAAGACCTGGAGACCGACGCAGATGCCCAGCAGAGGACGGCGACTTTCGTGCCAGGAGCGGATCAGGTCAACCCCGCCGACTCGCTTCAGCCCGGCCATCACGGCCGAATAGGCACCGACCCCGGGGACGAGCAGACCGTCTGCGGCATCGATGAGAGCGCGGTCGGCAGTCAGCACGACCTCTGCACCAGCAGCGGCGACAGCGCGCACGGCCGAACGCACGTTGCCTGCGCCATAGTCTAAGACAGCGACCGTGCTCATTGCTTGGCGCCCCTGGTCAGGACTCTGTAGATGCGCCACAGCGAGAATCCGAGGACGATCGCACCAAAGACGGCGACGACCCAGGCCATGGTGTTTCCGCTCAGACCGATGGTGATTCCGAAAGCGGTGATGAGCCCGGCGAGGACCGCCACGACGATCCACAGCAGCGCGGTCCGAGCCACGGCCGCCCGGCCTGGAGACATTGTGGCGGCGCTGGCCTGCAGTTTAGTCATGGAGGAGGTGGGAATGCTGCCTTCAACTTCGTCGGCAGACACGATCTCGAGCAGGAGCTGCTCGAGAACGTCCGGAAGGTTCTTCAGGGCCAGGCCGGCCGGCACATCCGATTCGCGGGCTCCGTGCCGGAAGTGTCCGGCGTCGATCTGTTCCTCGCTGCGGGCCAACAGCAGGACCTCATGTTTGCCGGAGAGTTTCGAGATCGCCGCGGCCGCCTCGTTGCCTGCCTGAACATCAGTATCGGCCAAGACGATTCCGGTGAAGTCGCCGATGGGGACGATGGTTCCCTTGATGTTCGACAGCACGCAGGCAGCAGCCAGCTGCTCAGCGACTCCGAAAGGAGTCACGATGACGGTGGTGCTCACAGGACTCCCTTCGTGCTGGGTACCGAGTTATTGCGTTCATCGGGTTCGATAGCCTCACGCAGGGCGCGGGCGAAGGCTTTGAATTCAGCTTCGGCAATGTGGTGCGGGTCGCGGCCGCGCAGCAGGTCGAGGTGCACGGTGAGACCGGCATGGAATGCAATCGACTCCAGAGAGTGTGAGGTCATCGATCCCGTAAAGTGACCGCCGATGAGGTGGTACTGCTGGCCTTCCGGCTCACCTTCGTGCACGAAGTAGGGGCGACCGGCCACGTCGACGACGCAGCGAGCCAGCGCCTCGTCGAGTGGCACAGCGGCAAGCCCGTAGCGACGGATGCCGGTCTTGTCGCCCAACGCCTCACTCATCGCTTGACCCAGCACGATGGAAGTGTCCTCGACCGTGTGGTGAACGTCGATATGTGTATCGCCCTCGGCCTTGATCTCCATGTCGATGAGAGAGTGCTTCGACAGCGCCGTGAGCATGTGGTCGAAGAAGGGAACACTGGTCGAGATATCGGACTGGCCGGTTCCGTCGAGGTCGATGGATACGGTGACCGCAGATTCCGAGGTCGTACGGGATCGTTGTGCCTGCCTCATGAAGGGCCTTTCGTAGGAAGGGTGGGTGCCGCCTGAGGACCATTGTCCTCTGATTTAAGTGATGTGGTGTGCCTCAGTGTGCGCATGCCATGGAATGCGTCTCAGCCCGTTGTCAGCAGAATGCCGGGGTGCTCGGCCAGGATCTCGTCGACCGCTGTGAGGAAAGCGTCGGTCTCTTCCTCGGTGCCTGCATTGACGCGAGCATGGTTGGTGATGCCGATGTCGCGGATCAGTATTCCTCGATCCAGCAGCTTCTGCCACAGTTCATGCGGTGAGGAGATGCTGCCGAACAGGACGAAGTTCGAATCACTGGGGTAGACGGTGAATCCGACGTTGCTCAGGTGGTCCGAGATTCGATCGCGCGAGTCGATGAGTCGGTCGACGTTCTCCAGGAGAAGATCAGCATGTTCCAGCGCAGTGCAGGCGAGAACCTGGGTGATCTCCGAGAGGTGGTACGGCAGGCGCACCAGGCGCAGGACGTCGATGAGCTCCGGGGCTGCGATGGCGTAGCCCAGGCGCAGGCCTGCGCAGGCGAATGCCTTGCTCATCGTCCGGGACACGACCAAACGGGGACGCCCGGCCAGGAGGGTCATCGCCGAAGCTCGTGCAGGCCTGGAGAATTCGGCGTAGGCCTCATCGACGATGACGATGCCCGAACAGTTGTCGTAGGCGGCTTCGATGACGTCGAGTCCGATCGAAGTTCCTGTCGGGTTGTTCGGTGTGCACAGGAAGACGATGTCGGGATCGGTTGCCGCAACTTCGGCGCCGACGGTTTCAGCATCAAGGGTGAAATCATCGTTGCGTGCTGACGACTGCCAGCTGGCACCGGTGCCGGTGGTGATCAGCGGGTGCATGGAGTAGCTGGGAGTGAATCCGAGGACCGTGCGACCCGGCCCCCCGAATGCTTGCACGATATGGGAGAGGACCTCGTTCGATCCGTTGGCCGCCCAGATCATATTGGGGCTGAGGCCAACCGTGTGACCGGATCGGTCATTGACTCCGTGCAGGTAGGTCACCAGATGTTCGCGCAGTTCCTCGAACTCTCGGTCAGGGTAGCGGTTGAGTCCAGCGAAGTGCCCGTCGACCGCCGAGCGCATGCTCTCGACGACGACGTCCGGGATCGGATAGGCGTTCTCGTTGACGTTCAGCTGCACCGGAACATCAAGGTGCGGAGCCCCGTAGGGCTTGAGGCCGACTAGGTCCGAACGTACTGGCAAAGACTCGTTATTTCCCACCGCATCAGTCTAGCGTTGGGGCACATCCAGGGTCTGACCCGGGTGCACCACAGGCGTGGCCAGATGGTTGATGTCGACGATGTCAGACACCACATCGCGAGTGTCTCGGTCGAGCCCGAGATCTACAGCCACAGCCCACAGCGACTCACCTTCGCCGACGACGACCGCGTCGGCGTCGATGCCGATGTCGGTGCTCTCGGCTTCTGCTCCGGCCGCGGCCGAGAACGACTGCGTGGCGACGAAGAATGCTCCGCCGACGATGACGAGAGCGCACACCATGGTCCGAAGCAGGCGCATCGCCTGGCGTCCACGAGTGGTGAAACGCAGTTCCTGGTTCTGTGCAGACATCGCTTAACCTCTTTCCTTCGTACGATTCCACCCGTAATAGGTAGAACGTCTGTTCTATTCAACATGCCAATCGAACATATGTCCAGTCCAACTCGAACATTTATGCGACAATGAGAGGGAACCAGCGTTGTTGATTGATCTGAAAGAACCATCTCAGGCGGCACTGACACGAGAATTCTCGACGTGAGGATCAAGCGGTGAGGCCAGCGAGAATAGAACGAAGGGGAACGAGCAATGGTTCAGAACAAACGAGGAAGAGGCCGTCCTCGTAATGAGGACGTCGCCAGCGAAATCGCGGCCGCCCGCCACGATGACGAAGACGTCTCGATTCCGGAAGGCTCCACCGGCGAGGGCGACTTCCGTCTGACCCCACGCCAGCGCCTGGTCCTCGAGACCATCGAACGTGCAGTCGTCACCAACGGCTATCCACCGAGCATGCGCGAGATCGGCAAAGCCGCCGGACTCGCCTCACTCTCCAGCGTGGCCCACCAACTCTCGCAGCTCGAACGCCTCGGCTATGTCCGCCGAGACCCGAAGCGCCCGCGTGCCATCGAAGTGGTCAATCCCTTCGAAGAGGAAGAGGCAGAGCGCGCTAAGTACGAAGAGCTGGCCAACAATACCGTCCAGGTTCCAGTGGTGGGTCGCATTGCCGCCGGTGGTCCGATCCTGGCCGAGCAGGAAGTCGACGACGTCTTCTCTCTGCCGACTCAGGTCGTCGGTTCAGGTGACATGTTCCTGCTCAAGGTTGTCGGTGATTCGATGATCGAAGCCGCCATCTGCCACGACGACTGGGTGGTCGTGCGCAAACAGCACACAGCTGACAACGGTCAGATCGTGGCTGCGTTGCTCGACGGTGAAGCAACGGTGAAGACCCTCAAGCGCAAGGCAGGCCACCAGTGGCTGCTCCCCCAGAACAAGGACTACGAACCCATCGATGGCACCTATGCCCAGATCATGGGTCTCGTCGTAACGGTCATTCGCCGCCTTTGACACAGCCGGCCAGGCCTCTGCCCTCGTCGGTCTGACAACCGCTCAGGCTCCACTAGCTGTGCCCCCGACCGATATCGGTCGGGGGCACAGTGCGTTTCAGTCTCCGGTCATTTCTCGGTGGCGGCCAGACGTCCCAGGCTGCTCTTCACGAGTGCCGAATCGGTCGTCGGCCACATCGATGGCATCGAGTTCACCAAGTAGCCGCCGTAGCGGGCCGAGCGCAGGCGTGAGTCGAGGACAGCCACGACTCCCCTGTCCGATGTCGACCGAATGAGGCGGCCCGCGCCCTGTGCCAGGCGCAGTGCGGCATGAGTGGCGCTGACGGCCATGAACCCGTTGACTCCCCGATCATCGGCATCTCTCGACCTGGCCTGCATCAGCGGGTCATCGGGGCGTGGGAACGGAAGCCGGTCGATGATGACGAGACGATTGGTCCGGCCCGGCACGTCCACTCCCTGCCACAGCGACATGGTGCCGAAGAGGCAGGCTTGGTCATCTGCGGTGAATTGAGAGACCAGCGACGGCAGCCCGTCATCACCTTGGAGCAGGATCGGGAAGCCCAATTTCGCCCGCAGGTGTTCGGCTGCGGCATTCGCGGCCGCGCGTGAGGAGAAGAGTCCCAGTGCACCGCCCTGGGACGCGGTGACCAGTTCCTCCAACTCGTCCAGAGCCTGTTCGCTCAGGCCGCTGCGGCCCGGACGCGGAAGGTGGGCTGCGACATAGAGGATGCTCTGCTTGCCGTAGTCGAAGGGTGATCCGACATCGAGGCTGTCCCATTTGGGTGCATCGGGGCCGAAGAGTCCCAATGACGCTGCGACCGCGTCGAAGTTACCACCCAGTGACAGAGTCGCCGAGGTGGCCACCACCGTCGATTCCTCGAAGATCCCTGACCTCATGGTCCCGGCAACGCTGAGCGGCGCGACGACGAGGTTCGTGGTCTCCCGTTCCCGGAAGGTGCTTCTCGACAACCACACGACATCGTTCTTGCCCGGTGCACAGAAGCGCTCGGCGAGTTCGAAGATCTCCTGGCACCGGGCCTTGGCCATCTGCCGACCGGCGTCGGACTCTTCGGTTTTGCCGCCGATGTCATTGATGATCTGTCGCGTGGAGTCACGAATCTGGGCCAACGCGAGGGACAGTGCCTCGCTCATATTCATGATCAGGCCCTCGGCGACTCCGCTCTGGGCACGTTCGAGTGCTGCGGCGGCCGAGTCGAGCAGCGCGACGACACCGTCCTGCACGATCGTGTGCTTGCGCACGGAACTAGTGGCGGCCGCGAGCATGCTGGTGTTGATCTGACCGGACAGTGCGTTGGTGACCCGGTCCTTCAATTCGTGGGCCTCGTCGATGATGATGACATCATGTTCGGGCAGCACCGTGTTCTCACCGAAGGCGTCGATGGCCAACAGGGCATGGTTGGTCACGACGATGTCAGCCTCGGCGGCATTGTTGCGGGCCAGCTCCGCGAAGCATTCCGTGTACAGGGGACAGTTCGAGCCGAGGCAGTCGAAAGCGTTGACTGATACCTCTGACCACGCCCTGTCGCTGACACCAGGCAGAAGATCATCGCGATCCCCGCTGTCAGTGGTCTTCTCCCACGTACGGATCCGCTGAATCTCCTCACCCAGACCCGACCGGTCGTTGGCCTTGCGACCGGCCTCCGCATCGGCACCGAGGTCGAAGAGCATCCCTTCGCCCTCATCGGGATACCCGCCGGAGAGCTTGTGCTTGCACACATAGTTGCGTCGGCCTTTGAGCAGGGCCGCGCGTGGCAGCGGGTCGAGAGTCTTCTTCACCGACTTGAACAGGCGCGGCAGGTCACGGTGGATGATCTGTGTCTGCAGAGCCAAGGTGGCCGTGGACACGATGACGCGCTTGCCTGTTCGACTGGAGTACTCGGCCGCAGGAACCAGGTACGCCAACGACTTTCCTGTGCCGGTTCCGGCCTGAACCAGAAGGTGGATGCCCTTGTCTACCGACGAGGCAACCGCTTCGGCCATCTCCGTCTGACCGTGTCTGGGCGAGCCGCCGATGGCACCTACGGCGGACTCGAGCAGATCTTCGACCTTACTCACTTGCCGATGACCAGGTCCGGACGTCGGAAGTCTGCGAGCTCCGCTGCCAGGTCTGCCGGAACCTTCGCCTGCATGGCGGTTCCCTCGGCACCGTGTTCTTCGTGTTCGACCGTGCCCAGTGCATAGATCTTCGACACGAGGTCGCCGCGCTCATAGGGGATGAGCACTGTGACGTCAATATTCGGCGAGGGCAGCATCGCCTCGATTCTTTCGACGAGCTCGGCGATTCCCTCCTTGGTCACAGCGGAGACGAAGCAGGCATCCGGGTACTCCGCGTGGAGTCCGGTCACCACTGCTTCATCGGCAAGGTCGGCCTTGTTGAAGACCAGGAGTTCGGGGATATCTCCGGTCTCGACGTCTTTGAGTACATCCCGGACGGCATGGATCTGTCCATGCGGATCCGGGTGCGAGGCATCGACGATGTGAAGGATCAGATCCGAGTCGGAGGCCTCTTCCAATGTCGACCGAAATGCTTCGACCAACTGGTGTGGAAGGTTTCGGACGAAGCCGACAGTGTCCGTGTAGGTGAAAGTGATGCCCTCCGCGGTCCGGGACTGTCGCACAGTCGGATCCAGGGTGGCGAAGAGCGCATTCTGCACCATCACCTCGGCGTCGGTGAGCTGGTTGAGCAGGGAGGACTTGCCGGCGTTGGTGTAGCCGACGATCGCCACCGACGGGATGTGGTTGCGTGCGCGGTTCTTTCGCTTCGTCAACCGTGAGGGTGCCATCCCTTCGATCTGTCGGCGCAGCTTCGACATTCTGGCCCTGATTCGACGGCGGTCGAGTTCGATCTTCGTCTCACCGGGACCGCGGGAACCGATTCCAGCACCGCCGGCAACCTGGCCACCCGCCTGACGCGACAGTGACTCGCCCCAGCCGCGTAGGCGTGGGAGCAGGTATTCGAGCTGAGCCAGTTCGACCTGGGCCTTGCCCTCGCGGGACTTAGCATGCTGGGCGAAGATGTCGAGGATGAGGGCAACGCGGTCGATGACCTTGACCTTGATGACGTCTTCGAGTCCGCGGCGTTGGCTGGGTGCGAGTTCGGAGTCGATGATCACGGTGTCGGCACCTTCGGAGGCAACGATCTCGGCCAGCTCGGCGGCTTTGCCCTTGCCGAGGTAGGTTCCAGGGTCCGGGGTCTCGCGGCGTTGGATGATGGCGTCGAGCACCTCGGATCCAGCGGTCTCTGCGAGTGCCGCGAGCTCCCTGATCGAGTTCTCGGCGTCAGCCTGCGTGGTGTTCCACAGTCCGGCGAGGACGACCTTCTCCAGGCGGACCTGGCGGTATTCGACCTCGGTGATGTCTTCGAGTTCGGTGGACAGGCCGGCGACCCGTTTGAGTGCCGCCCTCTCAGCCAGATCGAACTGCGAGGCGTCATCGACGTTTGATTCGTTGGCACCCAAGGCTTGGGCACCTCGTGCGAGAACGCGGTCGAGCATCGCGTCCCGACGCTCTTTGTCAGTGGACGTCATTCATTCCTTTGTTCGTTTCCACTCTTCGCGGCACTGCTGCCGTGCGGAGAGTTTCCTCTCAGAACAGAGAGGTGTCCATCAATTCTCCCACAGCCGTCTAGACTGTAACGGTGTCTGAGCACTATTTCACCGAATCGCCCAGCAGCGAAGCCAAAACACGCGAGCTGACCCTTGATCTCGCGGGCCGCGAGGTCACGGTCGAGACGGTTTCGGGGACGTTCTCCCCCACGCGTTTGGATCTGGGAACAGCGGTTCTGATACGCCATCTCCCGACACCGGAGCCCGGCGAGATCCTCGATCTGGGGTGCGGTTGGGGTCCCATCTCCTTGGACGCAGCGCTCAGTGCCAAGGACGCCGAGGTAGATGTTCGTGTGTGGGCGCTCGACGTCAATTCCCGGTCCCTTGATGCCACGCGCAAGAATGCGCAGCGTCATGGCCTGAGTTCGATTCGTCCCGTCACCGCTGATGAGATCCCGTCGGACATGCAGTTCAGTGCGATCCGTTCGAATCCGCCGATCAGGGTTGGCAAGGAGGCTCTGCACGGGCTGCTGACCACTTGGCTGCCACGCTTGGCTCCCGGCGGACGCGCCGATCTCGTCGTGTCGAAGAACCTCGGTGCGGATTCTCTGCAGAAGTGGCTCATCGAAACTCTGGGACAAGGCTTCAGTGTCGTGCGCACCGGGTCGTCGAAGGGTTTCCGGGTCCTCACCGTCACCCGCGACTGATCGAACCGCAAACCGAACAAGCCGCAGGCTTGCTGAGGTCAACATCTGGTTGAGGTCAACATCTGGCTCAGGTCAGCTGCCGGCGAAAGTCAGCTGATTGTGCCGCTGGCGACCAGAACAGCCGGTCCGGAGAGGGTGACGTTGCCGCGGGTGCCGTCTTCGTTCACAGTGATGCCGATGCGCAGCTGACCGCCGGGAACATCCACACGCCACTGCAGTGGAGAGGCAGGTCCTGCCCAGTGGTGGGCGGCAATGGCTGCGGCGCACGCTCCCGTACCGCAGGACCGGGTCTCTCCGACACCGCGTTCGAATACCCTCATGCGCAGGGCACCTTCTCCCCCGGCCACGTCGCTGCGTGCTGGTTCCATAACGATGTATTCGACGTTCGATCCTTGAGGTGGAACCGGGTCGAGGATCGGTGCGTCGCGCAGTTCTGCGCTGTCGAGTTCAGCCAGCTCGGCGAGTGCGACCACCGTGTGAGGGTTGCCGGTCTCGACGCGCATGCCGGGGCGGGGAACTTCGATGCCCGAGGTCGTTACGAGAACGTGGTCACTGTCATCC
The DNA here is from genome assembly GCF_900169365.1 of Brevibacterium sp. 239c. GTDB lineage: Bacteria > Actinomycetota > Actinomycetes > Actinomycetales > Brevibacteriaceae > Brevibacterium. The sequence continues at coordinate 104,077 of NZ_FXZH01000005.1, forward strand.
AGAGACCATTCGCCCATGTCGATCATGTACCAGGCATCGCTCGCGGAGCCGGGAAGCCTCGGTCCTGCCGCGGCCGCTGTCTCGTCACCGGTCTGCTTGCCCAGTGCAGGGTTGAGGACCGTGCGGACGGTCTTGATGCCGTCTCGTGTGCCGACGAGGATCTCTCTGGCATCGGCTGGGACGCGACCAGTGGTCACCAGCACGTGGGCGAAGACGCGGACGCCGTTGCCGCACATTTCGGAGAGGCTGCCGTCGTGGTTGTAGTAGTCCATGAACCATTCGGCTCCGGCCTCGGCCTGCTCGAGAGCGCCGGGGATCCCGCTGCTTGCCGAGCGGACGATGCGGATGACACCGTCGCTGCCCAGGCCCGAGCGACGATCGGCCAGGAGCGCGATCGTTTCAGGATGCATCTCAAGGGAACTGTCGTCGTCGGCTAAGAGGACGAAGTCGTTCTGCGTGCCATGGCCCTTGATGAAGTCGGTGCCTGCGATATCGGCGAATGGTGACTGGGAGGAACTCATGAACTTATCCTATCGGTGAGCGATCCGCACTTGGCACAGTCGGCTTTCAGTTCTAGAGAATGGACTTCAGCTCTCGGGGTCTGTTGTGCCTGCGATAGTCTCGAGGGCGAGGGCAGCATTGGCCTCATGGTCGCCGGCGGTCGCGTCGATCCAGACGGTGCGCGGATCCCTGCGGAACCAGGTGTCCTGTCTGCGTGCGAATTGCCGGGTTCTGATGGTCGTCTGCTCTTGGGCTGTGTCTTGGTCGAGTTCGCCGCTCAGGTGCTGCTGGATCTGTGCATACCCGATGGCCCGCGATGCGGTTCTGCCTTCGGCCAGACCACGCTCGAGGAGACTGCGGACTTCGTCGACCCACCCTTGTTCCCACATGATTTTCACCCGGGCAGCGATTCGTTCGTGCAGGGTGGCCCGCTCCACGCTCAGCCCTAGGTGGAGGGTCGGTTCGATGGCCTGGTAGTCGGGCAGCTGAGCGCTGAAGGGGCGTCCGGTCAGCTCGATGACTTCGAGGGCACGCACGATGCGTCGGGAGTCGTTTGGTGTGATTTTCTCCGCGGCGGCGGGGTCGACTTCCTGCAGGTGCCGGTGCCTGCCCCACCGGTCGGCGTCGACTTCGGATTCGATTCGTGCCCGCACCTCGGGGTCGGTGCCGGGGAATTCCATGCGGTCGGTCGCGGCTCGCACGTACAGTCCCGATCCGCCGACGAGGATGGGTCGTCTCCCCCGGGTGCGGATGTCTGCGATGGCCTCACGCGCCTGCCTTTGAAAGGTCCGTACGTTCGCTTCTTCACGCACGTCGAGGATGTCGATGAGGTGGTGGGTGATTCCTCGGCGCTCATTGACGGGCAGTTTGGCGGTGCCGATGTCCATGCCTCGGTAGAACTGCATGGAATCCGTATTGATGATCTCCCCGTTGAGGTGTTCAGCCAGGTTGAGTGCCAGGTCCGATTTTCCTGTGGCTGTGGCCCCGGCGATGGTGATGATGGGCTCTTCGGCCGTGCTCAAGGGTGGCTCATCTCAATACGTTCCGGTCCCGCACAACGAACGGACCTCGTGGACGTTCTCGTCGAAGACCGTGCTGAACGAATAGTCGGTTCCTTCGCGAAGAAGCATGTGTGCGGTTGCAGCGTCGAGGAGGTCGAGGTCGGCGTGCACGTCGGCACCCGCCGACGTCGCTGCGACTACTGCGTCGACATCACCGGCTGTGAGTGCATGTACGACACGGGCGTCTGCCTCCGCTGCGCCGGGCACTGGTGCCAGTGGAGCGTTTTCGGACGCAGCGACGGACAGGTCGATGGGAATCATCAGGTCATCTGTGCTGCCCAGCGTGCCGATTCGAACACCACAGGAATGAGCGTGGAGGAGCGCCACTGCTATGGCCGGATGCGCGGATTCACTGGCGGCACGCTCGGCAGGATTGAGCGCGGACACGGTCCCAACCCAGTCCTCGCCTTCGAGCAGCTCATTCGTTCGGGTATCAATGCCACGATCGATGCCCAGCCCGCCGAGGCCGGCTACGGGAGGCAGCTCGCGCACCGGAAGCGCCCACTTCGTCTTGGTCTGCAGAATGGATTCGATGACAGTTCGCAAAGGTCCGATCTGCGCGGATTCTGCCAGGTCCACACCGTCTAAGAGGATCGGTGCGGCCGGGATGATCACAAATTCGGGCATCTCAGCCGCGGGTGCGGATGGTCGGCATCCCCAGATTCGTGGATCCGGCACTTGTCTGTCCCGGCGCTGGGGCTCCACAGCTGTCCGCCTGTGCCCGGTCATAGGCATCGCCTGCTCGGGAGGGACGTACCGCGAAGCCGGAGTCGGCCAAGAGGAAGAATGGTTTGGCTTCGGTCACGGTGGCGGTGACGAAGTCGCCGGGACGCGGCATATCGATTCCGTCAGGGATCCCCACGTGGACGAGTCGGTTGTCTGCCGCGCGGCCGGTGAGTCGTGGTGAGTCATCGTGTGGTCTGGTCGTGACGAGCACTTCGATCTCGCGGCCGACCTGTACCTTGTTCTCCTCCCAGGAGATCTCGTCCTGGAGCGCAGTCAGTCGCTCGAAGCGTTCCTGCACGATGTGCTTGGGGACCTGATCGTCCATCGTGGCGGCGGGAGTGCCGGGTCGTATCGAGTACTGGAAGGTGAAGGCCTGTGAGAAGCGGGCACGACGGACGATGTCCATGGTGCCGAGGAAGTCTTCTTCGGTCTCCCCTGGGAATCCGACGATGATGTCGGTGGTGATCGCTGCATGCGGGATCTTCTCGCGCACGGAGTCGAGGATGCGCATGAACCTGCTGGTGCGGTAGGACCGGCGCATGGATTTCAGAATCGAGTCGGAGCCGGACTGCAGCGGCATGTGCAGCTGCGGCATGACGGTCGGCGTCTCTGCCATGGCCTCGATGACGTCATCGGAGAATGAGGCAGGATGCGGGCTGGTGAAGCGCACACGTTCGATGCCCTCGACCTTGCCCACGGCGCGCAGCAGTTTCGCGAATGCTCCCTTGTCCCTGAATTCGGCACCATAGGAGTTCACGTTCTGGCCCAGAAGCGTGACTTCGACGACGCCGTCGGCCACGAGCGCTTCGACCTCAGCCAAGATGTCGCCGGGTCTGCGGTCCTTCTCCTTGCCGCGCAGGCTGGGAACGATGCAGAAAGTGCAGGAATTGTTGCATCCGACCGAAATCGAGACCCACCCGGAATGCTGTGATTCGCGGCGGCTGGGCAGAGTGGATGGAAAGACGTCGAGGCTCTCGAGGATCTCGACTTGGGCTTCCTGGTTGTGACGTGCTCGTTCGAGCAGTGCCGGCAGCGATCCCATATTGTGGGTGCCGAAGACGACGTCGACCCAGGGGGCCTTCTTGACGATCGTGTCCCGATCCTTCTGTGCCATGCAGCCGCCGACTGCGATCTGGAAATCAGGGTTGCGTTCCTTGATGTGCGCCAACTGACCGAGGTTTCCGTAGAGACGGTTGTCCGCGTTCTCGCGGACCGCGCAGGTGTTGAAGACGATGACGTCGGCTTGGTCATCGGTGTCTGCGGGAACATAGCCCGCATCATCGAGAAGTCCGGACAGCCGTTCGGAATCGTGGACATTCATCTGGCAGCCGTAGGTCTTCACCTCGTAGCTGCGCGGTGATTTCTCGGTGGAGGTGGGTGCATCAATCAGTTCAGTCATGGCGAAACTATTCTAACTGTTGTCTGTCATCGGCGAAGCTCAGTCTTCGGCGAGGACTTCGCGTGTCACCTTGATACAGATTGAGGATGCGAATCCGCGTCGTGCGAGCATGCCCAGGATTCGCCGCTCACGGACCTCGTAGTCGAGTCCGCGTGTCGATGCGGCCTTCTTCTCGGCGACCTGGCGGGCGAGGTCGTCTTCCCCGTCCACATCCTCGACGGCGTCGGAAACGATCTCTGCGGGCAGGCCCTTTTTGTTCAGTTCTCGTTTGAGCGCGGTGCGGGACAGTTTTCGACGTTCCCTGTGAGCTCGGACGTAACGGTGTGCGAACTCTTCGTCGTTGAGGAGTCGTGACTTCTGCAGTTTGGCAATGAGTTCGTCGACTGCTTCGGGCAGGAAATCGCGCTTGAGCAGTTTGTCCCGCAGTTCGCCGCTGGCGTGATCGCGCATGGCCAGCATGTTCATGGCCGTCTTCTTCGCCTTCGCATAGGAGGCGTCGAAGTCCAGCGGCTCATCGTCGTCATCGAATGACAGCGCGTCGGCGAATGAGGGAACGTCCTCAGATGGTGCAGCACCCACACCCATCGGAGACTCCGACGCCGAGACAGTGTCCGCGAAGTACTCGGGCTCCCCTTCGGCGTGGCGTTGGTCGATCTCGGTGATGGCTTCGCGCAGCTGCGTCAGCTTCGCGCTCGGCGCATCTGATCTCGCCGAGTCGCCCCCGTGGGGACGTGACTCGGCGAGATCGCTGTCGCGATCGATCGGATCAGGAAACTTCGACGTCATCCGATTTCGAGCTCTCTGCTGCGCTGCCCTCGGCCTTGTCGGCTCCTGCCTCAGCTTCAGGCTCGTCGACCTTGATCAGACCCATCTTGTGTTTGATCTTGAGTTCGATCTCCTCGGCCAGTCCTGGGTTGTCGCGCAGGAAGTTGCGCACGTTTTCCTTGCCCTGGCCCAGCTGGTCACCGTCGTAGGTGAACCATGATCCGGATTTGCGGATGATGCCGTTATCGACGCCCATATCGATGAGGCTGCCCTCACGGGAGATGCCCTGGCCATAGATGATGTCGAACTCGGCCTGCTTGAACGGCGGTGCGATCTTGTTCTTGACGATCTTGGCGCGGGTGCGGTTGCCGACCGCGTCCTGGCCTTCCTTCAAAGTCTCGATGCGTCGCACGTCGATGCGCACGGAGGCGTAGAACTTCAGTGCCTTACCACCAGAGGTGGTCTCCGGTGAACCGAAGAAGACGCCGACCTTCTCACGCAGCTGGTTGATGAAGATCGCGGTGGTCTTCGACTGAGACAGGGCGCCCGCGATCTTACGCAGTGCCTGCGACATCAGTCGCGCCTGGAGGCCCACATGGCTGTCGCCCATCTCGCCTTCGATCTCGGCCTTCGGCACGAGGGCCGCGACGGAGTCGATGACGATGACGTCGAGCGCTCCGGAGCGGATGAGCATATCGGCGATCTCGAGTGCCTGCTCACCGGTGTCCGGCTGGGACACGAGGAGCTGGTCGGTGTCGACGCCGAGCTTCTTCGCGTATTCCGGATCTAGGGCGTGCTCAGCATCGATGAATGCTGCGATTCCGCCCGTCTTCTGAGCATTGGCGACAGCGTGCAGGGCCACTGTTGTCTTACCCGAGGATTCCGGGCCGTAGATCTCGACGACGCGGCCGCGGGGCAGACCGCCGATGCCCAGAGCGATGTCGAGTGCGATGGAACCGGTGGGGATGCAGGCGATGGGTTCACGAACCCCTTCGCCCAGACGCATGATCGCGCCCTTGCCGTAGTTGCGGTCGATCTGTCCCAGCGCGGCGTCGAGCGCCTTCGACTTATCGCCGCCGGTAGGGATCTGCAGGTTCTTCGGTGTACGAGCCATGGTCTCTCCTAAAAGTTTCGTTATCCGTTGAGACCAAGGCTAGAAGGTGGCACTGACATAACAACAGAGGAACGAATTCCCCCGTGGATAATCGGCCACTCATGGTCACAGGTCCCGTGAATCATTACCAGCATAACCGACATGGGAACAAGTGTTCTATATGTCGGTGCGTGTCGCGCTTTTTTGCACCGTCCGCCGCTCCCCGACCTGAAGATCGATGCTGGTTGGATCGAGTGATTTCGCCGTGCCCGTCGGTTTGACTGCCGTACCGGTGAGACTGCGTGCCTTGCCAGTCAGCACGAAGCAGCGTTGAGATGAACAGAAGCGAGGAGCAGCCGTGGGAAGGATGGCGCTGGACAGTCAGATCCTAGAACGGACGTGAACGTGGCTTCTCTTTGCCCAGTCGACGAGATTCAGGTACGCCCGAGGCGTCACAGACTGCAGTCCAGATGTCCCGGGGTTCGACGCCTGCACTGAATGCCTCTTCGGCGGTGCGAGAGCCCAGGCTGCTCAGGGCGAGGTCTGTATGCAGTGATGCGGCTCGAGCTTCGCCGAATTCCTCATTCATCAGAACCCAGTAGAGGGTGTGCCGCATTACGGCTTGGCTGCCAGTCGTGGCACGGTGTATCCACCGGGGCGACCGAGGATCTTGTCGGAGAGTTCCTGTGGAATGGTGTCGGGGATTTCGACGCCCTCCTCCAGTGCGAAACGGTCGGAGACCGATGACAGCAGAGCCGACAACGGCAGGTCGAGGGCTTCACAGATCGCGGAGAGGAGCTCAGAGGAGGCTTCCTTCTGTCCGCGTTCGATTTCGCTGAGGTAGCCCAGCGAAACGCTGGCCCCCGTAGAGACATCGCGCAGGGTCCGCCCCTGGCGCCGACGGACGGAGCGCAGTGCGTCACCGATTTCAACTCTCAGTAGCATTGCGCGTCCCTCCTCTTGTCTCCGCGAACAGTCTTGATGGTGTACTCAACTTTACAACCCGGTCGTTGCCGAGCGCCAACCTGGGTGTGTGACCTGATGGTTTTGCCAGTCCATTCGAAGGTACCGGTGCGTGTTCGTCCAATTGCCATTGCTTCGTTAACTGCGCCGAGGCTGTACTTATTCCACGGCGCCGGAATCATGATTGGTTCGCGTCATCGGCTTCGGGTCCGAACGCCATCTGTGTGGCGAAGTCGTCGAGGTCTGCCACCATGGCCGCCACCGTCTGACTGCGGATCGCGTCCCGGTCCCCAAAGAAATGGTGCTCGCTGACCTGCGCCTTTCCGGCGAAGGCGATGGCGGTGTAGACAAGACCGACCGGCTTGTCGTCCTGTGGTTCGGGTCCGGCGACTCCCGTGCAGGCCACCCCGATGTCGGCGACGCATTCCCTGGCTGCGCCGGCCGCCATCTGAGCTGCGACGACTTCGTCGACGGGGCCGGTCTCCTCAAGCTGCTTGGCATCGACTCCGGCCAGGCGCGATTTCAGGTCGGTGGCATAGGTGATGAGTCCGCCGCGGACGACTGCAGAGGCACCAGGAATGTCGACGAGTGTGGCCACGAAGCGACCACCGGTCAGCGATTCTGCTCCGGCGATCGAAAGTCCCACCTGTTTGCAGGTGGTGATGAGATGCTGGCTTCGGGCGAAGAGTTCTGTCTCGTTCACAGGCTCACTTCGGGTCCGGACCGGTTGGATTGGCCGAGGAAGGACCATCCCCGGACGGACGGTCAGCCGAGGGACCGCCGGCAGCAGTCTCGCCTCCTCCACGTGAGTCCTTGGCCAGTTTTGCCGCCTGGACACAGTAGTCGATTCCTGTCACAACAGTGACGATGATGGCCGCGACCAGGGTCAGCCAGGCCAGGATCAACAGTGCGAAGGTCACGCCTTCGGGAACGATCTGCGCCACAGGGCGCAGCAGCAGGAACAGCCCGATGGCGACGGTCTGCAGCACCGTCTTGATCTTGCCGCCTCTGGACGCGGGCATGACGGCGATGCGGATCATGAAGAAGCGCAGCACGGTGATGCCCAGTTCACGGATGAGGATGATGACGGGAACCCACCAAGGGATCTCCGTGATCACAGCGAGGCCGATGAGTGCCGCCGCCATAAGGGACTTGTCAGCGATCGGGTCGGCGATCTTGCCGAAGTTCGTGATCAGGTTGTATTTGCGGGCCAGATCTCCGTCGAGCTTATCCGTGGCCATCGCCAGCAGGAAGACGGCCAGCGCCCACCACCGCATGGTCATGTCCTGGCCGCCATCGACCAAGAGAAGGACGAGGAAGACGGGGACGAGCAGGATCCGCAGCACGGTCAGGGCATTGGGAACATTCCACGGGCTGGGCTCTGCCGGTGCGGGTCCCGGGGCGCTGTTCTCTGGTCGATCATTCACAGAGCAACCCTATCGGAATGACATGTGAATGGCGTGGAGCCGACCGCTCGTTTCAGCGGTCGGCTCCACGCCGTTCTCAGTTCTGCTTTGCGGTGGGAGTCAGCGACCGGTCAGTGACCAGGCGTCCTCTCCGCTGGTCTCAACGACTTCCAAGCCGGTCTCGGGGTCGACGTCGCCGATATGCAGATCGTCGGCATGCCCGACTCCCGCCGAGTAACGGTCGTTGGCACCAGAACCTGCTGACCTCCCCGAAGTGTTCGTTCCTGAATCTCCGAAGTCGTCGAACTCCTCGTCGTAGTCTGCGGCGGCCGACGCTCCGCTCGCACCCTGCGTGCTGTGACCCGCGCCGTAGCCCGAGCCGTCGTCGTCCGAGCCGCCGCCACCGCCTGATGCCGGGTTCGGGTCCTCGTCGGGTGGGGTCTCGCCCTTGATGATCGCCAGTGTGCCTGGCAGATCCTCGGGACGGACCAACACGTCACGTGCCTTCGAACCTTCGGAGGGTCCGACGATGCCACGTGATTCCATGAGGTCCATGAGTCGCCCGGCCTTGGCGAAGCCGACGCGCAGTTTGCGCTGCAGCATCGAGGTCGAACCGAACTGTGTGGTCACAACCTGTTCGGCCGCCTGGAGCAGCAGTTCGAGATCGTCGCCGATCTCCTCATCGATCTGTTTCGTCGGCTTCTCCACCGCGACATCTTCACGGTAGTTCGGCTTGAGTTCGCCCTTGACGTGTTCGACGACCTTTTCGATCTCGGACTCGTTGACCCAAGCGCCCTGGACGCGCATCGGCTTGGCAGCACCCATGGGCAGGAACAGTGCGTCACCCTGTCCGATGAGCTTCTCCGCACCGGGCTGATCGAGCACGACTCGGGAGTCAGCCAGCGATGAGGTGGCGAAGGCCAGCCGTGAAGGTACGTTGGCCTTGATCAGACCGGTGACAACATCGACGCTGGGTCGCTGGGTGGCGAGCACCAGGTGGATGCCTGCCGCACGTGCCAGCTGGGTGATGCGCTGGATCGAGGCCTCCACGTCGCGCGGCGCGACCATCATCAGGTCGGCGAGCTCGTCGACGACGACCAGCAGGTAGGGGTAGGGCTGCAGGACCCTTTCGCTTCCGGCCGGAACCTGGACGCGGCCCTCCCGGACGGCCTTGTTGAATTCGTTGATGTGTTTGAACCCGAAGTTCGCGAGGTCGTCGTAGCGGGCGTCCATTTCGCGTACAACCCATTCGAGCGCCTCGGCGGCCTTCTTGGGGTTCGTGATGATCGGTGTGATGAGGTGTGGAATACCCTCATAGATCGTGAGCTCTACGCGCTTCGGGTCGACGAGGATCATGCGCACCTCGTCGGGGGTCGCACGCATCATGATCGAGGTGATCATGGAGTTCACGAAGCTCGACTTACCTGCACCGGTGGCACCGGCGACGAGCAGGTGGGGCATCTTCGAGAGGTCGGCAACGACGAATCCGCCTTCGACATCCTTGCCCACGCCCATGACCAGTGAGTTCTCGGTCTTGCGGGCGGCCTTCGATCGCAGCACATCGCCGAGGGACACGTTCTCACGGTCGGAGTTGGGGATCTCGATGCCGATCGCCTTCTTGCCGGGGATCGGCGAGAGGATGCGGACATCGGCGCTGGCCACCGCGTAGGCGATGTTCTTGGACAGCGCTGTGACCTTCTCGACCTTGGTGCCTGATCCCAGCTCCACCTCGTACCGGGTGACCGTGGGGCCACGTGAGAAGCCGGTGACCTGTGCGTCGATCTTGAACTGTTCGAGTACGTCGCGCAGGGCTTCGACGACGCGGTCGTTGGCCTCGGAGCGCTCCTTTGCCGGTGGGCCGGGCAGAAGATTGTCGGAGGCAGGCAGGGTGTAGGTGACGTCCCCGGCCAGAGTCAGCTGCTCGACTCGTTCGGGCAGCTGTTCCGTGGCTGGCGGTGCAGGGTTGTTGGTCACCGGCACCGGCGCCGAGGTGTCACCTGGGGTAGCCTTCTTCGTCACCGAGGCGGCATCGTCGTCCATGCCGATGGTCTTCTTCAGTGCGGCAGTTTCGCGCTCGGCCTTCGTCGGTCGACGTTCACCGGGTTTGAACTGCGGCCGTTCGATGACCGTGGTGTCAGCTTCTTCTTCGCTGACATCGTTTTCGTGGATATAGGCCTTGTCGTAGGCCTTGGTCGTCGTGTCATCGTCGGGATGTCCGCCCTCGGGCAGGTCGGTCTTCTTTTTCTTGGTCCGACGTTTGCTGCCCATGACGGGTTTGAGGGTGGAGGTGCGCGCGTTGTCGGCGACGAGGTCGGTCGATTCCTGCCCGTCCTGCTTTTCGGAATTGGGTCGTGCTCCCCCAGTCAGACGCAGGTAGAGATCCATCAGGCGTTTGGGAATCGAACGCACCGGTGTCGCGGTGATGACCAGCAGGGAGAAGAGCCCGAGCAGGATGAGCAGAGGGACCGCCACATAACTGGTGGTGGCGGTGACCAGTGGTGAGGAGATGACGAAGCCGAGCGCCCCTCCCCCGTTGGCCATGGCTTCTGGGGAGTTGGTCAACGTCGGATTGCCTGCGGCAATATGGGCCAGACCCGAGGAAGAGAGGAGCAGGAGGATGATTCCGATGAGGATCCTGTTATTGCCCCGGTTATCGTCTCCGCGCAGGAACAGTCGAATCGCGTAGCAGGTGAAGATCACTGGCAGCGCCAGTGCCACTCTGCCGAAGGTGCCCTCGACGATATTGCGGACGACGTCGCTGATCGCGCCGGGGATGTTCCACCATTCGAAGGCCGCGATGATGATTGAGAGACCGATGAGGAAGAAGGCTGTGCCGTCTCTCTTCGTTGGTGACTGGTCACTCGGTTCGTCGCTGAGGATCTTTCGCGCACGGTTTCCGGCCATGTGGGCCACTCCCCTCCACGCACCGGTGACAACGTTTGTCCCGGGGTCTTCCTTTGTCCCCGCTTGCCCGGTCCGACCAGCAGCTTTGCGCGCTGTGCCTTTTCCTTTACCAGAAGCGGGGGAAGTCGTTCTGGTCGCCATGCTTCTTATCTTAGGGCGATTATGCGCTCCTGCCCAGTAAATCCGCAGGGTTCGGCGCGCCATAAGAGGGGTGGAAACTGGCGAATATCCACGTCAGACCCTACGTGCAATGAAGACGAACTCACGGCCGAGGCGGTGGAATACGTCGTGTCCTCAGTCCAGCCTTCCCCGGCTCGCAGCGCGCGTCATGATAGCTATCGCTCATGGTCACTCGGGTGTATAGCTGCTCGGGTGCATGGCGATGAACAGTCCCCACTGTGTGGCGTCCGGCTTTTTGCGGCGGGAGCGGAACTCCTCGAAGAGGGCATCGATGCGGGCGCGGAACTCCTCAACCTCATCCTCGGTGAGCATCGCCGCCATCCGTCCCATCGTGCGCTCCGCGTAGGGAGCCGCCGTGAATTCGGCGGTGAAGGCATCGAGCATCTCATTTGTCATGTCACCGGTGTTGAGGAACCAACTCTTGCCCGTTGCAAGGTACGGGATCTCCCGGGCACCTCGGCGACCTCGTCTCGGCTCCTGCGCCTCAAGGAAACCCGTGTCGGCGAGCATCCGCACATGGTGCAGCGATGTCGCTGGGTTGAGGTCGGTCGCCTCGGCGATCTCACGATTACTCAGTGCCTCGTCGAGGCACAGCCGCAGGATGCGTATGCGAAGACTCGAGGCCAGAGCCTTCGCCTCGGAATCGGTGGCATCACGGCGTTCGACGGCTCGCGCGACGGTCCGCGCTGTGTTCTCGGCGCGCTCAGCATTCATACCTCAACGCTAACGAGTGATCGGGAGAAGTCAATTGGTCACACCACAGTGATTGACTTAACTCAATCACTCCTGTCAGACTGCAATTGAGAGATCTCAATCACTCCCGATCTAATCTCCGTCGTCAGTTCACCGATACCCCGACTCAAGGACGAGCCATGGTTACAGCCGACCCCGCACCGCCAGGACGCTCACCCTTGTGGAACCACCGCGACTTCATGAAACTGTGGGCGGGCGACACGGTCTCAGTGTTCGGTTCGCAGCTCGTCTTCTTCGCACTCCCCCTTATCGCCGTCAGTCTCTTAGACGCCGATGCCTTCCAGATGGGGCTTCTGGCGACACTGGAATCGGCTGCCTTCCTCCTCATCAGTTTGCCGGCGGGCGCTTGGATCGATCGACTGCCGAAGAAGATCGTCATCGTCTCCGGCGACATCGTGCGTGCTGGCATCCTGTTGACGATCCCGCTGGCCTGGGCGCTCGACGCACTGAGCATGCCCCAGCTCTACATTGTGGCCGCAGGAGTCGGGATCGTCACCGTCTTCTTCGATATCGCTAATCAGTCGTATCTGCCCGAACTCGTCGACGGCGGATCCATCGGGGACGGCAATGGCAAGCTCCAGGCCAGTCAGCAGACGGCAGGAGTCGTCGGGCCGACTTTGGCCTCAGGCCTCGTCACAGCCATCGGAGCCCCACTGACAGTGGGCCTGACCAGTGTCTGTATGGGCCTGTCGAGTCTTTTCGTCAGCAGAATCCGCCACCGCGAAACACCGCCGGAACCAGAGACCCGCAACGGCTTCATCTCCGAGATCCGTGAGGGATTGGGCTTCGTCCTCGGCCACAACCTGCTGCTGCGGATCACCGCGTGCACCGGCCTCACGAACTTCGCAGCATCAGGCATCTTCGCTCTCCTGGTGCTGTTCGTGTTGACGACTTTGGGACTGAGCCAGGTTCAGCTGGGCATCATCATGTCGGCCAGCGCGATCGGGGGAATCCTCGGTGCTCTCAGTGCCGCCAGGGTGCAGACACGACTCGGTGAAGGAACGAGCATCTCGGTGTCCGCAATGCTCGGTGGGTTGAGCTTCTTCGGGATGCCCCTGGCCACGGTTCTGCCGACCTTCCCGACGATGCTCGTGGCCAGTCTTGTCACCGGCTGGGCGGTCGTCGTCTACAACATCGCCCAGGTCAGCTTCCGCCAGCGCTTGTGCCCGAAGCCGCTGCTGGGACGCATGAACGCCTCAATTCGTTTCCTCGTCTGGGGGCCGATGCCGCTGGGTTCACTACTCGCCGGTTTCCTCGGCGACAGCCTTGGCGTGTCCACGACGATGTGGATCCTCGCAGCGTGTTCGCTTGCCGCGTCGATCCCTGTGATCGCATCCCCGCTCCTGCAGATGCGGACTCTGCCGCGCGAGCTGGACCTGCTTGGTGCCGACAGTGACGCCACCAGTGATGCTGAAGAGGAATCTGCTTAAGACTCACACCAGCTTGAATGGTTCGTGATTCCAGAATCCATTGCGAAATGCGATGACACCTGAACTGAGCTCGGGGGTGCTGTGTGCAGGCAGTTCCGTCACAGAGACGCCCAGCAACTTTCCCCTCCCGAAGTAACGGACACCGACTCCGATCCGGACCGGCGCATCCTGCTCGATCTCTATTTCAGTGGGTTCGGACCAGGTCAACGGGTGCTCTGCATGACCAACCACCGCCACTGGTTTTGACAACAGTTTCAGGAACCAGCTGCTGACCCAATGAGCCTTGATCGCAATTCTGTATTTCATACTCAAGCTTTCCTGGGCGGAAGGTTCTGGAGTGCGGTCGGGCACGTGCCCAGGACAGATGGCCCCTCAGCCCACCCCATAGAGGTGTTCGGGGCGGCCGGTGCTTCCGTATTGGAGTGAGACGGTGACGGCGCGGGACTCGGCCAGCTTGGCCAGGTGGCGCTGCGCTGTCGCGCGGGAGGTGCCGACGATATCGGAGACCTCCATTGCCGTCAGTGGCTGATCGGCGCTCTCGAGTGCTTCGAGGATCCGACCAGTCGTCGACGAGCCCGAGCCCTTGGCCGGTGCGCTCCCCGGTGAGGAGACGTCATGCAGGCCCCGCAATTGACGCTCGAGCTCGGGCTGGCTCACCTTCTCCCGTTCCCAGTAACGGCGGAAGCGGGCATAACGTCTGAGGAAGTCCTGCAGCTCCTCAGCGGCGAAGGGTTTGAGAATATAGGTCATGGCTCCCGCCCGCAGAGCCGAACGCACCACCTCGGAATCGGACACGGCCGAGAGCACGATGGCATCAACATTCGTCTCACGGATGAGCTCGACTCCGTTGCCTTCGGGCAGAACGTAATCGGCTAACACAAGGTCTACGTCCTCTTCGGCGATGATCGTGCGAGCGGTGCGCAGATCTCTGACCGGTTCCAGAGCGTTGAATCCCGCGACCTCGTTGACGTACCGGCAGTGGATCTGCCCCACATAGAAGTCGTCGTCGAGAACCAGAACGTTGATCATCATCTCTCCTCGTCATCCGTGTCATCGCTGAGTACATCGGACAGGTGCATGCCGAAACCGGCACCGCCCAGATCGGGATCGTGGCCTGCCAGCAGCCACACCCGGCCGCCGTGTCGGCGTGCGGTCCTTCGGCACAGCGCCAAACCGATGCCATGCCCATGGTCTGAATCCAGACCGTCGGCACTGCTGGTCCCCTCGTCGAAGATGGACTCCGCATCCTTCTCATCCACTCCCCCACCGGAGTCAGTGACGACGGCATGCAGCTCCGGGCCCGACCCAAGCAGCGTCACTTCGACTCGGCCGAACACCTCGGCGACCCGATCAACACCCTCAGCACTCTCAACAGCTTTGCCACTTGCCTGCGTCACCACCGCCCGCACCGCATTGTCGATGAGATTGCCGAGGATGAGCGTGACGTCTTCGGGTTCATTCACCCGGCCCAGCACCAGGGAATCTGGGGTGACGGCGAGGCTCACACCCACCTCGGCGGCGGTGGTTCCTTTTGCTTCCAGCAGGGCACGAAGATAGGGATCGGTGATCACCTCAATGCCTTCGACGGGCGTGGTGATCGGCCCGGTGCGCAAGATCGTGGCGAGGTAGTTCCGTGCCTCGTCGGTGGCACCCGTGTCGACGAGGCCGAGGACGGTATGGAGACGGTTCGCGAATTCGTGGCGTTGCGTGCGCAGGGCCCGCGCCATGGAGGTCACCGATTCGAGCTGACGTGCCATGGTCAGCACCTGGGTCTCATCGCGCAAAGTGACGACCCCACCGACCGAGACTCCATCACGACTCACGCGGACAGCGGTGGCCAACAGGATCCGGTCGCCGACGGTGACTCGCCGCCGCAGGGCACCGTGATCGGGGGCCTCGACCATCATGTTCCGGATCACCTCGGGCACTTCTGCCCGTGGACCGGTCGTGGACCCGCCCGAGGCCGACACCGTGACGTCAGTGCCGGCGCCCCTGTTGGTGCCGGCGAACCGGTCGTGGTCGTCGTCATCGTCGTCACGGTCGACATGGGAGATTCCGAGCAGCTGTTCGGCCGTGGAGTTGGTCAGGGTCGGGACTCCCGAAGAACTGAAGGCGAGAACCCCGTCGTCAAGACCGCGCAGGACCGCACCCTGATCGCGTGCCATCTCCGCAAGCTCCTCGGGACCTACGCCCAGAGTCTCACGCCTCAGCCTGCGCCCCAGAGCCAGTGAAGCGATGACACCGATGGCCAGGGCCAGGACCGCGACGGAGCCGAGGACTAGGAATTCGCGCCGCAGATCGGCATCAAGCACCGAGGCGTGAATGCCCACGGAGACCTCTCCGACGACGGTCTCATCATCGGTTGAAGAAAAGATCGGGACCTTCGCACGCACGGTCTCGCCGAGAGTGCCTCGCTCATGCGTCACGGATTCCCTGCCGGCCAATGCATCATCCGGGGAAGTGGACACACGTTTGCCGATATTGTCCTGGTCCGGGTGGGAGAGTCGGATGCCCCGGTCATCGGTGATGACTGCGAAGACGATACCTGAGGAGTCGCGCAGGTCATCGGTGATCTCGAGCAGCGGAGTCGTGATCGCATCATCGGCCTCCCCCGCAGGCTGCGCCGAGGCGTCGGTCGAGGCCTTCCTCACATCAGGATCGATGGCCAGAGTCCGTGCGGTCGCCAGTGCTTTGGTCTCGGTGACTTCGGTGACCGAGCGTGCACCCATCCAGGCGAAGACTCCGGTCACCAACGCCAGCGTCACCACAATGACCGCGAGCTGACTGAACAGAACACGGCGAGAGAACGATCGGCTGGGACGTGGCACCAACCCACAGTAACCAGGCGTGAGCGAAATGCGCAAAAGGCGCCAAACAGGCAGAACGTGTTCAGTGCACACAAGCGCGCGCCCGGGCAGTGCGCGGCCTAGGGTGTATCGGGCATCACATCCGTCTTCACAGGAGAAGCTCGTGCTCGTAATCCTCGGTTTCGCAATGATCATCGTCTTCATGACGCTGATCATGACGAAGCGACTCTCACCGATCCTGGCCCTGATCATCGTCCCGACCATCTTCGGACTCTTCACCGGCGCAGGCTTGGGAATCGGCGAAATGGTCATGGACGCCATCGCAGACATGTCCTCGACCGCAGCGCTGCTGCTCTTCGCCATCATCTACTTCGGCATCATGATCGACGTGGGGCTCTTCGACAAACTCGTCGGATTCATCCTCAGAGTCGCCGGCCATGATCCCGTCAGAGTCGTCATGGGCACGGCACTGCTGACCGGAGCGGTCTCCCTCGACGGTGACGGGTCGACGACGTTCATCGTCGTCACCGCCGCGATGCTGCCGATCTACCAGCGCCTGGAGATGTCACCCGTGGTGCTGACCTGTGTCGCGGGTCTGATCAACGGCACGCTCAACATCGTCCCTTGGGGAGGTCCGACGGCACGCGCCTCCTCTGCCCTGCAGATCGATGCCAACGAAATCTTCGCTCCCATGGTGCCGGCCCTCGCTGCGGGTCTGCTGGTGTGCTTCGTCTTCGCCTACTTCCTCGGCGTCTCTGAACGCCGCCGGCTGGCCAAGAACGGTGTGGCCTGGGTCGATGAGTCCCGTGCGGGTTCGAAGCGCTCCGACCTCGTCGGTGCCGTCGCCCGCTCGAACTCAGAGTCAGGCACGAACTCGGGTGCAGGTTCGGCTTCGGGCCCGGGTTCAGTCTCCGCCACCGGGTCCATGTCGGGTTCCGATCACGGTGGAACAGCCTCGGCGGGCACAGCGGTCGCAGATGACGATGCCGGTTCCGGTTCGGCCCTGACCGATACCGCGCTCGACCCCAATCGGGCGACGCTGCGTCCCAAACTCTTCTGGTTCAACCTGATCCTGACCGTGGCCGTGATGGTCATGCTCATCGCCGACCTGCTGCCCCTGCCTTACCTGTTCATGATCGCCATGGTCATCGCGCTCATGGTCAACTTCCCCAACCTCAAGGCACAGCAGGAAGAGCTGGCCTCACACGCCTCGGCGATCATCGCCGTGGTCGCCATGGTCATGGCCGCGGGCGTGCTCACCGGCATCATGAGCGGCACCGGCATGGTGGATGCCATGGCCGCGTGGCTCGTCGACGTCATCCCGTCCTCCATGGGCCCCTACATGGCCGTCATCACCGGGCTGCTCTCGATCCCGATGACGTTCTTCATGAGCAATGACGCCTTCTACTTCGGCATCCTTCCCGTGCTGGCCGAGACCGCCGGTCACTTCGGGATCTCGGCTGCCGATATGGCCAGAGCCTCGATCACAGGACAGCCGGTGCACATGCAGTCACCGCTGGTGCCCGCGATCCTGCTCCTCGTCTCACTCTCGGGAGTCGAACTCGGAGACCACCATAAGAAGGTCCTGTGGCGAGCCCTCATCGTCGCCCTCGTGATGCTGACCGTCGGCGTCCTCATCGGCGTCATTGCAATCGGATAGGAACAGAACCGACATGACTGACTTCTACTCAGCACCTCAGCACAGATTCCCGACACCCTCGCTGCGGGTGGCGGCCTCGGCCGGCATCGACGATGCCCGGGCCACGGTCATCCTGGCCTACCGGTCCGATTCCTCGGCGACGGTTCTCGACGAGGCGATCGCCGGTGCCCGTCGAGAAGGGGCAGCCCTGCGCGTCGTCCACTTCGGCACCGACACCACGACTGCACCGGCGGCCGGTTCCCTGTCGCAGACGAAGGAGCTGGCCGATTCGCTCGCCGAGGCAGGCCTCGAGTTCGAAATCCAACGCGCCGATTCCGATGTGGCCTCCCAGATCATCGACCTCGCCGAGGCGTGGCAGGCGAAGCTGATCGTGATGGCCTCTCGCCGCCGCTCCCCCTTGGTCAAACTGCTGCTGGGCTCCAGCACCCAGAGGGTCATCCTCGAGGCCGAATGCCCGGTGCTCATCGTCAAATAGCGTGCTGCCTCAGCGTGCCAGCAGCTCTCCGGCTCCTGCCCCAGTGAGTGAGGCGTCGAGGAGTTCGATCGTGTGCGCGGTGGGCAGCGTTGCCTCACCCTGTCGGCGGAGGGCGTCGGTGACCTGCAGCAGGCAACCGGGGTTGCCTGTCACGACGAGTCCGGCCTTGGTGGCGGCGATGTTCGTGGCCTTCTTATCCCCCAGTTCACGAGCTGCCTCTGGGCGCACCAGGTTGTAGATACCGGCCGAACCACAGCAGGTGTCGGCGTCCTTGATCGCAGCCAGTTCGACTCCCGGGATCTGACCCAGTAGTTCGCGTGGAGGGTTGCGCACCCCCTGGGCATGGGAGAGGTGGCAGGCGTCGTGGTAGGCCACACGCAGACCACCATCGGCCACCGGATGCCGCGGGGCGCTGGGGCCGAGCTCGACGAGGATCTCGGTCACGTCTCTGACCTTGTCCGCCAGTTCCTTCGCACGCTCGGCATAGGCGGGATCACCTGCGAGGATGTCGGCATACTCCTTCATCGTCGACCCGCAGCCGGCGGAGTTCACGACCAGATAGTCCACCTGCGCCGAGGTGAATGTGTCCACGATCTTGCGCGCGAAGTCCTCGCCCTCCTCGCTGCGCCCGGCATGGACCGACAGTGCACCGCAGCACCCCTGCGACTGAGGCACCACAACCTCACAGCCCTCCATATTGAGCACGCGCACGGTCGCGGCGTTGACCTGAGGGTAGAAGGTGCGCTGCACACAACCGAGCAGCATCCCCACCCGCGCCCTGACCGGCAGGCTCTCACCTGCGGCCGAACGTGGCGGGTTCGACGATGGAATACTGACCTTCTTCGTCACCGGCGGTGCGATGGCCTCCATCGTGGCCAAGGTCGGTGAGAGCTTCTCCAGGATCTTGGACTTGCGCACAAGCGTGGACAGCCCCGTCCGCTGGTAGAGCTTGAGCGGTGCCAACATCGTCTTGAGACGATCGGGGTACGGGAAGAGTTGGAAGATCGCTGCCCGCAGCGCCACCTCGGCGCGGCTGCGATGCTCTTGACCGTTGCGTTCGACCTGTCCGCGGGTGGCCTCGATGAGCTTGTCGTATTGGACGCCCGAGGGGCAGGCGCTGACGCAGGCCATACAGCCCAGGCAGGCGTCGAAGTGTTCGACCATGGACGCGCTCATCGGACCGTTCTTCAGGCCCTCCTGCATGAGGTAGATGCGACCGCGCGGTGAGTCCTCCTCGTTTCCCCACAGCTGGTAGGTCGGACAGGCGGGGAGGCAGAAACCGCAGTGGACGCAGTCGGCGATGAGACTCGAATCCGGTGGGTTGAAGACGTCGAAGGCCGAGTGGTCCATCGTCGGCGGGGCCATCTCCATCGTTGTCTGACCCGCGGTCGACATCGTGGCCTCCAGGGGTGTCGGACCGGTCGCTTCACTGGGCGCTCCGCCGCCCTGGCAGGCTCCTGCGCCACCGCAATCGCATGACATCACAGTCCTCCTATTCCACGTCCGGGTGAGAGCAGACCGTCCGGATCGAACCGGTCCTTGATGGTGGTCATGAGTCCGAATCCGGGGATCTCGCCCCAGGCATCGACCTCGCCCCACACCGAGGCGGGGGCACACAGCACGGTCGCGCTCAGCTGCTTCTGGCCCCATGAGCGCAGGTGTTCGAGAACGACGCGGGTCGCGATCGTGGGATCGGAGTCGAGATCGCCGATGCCCAGGTCGAAGACTCCCATGGCGGACCCGCGCAGTTGGATCGGGTACCCGATGGCGTCCTCAAGGCGGGCGACCTGGCCCACCAGTTCCGGCACTAGGGCCGGTGAGACCGAGGCCCGTATCGTCACCGGTGCTTGGGCTCGCCGTGCCCACCAGCTGGGTTCGACGCCCGGCATCGCACCGGGGTTGGCGTCGATGATCTGCCGTGTTCGGGACTCGACCGACTCAGGGAGTCCTTCGACCATCACGACGGTCGTTGCCGCTACACCCGGCGAGCGGTCGATTTCGACTGCCGCCGGGGCCACCTGGGATCCGATGCTGGAAAGCGCAGCCTCGGCGCCGGGGATCTCGACGAAGCCCTGAGTCTGCGGTTTCGGGTAGAGCCGAATCGCAGCACTGGCGATGATGCCCAACGTGCCCCAGGACCCGGTCATGAGTTTGGCGAGGTCGTAGCCGGCGACATTTTTCACTACCTTGCCTCCGGCCTTCGCGATCGTGCCGTCGGCGAGGACGACGGTGACGCCGAGGACGACTTCACGCAGCGGCAGGCGGCCGATGCGGCGGGGCCCGACGGCACGGGTGGCGATGGCTCCGCCCAGGGTTGAACCGGAGTCGGTGCGGTCGGCTGGAAAGTCTGAGAGGAGCTCCTGGTCTCCGGTTTCGGCGACTCGGGTCAGCTCAGCGACCGTGGCACCTGCTCCGGCGACGAGGATGAGGTCTCCGGGAGAGTGTTCGGTGACCTGGTTGAGGCCTCCCATGTCGAGGAGAAGCCCCGGAGTCTTACCCGGCGGGTGATCAGCAAGTGCGGTTCCACCACCGTAGACGCCGATGGTGCGTAAGTCTCGGTGCGCGGCGGCCACGAGTTCGGAGAGCTCTTCAACGCTGTCGGGTCGAGCGAGCCTGGGCAGTTCCTCGGTCAAAACAGCTCCGCCTTTCCTGCTGCCTGAAGTGGGTGTTCCCCCGATGTTCGCCGAGGTGGTTCCCCGCACAGTCGAGGAGTCGGGAAGATCTTTCCCGGGTTGGACAGATAGTCCGGGTCGAAGGCACAGCGCAGGATCTGCATCGTGTCGAGGTCCTCATTGGTGAACATCCGCGGCATGAATTTCGCCTTGTCGGAGCCGACCCCGTGTTCCCCGGTGATCGAACCGCCTTCGCTCAGGCACAGGTCGAGGATCCGCCCCGAGGCGGTCTCGGCCAGTTCGGTCTGGCCCTCGATGCTGCCGTCGAAGAGCACGAGCGGGTGCAGGTTGCCGTCTCCGGCGTGGAAGACGTTGGCCACGCGCACACCGCATTCCTCAGCGATCGTCGAAATCGAGGCCAGCACAGGCCCGAGCCGTGAGCGTGGGATCACCCCGTCCTGGACGATGTAGTCGGGGCTGATGCGACCGACAGCGGCGAAGGCCGATTTCCGGCCCTTCCAGATCAGACCGCGTTCGACATCGTCGACGGCAACGCGAACCTCGCCGGCCCCGTGGTCCTTGGCCCGGGCGATGACGGTCTCGCGTTCGAGATCGACGTCGATGGCAGGGCCATCGAGTTCGACGACGAGGACAGCACCGGCACCCTCTGGGTAGTTACACGCCACGGCCTTCTCTGCGGCCTCGATGGCCAGGGCGTCCATCATCTCGATGGCGGCGGGCATGATCCCCGCGGAGATGATGTCGCTGACCGCCTCTCCTGCCGCATCGGTCGACTCGAACCCGATGAGCAGCGTCTCCACCGCTTCGGGCAGCCGGGTCAGACGCACGGTCACCTCGGTGACGATGCCCAGCGTCCCCTCTGATCCGCAGAGCACACCGAGGAGGTCATAGCCGGGATATTCGGGAGCATCTCCCCCGATCTCGACGATGTCACCCTGGGCGGTGACCAGGGTGAGGCCGGTGACGTGGTTGGTGGTGAACCCGTATTTGAGGCAGTGGGCACCGCCGGAGTTCTCAGCGACGTTGCCGCCGATCGAGCACACGCTCTGACTCGAAGGGTCCGGGGCGAAGTAGTAGCCGTGCGGGTTGGCCTCATTGGAGAGATTGAGGTTGATGACCCCGGGCTGCACGATGGCGCGCTGGGCCAGCGGATCGATATCGAGGATGTCTCGCATCGTCGACATGACGATGAGCACGCCCTCGGCGTGCGGTTGGGCACCACCGGAGAGTCCGGTGCCCGAACCCCGGGCGACGAAGGGGACAGCGAACTCGTGACAGGCACGCACGGCAACGGCCACCTCGGCGGTGGAGGTGACGCGGATGACCAGGGCCGGGACGGTCCTGTGCACGGCCAGACCATCGCACTCATAGGTTTTGCGTTCGTTCTCGTCGGTGACGATCGCCCCTGGTGGCAAATGCGGTTCGATCCGTGTGAGAACCGAGTCGACTCTGCTCTTGTCCACTTACGCCTCCTTGCGTCAATGATGTCGAGCTTAGCGAAGAACGCCGCCGAAAATGTGCCAAGGAGCACATTTTCGACGGCGTTCTTACGTGGTGAGACTCCTGAACCGTGCCGACTCAGGGCTTTAGTTCAGCCCACAGGCGCGCGCAGATCAGGGCATGCGGGCGTAGGCCGGCAGCGTCAGGAAGTCGACGTACTCGTCTGCGACGGCCACGGACAGGAATGTGTCGGTGGCATCCTTCCAATCCGCCTGCTCACCCGGAAGCTTCGCAACCTCTTCGGTCACGACCTGGCGCACGAAGTCAGCTGTGACGGTGACTCCGGTGTCGAGTTCGACTCCGGCGTCCATCCACTGCCAGACCTGGGACCTGGAGATCTCAGCGGTCGCGGCATCTTCCATGAGTCCGTTGATGGCGACGGCGCCGTTTCCTTCCAACCAGGCGCGCAGGTACTGGATGCCGACGGAGACGTTGATCCGCAGACCCTGCTCCGTCATCGATCCTGGGGTCGACTTGACGTCGAGGAGATCGGCTGCAGTCACGGACACATCGTCGCGCTTGTTCTCGATCTGGTTGGCGTTGGCACCCAGCGTCTCGGTGAAGACCTCCTTGCACAGTGCGACCATGCCGGGGTGGGCCACCCAGGAGCCGTCGAAGCCCTTGCCGGCCTCACGGGACTTGTCCTCGCGGACCTTGTTGAATGCGGCCTCGTTCGCCTCCGGATCCTTCGCGGGCACGAAGGCGGACATGCCGCCGATGGCGTGCGCGCCGCGCTTGTGGCAGGTGTGAACGAGGAGCTCGGTGTAGGCACGCATGAACGGCACCGTCATCGTCACGTCAGAACGGTCGGGCAGCAGGAAGTCAGCACCGCGGGCGCGGAAGTTCTTGATCACGGAGAAGATGTAGTCCCAGCGGCCGGCGTTGAGACCCGAGGAGTGCTCGCGCAGCTCGTAGAGGATCTCTTCCATCTCGAAGGCCGCAGGGTAGGTCTCGATGAGCACGGTGGCGCGGATGGTCCCACGGTCAAGACCGAAGGAGTCCTCTGCATGGTCGAATACCTGGTTCCACAGACGAGCTTCGAGATGGGATTCCATCTTCGGGAGGTAGAAGTACGGGCCCTTGCCCTTTTCGATCTGAAGCTGTCCGGCGGTGGCGAAGTAGAGCGCGAAGTCGACGAGCGAGCCGGATGTCTCCTCGCCGTCGACGAGGATGTGCTTCTCCGGCATGTGCCAGCCGCGGGGACGGACGACGATGGTCGGCAGCTCCTCGTCGGGGGCCAGGGTGTAGCTCTTGCCCTCGGGCGAGGTGAAGTCGATCTCGCGGTTGAGTGCGTCGAGCAGGTTGAGCTGTCCGCCGATGACCGAATCCCACTGTGGGGTGTTCGCATCCTCCTGGTCAGCCAGCCACACCTTGGCCCCGGAGTTCAGGGCGTTGATCGTCATCTTCTTGTACGTCGGTCCGGTCATCTCCACGCGCCGGTCCTCGAGACCGGGTGCCGGTGGTGCGACCTGCCAGCTGGGATCGTTGCGGATCTCGGCGGTCTCCGGGAGGAAGTCGAGGTCAGCGCCGGCGGCAATCTGAGCCTGGCGCTCCTTGCGAGCCTCCAATCGTTCGAGGCGGGTGCCGTTGAACTTCCGGTTCAGCTCGACGATGAGCTCGAGAGCTTTGGGGGTGAGTACCTTCTCTGCCCCGTCCGGCAGTTCGCCGGTAATCTCCATGCCTTCTGGAATGTTCAGATTCTCGATATGAGCAGTCATCCGTGGTTCTCCTTAGTCGGCACTTTCACTAGTGCATCGCTTGTCGCTGGCAACGGGGTTTGGCCTGCAAAACTTTCACATCGTGAAATTTATTGTTCACACAACGAAAAGAATAGGAGGTGACGCACCTCTCGTCAAACCCTTCCCTCGTTCTGAGACACCACCAGAAGTGCCCGGGCTCACTCTTCGAGCGGGGCGGCCTGACTCCTTCGAGACTAACGCGCGGCCTCGATCAATGCGAAGCCCGTTTTTATCGTCGCCGGGGACGGTGAAAACGAGCTTCGCATTGATCGGGGGCAGAGACAGACGAGTTGGCGGTGATCGACGACAGAGACTTCGAGGCCGTGGGGCCAAGGCCCCGCAGATACGACTTCGCCCGCGATGCGCCCTCCTTCGAGGGTGCACCGCGGGCGAAGTGTCTGAACTCACACGAGAGTACTCAGCGAAGCGAACTCAGCGAAGCGAACTCAGACGATGACGACCATGGGGACGATCATCGGCTTGCGACGCAGCTTCGAGGACGCCCAACGTCCCACAGTGCGGCGCACAACCTGCTGCAGCTGGTACTGGTCGGTGTTGCCGTCCTTGAGCGCATCTTCGACGGCCTTCGTGACCTTCGGCATGATGGAGTCGAAAACGGAATCGGATTCGGCCACACCGCGGGCGTGGATCTCGGGCCCGGCGATGAGGGACTTCGACTGGCTGTTGATGGCCATGAAGATCGTGACGAAGCCTTCGCCGGAGAGCACGAGACGGTCCTTGAGATCCGCCTCGGTGATCTCACCGACGGAGGAGCCGTCAACGAAGACGAAGTTGCAGTCCACTGCACCGACGACCTCGGCGTGACCGTCCTTGAGGTCGACGACCCAACCGTCGTCGGCAAGGACGATGTTGTCCGGATTCACCCCGGTCGCCTCGGCATGCCTGGCATTGGCCAGCATGTGTCGCCATTCGCCGTGGACGGGCATGACTCCGCGGGGCTTGACGATGTTGTAGCAGTAGAGCAGCTCGCCGCCGGACGCGTGGCCGGAGACGTGGATCTTGGCGTCTGCCTTCGAGATGACATTGGCACCCAGCTTCATCAGCCCGTTGATGACCTTGAACACGGAGTTCTCGTTGCCGGGGATGAGTGAGGAGGCCAGGATGACGGTGTCACCGTCGCCCACCTCGACGCGGTGGCTGCGGTTGGCCATGCGCGAGAGCGCGGCCATCGGCTCACCCTGCGAACCGGTGCACATGAGCACGACCTGGTCATCGGGGAGTTTGTCGACCTCTTTGATGTCGATGAGGGCACCGCGTGGGACCTCAAGGTAGCCGAGATCTTCCGCGATCTTCATGTTGCGCACCATCGACCGGCCGACGAGCGCGACCTTGCGACCGTGCGCGTCAGCGGCGTTGAGCACCTGCTGGACACGGTGGATGTGTGAGGAGAATGAGGCGACGATGATCCGACGCTCGGCGTGACCGAAGAGGTTCTCGAGAACCGGTCCGATGTCCTTCTCCAGGGCGGTGAACCCGGGGACCTCGGCGTTCGTCGAGTCCGTCATGAACAGGTCGACACCTTCCTCGCCGAGGCGGGCGAAGGCACGCAGGTCCGTGATGCGGCCGTCGAGAGGCAGCTGGTCCATCTTGAAGTCGCCGGTGTGGAGGATGTTTCCTGCGCCGGTGCGGATGAAGACCGCGAGCGCGTCGGGAATCGAGTGGTTGACGGCGACGAACTCAAGGTCGAAGGGACCGAGCTGGTCGAGGTCGTCTTCCTTGACCACGCGGGTGATCGGCTTGATCCGGTGTTCCTTGAGCTTGGCCTCGATGAGCGCGATCGTCAGCTTCGAACCGAGGATCGGGATATCGGCCTTGCGACGCAGCAGGTAGGGCACGGCACCGATGTGGTCTTCGTGGCCGTGGGTCAGAACGAGGCCGACGATGTCGTCGAGACGGTCATCGAGGTAGGCGAAATCGGGAAGGATGAGGTCGACGCCGGGCTGGTCCTCTTCGGGGAAGAGGACGCCGCAGTCCACAATGAGCAGCTTGCCGTGGTATTCGAACACGGTCATGTTGCGACCGACTTCGCCGAGGCCGCCGAGTGCGACGATGCGGACGGCCTCTGCGTCCATCTTCGGCGGAAGCTTCAATTCTTGAGTCAATGCATTATTCACTGAGGTAACCACTCCTGGTCAATTGGGCGGTCACGAGCGCCATCTGCTCTTCATCTGCTGGGAGCAGCGGCATTCGTGTTCCGCGGTTGTCAAGTATTCCTTGGGCCTGCAATGCGGCCTTCGCCGAGGTGACTCCCGGCATGTGATTCATGAGCGCGTCGACCATGTCCGCCGTTTCATGGGCGATCGCGCGAGCGGTGGTGAGGTCGTTGTTCGCCACGGCCTCGACCATGTCGGCAAACCGTGGTGTGCAGACGTGGCCAGCAACGGAGACGACGCCCAGGGCGCCGAGTGCCAGCAGCGGAAGGTTGAGTGCGTCTTCGCCCGAATAGTAGACGAGGGAGCTGCGGTTCATCACCTGCGCGGAGGCGAAGAGGTCGCCCTTGGCGTCCTTGACCGCGAGGATGTTGGGGTGATCGGCCAACCCGAGGAGAGTTTCCGTGCGGATGGGCACGCCCGATCGTCCTGGGATGTCATAGAGCATGACGGGAAGATCGGTGGAGTCCGCGGCCGCGCACATGTGGGCGGCGATGGCCGGCTGTGTCGGCTTCGAGTAGTAGGGGGTGACGATGAGGATGCCATCGGCACCGGCTGCTGCCGAACGCTTGGACAGGTCAATGGTATGCGAAGTGACGTTGTTGCCGGTGCCCGCGATGATCTTCGCCCGGTTGCCGATGACGCCGCGCACGACCTTGAGCAGCTCGATCTTCTCGTCGTCGGTCGTCGTCGGTGATTCGCCGGTGGTTCCGGACACGACGAGCATGTTGTTGCCGAGGTCGACGAGATGGTTCGCTACCTTCTCCACGGCAGGATAATCAATGGTTCCGTCGTCCTTGAACGGCGTCACCATCGCCGTGCCGACAGTACCGAACGCATCAATTGCAGCGGCCGCTGCGTTGTCACCGAGAATCGCCATACGAAAAGGATACCGCGCACAGTCTTAGTCTGCGGCAGTGGCCGTGCGCGCGCCACCGGCGCATTTTCTGATCACCGCCTGCCACCCGTCGCCGCGCCCCGCTCATCGGCGGTGTGCGGGACGTTCACCCGGGGCGATCGGTGGTGTTTTCAGCACGAGAGACAGATCACATGGATCGGGCTTCAGAGGGTTGTGCTGGCGTATGCGCTGTTGGTGGCCCTGCCATGGACACCCAGCAGGCTCCTCGCGGTGAGTTCGAGGGAGTCTGCGATCCTCTCGGGTGTGACATCGCTGCGGCCGGCGGCCACCGCCATGTCGAAGCCGTCGATCGCTGCGATGAGAATGTCGACGATGAGATCCACTTCGGTGTGCGGGCTGAAACTTCCATCGTCGATGCCGGTTTCGATGAGGGTCCGAAAGTGGGCACGCCAGGTGTCGAAGACAGCGTCGGCGGAGTCGCGCAGATAGCCGTTGCGCGACGAGGCGGCGATGAGCTCGAGCCACACCTGTGAGCGGCGTCTGAGGTCACCGATCCTCGGCACGGCCTGCAGACTCGCCTGCAGCGTCTCCCACGCTGTCCCCTGTCTCCTGGTGAGACCCGCGATGGCATCCTCCCGTGTGAGACCCGCGATGGCGTCGACGGTTGCGCTGCTGTGGGTCGAGAAGGCGTGGACGAGCAGTGACTCGCGGGATCCGAAATAGTACTGCAGGGTGCCCACAGACAGTCCTGCTGCCTCGGCGATGTCCTTCATCCGGACAGACTCGGGCCCCTGCGCAGCGATCTGGTCAAGGGCTGCTTCGAGGATCGCGGCGCGCCGGGCGTCGACTTCGGCCGTGGAGAACTGGGGACGTGGACTCACGGGACTGGCGCCAGACTGCTCGCAGCCTCGAGTCCTTCGAAGACCGCTTCCTCCACGGTCCGCGGGGCCACGGCATCTCCGATGGTCCGAACGCTCGCAGTCCCGAAATCAAGATCGGGGACCACGGATTGTGGGGCCCCGGAGACGATCGTGGCGGCCACACCGTCGACCTCGTGGACGATCTCGCACAGGGTTGACTGCAGGTACCCGGTCGTCGCATCGACTCCGACGAGGCGAGCGTCGTTGACGAAGTCGACTCCTGTCCGCAGTGCCTGGGACATGAGCAGCGTGCGCGTGTACTGCTGGATGGCGGCTCCGGCGAAGTTCGCCGCCGTCGCCAAGGTCACCGGCACCCTAGCCTCGGCCAAACGCAACGCGATGCCCAGGCCGATCCAGTCGCCCATCCAGTCACTGACGAGCACGCGACCTGCCGGCAGGGTCGGCTGGGTCATGAGATAGTCGCGGGCACCGATGACGAAGGCCTCGTCGTCGACTTCAAGGTGGGGCATGCGCTGCTGCGCACCCGTCGCAACGATCACATGTTCGGGTGCCACCTCGTCGAAGACCTGCTGGGTCACCGGCGTCGAGGTGCGGATGTCAACGCCGGCTCGTCTCGCCTCGGCGCTCAGGTTCGTCGCGGCTCCCCCGAATTCGGATCGGTAGGGCAGTTCCTGTGCCATCAGCACAGCCCCGCCGAGGTGGGGCTCGCGTTCGCAGAGCACGACGTCATCACCGGCTTCGGCTGCCACCGCTGCTGCCTTGAGTCCGGCTGGTCCGCCGCCGATGACGAGGACACGACGCCGGATCCTCACCGTGGGCCGGGGCAGGAACTGAAGCTCTCTGCCCGATTCGGGGTATTGGATGCAGGAGATGGGCACACCCATCTGAAAGTGTCCGATGCAGGCCTGGTTGCAGCCGATGCAGGCCCGGATCTCGTCCACCGCATCACGCTGCGCCTTGCTGGCGATCGCGGGATCGCAGATCATCGCCCGAGTCATGATCGCCATGTCCGTGCGCCCCTCGGCGATGGCCTTCTCCGCTTCGTGCGGCTGGTTGATTCGTCCGGCGACCATGACCGGTTTGTCTGTGATCTTCTTGACCTGTTCGGACAGGGTCGCGGCATAGGCCGGGTCGATCTGCATCGAGGGCACGATGTGCACCGCACCTTGCAGGGTCGAGGAGTCTCCGGCCGTGATCGAGAAGTAGTCGAGGCAGTCCACTTCCTCGATGTCGCCCGCGCTGGGGCCAGCATCAGAACCCGTCTTCATTCCATCGAGGTGTTCGATGAGGTCGAGGACCTCGGTGGCGACCATCCCGTCTTCGGTCTTCTCCTCTCCTGAGATCCGCAGGCCGACCACGACGTCGGGGCCCACTGCTTCGCGGACCCCGGCGACCACCTCGGCGAGGAAGCGACGACGGTTGGCCGGACTGCCACCGTATTCGTCGGTGCGCACATTCACTCGCGGGTTGAAGAATTGGATGGGCAGATACCCGTGGCTGGCGACGATCTCGACGCCGTCGATGCCGCTGTCACTGATCCGCTTGGCGGCGCTCGCGTAGCCGGCGATGATCTCCTTGATCGCTTCGGTGCTCAGTGCCTCGGGGACCACCTTGAAGCGCTCCTGCGGTTCGTCGCTGGGTGCGACTGCTCGCGGTGCCATGCCGCGCTCACCGTCCATGACCTCCCGGCCGGGGTGGAAGAGCTGAGCGAAGATCGTGGCACCATGAGCGTGGACTGCCTCGGCGACGGCTCCGTATCCGGGCACCGAGGAATCATCGGTGGCCATGAGCACATGGTTCGTGTAGCGGGCGGTCTCGTGAACTCCGGAGACCTGGAGGACGATGAGCCCACAGCCGCCCTGGGCTCGTGCTTCGTGATAGGCCACGAGATCGTCGCCGATCTTCCCGTGGTCATCGAGGACCGTGTCGTGGCCTGAGGACACGATGCGATTGCGAATGGTCCTCGGGCCCAGTGTGATGGGTTCGAAGAGGCGTGGGAACAGTGAAGACATGATCATCCTTGATGCATGCGGTGGGTCCTGACCCGTAATTCATATCACGGTATGACTAACGGGGGAAGTCCCGGCGCTCGGCGTGGAAGACCCCGTCGCTAGGTGCAGAACAGCGGGAACGTTCCGGGGCATGTGAGAATCGAGGCATGAGCTCTCACCGCTCCCCCATCTCGGCGACTGCGCCGGGTCAATCGGTTCTGGAACATCTGAGTCCCCCCGGCCGCCTCATCGGGCTCGATGCCGCACGCGGAATCGCCCTGTTCGCGATGATGGTCACCCATATCTTCGCCCTATCCGACCCTGAGGGCTTCCCTACCTGGGCCGCTGTGTTCGCAGGCCGAGCCTCGGCACTGTTCGCGGTCCTGGCCGGCTGTTCGCTGGTTCTCGCCACACGGTCGCGGATGGCAGGCTCCGGGCGCCTGCGCGATGCTGCACCCAGTGTGCTCATCCGCGCGGGAGCAATCATTCTCATCGGACTGTGCCTGGGATCGGTGTCGACGCTGCTGGCTGTCATCCTCGTCAACTACGGGGTCATGTTCGCCATTGCGATGCTATTCCTGCGCCTGCGCACCCGCACCCTCTTCGTCACCGCCCTGGCGTGGATGATCCTCAGTCCTGTGCTCTCGATGCTCATCCGCAGTCAGTTCGGGCTGGAGCCGAAGTACTCGTCAATGTCATGGTTCGATTTTGCGACTCCGCTGACGATGCTCCACGATCTGGTGCTCACCGGCTACTATCCGGTTCTGCAGTGGCTGTCCTACATTGTGCTGGGGATGGCGGTGGCGAAGGTCGACATCGGCAAGCACCTCATGTCCCTCTTCGCCGCCGGACTCGGACTCTGCCTCATCGGCAAGGGCGTCTCGTGGCTGCTCCTCAACGTCGCCGGCGGAGGTCCTGTCCTGGTCCGTGTCTCCGAGCTGTATGGAACCGACCTCAACGCGGCGCTGTTCACCGGCAGCTATGGGGTGACGCCGACGACCTCTTGGTGGTGGCTGGCGATCGCCGGCCCGCACTCAGGGACACCCTTCGACCTGCTCTCCACGGCTGGGACGGCGCTGTTGACCATCGTCGCCTGTCAGTCGCTGGCTGTTCTTCTGGGACGAAAGACCTGGGTGCTTGCACCGTTGACGGCTCCCGGTTCGATGCCCTTGAGCGTGTACTTCGCCCACGTCATCCTGCTCCAGATCACTCGCCCCTGGGTCGAAGCCACTCCGCTCCTCGGCGGCGAGATGATGACACCGCAGGCCGTCGAGTTCAGTGTCCATGCTCTCGTGTTCATCGGGTCTGCGCTGCTGTGGAAGCTGGCGATCGGTGCCCACGGTCCGCTGGAAGCGGGAGTCGCCGCGGTGATTCGGTCCGCGTCACCGATTCCGAGTCCGGATTCAGACTCGGCTAGGAATTCTGCTTCGCGCCGACCCGATACATATTGACGGCCTTGCGCATCGTTGATCTGGCACGCTTGCGGTCCCCGCACGCGTCGTAGGCGCAGGAGAGACGGAACCATGAACGCCAGTCTTCAGGCGCTGCCTCAGCTTCGGCCTGGTACTTTCCGAATTCCTCGTCGGCGGCTTCGCGAATGATCTTTCCGCCCGGTGTCCGCGGCAGGTCATCAATGGGAAGTCCCTCCTCGGATTTGAGGATGCGTGCCAGTTTCTCAGTCCGTGCGCCGAACATGAGCTCGACGACCAGCGTCCATGCCCCGATAAGGGGCAGGACAAAGAGGGCGATACCCATCAGCCGTGGAACCAGGTCGGGTTCTCTGACCAGTATCCATGCTCGATGCCCCATGAGGACGAAGTAGAAGACGAGCACCACTGAGACGATGATCGCCCCGATTTTGCCTTTGGACATCAGAGGTCGAGCATGTTCTCGAGGCCGTGAACCAGACCGGTGTACTCGGCGATCGAACGCACCGCGGTGACGATTCCGGGCATGAACGCCGAGGTGGAATGTGAATCCGTGCGAATGGTCAGCGCCTCGCCGTCGGAACCGAAGTGGATCTCTTCGGAGGCATTCATGCCCTGCTGACGGATGGCGTGGACGTGGATGCCGTCGATGACGGCTCCACGGGCCCCGTTGGGGTCGCTCTCGGTGGAGTCGGGGACCTGCGGCAGGCCCGCCGCATTGCGGGCCGCAGCGATGCGCTGGGCCGTGTGGTTAGCGGTGCCTGAGGGAGCGTCGAGTTTACGTGTGTGGTGGATTTCGACGACCTCGGCGGAATCGAAGTACGGTGCTGCCAGTTCCGCGAATCGCATCGCCAGGACTGCGCCGATCGAGAAGTTCGGGGCGATGAGGACGGCGGTCTTCGGATGGCTCTGCAGGGAGTCCTCGAGCCGAGCCAGACGATCGTTGTCCCAGCCGGTGGTGCCCACAACGGTGTCGATGTCGTGCTCGACCAGGAAGCGCACATTGTCTTCGGTCGATTTCGGGACCGTAAGTTCGACCGCAACGTCGATGTTCTTCTCCAGCAGGGTCTCCAAGGAGTCGCTGCTGCCCAGAGCCGCGATGAGTTCGAGACCCTCGGCCTCGGTGATGGCATCGACAGCCTGGCCGCCCATGCGGCCCTGTGCTCCGATGACGGCTACTCGAATCGCATTCATAAGTTCGTAACTCCTTGCTCGACGATCTCCGCAGGCCAGTCTAACGACTTCCGGCCCGGCCACCCTCATCAGGTGATGTGGTCTCTGACGCACGGATCGGCAGTCTGCGCCGTTGCGGCCGTGGGTCTCCGGCCAGTCGAGCACATTCTTCTGTGTCGAACCGGACTCCGTCGTAGAGCAGTCGTTCGCGCTGCCTACCTTCGACGACGAATCCGGCACTCGCGGCGACTGCTGCCGATGCTGGATTGTTCAACCGGTAGCCCAGTTCAAGACGGTAGACGTTGTGCTCATCGTGCAGGTAATCGACGAAGCTGCGCAGAGCGGCCGCTGCAAGTCCCTGACCGCGGGCGCTCGGGTCAAGCCAGTAGGAGACCCAGGCGGTCGAATTTCGTTGGTCGATGGATGTCGCCATGACATTGCCGACCGGGCTCTCGTCGCCGTCCACGATTGCGAGGGCCACTGCTGAACCATCGACTTCTGCGCCACCGGCCCAGTCCAGCCATGTCTGCGCGCCCGCCAGTGAGAGATCGTCAGGGATGTTGTTGAGAAGATCCGAGTCAGCACGGGCATAGATGTCGACGAGGGTATCCGCGTCAGCGCGGTGCCAGCGTCTGAGAGAGGCGGTCATGGGCCAAGCGTAGTGGGCCGGGGACAGTCGAGGCAGGGCAACTTTCGACCTCTCCGGACGCTGAGCAACCTTTTGCGGGTTTCCCAGCGCCGGGATGGTTGCTCAGGTGTCCGCCTGAGCGACAAAGGATCCGGGACATGAAAACGGCGGCCCCGCCGCTATGGGTCGGGGCCGCCGTTTAGGGGTCTGTCAGGCTGTCAGCCGAGCAGGAGTCCCTTGGTCTGAGCGACGGCGCGGTCGAAGCGTGCGCCGGCGTCTGCCCAGTTCACGATGTTCCACCAGGCCTTGACGTAGTCAGGCTTGACGTTCTGGTAGTCGAGGTAGAAGGCGTGCTCCCACATATCGAGCTGGAGAACCGGGGTTCCACCGAGCTGGATGTCCGACTGCTGGTCCTTGAGCTGTTCGATGAAGAGGTTTCCACCGAGCTGATCGTAGACGAGCACGGCCCAGCCGGAGCCCTGGATCGTGGTGGCTGCCGTGGTGAAGTGCTCACGGAACTTGTCGAAGGAGCCGAACTGGTCGTCGATGGCTGCTGCGAGTTCGCCGACGGGCTTGTCGCCACCGTCTGGAGACATGTTGTTCCAGAAGATCGAGTGGTTGACGTGTCCGCCGAGGTTGAACGCGAGGTCGCGGGTCAGCTTCGGAACGTTGGCGAGGTTTCCGCTTTCGCGGGCTTCGGCCAGCTGTTCAACAGCGGTGTTGGCACCCTTGACGTAGGTTGCGTGGTGCTTGTCGTGGTGCAGCTCCATGATGCGAGCCGAGATGTGCGGCTCAAGTGCGGAGTAGTCGTAGGGCAGTTCCGGAAGGACGTACTGCTCAGCCATGAAATTCCTCCTGAAGAGAATTGATGTCCGCCAGGTCGGCGGCTTCATTTCGACCCTATAGCAGGGTCTCATCTCGGACAACACGGTATTGCCGAGGTCTATTCCAGATGACGCCCTGTGACCTCGGAAAATATCTGATCGGCCGTGATCACACCGGATCGAGCACGCCGAGAGACCAGCATGTTTCCACCGGTTCGAGCACGCGAGCTCGAGCCGGATCAGGGCAGATTTCGTGAGATGAGCAGCCGCATGATGTCTGAGGTGCCCTCCTCGATCTCCTCGAGCTTCGCGTCTCGCATCCACTGCTCGACCGGGTGCTCTCGCGAATAGCCCCAACCGCCCAGGGTCTGGATGCCGGCCCAGGTGCAGAACATCGCCGTCTCCGAGGCATTGAGCTTCGCCATAGCCGCCGCTGCGGTGACCTTCTCTCGCGGTACCGCATCACCGGCATCGATCATCCGGGCCGCATTCAGGACCTGCAGCCAGGCGGCATCGATGCGCGCCGACATGTCCGCAAGGCGGAAGGCAACGGACTGGTGTTCGATGATCGTTTTGCCGAACTGTGTGCGTTCACGCGCATAGTCGCGGGCGTATTCGTAGGCGGCTCTGGCGGTGCCCAGCGCTGCGGCGCCGAGGACCACACGGGAGATGTCGAAGGTGCGCATCAGCCCGTAGAAACCCTGCCCCACCTCGCCGAGGCGGTTGTGGGTCGGCACGAACGCGTCGGAGAAGAAGATCTCCCTGCACACGATCGCACGCTGACCCATCTTCTTCATCGGCGCACCGAAGTCCATGCCCTCGGTGTCTTTCGGCAGGAGGAATGCGGTGACTCCTCGTGAGCGTTGCGCAGGGTCGGTCTTGGCGAAGACGACATAGCCCTCGGCCAGTCCGGCGTTGGAGATCCAGACCTTCTGTCCGTTGAGGAGGTATCCGCCGTCGACAGGCTCGGCTCTGGTGGTGATCGAGGCGGAGTCGGATCCCGAACCCGGTTCGGTCGTCGCCAGAGCGGTGAAGATCGGATCGGGTCCGGTCAGGGGACGCAGCCAGGTCTCCTTCTGCTCTTCGGTGCCCAGCGCGAGGATCGGATCGGCGAAGAAGCCGTTGGAGCACAGCAGGTTGCCGATGCCGGGATCTCCGAAGCACAGCTGTTCCTGGACGAGGCATTGAGTGAAGACGTCGGTGAAGCCACCACCTCCGTACTCCTCGGGAATCATGAAGTCGGTGATGCCCACGCGCGAGGCTTCGCGAAAGAGCTCAACCGGGGACTCGGTGTCCGCCTCGTCGACTGCGTGCCCTATGGGTCGGATCTTGTCCTTGGCGAAGGTGGCGCACAGTTCGATGATGTCATTCTGTTCATCGCTGAGTGGCCAGGGTGTGTAGCTCATGTCAGGTCCTTCTTCTCGTGCGAATTGTGTGTCGACTCGTGTGAACAGTCTGCCGGCCGAGAGTCACCCAGCATGTCCGTGGCGGCACGGGAGTCCTCGATGATGTGGATGAGTGTTGGTCCCGCGAAGTCCTCGGCCTGCTTCAGCGCCGAGGTCAGCTGTTCCTGGGTCTCGACGTGGACACCGCGAGCGCCCATCGACTGAGCCAGGCTCGGGAAGTCGGGGCCCAGCAGTGCCACACCCGCAGGAGTGTCGCCGCGATCGGCCATTTCGTTGCGGATCTCCCCGTACCCGCCGTTGTCGACGATGATGAGTGACAGTGATGCTCGTGCCTGCACTGCCGCGGCGAGTTCGGTGATCGTGAACATCGCGCCCCCATCACCCTCGATCGCCACGACCCTTGCGGTGGGCACGGCGAGTTTCGCACCGATTCCCGCGGGCAGCCCGTATCCCAGGGTTCCGGCGCCTGCCGGGTAGAGAAAACGATCACCTCGGCGTGCCATCCATCCGGTCTGCACTCCGTAGTAGCAGCACATCGTAGAATCCGCGGCGATGATGACCGGTGATGTCGCAGAGGCGGTGTAGTCGTTGAGCCCTGCGCACAGCTGTGCCCACGGCGCACCTTCATCCTTGGCTGCGGCCGTGATCGTGTCCTGCCAGCCACGCAGCCACTCGACACTGTTCCCGGAGCCACTGGTCGACCTGGTCTGGTGCAGCTGGTGTGTCAGCGCGATCGTCGCGTCTTTGGCATCGGCCACGATCGGGTGGGTGACGCGGGCGTTGCGCAGCATCTGCTCCTCGTCGATGTCGATTCGCACGATGGCGTGCGGAAGCGGCATCGGTTCGGGCCAGAAATCGCTGGGAGCCAGTTCCGTGCCGATGGCCACCACCGCATCGGCAGCGCTGAGCACCTCCGGCAAGGCTTCGAGGACCCCGATGGCGCCGAGGTTGTTCTCGAACTCATCATCGATCGTTCCCTTCGCGTTCGAGGACAGGATGACACCGGCACCGAGCACCCGGGAAAGCTCTTCGATCTCAGCTCCGGCGCTGCGGGCCCCAGCCCCGACGATGAGGAGGGGACGCTGGGCGCCAGCCAGCGCCTCGGCGGCGGACCTGATCGCGGAGGGCTCAGAGCTCGGATGCGGGCGGGTGATCGCCGGGTGGGCCCACCCGGGCCCAGCGGCCTCGATGAGATCGAGTGGGATCTCGATGTAGGCGGGGCGAGCGCGCCCGGTGCGCATGCGCGACAGGGCCTGTCCGACCGCCAACGACACCTCACCGGGGCTCGTCACCCGATGACTGTCACCGAGGACGGCGTCGATCGCCTGGCTCTGATTGCGCACCTCGTGGAGGAGTCCGTTGCCCCGTCCCGGGTGGGTCAATGGCATTCCGGGGCTGATGAGCAGGACCGGAACCGAGTCGGTGAAGGACTGCAGCAGCGCGGTCAGCGCGTTGAACACCGCCGGTCCCGTCGTCGTCACGACGACCTGCACCTCTCCGGTCACGCGTGCAGCACCGTCGGCCATATATCCGGCACCCTGCTCGTGCCGCGGAGAGACGATGTCGATTCCCTCAGCCGCCAGCTGCGCGAAGATCTCAAGGTTGTGCGTCCCGGGGATCCCGAAGACGCGCGTGATGCCCTCGGCCCTCAACGCACGAGCCAGGTGTGCGCCACCCGTGATCTCTGCCTGTACCTCTGTCATCGTGACTCCCTCTCGCCATTGCCATCGTTGTCGCTTTTGCCGTTGTCGCTGCCATCGCCATTGGTGTTGCTGCCACTGTCGCTACTGCTGTTGTCGTCGGTGCCGTCATCGCTCTCGTCGTCTCGGTTGGTCACGACGAGAGCGTCCACGGCGAGCGCCCCGTCCGGGGTGACGCGCACCGGGTTGATCTCGACCTCCTGGATCTCGTTGCTGCCGGCGATCAGACGGGACACCGAGACGATGATCTCGGCCAGTTCGTCAAGGTCGGCGGCACGCCGTCCACGCCACCCGGTCAGCAGCCGGTAGCACGTGAGCCGGGAGACCATATCGAGTGCTTCCGCATGCGTCACCGGTGCCAGTTCGAGCCAGGTGTCGCCGTAGAGTTCCGTCTCGGTCCCTCCGGCTCCCACCATCACGATGGGCCCGAAGTTCTCGTCCTGTCGCCCACCGACGAGGATCTCGACGGCTTCACCGCGGGTGTCCATCTCCTCGACGATGTACTCGCCCTCGCCGAGGCGGGCCACCATCTCCGTGTAGGCGTCCTTGAGGGCCGTGGCATCGCGAAGGCCCAGGGCGATCGCGCCGAGCTCCGTTTTGTGGGCGGGCCACCCGGCCTTGAGTACAAACGGCGGGGTCAGGTCCGAGCCGGCCATCACCTCGACGAGTTCAGTTCCGCGTTTCACGGTCTGCGCCCGGGGCACCGGCACCCCGGCCGCGGAGATCGTGTCCCGCGCCGCCGCGTATCCGGTCCCCCACGGCGTGACCGGACCCGAGCGTTCCAGTGCCTCGGTGATGCGCCCGGCGTGTGAGGCGTAGAAGCCTGCTCCGGCGACGACGCGCATGACCGATTCGATCGAGGTGTAGACAGGTATCGAGTTCTCCCACAGTGCAGCCACGGCGGGTGAATCGGCGCTCATCGAGTGGACGATGAGTGGTTTGCGGTGCTTGCGCACGGTCTCCCCCAGCGCTCCCACCTCGGCCAGTTCCGCATCGAGGAGTGCGGGAATGTCCTCGCCGTAGCAGCCGAAGTACCCGCTGAGGATGACTGAGTCGATCGATTCATCGGCCAGGAGCTCATCGACGAGACACGCATGCACGGACAGGTCCGCCTCCCCTGCCCCATCGAGATCGATCGGGTTGTCGATATGCCCGGCCAGCGGCAGGTGGCCTTCAACCCGGGCGCGGGTGGCGGTGTTGAGGACGTTGACGCGCAGACCATGGGATTCGGCTCGGTCCGCCGCGATCGCGCCCTGCCCGCCAGAGTCGGAGATGATGGCGATCTTCTTGCCCGCGGGCAGCCACGACGTGGCGAGGTAACCGGCGAATTCGACCGCCTCCCCTGGAGTCGAGAGCCGGATCGCGCCGGCCGCGCGGCAGGCGGCATCGACCGTATCCATCGCCGAGGTGAGCGATCCGGTGTGCGATTTCGCGAGCCGGGCACCGGCGTCGGATTGGCCCGTGGTCAGGATCATTGTGGGCTTTCCGGCCGCGCGCAGCGCCTGCATGGCCGCGACCAGGGCACTGCCGCCGGTGAAGGACTCGAGGTAGAGGACGACCTGTGTGGTGGCCTCGTCATCGACCAGGGAGGTCAGGATCTCCGCGGCCCTCACGTCGGACTGTCCCCCGATGGAGGCAAAGCGTGAGATTCCGAGTCCGCTGCGTGCCGAGAGGGTTGCGATCTCCGTGCCCAATTGGCCGCTCTGCGTCACCACGGCCAGAGACCCCGGCGTGAAGTTGCCCCACGCTAGGAGCAGATCGTTGCTCGCATCGACAACGCCTAAGGAGGAGGGACCGACGAGGCGGGCACCTGCGGAGATGATGCGTTGGGCCATGTCTGCAGCATCCGGCACCCTGGCGGAGATGATGAGGAAGGCGCGCACTCCGGCCGCCAGCGCCTCATCGACGACGGCAGGCACCCCTCGGCCCGGGATCGAGATGACCAGGAGCTCCGGGGTCTCCGGCAGCTCAGCGAGGCTGCCGAAGGTGGGTTCACCCTGGATCGAGGCGACGCGGGAGTTGATGAGATAGACCTGGCGGCGATGGGTTCCCTTCAGCGCTCCCGCCGATAGCCAGAACCCCCATTTCGCTGGGTCGTTCGAGGCTCCGAGGACGGCAACGCTGCCGGGGTCGAAGAATTGGTCCATGATTCTAGCGTTCTGCCTTCGAGCCGGAACCTGAACCTGGGGCAGCCCGGAGGGCTTCGAGGTTCGCATCCACCAGGGACTGTGCCGCCTGTCGGGGCGTGATGCCCTGATGCTTCGCGTCGCCGAGCACTTGGGTCGTGAGTTCGCTCAGAGTCTGGGTCACCATCGTACGGCTGTCCTCCCAGCTGCCGTCGACATCACCGAAGGTCACCCACCACCACCAGGCATTCGTTGCGGAATTCGCGAGGAAGTCGGGAACGACCGTGATTCCGCGGTCCTGCAGTCGGGACTCAGCCTCCGGTAGGACCGGCATGTTCGCGGCCTCGACGATGAGCCCGGCGGTGATGGACTCACAATTCTCGTTCGTGATTGCGTAGCTGACAGCGGCCGGAACCAGCACATCGCAGTCAGCGGCCAGCCAGTCCCCGCGGTCTCCGTCAAGGTCTTCGGAACGTAGTGCGGACCGGTCGATGCCGCCGAAGGGATCCCGTGTGGCCAGCAGGGCCTCAACGTCGAGGCCGGCCGGGTTGGACACGAACCCGTCGGCATCGGCGATGCCGACGATGCGCACTCCCGCCTCGGCGAGGAATCGGGCGCTCGCCCCGCCCATCGAGCCGAATCCCTGAATCACGGCACTCGCGGTTGCCGGGTCCCGTCCCTCGGCTTGAAGTGCGGCGATCACCGAGGTGGCCACTCCGAGTCCGCCGACGAGTTCGTCCTGCCCCACACCGTCGACGATCGTGGAGAAGGCGATCTCGGATCGCGCTGCTGCGGCTTGTGGGTCTGTGAGCAGCTTCTCGACGGCGCTGAGTCCGCTTCCCAGCTCGCGCGTGTCGAGGATGTCGTCGATGTCGCCCTGGCGCACGCCCAGGTCTTCACCGAGGGCCCAGTAGGCGCGCATGAGCGGGTTCACGGCGACGAGGAAACGTTCGAGGATGTCTTTGGCTCCGGACGCACGTGGATCGAAGTCGATGCCGCCCTTGGCACCGCCGACGGGAACGTAGTGCCGGCCGGCTCGCAGGTGGATTGCCTCCTTGCGCGTCATCCCCTGAGCCAGACCCCGCACCTCTTCGAGGGTGCACCCCTGGCGCATTCGCAGGCCGCCCGAGGCCGTTCCCCTCACCAATGTGTCGATGA
Organism: Brevibacterium sp. 239c; assembly: GCF_900169365.1. GTDB lineage: Bacteria > Actinomycetota > Actinomycetes > Actinomycetales > Brevibacteriaceae > Brevibacterium. The sequence goes on from NZ_FXZH01000005.1 coordinate 144,416, forward strand.
CGACGAAACCGTTCGCACCGGTAATCGGATCCTGCCAGGTGATGTCCATGAACATGTTGCTCCCCACGATCTTATTGAACCGCCATTCAGCTAGTCTCAGACCATCAGTCTGACCGTCGAGGGACCGCCGCGTCAAGAGTACGGAGAGAATTGAGACCGGCTCAGTCCAGTTCGCGTGCCACGAACGTGTCGACCCAGTCAGAAAGCACCTCCGGGGACACGGATTCGGGGTTGAAGATGAGCTGGACCGCGAGCCCGTCAAGGTAGGCCAGGATCCGTGTCGCGCAGCCCTCGGCAACCGCGTTGAACGAGGAGTCTGCGGCCGATGAGGAGTCCGCAGCGTCTCTGGCATCTGCCGCGTCTGCAGTCTCTTCCGCGTGGCTGAATCGGAATTCCTCGGCTTCGGCTCCCTCGGCGATGAGCCCGGCCAGTATCGCCTTCCACTCTCGGTCGAGGGCTGAGAAGGTCGACTTCACCCCTTCGTCGAAGAGCCCGGCAGACCAGCCATCGATCCAGATCTTCCAACTCCTCGTCGAACCGGTGGGCATGTACCACTGGACAACGGATCTCAGCCTCTCCGTTGCCGGCTTGCGGGCTGCCGCGAGTCGACGTGCGCGGTAGAGATCGTTCTCTCCCGCATGAGCGAAGGCAGCGGCAACGAGGGCTTCCTTCGTCACGAAATGGTAGATCACCAGGCTCGGACTCAACTTCAGTCGAGCGGCGACATCGGCCACTCGCAGCGTGCGCAGTCCGGTGCTTTCGATCTCTTCGACGGTCGCGGCCAGGATCTCCTCCCGGCGGACCGATGCACTTTTTCTTGGCATGAACTTCTTCCCCACACAGACAGAAATGGCTGTACAACAAGATTCTTGTTGTACAGCCATTCTAAACGCTCATAACCGGCGAGGCCGAGGAAACTACCTCAGGGCAGTGCGACGTCGGCCTGCGGTCCCACGAGGGACAGCGACTTCGGTCGGCTCATCAGGTCACCAGCCATCGTCGACACCTGCTCAGCAGTGACAGAGCGGACGCGTTTGATGAGGTCGAGCGGAGACTCGAGTGGGCTTCCGAAGATCTCGGACCTGGCCAGGCGATTCATGCGCGCGGCCGAGGACTCGAGTCCGAGGACCATCGAGCCCGAGAGCTGTGATGCGATCGCGTCCAGCTCCGCACCGCTGGGCGCTTCCTGGGCAATACGGTCCCATTCGGCCAGTGCCAGGTCGACGACGGCCTGCCCGTTCTCCGGTGTGCAGCCGGCATAGATGCCGAACGTGCCGAAGTCGGTGAACTGGCTGGCCACACAGTTGACGGCGTAGGCGAGACCGTGGTCTTCGCGCACGCTCTGGAAGAGACGCGAGGACATGCCTCCACCGAGCATCGTCAGCAGCACCGAATAGATGAAACGATCCGGGTGGCCCTCTTCCAGTCCTTCACAGCCCAGCAGGATTCCCAGCTGTTCAGTGTCCTTGACCGTCTGTGAGCGACCCGAATGGAATGTCGGCACTTCGCGCGCGTTTCGGCCCAGCACTGAACCTGCATCCGCGGCAGCGCTGTCCCAAGTATGTGAGCCCGCCTCTGAGCCGACACCAGCCCGAGCCAATGCCTCGTCGACCATGTTCAGGACCTCGTCGTGGGTGGCGCCGCCGGCTGCGGCGATGACCAGACGCGGCGGAACATAGGTCGTCGAATGGTGCTCGAGGAGTGTGTGGTGACCCAGAACGCGGATCTGGTCCTTGGTGGCACCGACCGGGCGCGCCAAGGGGTGATCGCCGAAGATGAGTTCGTCGAAGTCATCGAACAGGACGTCGCCGGGGTCGTCGGCCGACATTGCCAACTCTTCGATGATGACCCCGCGTTCACGTTCGAACTCCTCGGCATCCAGCTTCGAATTCGAGACCATGTCAACGAGGAGCGCGGTGATGTCCGCCAGGTCTGTGACCAGGCAGCGCGAGTAATAGCAGGTGAGTTCCTTGGCCGTGATGGCGTTGGAGTCTCCCCCAGTCCGGTCGAAGGCCGCTGCGATCGACTTCGCGTCCTTCGTCGGCGTTCCCTTGAAGAGCATGTGCTCGAGGAAATGGGTCGAACCGGCGGTCTCGATCGATTCGTCACGCGAACCGGCCGCGACCCAGATGCCGATCGTCTCCGAGGCAAGTCCCGGCATGTGTTCAGTGGTCACTGTTAAACCACCGGGGAGGACAGACCGATCAATTCGGCTGCCCTCCCCGGTGTGAGAATCCTTGAGTATCAGTTGTCTGATCCCTCGTCTGTCTCTTCGTCATCGTCGCCGACTGGCGAGAGTGACAGCTTGCCGCGGTCGTCGATCTTCGTGATCTCGACCTGGACCTTCTGTCCGACTCCGACGACGTCTTCGACGTCCTCGACGCGCTTGCCATCGTTGAGCTTGCGCAGCTCGGAGATGTGCAGCAGTCCGTCCTTGCCCGGTGTCAGGGAGACAAATGCGCCGAAGCTCATCGTCTTCACGACGGTGCCGAGGTAGCGTTCGCCGACCTCAGGAACCTGCGGGTTGGCAATGGCGTTGATCATCGAACGAGCAGCCTCTGCTGACTCGCCGTCGGTGGCACCGATGAGGACTGTTCCGTCGTCTTCGATGCTGATGTCAGCGCCGGTGTCTTCCTGCATCTGGTTGATCATCTTGCCCTTGGGTCCGATGACCTCACCGATCTTGTCGACAGGGATGTTCACCGAGATGATGCGTGGAGCGGTCGGTGCCATCTCTGCCGGAGCGTCGATGGCCTCGGCGATCACGTCGAGGATGACCATGCGGGCTTCGTGGGCTTGCTTGAGTGCGGCACCGAGCACCGAGGCGGGAAGGCCGTCGAGCTTGGTGTCGAGCTGGATCGCGGTGATGAAGTCACGCGTACCGGCGACCTTGAAGTCCATGTCGCCGAAGGCGTCTTCTGCGCCGAGGATGTCCGTCAGTGCCGCGTAGGCGGTCTGGTCACCGGAGTCGGTGGAGATGACGTCGGAGACGAGGCCCATGGCGATGCCTGCAACAGGAGCCTGCAGCGGCACACCGGCCGAGAGCATGGCCAGAGTCGAGGCACAGACCGAACCCATTGAGGTCGAACCGTTGGATCCGAGTGCTTCGGAGACCTCACGGATGGCGTAGGGGAAGTCCTCACGCTTCGGCAGAACCGGCACGAGAGCACGTTCAGCCAGTGCACCGTGACCGATTTCGCGACGCTTCGGGCTGCCCACACGACCGGTCTCACCGACCGAGTAGGGCGGGAAGTTGTAGTGGTGCATGTAACGCTTCGTGGTCACAGGCGACAGCGAGTCGATATGCTGTTCGAGCTTGAGCATGTTCAGCGTGGTGACGCCGAGGATCTGGGTCTCTCCGCGCTCGAAGATGGCCGAACCGTGTGCACGTGGGATCACGTTGGTCTCTGCGGTCAGCGGACGGATGTCCTTGAGACCACGACCGTCGATGCGGATCTGCTCGGTCAGGATGCGCTTGCGCACGACCTGCTTGGTCAGTGCGTTGAGAGCACCGGCGATTTCCTTCTCGCGGCCCGCGAAACGCTCGCCCAGCTGGTCGAAGAGCTCAGAGAGCAGAACTTCGCCGGCTGCTTCGCGTTCCTGCTTGTCAGCGATCTGGAAGTTTTCGGTCTGCTTGGCTTCGGCGAGTTCACGCACAGCCTCGTAGACGTCGTCCTGGTAGTCCTTGAAGACAGGGAACTCGACGGTGGGCTTGGCAGCGCTGTCGGCCAGCTCCTGCTGCGCACGGCAGAGTTCGCTGATGAAGGGCTTCGCAGCTTCGAGTCCCTCGGCCACAACCTCTTCGGTCGGTGCGGGGGCACCGGTCTTGATGCGGTCCATGGCGTTGTCCGTGGCTTCTGCCTCGACCATCATGATCGCAACGTCGTCACCGACGACACGGCCGGCGACGACCATGTTGAAGACGGCGTCGTCGAGCTGAGAATGGTTTGGGAAGGCAACCCACTGGCCGTCGATGAGTGCGATGCGCACACCGCCGATGGGGCCGGAGAAGGGCAGCCCAGAGAGCTGAGTCGACATCGAGGCGGCGTTGATGGCCAGCGCGTCGTAGATGTGGTCAGGGTGGATCGACATCACTGTAACGACGACCTGGACCTCGTTGCGCAGTCCCTTCACGAAGGAAGGGCGCAGGGGGCGGTCGATGAGACGGCAGGTCAGGACTGCGTCGGTCGAGGGACGTCCTTCGCGGCGGAAGAACGATCCCGGGATGCGGCCCGCGGCGTACATGCGCTCTTCGACGTCGACTGTCAGGGGGAAGAAGTCGAAGCCCTCACGGGGGTGCTTGCCGGCCGAGGTGGCCGAGAAGAGCATGGTTTCGTCGTCGAGGTAGGCGACGGCAGAACCGGCGGCCTGTTGGGCGAGCCGCCCTGTTTCAAAACGGATGGTGTGTGAACCGTAGCTGCCATTGTCAATGTGCGCTACGGCGGATTCAGGGTTGAGTCCCACGTATTCTCCTTGTTCGTAACCGGCACGCGGACACCTTCGCAGTCCGAAGGCGGAAAGCCCGCGTGAATCCGGTGGATATTGGCTTGGACATCCCATGGATCCAAGCCGGTCATCGATCGGGGCCCACGGAACCGGCAGTCGTCTGCCCGTTCTTCCGGAGGCCACTACCGAGGACCGAAACGTCCATGGCATGATTGTCCACTTTGAAGTCTACCGCAGTTGCCTCGTCGAGCCATCGAGACGCATACCACCCGGGCATGCCGAGAACTCGTGCTGTCGCGGAAATCCGGATGCCACGGGAATTGAGCTGCCTGGGAAGACGAAGAAGCGCCCTGCATGATGCAGGACGCTTCGTGTCGCACTCAATATGAGGGGGCTGGTCTCAGCGACGCAGGCCCAGGCGCTTGATGAGCTCGCGGTAGCGCTCGATCTCGACGCGCTGCAAGTACTTGAGCATCCGGCGGCGCTGGCCGACGAGGAGCAGCAGGCCACGACGTGAGTGGTGGTCGTGCTTGTGATCTTTGAAGTGCTCGGTGAGCTCGGTGATCCGGCGGGTCAGCAGCGCAACCTGGACCTCGGGAGAACCGGTGTCGCCCTCGTGAGTTGCATATTCCTTGATGACTTCTTGCTTTTCAGCAGTACTGAGAGCCATGGACTTCTCCTTTTGATCGTTGCGCGGCGCCGAGACCTGTCAGTCTCAGCACTATCGAACCGCGGCCGGTGAAAACGGCAAGGTTCAGTTTATCAGGTGTGGAGGACCTCGCGCACATCGGCAATATCCTCATGCATCTTCACAACGAGTTCGTCCATGCCGGTGAACGTCACCTGTCCCCGGATCCGTGACACGAATTCGAGTGTCATGTGCCTGCCGTAGACGTCGAATTCCCCAAATTCCTTATCGAGAACATGCGCTTCGACGCGTCGGATGTTGCCTTCGAACGTGGGATTCGTCCCCACCGAAATGGCGGCAGGGTAAGCCTGATTCTCCCCGGAGAAAGTCGCCCACCCGGCATAGACGCCGTCGGCGGGAATGAGGCCGGCGGCATCCTCGGACAGGTTCGCGGTCGGGAACCCGAGGTCGCGACCGCGGGCATCGCCGTGGACGACAGTCCCCTCAACCCGGTGGTAGCGACCCAGCTGATCAGCAGCCTCGGCGACATCACCGGCGGCGATCTGCTCACGGATCCGGGACGAGGAGTACCGTCCCCCACGTCCGACCTCTTCGATCGTCTCGGTCCGAAATCCGTATTTCTCGCCGAGGTGGCGCAGAGTTTCGATGGTGCCTTCGTTGTCTTTGCCGAAGCGCACATCATCGCCGACGACGACGACTTCACAGTGCAGAGCCTCAACGAAGTAGGTGCGGACGAACTCCTCGGCGCTCTGGGCCGCGAAATCGAGGTCGTAGCGCTGGACGAACAGGGCGTCGATGCCGGTGTCCGAAATGAAGTCGGCCTTCTGCTTCGTGCTCGTGATCATCGGAGTGGGTCCATCCGGGCGGTGGACCGTGCGCGGATGCGGGTCGAAGGTCATGGCCACGGAGCGCAGAGATCGCTCGCGGGCCAGCGCCGCGACGGCTTGGAGAACGGTCTGGTGACCGCGGTGGACCCCGTCGAAGTTTCCGAGGGTCACGACGGTGCCGACATCGTCGGTCCTGACCTCATTCAGTCCGTGATAAAGCTCCACTCGACGTTTGCTCCTTCCGTGCACCGAATCAGGTTATCTCAGAGATGTTCCCACGTGCTAACCCGCTCCCCTGTCGGGAGATGGCTCTGTCAGGAGATGACCGCCCAGCCGATCACACCGATCAAGGATGCGATCGCGATGGACACGAACGTGCCGATGATGAATCGTTCGCCGGCGGCAGACGACGATTTGATCTCTGCGAAGCGCCCGAGCCCCTTGACTGCGATGACGACGGCCATGAGCTCGGGCCGCCCCAGCACGATGGCACCGGCGATGAGTGCACGCTCGACGATGCCGATCCACATTCCACCCCGCAGGACCTCGATGTCCTCACTGCCGGTGCGACTCGGCTTCGAACCGGGGCCGTCGTGGGTCAACCTCAGGAACAGCGGAACCAGCGGGTACCCGCCTGCCCCGGCGACGATTGCGGCGAGGACCGCGATGAGTACGTCAAACCACAAGGGCACCTGCCTGAGAATCGCTGCCTGAGCCGGCTTCTGACCGAGCGAGGTGGAAGGTCGAGAGCGCGCAGGCGCCTTCGATGAGTTCCACACTGCCCGGGGAGAGCACCCGCGACACAGCTTGTTGGGAGACGTCGAAATGTTCGGCGATGTCGTGCTGTGTGGATTCGGGCCGGTCGAGTCGACGTTCGATGTAGCGACGTGACTGAGACCGGATGTTCTCGAATGTCCAGACCATCAGCCGCAGAGCACTTTCGGCCAGTTGCGACTGCTCGGTCGCCGGATCCGACTGCTCGGTCGTCGGATCCACGACGAGATGCGCCGGCGCCCCCTTTGCGGCCTCGACCGCGCGCCTGGCTGCATAGAAGGCCTCTCCCCTGCCCTCGGCAGTGGAGGCCGGTAATGGGGTTTCGACCGGGCCGATGCCGATTCCGATATGCCACCCGGTCTGAGCAGCCAACAGTCGGACGGCCAGAGTCACCTGTTCCGCCGAGCTGAGAACGCCCTGCACCTCATCGCCGATCGTGCGTTCGAAGCCCCGCTGGGTCTCAACGCGGGCGAGGATCTCAAGCAGACCGGGCACCTCATCGGTGCGGTCGCGGGATCCTCGCTGGTCGATGGTCATGACATACATGACTCAAGTACACCAAACCCGCTGACAAGAAACAAGCGTTTCAGTTGTATTGACTGAATACAAGCAAATCACTTGTACTATCAGGCGAGGTCGATGGCGAATGCCGTCTGGGACTTCAGCACTCCCCCGGCTCGCACCTCGGCGATCGAGACGAGCTCATCGCCGGAGACCACAGCGACCTCGCTGCCCTGCTCAGGGCTGCGGTCCGTGCTGACCCTCTTGCCCTGCATGAGTGCCTTGGCCTCCTCCGAGTCCACGTGCACCGTCGGAAGCAGGGTCTGGGCCACCTCGGCGAGGGATATCAGTGCGGGCGCCCCGGTGTCGAGATCCTCGGGGATCGTCACCGCCTGGTCCAGGTCGAAGGCGCCCACGCGGGTGCGCCGCAGCGCGGTCAGATGGCCATGGACGCCGAGGCTGGTGCCAAGATCTCGCGCCAGAGCACGCACATAGGTTCCCGATGAGCAATCGACTTCGACGTCGACGTCAATGTGACCCTCGGCAACGGAGAACCGAGTATCGAGAATGGTGAAGTTCGAGATCTCGACCCTGCGGGCCTTGAGCTCAACGTCTTCACCGGCACGCACGCGGGCGTAGGAGCGTTGGCCGTTGACCTTGATTGCGGAGACGGCACTGGGAACCTGGTCGATCGATCCCGTCAGCGCGAGAACGCCTTGGGCGATCGACTCACCGGTGACTGCCGCCAGTGCGGCCGGTTCGGCGAAGAGATCCGGTTCGGAGTCCGCGTCATCCGTGGGCGTGGCCGAGCCGAGGCGGATCGTGGCCAGATAGGTTTTGGACACACCGGTGATGTATCCCAGAAGTTTGGTCCCGCGGCCCAGTCCGAGCACGAGCACGCCCGTGGCCATCGGATCGAGTGTTCCGGCGTGCCCGACCTTGCGGGTGCCGTACCAGCGCCGAATCCGAGAGACGACGCCGTGGGAAGTCAGGCCCTGGGGCTTGTCACAGACAAGGACGCCCTGTGGCGCGGAATCGTTCACGTGGCAGGTGCGATCAGTTGAACGATACGTGCACGTGGTCGAAGTGGTTGTCCGTTGGTGATCCACGGTCTTCCATGCTGGACCAGCCGCTGCCGGGGTTCCAGATGCGCTGCTTCCAGATCACGTACTTGACGTTGAGGGCACCCGAGTTCTTGATCAGGTAGTCGGCGATGCGGTCGCCGGTGGAGTCGGCGATCATGATATCGACGGCCCCGCCTGTGTAGTGGTCGGATGTGCCGGAGCCCGGGCGAACGCCGCCGTAGGTCTTGACCTCGGGGAATTTCGCACACACGGCGCGGTAGCCGTTGACCGCATTGGGCTGCAGACCGGATTCGATCGAGGACGAGACCGAGCAGGGCTCGTTCGAGATGCCGGATGGGGTGTCTCCACCCTTAGAGGACTTGTCGTCGGAGGACTTCGCGCTGCCGGACTCCGCGTCGGCCTTCTCAGTCGTCGCAGACGGTTTGGGCTTCGGAGTTTTGACGTCGAGCGTCGTCTTCGATGTCTTGTTCTTGTACTTGGGATCGTCCTTGACATCCTTGATGTACTCTTCGCCGGCCTTCTTGCGCTGGGCGTCGATCTCGTCCTGGCTGACAGCCGAAGGCCTCGACTGCGGCTGCTGCGCCGAGGTCTCAGCTGCCTCGGTCGTGACGTTGCCGGCCTCGGGCGGGCTCATCACGACGGTGGAGCCGACAACGGCTGCAGTGGCGGCGGCCGGAACCGCGATAGCGGCAACGACAGGACGCTGACGGACAGTGGCCAACACCGAGGTGGCGGTTGACGGCGCGTCCGAGGAGTGCCGACCGGCAGAGCGCTTGCTGGCGGGGGTCAGATCCCGGACCAGCTGCTTAGCAAAGCCAGGCTTTGGCGAAGAGTGCTTACCCAATGCAGAAATCCCTTGACAGAGTCGTAATCATTTCGTTACCAGAAAAAGTCTAAACCAGAACCGAAAGATAACAAAACTGTTACGTGAAGTTTTTTGCTCACAGTGACAGAGATCGCGTCTGCGCGGTTTCCCGCGCGGTTCAGCGCTCAGTCCTCGTCTTCGACGTCGGCCCTCTTGTAGGGGTCGACATCTCCAGCAGGTTTCGCGTCCTTGGCCAGGCCGGCCACCCGAGCGTCATCGGCTGCGGCTTTGGCGAGAAGACCGTCGAGGTGAGCGGCGGCCTCCGGCACGGCGTCGGCGATGAATTCGAGGCTCGGGGTGAGTCGAATCGTGAGGCCCTTGCCGACCTCGGAGCGGATGAAGCCCTTCGCGGATTCCAGTGCTTTGCCTGTGGCTTCCAGGTCCTGTCCGTCGCCGAAGACCGTGTAGAAGATCGAGGCGTGCTGCAGATCTCCGGTCACGCGCACATCGGTGACCGTGACGAAACCGAGACGTGGGTCCTTGAGTCTGCGTTCGATCGTGCTGGCGACGATGACCTTGATCTGGTCGGCGATCTTACGCGCCCGAGTTGCATCTGCCATGGTGTCTTCCTTCTTCGTCTGAATCGTGTTCGTGACCGAGTTCGTTGGGAACTGCCACTTTCGTCTCTGGGGTGGTGCTGTGCGTGAGTTTCTGGGTGTAGCTGGGCGCCGAAGCACAGACCGGGTCCTGCCCGGGCCGTATGCGGGCGAGTGGACTCATGCCACCCGCTCGCACACTACCCGTTCAGAACCCGGCCTGGAGAGCGATGCGCTGATCAGTCGCGAGGCTTCTCACGCATCTCGACGGTCTCGATGATGTCACCGGTTCGCAGATCGTTGAAGCTGCCCAGGCCGATGCCGCACTCGTATCCTTCGCGGACCTCGGTGGCATCGTCCTTGAAACGACGCAGGGACTCGATCTTGACCTTTTCCCCGACGACCACGCCATCACGGGTGACGCGAGCAGACGCGTTCCTGGTGATGTGACCGTCGCGAACGATACAACCGGCGATGTTGCCGAACTTCGAGGAACGGAAGACTTCGCGGATTTCCGCGGTGCCTGTCTGGACCTCTTCGTACTCCGGCTTGAGCATGCCCTTGAGCGAGCTCTCGATATCGTCGATCGCCTGGTAGATGACCGAGTAGTACCGGACGTCGACGCCTTCGCGTTCTGCCAGGTCGCGTGCCTTCGCTTCCGGACGGACGTTGAAGCCGAGGACGATCGCATTGTCGACCGTGGCCAGGTTGATGTCGTTCTCGGTGATCGCACCCACACCGCGGTGGATGATGCGCAGGTCGACGTCGTCGCCCACATCGATCTTGAGCAGCGAATCTTCCAGTGCTTCGACAGCACCGGACACGTCGCCCTTGAGGATGAGGTTGAGCATGTCGACCTTGCCCTCGGCGAGCGCCTTGGTGAAGTCCTCGAGGCTGATGCGCTTGCGACCGCGAGCCTGAGCTGCGTTGCGCTCGATGGCGTCACGCTTCTCAGCGATCTGGCGGGCGGTGCGATCATCATCTGTGGAGATGAACGTGTCACCGGCGCGCGGCACTGAGGACAGACCCAGCACCTGGACGGGACGGGATGGTCCCGCTTCCTCAACGAGGTTGCCGTTCTCATCAAACATGGCACGCACACGTCCGTAGGCGGTGCCACACACGATGGCATCTCCCTGACGCAGTGTGCCGGAGTCGACGAGCACGGTGGCAACCGCGCCGCGGCCCTTGTCCAGCTTGGCTTCGATCGCGATGCCGCGAGCGGACTTGTCCGGGTTGGCCCGGAGGTCCAGTGCAGCGTCGGTGGTCAGCAGGACGGATTCGAGCAGCTTGTCGATGCCCTCGCGCTTGAGCGCGGAGATCGGCACGAACATGGTCTCGCCGCCGTATTCCTCGGCGACCAGGTTGTATTCGGTCAGCTGCTGCATGACCTTGGCGGGGTTGGCGCCTTCCTTATCCGTCTTGTTCACTGCCACCACGATCGGCACATTCGCGGCCTGAGCGTGGTTGAGTGCTTCAACGGTCTGCGGCATCACGCCGTCATCGGCTGCGACCACGAGGATCGCAAGGTCGGTCGACTTCGCACCACGGGCACGCATAGCGGTGAACGCCTCGTGACCTGGGGTATCGAGGAAGGTGATCTTGCGATCGATGCCTTCGTGTTCGACCTCGGCCTGGTAGGCACCGATGTGCTGGGTGATTCCGCCGGCTTCGCGGGACGCCACGTTCGCGGAGCGGATGGCATCGAGAAGCTTAGTCTTACCGTGGTCGACGTGACCCATGACGGTGACGACCGGTGGGCGTGCTGCGAGATCATCGTCGTCCTCGTCCGCGGCTTCCGCGTCCAGGTCGATGTCGAAGGTCTCGAGCAGCTCACGGTCTTCGTCTTCGGGTGAGACGATCTCGATCTTGTAGCCGAGCTCCTCGCCGAGGACCTCGAAGGTGCCCTCGTCCAGAGACTGGGTGATGGTCGCCATCTCGCCGAGGTGGAAGAGCACGGTGACCAGGTTCGTCGGATCGGTGTTGATCTTTTCAGCGAAGTCAGCCAGCGAGGATCCACGACGCAGACGCAGCGGAGTGGTGCCGTTGCCGCGTGGAACAGAGACGCCACCGACGGACGGTGTCTGCATCTGCTCGAACTCGGCGCGCTTGGCCCGCTTCGACTTACGTCCCTTCTGACGGGGACCTCCACCGCGGCCGAATGCACCCTGGGTGCTTCCGCGACCGCGACCTGAGCCACGGCCGCCTGGGCCGCCTCCGGGTCCGCGACGACCTGCGGGTGCGCCGCCTGGGGCAGCACCTGGTGCACCGGGTGCGCCACCGCCGGCGGGCGCGTTGCCGCGTCCTCCGCCGCGACCGCGGCCTGGAGCTGGCTTGTTCAGCGCAGAGTTCTTCATCATCGATGGGTTGGGGCGAGGTGCGCCCGGGCGTGGTGCCGGTCGTGGACCTGCTGAGCCCTCTTCACCGGATGCACGAGGTGGCTTCTGGCCTGGCTTCGGCATTCCCTGCGAATTCGCAAACGGGTTGTTGCCCGGACGCGCACCTGGACCACCTTGGCCACCCTGGCTGCCGGGGCGATTGCCGGACTTCGGTCCGCCGCGTCCTGCCGGCTTGGGCATTCCCTGTGCTGGTGCGAAGGGGTTGTTTCCGGGGCGAGCCGGCGAGCGACCGCCTGGCTTCGGAGCAGCGCCCGGCTTGGGTGCCGAACCTGGCTTCGGAGCAGCACCTGGCTTCGGCGCGTTCGACCGCGCTGCGGGCTTGGCCTGCTCAGCTGCGGGCTCGGTGGGAGCCGCAGCTGCGTCGGTGTCAGCGGCCTTGGCGTCTGCAGCTGGTTTGGCGTCTGCGGCCGGTGCTGCTGGTGCTTCGGACGTAGCCTCTGCGGCAGGCTTCGGAGCTGCAGCTGGCTTCGCACCGGGCTTGGCACCGGTCGACTTGGCTGCGGGCTTCGACTCTGCAGCCGTGGAATCAGCGGCTTCGGTCACTGCCGAGCTTGCCTTCGCCCCGGGTTTGGCGGCGGGTTTGGCTCCTGGCTTAGCCGAAGTCTTTGCGCCGGGCTTGGGCGCACCTGGCTTCGCTGCGGGCTTTGCGCCCGGCTTGGCTGCCGACTTCGAATCGGCGGATGCGCCGGATGCCTTGTCTGCGCTGGAGTCGGCTGGAGCCGAGTCTGCGAATGCTTCTCTCACCTTGCGCACAACCGGTGCTTCAAGGGTCGAGGATGCGGAGCGAACGAATTCGCCTAGGCCCTGGAGTTTCTCGAGGACGTTCTTACTTGTAGTGCCGAGCTCTTTCGCGAGCTCATGAACACGGGGCTTTGCCACAGTTCTCCTGTCCGGGTTCTTTCCCGGTCAGGAAAGAACCTCATCAATGAAGAGCAGTTCTCATTTCACTGCTCTCTCGAATTCCGATAGCGGTGTCATCGCACGACACTCACAACTTGTCATCCATTCGGGCTACCCGCTCTTCTTGGGTTCGGTATCCATCCTCGGCAGGTCCGAGGCGGTGACCTTCGTTCGAAAGGCTCGAGCGAAGGATGCGGCCGTCAGCGCCTTCTTCAGGCATGTGGCGGTCGGGTGCACCCAGACTCCTCGTCCCGGAAGTGTCGCTGACACGTCATGGACGATGGCTGGATGCTGATCGGGTCGAATCACGAATCTTGTGAGTTCTTTCCGGTCGGCCTTTTGCCTGCAGGCGATGCACGTCCTTTGGGGTGCCGCGCCTACAATCACAGTAAACAATTCTACAGCACTTCCATCCCCACCTGTGCCACGGCTCGAGTGGTTCAGATCACGCTTGATGCCTACTCGCCTGGGATGATGTCAATCTTCCAACCGGTGAGCTTGGCCGCCAGACGTGCGTTCTGTCCTTCCTTGCCGATGGCCAGGGAGAGCTGGTCGCGCGGGACGATGGCGCGTGATTCCTGCAGGTCAGGGTCGAGGATGTCGACCTTCGACGCTTTGGCGGGCGAGAGTGCATGGGCGATGAACTTGGCCGGGTCATCGCTGTAGTCGACGATGTCGATCTTCTCCTGGCCCAGTTCGTTCATCACGGCGCGCACGCGGGAACCGAGTTCACCGATGCATGAGCCCTTCGCATTCACGCCGGGCTTCGTGGCGCGCACTGCCAGTTTGGTTCGGTGCCCGGCTTCACGAGCCAGGGAGACGATCTCAACGGTGCCGTCTGCGATCTCCGGTGCTTCGTGTGCAAACAGCCGACGAACGAGGTTCGGGTGCGTCCGCGAGACAGTGACAGAAGTTCCCTTAGGACCCTTGTGGACGTCTGCGATGTAGACGCGCAGGCGCTGTCCGTGACGGTAGGTCTCTCCGGGAACCTGCTCGTGCGGAGGCAGAACTGCCTCAACTTCGCCGAGGTCGACCTGCACCATCTGCGGGTCTCTGCCCTGCTGGATGGTGCCGGCGACGATCTCGCCTTCACGGCCCTTGAAGTTGCCGAGCACCGATTCGTCTGCGACATCGCGCAGACGCTGGTGGATGACCTGGCGAGCTGTCTGGGCAGCGATGCGTCCGAAGCCGGTGGGCGTATCGTCGAATTCACCGATCGGGTTGTCATCGTTGTCGAATTCGACCGCGAGGATGCGGACTTCGCCGGAGGTCTTGTCCAGTTCGGCGCGGGAGTCTGGCCACGCGCCCTCGGTCTTCTGATAGGCAAGGAAGAGCGCTTGTTCGATGAGTTCGATCAGAGTGTCGAGCGGAATCTCCCGCTCTCGCTCGATAATGCGCAGAACACTGAGGTCGATATCCATGGCCTATATCCTCTCCGGCTCCCTCGAGCATTGAATTGTCGGTCTTCATTTATGCAGGCGTGACATTCTATCTCAGATTACGCTCACCGAAATTTGAGTTCGACCTGTGCCTTGACGATGTCGCCCAGCGACACGGTCCGCTTCTCACGGCTGGCGGGGTCGATTCCCGAAATTGAGTTCTCGCCCACATCGTCGAGATCGAGCTTGAAGGTATCCTTCTTCGTGCTGATTTCGAGTCGACGGCCGATCACGCGTTTGAAGTGCCGCGGGGATTCGAGCTTCCTCGTCGCCCCCGGGCTCGTCACCTCGAGCTGATAGGGCTTGTCACGGAAGATCTCGACGTCGTCGAGGGTGTCGCCGACGAGTCGGCTGGATTCGGCGATCTTCTCCATCGACATCGGTTCCGTACTGGACTCGTCAAGGTCGACGACGACCGTCAGCGCCCGCCTTTGCCCTGCGGCGACTGCCTTGACCGATTCCAGGTAGAAACCGGAGGTCTTCAGCGGCTCCCGCAGAAGTTTCTCGATCTGCGCCACGTCTTCATCCATGTGTCCTCCAGTCCTCATCCCGCGGCCGAGGGGTGCCTCGCGCGGGTACGTCGTATCTGCCCTGCTGATTGCCTATGCCCAACCCTAAGCGACTCCCCCGGGTGGGGTTAAGCATCCGCTACGATTGGCCTATGCGTTTTCCCGTCAGCCGTCGCGCTCTTCTCCTCTTCGGTGCGAGCGGGGCCGGCCTGAGCCTGCTGTCGGGCTGCGGAGTGAGACTCGATACTCCCCCGGATGTGCCGACTCTCGATGAGACGAATCAGCTGCGCAACCGCATCGCCAGGATCCTCGCCGCCACGACCGCGGGAGACACGGATCCCGAGACCGCAGGTGAGGATCTGCAGAAGCTCCGCACTGCCATCGGTCCGGTGTGGTCACCACCCACGGAGGTGGCAACCGAGGCCCCACCGTCGGAGAAGCCGCGGTCCTACATCGCCGCCGCCGAGGTGGTCTCCACCGCCGTATTCACCGCTCTGCCGACCTTGGGCTCAACTCTCATTCCTGTGCTCGTTGACGTCGCGACTGGCCTTGCGTTGACCGCGGGGGCAGAAGAGCACGCGAAGATCATCCGTGACGCAGATGCACTGATCCGCGACTCTCGCCAGCCCAGTCCTGACTCGGCCTCGGGCGAACCTGAGGCTGCGAAGGACTCGGGCTCTCCTGACGAACAGGGACCCACCGCCGACGATTCCACTGCTTCCCCGATGTGGAATGAGATCCTCGACCAAGCCAGGGCCGCCTCCTACGGATATGAGCGTCTCGCCGTGAACTTCGACTCGAAGTCGCGTGAGCGCAAACGTGCGGTCGCCCGTTTGGAGTCCTTGGGCTCACTGGCAGGAGAGATGCTTGAGAAGCTCGGCGAGAAGAACGCGGACGCTGGTGCTCCCTCGTGGAAGCTCGACCCCAGCCCCACCGACCCGGCGACCGCCAAAGAGCTGGCCCTATCCCTCGAGGACGGCCTCGCAGCCGCCATCCTGCCATGGCTGCAGACCGACACACGAGCCGCTCTGCGACTGTGGGAGTCGGCACAAGCCCGCATGGTCTTCGCCAGCCCCCAGGTGCTGCGTTACTCCTATTCCGAGGACTCGGGAACCGCGGAGGCACAGAAATGAAGGTGCCACCGGTCCTGTTCAACGCCACTCGCGACATCATCGGCGAATTCCGCACCACCTCCTGGGTCGCCGCATTGGATTTCATGGCCACTGAGCTCGCCGATCGCTGGAAGCTGAGCTTCGACGATGTCCCCGGCTCTCCTTGGGCCGGTTGCGAGAGCCTCGTCATCCCGGTCCTGACCCAGGAGCACTACCAGGGGGTGCTGCGGTTCGCCGCCCCCACCTCGGCGCACACTGCCGCGCATGCGCAGGCCCTGCGGGCGTTGAAGATGTGGAACGGGCACGGCGCCGTCCGGGTGGTCAGGGACGATCACAGCTTCCGGGTAACGCTGCAGGAGCGGTTGCGGACCGAGGACAATCTGTCTGTGCTTCCTCTGGCCGATGTGCCTCCGGTCTGGGGTGCCCTGCAGAGGTCGCTCGAGATTCCCGCGGATTCCGACTTTCTGCGGGTCCAGGATGTGGCGGCAGGCTGGTTGAGCACCTTCGATGCTGATGCCGGTCTGCTCAGCGGCTGGTCAGAGGCAGGTCCCGGTGATTCGCTTCTGCTCTCGTTCGCGCGCAATTGGATGCAGACGCTGGCCGCTTCAGAGGAGAATTGGCTCATCCACGCCGATCTGCATTACTACAACATCCTCGCCGGCAACCCCGATGCCGCCGGCATCTCCACGTGGAAGGCCATCGACCCGCAGCCGCTGTCGGGGCCGACCGCCTACACCTTGGCGCCGGTGCTGTGGAATCGTCTCGTGGAGATCCCGTCCCAGCATCCGCAGGCCCAGGCCGCGTGGCTGCGCGGCTTCGCCACCGACCTCGCACTGTGCGCAGGCATGGACCCACAGTACGGAATGGGTTCCGCCGTCGCGCGGGAGGTCACGAACATGTTCTGGTATCTCAGGTCTGCTCGCAGCGGTTCGACCGGGGCCTTGGCCGATGCCGCACGGTCCTTGTGGGTGGCGCGTGCCCTGTCCGGTGCCGACGTCGCCGGCGTCAACGCCCACGCACTCAAACCCATCGGCTGAACACTCCCCTAAACCTCCCCGACGTCGCTGATGGCACCCGGCGCCGGGGTCGTTTAGTGACGTCGGGGAGGTTTAGCGATGGTGTCAGTCAGTGAATGAGGCCGGAGATCACGTCGTAGCCGAGTTTGAGGATCATCGCGGAGACCACGATGACGAAGACGACGCGGACGAAGCCGGATCCTTTCTTCAAGGCCGTGCGCGCACCGAAGATTCCGCCGAGCACGTTGCCCACTGCCACGACGAGGCCGAGCGCCCACACGACTTGGCCGTCGGGGATGAAGAAGACGAGGGCTCCGAAGTTCGTCGCCCAGTTGATGACCTTCGCTGTGGCCGAGGCCTGGAGGAATGAGAACCCGATGACCGTGACGAACGCGATGACGAGGAAGGAACCGGTGCCCGGGCCGAGCACGCCGTCGTAGACGCCGATCGTGAGTCCGATCAGCCATGACAGCCCATGATGGCGTTTCGAGGACTCCCCGAACCGCAGGGTCGCATCGGCGCCGAGGCTGGGGTTCAGGACCGTGAAGAGTCCGACCCCGATGAGCGCGATCAGGATGATCGGTGTGAAGAGTTCACCGGGGACCAGGGTCGCGAGTTTGGCGCCGAGGACGGCACCGAGGAACGCCGTGGCGGCGGCAGGGATCGTCGCCGATCTGTCCGGCGTGATCTTGCGCAGATAAGTCACCGCCGAGGCGGTTGTCCCCGCGATCGATCCCACCTTGTTCGTGGCCACCGCCTGGACCGGTGTCATGCCGGGCACCAGCAGCAGCGCCGGCAGCTGGATCAGACCGCCGCCGCCGACTACGGCATCGATCCACCCGGCCAGTACGCCCGCGGCCAACAGCCACAGGAGCATCCCGAGGGTGACATCGATGCCGGCGGTGAGGGTTTCCATCACCTGGGTCGGCTCAACGTTCAGATGTTTCCGCGATCGCAGCGTCTGCCGCGGAAGCAGCCGCGGCGTAGGCGGCGCGGATCGTGGCCACGGTGGAGGCGACCACCTCGGCGACGGGCTGCTCCTGCTTCTCATCGGCCAGACGGTTGCGGACTTCGACCACTCCATCGGCCAGGCCGCGACCGACGACGATCACGGTCGGGATGCCGATGAGTTCAGCATCAGCGAACTTGAAGCCGGGTGAGACCTTGAGGCGGTCGTCGAGGAGGACGGTGACGCCCTCTGATTCGAGCTCGGATGTCAGCTTCTCGGCCGCCTCGGCGATCTCTTCGCCCTTGCCTGCGGCGATGATGTGCACATCGGCCGGGGCCAGGTGCTGGGGCCAGAGGAGACCGCCTTCGCTGTGGTATTCCTCCGCGATGCAGGCCATGACACGGGTGACGCCGAGGCCGTAGGAGCCCATAGTCACGGTAGTGGCCTTGCCGTTCTGGTCCAGGACCTTGAGATCAAGGGACTCGGCGTACTTGCGGCCCAGTTTGAAGATCTGACCGATCTCAACGCCACGGGCCAACTCGAGCGGGCCAGAACCGTCGGGCGCGGGGTCACCGAGGACCACCTCGGCGGCCTCGATGGTGCCGTCGGAGGTGAAGTCGCGACCGGCGACGAGATCGAAGACGTGGCGGCCGGGCTCGTTGGCGCCGGTGATCCACCGGGTGCCCTCGACGACGCGAGGATCGAGGAGATAGCGGACCTTCGAGGTGCCCTCGAGTCCAAGCACCTGGTTGTCGAGGTCGAGGCCTGGCCCGATGTAGCCCTTGATGAGCTCCGGGTGAGCGGCGAGATCTTCGCTGGTGGCGGCCTCGAGATCGACTTCGCCGTTGCCGAGCATTCCGGTTCCGGCGGCGCGGTCCAGGTCGACGTCGCGGTCTCCGGGAAGGCCGATGACGATGATCTCGCGGGTGCCGTCGGGGTGGGTGACGGCGCAGACGACGTTCTTGAGTGTGTCTGCTGCGCTCCACTCGCGGTCCTCGCGAGGGTGATCGGCGTTCGCTGCGGCCACGAGGGACTCGATCGTGGGGGTGTCGGGGGTGTCCTCGACGTGGGCTGCGGGTGAGTCTTCGAACGGGATCGCCTCGGGCACGATCGAGGTCACTGCCTCGACGTTCGCGGCGTATCCGCCGGGTGAGCGCACGAAGGTGTCTTCACCGACCTCGGAGGGGTAGATGAATTCCTCGGTACCGGAGCCGCCCATGGCGCCGGGTGTGGCTTTGACGGGCAGGCAGGGCAGGCCGAGGCGGGCGAAGGCGCGCAGGTAGGCCACGCGCATGGCTTCGTAGGAGGCGTCGAGTCCGGCGTCGTCGATGTCGAAGGAGTAGGCGTCCTTCATGATGAATTCGCGTCCGCGCAGCAGACCCGCGCGGGGCCTGGCCTCATCACGGTATTTGGTCTGGACCTGGTAGATCGAGAGCGGGAGGTCCTTATAGGAGGAGTACAGGTCCTTGACGAGGAGGGTGAAGACCTCTTCGTGTGTGGGTGCCAGAATGTAGTCGTTGTCCCTGCGGTCCTTGAGGTGGAACAGGTCGGGTCCGAAGGCTTCCCAGCGGCCGGACTTCCGGTACGGGTCGGCGGGCAGCAGACCGGGGAAATGGACTTCCTGTGATCCGGCTTCGGCCATCTCTTCGCGCACGATGGCTTCGATCTTGCCCAAGACCTTCAGTCCCAGCGGCAGCCATGTGTAGATCCCCGGGGCCGATCGGCGGATGTAGCCCGCACGGTGCAGAAGTTTGTGGCTGGCGACCTCGGCACCGACCGGGTCCTCCTTCTGGGTTCGCACAAACAGGGACGACATGCGCAGGGCCATGGGTGATACTCCTCAACTTGTCAAGACTCAGATCGAACACTATCGCACGCGAGTATCCACACGGCAATTATGGGACAAAACCGATCGCTCGCGTGGTTGGAAGGCGGCAGTCAGCGGGTGGATTCGCGTGGTGGGGGAAGCGAATTAGACTGGTGGGCACAGACGTCCACCAGGGCCTGAACGATTCAGGCCGATACGCTGTCCCACCGACTCCCTGACCGATACGAAGAGCATGCCTGATTCCACTCAACTGACGCAGTTCCCGCGGCCCTCGGTCGCGGTCGACACCGCGGTCCTCTGCCCCGTCCCTCGGCGTGGCCTGCACGTGCTCCTCACTCATTCCGGCGATGGCGTGTGGCAGCTGCCGGGGTCGATTCTGCGCCCCCAGGAGCGACTCGCCGAGGCTGTTGCCCGGTGTCTGCACGAAAAGGCGCGGCTTGTCGACCGTGCCCCAGTTCAGCTCCATGTCTTCGACCAGCCCGATCGTGATGATCGCGGGTGGGTGATCTCGGTGGCACACCTCGACGTGCTGTCGACGAACGATGTCGGATTCGGTGACGCGAGTACCCCGGAGACAGAGCCTGACCCGAAGGATGCCCGGCGGAGAAAGCTGGCTCCTGTGCATTCGGTGCGTGAGCTCAGCGCCGAGCATCAGGAGATCGTCCGAGTGGCGGTGCACCGACTGCGTGCCCTGCATGAGCGCACACCCGACCCGTTCGGGCTGTTGCCGAAGGAATTCTCGCTGCGACAGCTGCGCGAACTGCACGAGGTCGTTTCCGGCGAGGATCTGCAGGCAGACACCTTTCGCCGCACGATGCTTCCGCTGCTGGCACCGACTGGGCAAGCTGTGTCCCAGGGGCGCGGTCGCCCCGCCCAGACATTCACCCGCCGCTCCGAGATCGCGCTGCGTCGCGATGCAGACGTCCCAGCACCGAGCGCGGGCACCGACGATAATGGACTCTGATGTGTTGAACGCTGATGTGATGGAGGCCGACTGTGGAGATTGACCGTTCGCCCGGCAAGCACGTTCGTGTCGACGTCTGGCTGTGGACGACCAGGATGTTCAAGACCCGAAACCTGGCGACTCAGGCCTGCCGCGGCGGACACGTCCAGGTCGATGGTCAGCGTGTCAAGGCAGCGCAGAAGGTCTCCATCGGCCAGGAGGTGCGCGTGCGCAAAGCCAGCACCGAATTCATCTGGAAGATCACCGGCTTCATCCCCACTCGGCCGCAGGCCTCGATCGCTGTGCAGTGCTACGAAGACCTCACTCCGCCGCCGGATCCTGCTCTGCGCGGATTCGTCCCCCGCCGAGACAAAGGATTGGGACGGCCGACGAAGAAGGACCGTCGGGAGATGGAGAAGTTTCTGGGCGACATGGCCAAACCCCGAAACTGGGATCGCCGAGACTCCTGAGGCTGCCGCTGGCCGCGCCGCTGGCCCACAACCATTCGCCGCCGGCGTGAGGCCGGTCAGAACATGACGGTGGCGAAGGTGCCGACCTGTTCGAACCCGACGCGTGTGTACATGCGCAGGGCCACCTCGTTGTAATCATTGGCATAGAGGCTCACAGTGGTATGCCCCGCGGCTCGAGTCTGCGCGACGACGGCCGCCATTCCGGCAGCGCCCAGGCCCTGCTGGCGAACGTCGGGATGGACCCAGACGCCCTGAACCTGAACGATGCGCGGTGCCCGGATGCCGATGTCTGCCTTGAACAGCACCTGCTCGGCCTGCTCCGTCGCCGGCCAGCGTCTGACCGCACCGCCCTGAGGCAGAGTCTCGGAGATGCGTGCAAAGCAGTTCTTACCCCGAATGATGTTGCGGACTCGGGCCAGGTAGCTCGCCTGGCCGCCCTCGACGGGAGAGAAGCCCACCTCGTTGGTGAACATGTCCACGCTGGCAGAGAACACTGCGGGCAGCTGCTCCACCGTGACCAAGTTGACGGCCTCGTCGGGTTCGATCAACGGGTCGGAGCTGATGGCCAACAGCGGCTGGCGGTCACGGACCCCGCGGGGACGCCCCCAGTTCAGGCGGCTGTGCAGATCGAGGATGATGTCGCGGGCGCCGATGAGTGAACAGGAGTAGCGCCCATCGGCGTTGAGCTTCTCCGCAAGCACCTGGTTGGTGCCTGGGGTCGCAGCGACGGGGATGATGTTGCCGCCCACCCAGTAGGCTGCGACCGGACGATC
Source organism: Brevibacterium sp. 239c (assembly GCF_900169365.1). Taxonomy (GTDB): domain Bacteria; phylum Actinomycetota; class Actinomycetes; order Actinomycetales; family Brevibacteriaceae; genus Brevibacterium. The sequence continues at coordinate 166,437 of NZ_FXZH01000005.1, forward strand.
GCCGTTGAAGACTCCCAGCAGGGTACCTGCCGGGGACCCCATCTGAGCTGTGCCGGTGACTTCGAGCAGCGCGATGAGGTAGACGTTCTCACACGGGTTGCGTGCGAGCAGATCCTTCAGCCAGTCAGTGTGCTGATGTCCCAGCCGAGCGACTCTCAGCACGAGAGCGCCTCCTTGTTCAGATCCTCACACACCGGGAAATTTCTCCGCCAGGACTGGGCTCAGCCGACGACGACGTCGGGCGACCCGGACGGGATGTCGGACTCAGCTGCGATGCGATTGGCTTCTTCGATGAGAGTCTCGACGATCATGTCCTCGGGCACGGTCTTGATGACCTCACCCTTGACGAAGATCTGGCCCTTGCCGTTGCCGCTGGCCACACCGAGGTCGGCTTCACGAGCCTCACCGGGACCGTTGACGACACAGCCCATGACAGCCACACGCAGAGGAACCTCCATGCCTTCGAGACCGGCAGTGACCTTGTCCGCGAGGGTGTAGACGTCGACCTGGGCGCGTCCGCAGGAGGGGCAGGAGACGATCTCGAGTTTGCGAGGTTTGAGGTTGAGGCTCTCCAGAATCTGGTTGCCGACCTTGATCTCCTCCACCGGTGGGGCAGAGAGGGAGACGCGAATCGTGTCGCCGATGCCCTGCGACAGCAGTGTGCCGAAGGCGGTCGCGGACTTGATTGTGCCCTGAAAGGCGGGCCCAGCCTCGGTGACGCCCAGGTGCAGGGGCCAGTCGCCGCGTTCGGCGAGCAGCTCGTAGGCGCGGACCATGACCACGGGGTCGTTGTGCTTCACAGAGATCTTGAAGTCGTGGAAGTCGTGTTCTTCGAACAGCGAGGCCTCCCACACGGCGGACTCGACGAGCGCCTCCGGAGTGGCTTTGCCGTATTTCTCCATAATCCGCTTGTCCAGGGATCCGGCGTTGACACCGATCCTGATCGAGGTTCCGGCGTCATTTGCCGCCTTCGCAATCTGCTTGACCTGATCGTCGAATTTGCGGATGTTTCCGGGATTGACGCGGACAGCGCCGCAGCCGGCGTCGATCGCGGCGTAGACGTACTTCGGCTGGAAGTGGATGTCGGCGATGACCGGGATCTGCGACTTCTGCGCGATGATCGGCAAAGCGGCAGCGTCATCGGGTGAGGGGCAGGCCACCCGCACAATGTCGCAGCCTGCGGCAGTGAGTTCGGCGATCTGCTGCAGAGTCCCGTTGATGTCAGTGGTCTGCGTCGTCGTCATCGACTGGACACTGACAGGGAAATCGGAACCGACGCCGACCTTTCCGACCTGGATCTGTCGCGTCTTCCGTCGCGGCGAGAGCACAGGAGGTGGTGGGGCAGGCATTCCGAGATTGACCGATGTCACGAAGACATTCCCTTCATTGAAGACTGGGGACCAGACTGATCGTTCGAGTCATTCATATTGTAGGACTTCAAACTGTGTCCGGGCTCGTCGACCACGGTGTGATCGCTCACCACAGCATCGTTTCGCAGGTATTGTGAAGGAAACTTGCCTTCCGATCCGAGGATCAGATCAGAGGAGATGCCTGTGCGCCGAGGCGATTCTGTGCCCTTCACCCACCCCGATACCCAGGCCATCATCGGCCATCTTGAAGCTGCAGCCGATTCCCTGGCAGACCAGGGCGGCACATTGGCGTGGGGTGTCTTTCGCCGAGGTGAGACCGGGACCGTTGCCCAGGGCGACGTTCCCTACCGGATCGCGTCGATGACGAAGTCGTTCACTGCGGCGCTCATGGGCCACCTCACATCCAAGGGCTTGGATCTCGATCGGCCCCTGGGCCAGCTCATCCCCGATATCGCCGACACATCGATCGCCGACCGCACGTGCCGACAGGCACTGACGATGGGCACCGGGTTCACCAAGGACGACCCCTGGGCCGACCGGGTGGAGTCGATGACGAAGACCGAGCTCGTCGACTATCTCAAGGCCGGAGCCATCCCCATCGGCCCGGCAGACACCGGCTACGAATACTCCAACCTCGGCTATGCACTCCTCGGACTCGTCGCCGAGGCAGTGACCGGGAGGCCGTTCATCGACCTCGTGACCACCGAGGTGCTTGAACCCGTAGGTCTGACTCGCACCGGTTTCGACATCGCCGACTTCCCAGACCTGATGCCCGGCATCCGCATCGACCGCAACGGCGGCGGCCACCCTGCCGAACTCACCGGCCCCGGTGCCTTCTCCCCCATCGGCGGAGTCATCTCCACGGTCAACGACATCGGGGCCTGGATGGATGCCCATATGGACGCCCTTGAGAACATCGACGCCTATGCGCCTGAGGCGCTGCCGCGGATCCTGAACGACAATCAGCAGGCGCATCGCCTCATCGAAGTTCAGCACAGCGAGCACCACACGGAATCCGTGAACTACGGTTTCGGTCTGCAGCCGCGCCTGGACTCCCGCTTCGGTCGTGTCGCCTGCCATTCCGGGGGCTATCCCGGATACGGCTCGCACATGCGCTGGTTCCCGGATCTGGGTCTGAGCATCGTCGTGTTCGGCAACACAACCTACTACCCGGCCGAAAGCACCGTCCGGGACGCCATCGACGCCGGTTGGGCCGCGGCAACGGGCAATCCCGGTCTGCAGCTCACCCGCAGGGCCACCGCGGTGCCGTCACCTCACCACGCCGCCGCACCCGAACAGGCAGAGACCGTGCTGCGCGCAGCGAACCTGGTCATCGATTTCGACGATACGGTCGCCGAGGAACTCTTCACCGTGAACATGGACCTCGATGAGCCTCGCGCAGAACGTGGTGAGCGTTTCGCAGCGTGGAGAGAAGAGCAGCAGCTCACTCGGGCCTTCAGCGCCGAGAACGTCACCATGACGACTCCGCTGAAGGGGACGGTGACGGTTCCGGGCGGGCAGGCTGGCGGCGAGACGAACCCGGCACAGACGTCACCGACGATCACGGTGAGCTTGGACCACCTCGGCGAGGTGCAGACGATCTCGCTGAGCAGCTGAACACCGCTCCCGCCGGGCATTGCGGGCAGACTTCTCCCTCGCTGTCCCGCCGCCCGGGGTCGGCCCTCCGGCTATCCGGAGTTGAAGATCGCGTCTAACGTGACGGGTTTGACGAGGTCGACGTAGACGAGCAGCGCCGTCATGCACAGCATCAGCGCGATGACGACGTAGGTCAGCGGCAGCAGTCGGGCTGTGTCGAAGGGCCCGATCTTGCCGCGCCCACGGAATTTGTTGATCTGGCGGCGCGCCCCTTCGTAGAGGCCCACTGCGATGTGTCCGCCGTCGAGCGGCAGCAGCGGGATCATGTTGAACGCGAACAGGAAGATGTTGAGTGATCCCAGCATTCCCAGCCCCAGCTGCGCCTTGTCCATGATCTGGAACTTGTCCGTCGACACGATCTCACCGGCGATGCGCCCGACTCCGACCATCCCGACCAGCCCCTCGGCGTCGCGTTCCTTCGAACCGGTGGCCACCTCGGCGATGTCGATGAGTTTGACGGGCAGGGTCACGATCGCGTGGAAGACACCGCTGACCTGGTCCCAGACTGCGCCGGGGAATTCGTTCAGCGGCAGCGGCTGGCGCTCCTGGACCGGTCCGACGCCGAAGAATCCCTCCGTCACCGTCTGAGGTGTGCCGTCGGCGTTCATCATGGGCTTTCCGCTGTCGTCGACGCGGGCGCTCTCATGCGCGATGATCGGAACGTTCACGGACTGCGAGTGACCGTCCCGGGTGAACGACACGTCGACTCGCTCACCGGCATGATCTTTGATGACGCTGGAGAGTTCGTCCCAGCTGTCGGTGGAGACGCCGGCGACCGAGGTGATGTCATCGCCTGGTTTGATTCCGGCTTCCCACGCGGGAGTCAGCGGATCATCGTCCTGGCAGCTCTTCCTCTGGTCCGCGGGACGCTGCGCCGCTTCGGAGGCCGGAACCGCACATTCGACGACGGTCTGCACGGTGGTCGTCGGGGTCGTGATCCCGATGCCGATGAGCGAGATCGCCATGATGATGATTCCGAGGACGAGGTTGACCAGAGGTCCGGAGAACATCACGACGAGGCGTTTGGGGACGTTCAGAGCGTAGAACGTCCGGTGCTCCTCCCCCGGATCGATCTCCTGGTTCGAGAAGTCCCGGGCATCGGCCATCGTGTTCTCGAACAGGCGACCGCGCCGCTGCCTGCGCGGGCGGCCAGCAGTCTCGGTCGCGACGTCGCCGAGGTGATCGCTTCCGGCCGCGTCAGTTGCGTGCTGGGCATCCTCTCCGGAAGCAGTCCCTGCCCGTCGCGTTGTCGCTTTGAGGGGCGGGTACATTCCCGGCATGGCGATGAATCCGCCCAAGGGAAACGCCTTGATTCCGTATTCCGTCTCGCCGCGGCGGAAGGAGAACACGGTCGGGCCGAAGCCGACCATGTAGTGGGTGACCTTGACACCGAACTTCTTCGCCGGCGTCAGGTGGCCCAGCTCGTGCAGACCGATCGAAATCGAGATTCCGATCAGGAACAGGACGATCCCGACGATGTAGAGGAGAACCGTCATATCAGGAACCGCCGAGGCTCGTGCCCGGTGCGGACTGTGCAGCCGGTGCGCCGGGTGCGGCCTCTGCCACCTGCTCCGCCAGGTCCTGGCGGGCGAATTCTCGAGCCCAGGCATCGGCGGCGAGGACGGTCTCGACCGTGTGCTCGGCTGCCGGCTCGTGGGCCTGCAGGGCCCGTTCGATGCCCTTGTCGATTCCGGTGAATGGGATCTCACCACCCACGAAGGCTTCGACGAGAACCTCATTGGCGGCGTTGAAGACTGCGGGGAAGCTCTTCCGCTTCCGTCCGGCTTCAACGGCCAGGCCCAAGGCGGGGAAGGCGATGTGGTTCACGGGTTCGAATGACCAGTGCATCGGCTGTCCCCAGTTGTTCGCCACCGCTCCAGACGCCAGTCGACGGGTCTGACCGTCGGACTGAGTGCCCAACGCGTAGGCGATGGGCAGTCGCATGTCCGGCGGTGAGATCTGCGCGATCGTCGAGGCATCGCTGAATTCGACCATCGAATGGATCTGGGACTGCGGGTGGACGACGACTTCGATGTTGTCGAAGTCGATATCGAAGAGCAGGTGGGCCTCGATGACTTCGAGGCCCTTATTCACCAGTGTCGCCGAGTTTATGGTGATCATCGACCCCATCGACCAGGTGGGATGTTTGAGTGCCTGAGCCGGGGTGACACGTCGCAGCGCGTCCCGGGTCATGCCGCGGAAGGGTCCACCGGAAGCGGTGATGACGAGTTTGCTGACCTCACCGTGGGTGCCTGAACGCAGGGCCTGGGCGATTGCCGAGTGCTCGCTGTCCACAGGGATCAGTGCCGCTCCGGTGCGGGCCGCGGCATCGAGGACGATCGTGCCGCCGATGATGAGTGACTCCTTGTTCGCCAGCGCCACATCGGTGCCGCGCTCGAGCGCGGCCAGGGTCGCGCCGAGCCCGGCTGCTCCGGTCACCGCATTGAGAACGATGTCGGCAGCGGCACCGGCGACCACCTCGGCGGCATCGGGGCCCACATGGATCTCACGGACAGGATCACTGATGCCTCGTTGACCAGCAGCCTGCTCCAGCCTCTTCCGGATCTCATCTGGGCCGCCCTCAGGTGGGCTGGTGAGACCGATGACGGGAACCGAGAAATCGAGCGCCTGGACCACCAAAGCATCGAGCTGGGTTCCAGCGGCGAGGCCGATGACCTCGAAATCCGCTGCGTTCTCTTCCAGGACATCGAGGGCCTGGGTGCCGACCGAACCGGTCGAGCCGACTACAATGATTCTACGTTTGCTCACGCCTACCGATAATGCCAAAGTTCTCTGAGAAATGACTCGACATTGTCACCATCGGCGACGTGAGATATGCAATGCGAATCTATGGTGAGAGAGGTTTACATGAGTGCAACGCTGAGCCCCGACGACATCCTGGGACTGGATTCGGTCTTCGAAGAAGATGACCTCGAGTTCGCGTCGATCGTGAAGAAATGGCTTGATGAGAACGTTCGCGAGAAGATCGGCGACTACTTCCTCGACGCCACAATCCCCGCTCGGGAGCTCGCAGAGGGACTCGGCGAACTCGGGCTCCTCGGCATGCACCTCGACGGCTACGGCTGCGGAGGATCCACCGCCACCCAGTACGGTCTGGCCTGCCGTGAGCTCGAAGCCGTGGACTCGGGTCTGCGTTCACTCGTGTCGGTCCAGGGATCATTGGCCATGTTCGCCATCCACCACTTCGGCTCCGAAGCGCAGAAGGAGGAATGGCTTCCGAAGATGGCTGCCGGCAAGGCCATCGGCTGCTTCGGCCTGACCGAACCCGACGTCGGCTCCGACCCATCGGGCATGAAGACGACCGCGAAGAAGGACGGATCCGACTGGATCCTCAACGGGGCGAAGATGTGGATCACGAACTCCCCCGTCTCCGACGTCATGGTCGTCTGGGCAAAAACCGAGGAAACCGACTCCAAGGGCAAGCCCGTTGTCCGCGGATTCGTCGTCCCCAGCGACACCGAGGGTGTCCAGACTCCTGAGATCCACCGCAAGATCTCTCTGCGTGCCTCGATCACCGGTGAGATCGTCCTCGATAACGTGCGCCTGCCCGAAGACGCCATGCTGCCCGAGGCCAAGGGTCTGAAGGGCCCCCTGTCCTGCCTGTCCGAGGCCCGCTACGGAATCGTCTTCGGAGTCACCGGTGCCGCGCGTGACGCGCTCCAGTCCGCACTGGAGTACACCGGCACCCGCGTTCAGTTCGACCGTCCGCTGTCCTCGTTCCAGATCAGCCAGCAGAAGCTTGCGAAGGCCTTCGGCCAGTACTCGCAGATCACACTGCTCGCCGCCCACCTTGGTAAGCTCAAGGACTCGGAGAAGGGTGTGCGTCCCGAACAGATCAGCCTGGGCAAGATGGTCAATGTCGACACCGCGATGAACGTCTGCCGTGACTTGCGCGCACTGTTCGGCGGTTCGGGCATCACCAGCGAATACCCACCATTGCGCCACGCCGTCAACCTCGAGACCGTGCTCACCTACGAGGGCACCCACGAGGTTCACCAGCTCACACTGGGCCGCAGCCTCACCGGGATCAACGCCTTCGCGAACTGATCCCTGCGGGGTCTGAGTTCAGCCGACAACCGCTGGCCAGAAGTGTCTACGTCGTGCATCAGTGCACGACCGCGCCACCTCTGGCCAGCGGTTGTTCTCATTCATCGGGTTGCGTCTTTCATTCAGCTGCAGCTCGAGTACCACGGACTGTTCGTCTTCGCCGAGCGTGCTGGTGGCGGTGAATCCCTGTGCCTCCGCGAATTCAGCAGCGTTCGTATATTGTGCGGCGCCGAGTTCGATGAGCACCACCCCGCCTGGTGCCAGCCACTCACGAGATTCGCTGACAAGGCGACGAACCAGGTCGAGCCCATCGACTCCCCCGAACAGTGCTGTCGCCGGCTCGTGCTCACTTGCCTCACGGGGAAGGAATTGGGCAGCAGAATCTGGCACATAAGGCGGCACCGCGGAAATGACGTCGAAGCTACCACTCAGGGCCTGTGGCAATCCCACCAGACAGTCAAGCAAGTGAGCCTGAGCGCAGGGTCCGACATTGTCCTGTGCCCACCTCAGTGCTGTTTCGTCATGATCGCCGAGATGGATCTGCGTACCCGGGATAGCCGAGGCCACTGTGGTGGCGACAGCTCCCACCCCGCAGAAGGCTTCGAGGAATCGGGCCGGACGTCCGTTTTCCGTCGCATCGGTTACATCACGAACAGCATTTGCGGCCTGCACAGCACTCCCTGTGGTCTGCACAGTATCCGTTGCAGCCTGAACTGCAAGGATCGACCGTTCCGCCAGCAACGCGGTCCGCTGCCGAGGCACGAACACGCCAGGAACAACGGGGAGTCTCTGCCCCGCGAATTCGACCCATCCGACGATCTGCTCGAGAGGCTCGCCCGCGACGCGGCGAGCTATGAGTTCGGTCAAAGAGGATTCCTGGTCAGAAACGGAGCCCTGCGCCGCTTCCATCAGGATCCGCGCTTCATCTTCAGCGAAGACACACCCTGCCTCTCGCAGTCGGGCCACCACCTTCGGCGGGTCCATCTGCTCGGGCCCGTCTGGGTCGGACTCGGACCCTTCTGGGTCGGAGGCGTCAGGCCTCAGCTAGGGTCTCCTGAGCCAGCCATTCCAAGCTCGATTGCGCATCGAGCACTTTCTCCTCGGTGACGATCAGCGGGCGGCTCGGTACCAATGCGACCACTGCGGCAGGTTCGACTCGCGAGTCCCGCATCGCTTGGTCGATATTCGCGGTCTCCCCCGCGACGGTGATGCCGACTCCTTCGAATTGGGAGCGGATGACCTTGACCGAGGCTCGTCCCGATTCGATCGGGGCAGCGTCGATCGTGTGCACGAGAACCGTGGTGAGGCCCTCGCCCCCACCATCAGTTGAGGAAGAGTCCGCAGACGACGCGCTGGCAAACGGGGCATCGGTCGATGCCGCGCCGGAACGAACGTCGACGCTGGCTCCGATGCGCACGGCGCCGAGGATGCTCAGCCTCCGCGAGATCGGTGGAACATCCTCGGCGATGACGACTCGAGCGTTCTCTGTGCCGATGATGCCCATGGCATGGAGGATGCCGCCGAGTTTCGCACTCCGGTCCAACACCTCGGCGCGATCGAGCTCCACAGGCTTCGACAGTGCCTTGATCAGCCGTGGGTCGCTGACTTCACGGCCATCGACCATCGGCTTGTCCGGGGTCGGACCGGTGAGGACGATGTCATCGGCACCGCCCATGACGATCGGGAAATCGAGCAGCTCGAACACCGGGTTAAGCGTTCCGGGTGAGGTGTCTGTGGGTGCTTCGAAGTAGTGGAAGTCAGTCAACGGAGGCCATCACTTCGACGACACGGTCGATGAACGCATCGACTTGGTCTTCGTCGTAGGCTTTGTTGCCCTTGGCCGTTTTGAACAGGACGCGGCGGACCTGGTCAACGCTCATCGCCACACCTTCCGTGAAGTAGGCGTTGACCTTCTCGCACATGTCATCGACCTGGTCGATGTCGTAGCCGATGACTCCCGGGGCCGGGTTGTCGAAGTGCTCGCCCGGTTCGCGGACCAAGCGTCCTCGCAGAGACGAGGCCACACGTGTCAGTTCGGAGACCCAAGCATCTTGGCCCGACTGTGCGATGAGCCGGTCACGTGCCTGTTTGGCGAAGGCGTCTTCGAGACGATCGAGCGCAGCATCGACGACGGCAACGTGGTATCCCTTTCGCACCAGATCGAAGCCGACTGTGCGCACCGCGCGTGAGTCGAGGTCACCGGGCTGCGGAGTGGGGCGTTCGAAGGATTCGCGCGCACGTTTGAAGAAGCTGTCGACCTGTTTCGGGTCGTAGCCGTTCTTCCATCCGGACATTCGGGGGAAAGTCGTGTCCGCCATGTTGCCTCCAGAAGCGAATCGTGCGTATGGGTCATTTCCACCATGATAAATGGCGGACGCGGAAAATGCGTGTTCGCGACGTCTCAGTCGGCGGCGGCGAGCTGTCCGCAGGCCCCATCGATGTCCGAACCGCGGGTATCGCGGATGGTCGTGGGAATGCCCTGGTCGATGAGCCTGCGCACGAATTCGTCGGCCACCTCCGGGTCGGAGGCGGTCCACACGGACCCGGGCGTCGGGTTGAGCGGGATGGGGTTGACGTGGACCCAACCGCGACCACGAGCATTGAGCTTCTTCGCCAGCAGTTCCGCACGCCAGGGGTGATCGTTCATGTCCTTGATGAGGGCGTATTCGATGCTCACCCGACGTCCGGTCACCTGGTAGTAGTTGTACGCGGCGTCGATGGCTTCATCGGCCTTCCACCGGGTGTTGACCGGGATCATCTCATCGCGCAGTTCGTCATCGGGTGCGTGGAGGCTGAGTGCGAAGGTGACCGGAATCTCCTCGGCCGCCAGCTTGTTGATACCTGGGACCAGACCGACCGTGGAGATGGTGATGCGACGGGCCGACATTCCCAGTCCCTGCGGCGCTGGTTCGACGAACCGGCGCACCGCGTTCATCACGCGTTTGTAGTTGGCCAAGGGTTCGCCCATTCCCATGAAAACGATGTTGGAGACGCGTTCGGGTCCCGTCGCCGAGGTGGTCAAGTCCGATGCGTCGACCATTGCCTCTGGTGATTCGCCCTGGTCATCGTCTGCTTCGGCACCGAGGGCCGTCTCGCCGTCGGCTGGCATGTCCCCCGAGGGTGCCGGTGCGAGTTCGCCGTCAGCGATGACCTGGTTGGCGCGGATGACCTGTTCGACGATCTCGGCCGCAGACATATTGCGTGTCAGTCCCTGCTGTCCTGTTGCGCAGAAGGGACAGTTCATTCCACAACCGCACTGGCTTGAAACACAGAGTGTGACTCGGTTGCGGTAGCGCATGAGCACCGATTCGACGAGTGCTCCGTCATAGAGGCGCCACAGGAACTTGATTGTGTCGCCGTTGGCGGTGCGCAGGCGACGAACCTCGGTCAGGAGGTGGGGGAAGAATCGTTCCTGCAGGTCGGCACGCAGGTCCTTCGGCAGGTCCGTCATGGACTCGACATCGGTCTGATAGTGCGTGAAGTAGTGAGTGGAGATCTGCTTGGCGCGGAAGGCGGGCAGTCCCATCTCTTTGACCGCGTCGATGCGTTCGTCCATCGTCATATCGGCCAGATGCTGCTTTGGCTGGCTGGCTCGTGGAGATTTGAAATTAAGCAGCGGACGGCCGTCACGCGTCGGCGTCTTCGATGTCGTGCCGTCTGCGTGTTCGACGACGGGCCGTGTCTGCCTGTTACCTGCTTGAGAACTCACACGTCCATTGTCTCATGAGAGCAAATGTCTTGGAGTGTGTGTGCCGCCACGCCCGATAAGAGGCTGTCACCGGCGATTGAGGGCTGGGTGGATACCCGCGGTTCGCGGTCATGCAGATGCCCGCGATTGACGGCTATCCAATTGCAGGTGCGAGGCGGATCAGTGTGGATCAGAGGTAGCCGGGCAGGACCGTGAACATCACGAGGGCCACCGGTGCGGTGGGCAGGATCGAATCGAGTCGGTCCATGACGCCGCCGTGCCCGGGCAGCAGAGTCCCCATGTCTTTGAGGTCGAGGTCGCGTTTGATCATCGATTCGCTGAAGTCGCCGAGGGTGGCGAAGGCTGGGATGACGACACCTATGACCAGACCGGTCCAGAACGGAGCGTCGAAGAGAGTCAGAGCGAGGATGGTGGCGACCGCGGCGGCGAAGACCACCGAACCGATGTAACCTTCCCAGGATTTCTTCGGGGAGATTCTCGGTGCGATCGGGTGTTTGCCCCAGAGGACGCCGAAGACGTAGCCGCCGGTGTCAGAGGCGACCACGCTGGCCAAGAACAGGATGACGTAGAAGTTGCCGTCGGGTTGGGTCAGCAGGTACACGACGAAGCAGGCCATGAGGCCCACGTAGGTCAGTGCGAACAGGGACAGCGAAACGTCTTTGACCGCGTTCTTACGGCGCTCGACCATGGTGAAGAGCATGACGGCGCCGGCACTGGCGGCGAAGGTCACCCACAGGGCCTCGCGTCCACCGACGAACGTCGCCACCACCATGCATGCCGCCGACACCATCGTCGGTATCCGCGATACGAGTGACCCCGACCGGGACAGCGCATTGGCCAGCTCCCACATTGCGGCCACGATGGCGATGAGGATGATGAAGAGGAAGGAGATCGGGAAGAAGATGAGGGACGCCAGGACAATGCCGCCGATGAGCAGCCCGATGCCGATCGCAGCCGGCAGATTTCGTCCGGCCTTGCCGTAGTCCTTCTCCGCCACCTCAGGGACATCCTGCCCAGACTCAGCGGCAGGGTTCGTCGCCGGGTCTTCCGGCGAATAGTCCTTATCGGAGTTGCGCAGGTCTCTGCGCCTGGGGAATGGGGTCTCAGGCCCCGCTGCATGCGGAACCGGATCCGGATCCGGCCCCCCGAGGGGAGCCGGATCGGATGCTGGAGTGCCTGGCCCGGTCAACGAAATCATCAGACCTCGAGGAGCTCAGCTTCCTTCTTGGACAGCAGTTTGTCGACATTGTCGACCTTGCCCTTGGTCAGGTCATCGAGTTCGGAGATTCCGCGTGCGACTTCGTCTTCACCGGCGTCGCCGTCCTTCTTGATGCGCTCAAGGGTTTCCTTGGCATGACGACGGATGTTGCGGATCGACACCTTGCCGTCTTCAGCCTTGCTCTTGACGATCTTCACATATTCCTTGCGGCGTTCCTCGGTGAGTTCCGGGAGCACGACGCGGATGACGTTGCCGTCGTTGGCTGGGTTGGCGCCGATGTCCGAGTTGCGCAGCGCGGTCTCGATGTCGCCGAGTGCTCCACGATCGTAAGGAGTCACCAAGATGGTGCGAGCTTCTGGGGTCTGGAATGAGGCCAGCTGCTGCAGAGGGGTCGGTGCACCGTAGTAATCGATCTCGATGGCGGCGAACAGTGCGGGATTGGCGCGGCCGGTGCGGATGGACGAGAAGTCCTCCTGCGTGAATTCCACGGCTTTGTCCATCTTTTCCCTGGCCTCGGCCAGTGTTTCTTCAATCACGACTCACTCTTTCCGTCGATAGGAGCTTTGGGTTCATTCTATGGGTCATAGCTGTCGAATGCCGCACTCGTTTGGTCCAGGGAGAGTTCTGGACCTCGTCTGAGACATTTCGAGGCGTTGTAGGCCCGGGGCCGATGCGCCCTGGAGACTATTTGACTACGGTGCCGATCTTGTCGCCGACGATGGCCTTGCGCAGATTGCCTTCGCCTTCCATCCCGAAGACGTGCATCGGAAGTTTGTTGTCCATGCACAGGGAGAATGCGGTTGCGTCGACGACTTTGAGGCCCTTCTGCAGCGCCTCCTGATAGGTGATCTCACGGATCTTTTCTGCAGTGGGGTCGATGTTCGGGTCGGCGGTGTAGACGCCGTCGACTCCGTTTTTGGCGATGAGGACTTCGTCGGCGTGGATTTCCAGCGCCCGCTGAGCGGCGACGGTATCGGTGGAGAAGTAGGGCAGTCCGGCTCCCGCGCCGAAGATGACGACCCTGTTCTTCTCCATGTGGCGCATGGCCCTGCGCGGAATGTAGGACTCGGCGACCTGCGACATGGGGATTGCTGTCTGCACCCGGGTGTCGACGCCGGTCTGTTCGAGGAAGTCCTGCAGCGCAAGGCAGTTCATGACTGTTCCGAGCATGCCCATGTAGTCGGCGCGTGTGCGGTCCATGCCGCGCTGTGACAGCTCTGCTCCACGGAAGAAGTTTCCGCCTCCGACGACGATGCTGACTTCCACCTCTTCGACGGTAGGGGCTACTTCTCTGGCTACAGCGGCGACGACATCGGGATCGACTCCGATTTTGCCTCCGCCGAAGACCTCACCCGAGAGTTTGAGGAGCACGCGGCGGCGGTGTGTGCGGACTGGTCTGCTGGCGTAGCTGGATTCGTGAACCGGGGTGGATGTCATTTAGAGTCCTTCTTCCGTCTGGGCAGGTTGGAGCCCGGATGTGTCGTCGGTGCCAGTGTAGCGAAAACGGGGCCGGACCGAATGGTCCGACCCCGTCAGCCGCTTATGAGTTCACTCTCAAGCGAGACGACTGCTGTGCAGGTCGGTTTGCGACCCGCTCAGCGGTCAATGATGTTTCAGGCTCCGACGCGGAAGCGCAGGAATCCGGTGGCCTTGACGCCGGCAGCTTCGAGGACCTTGCTCACGGACTGCTTGGGATCCTTGGCGAATCCCTGGTCGAGCAGGCAGTTTTCCTTGAAGAAGCCGTTGACGCGGCCTTCGATGATCTTGGGCAGAGCCTTCTCAGGCTTGCCTTCGTTCTTCGCGGTGTCTTCAGCGATGCGACGTTCGTTCTCCACGAGGTCGGCTGGGACCTCTTCGCGGGAGAAGTACTTCGGGCTCATAGCTGCAATGTGCACGGCGACGTCGTGTGCGACAGTGGCGTCATCACCTTCGTATGCCAGCAGGACGCCCACCTGAGGTGGCAGGTCCTTGTTCGTGCGGTGCAGGTAGGACTCGACGCTTGCGCCTTCGAGACGTCCAACGCGACGAAGGGCAACCTTCTCACCCAGAGTCGCACCGCTTTCAGTGATGAACTCCGAGACGGGCTTGCCGTCCTTCGTGGACTCGAGAACAGCTTCGGCCGAATCGGCGTTGCTGGACACGGCCAGAGACAGAACTTCATCAGCGAGTGCAACGAAGGGATCGGACTTCGCAACGAAGTCGGTCTCCGAGTTGAGCTCGATCATCGTTCCGACGCCGCCCTCGACGTGGGTAGCCACGAGACCGTCAGAGGTGGAGCGACCTTCACGCTTGGTGGCGCCCTTGAGACCCTTCACACGGAGGACCTCGATGGCTTTCGCCTGATCGCCGTCAGCTTCGTCAAGAGCCTTCTTGACGTCCATCATTCCGGCGCCGGTCTTCTCGCGCAATGCCTTGATATCAGCGGCAGTGTAGTTTGCCATTCTTTCTCCTCAGGATGGTGGAGTTATGGAAAATCAGGACTCTTTGGACTCGGTGGAGTCTGCAGCTGCTTCTGCGGCGGGTGCTTCGGTTGCCTCGTCAGCAGCTTCGGCAGCAGCCTCAACTGGCGGCTCGTCGGTTGCTTCTTCAGCGGCAGCAGCGGCATCGGCGGCTGGCTTCTCGGCAGCGTCTGCAGCCGGAGCGGCAGCTTCCTCAGAAGCAGGAGCGTTGCCCTCGAGCAGTTCGCGTTCCCACTCTGGCATCGGTTCGACGGCGGAGACGTTCTTCTCTCCGCTGTTGTCGTCCGAGGAGTGGCGGGCGATGAGGCCCTCTGCCACTGCGTCGGCGATCACGCGGGTCAGCAGGGACACCGAGCGGATGGCGTCGTCGTTGCCCGGGATCGGGTAGTTGACGTCGTCAGGGTCGCAGTTGGTGTCGAGGATCGCGATGACCGGGATTCCGAGCTTGCGAGCTTCGTCGACGGCGAGGTGTTCCTTCTTGGTATCAACGATCCAGACAGCCGAAGGGGTCCGCTGCATGTCGCGGATACCGCCGAGGGTCTTCTCCAGCTTGTCCTTCTCGCGACGGAGAATGAGCAGTTCCTTCTTGGTGTGCGAGGAACCTGCAACATCGTCGAAGTCGATCTCTTCGAGTTCCTTCAGGCGGCGCAGGCGCAGCGAGATGGTCTGGAAGTTGGTGAGCATACCGCCGAGCCAGCGCTGGTTGACGTAGGGCTGTCCCACGCGCTTGGCCTGTTCGGCGATCGATTCCTGGGCCTGCTTCTTGGTGCCGACGAACAGGATCGAGCCACCGTGGGTCACGGTTTCCTTGACGAACTCGAATGCAGAGTCGATGTAGCCCAGCGACTTCTGCAGGTCGATGATGTAGATGCCGTTGCGCTCGGTGAAGATGAAACGCTTCATCTTCGGGTTCCAACGGCGGGTCTGGTGTCCAAAGTGAACGCCGCTGTCGAGCAGCTGGCGGATGGTGACGACGGCCATACCGACGTCCTCCCTTCTCTTGCGCCCGGAGGCGCTTTTACGTCATTATCGAACGACAGCATTGTGCTGGCGGAACAATGACATTTTCGGTTAATTCCTGGTATTCGGTTCATCCGCCCCACAAATTCGCCCTTGCAGGCTATTTGCACCATGGGATGGAGAAGAAATCGAATACGCGTAGTCAGAAGACACGCTTCTGCTGAGGCCAGTCTATCCCTGTTGCCCAAGGCTTTTCCAATCGATCAGGCACCTGCCGAATGGGCTGCATCACAGTCTGCGCGGCTTTCAGACTGCTCGGTGTGCTCACCCAGTGCACGCCCCCAAGTAGCCAGTCAGTCGACCCATGTCCGGCGCCGTGTGGATATCTTTGTCCCGCATCGCCTGATCAGAGCCGCAGCTTCGAGGTTCCAATCAGATTCGCAATCTCCACAACTCGCTGGTCAGGCACTCCTCTCGACCACTCATGGGCAGTCTCCTGTGGATCGCCGCGCCACTCGTGTTCGTTTCGTCTGTGTACGACGGGGCTCTGTCCACAGTCGCTGCTCGCGCGCCTGACATCTGGAGGCGACCGGGCTTCCATTGGCTCATGGACCTCATCGTCGCTTCTTCGCACACCGCCCGTTCCATCTGGTCTCGAACGCTGCCGGCTGCCTTGTCTCTAACTCGGCTGGCGGTCTGGTCCAGGGCTCGCCTGGCATCTCACAGGCTGAGTCGCATCATGACCGTGAGTCTGATTCCAGTGCTCCTCGCCCTCGCCGAGGTGGTGGCACCGTTTTCGGCGACCTCTGCCGAAGCTGCGGCCCAGGCACAGAGGACATGGGCCTCCCCGGTCCCGGCGATGGAGATTCTCGAAGCATTTGATCCGCCGACAGAGGCGTGGTTGAAGGGACACCGGGGCATCGATGTGCTCACGGTCAGTGGTGAACCGGTGCGGGCACCCGCCGCTGGCACCATTCGCTTCCGTGGCTCGGTGGCTGGCACCGCGACCATCAGCATCGAAACAGATTCCGGATATGTCATCTCGTTCCAACCGGCAGAGTCGGTTCTGAAAACGGGCGAGGCGTTCTCTGCCGGTGCTGAGATCGGAACAGTCGCTGAGGGTGGTCACTGCGATCAATCGTGTCTGCACGTCGGCGTCTGGAAGTCTGAGGGAGTGAAGAAGTACATCGACCCGGCAGGCTTCTTCGGACAAGAGGAGTCGATCCTCTTGCCACTGTCGCGCAAGCCCGAAAAGGAACATACCGGCGACTCCACGACCTCTGGAGCGGGTGCGTGGGGTGGACATCGCAATGGTCGGATACCTGCCGCGGCGATGTGTTCGTTGATGTCGGCGCCGGGACAGATGCTGCGCTGTGATGCTCAGACGGCGTTCGACCGGATGTCTCACGCCTATGCAGCCAGGTTCTCGACTCCGATCTCGGTGACTGATGCCTATCGTGACTACGACACTCAGGTCATTTTGAAACGACGGAAGGGTCGGATGGCTGCGACTCCCGGAACTTCGAACCACGGTTGGGCGCTGGCAATGGACCTAGGCGGCGGAATCAATTCGTTCGGCAGCGCTGAGCACCAGTGGATGCGTGCCAACGCACCGAAGTTCGGATGGATCCATCCGAGCTGGGCTCGTCAGTCGGGTTCACTGCCTGAACCGTGGCATTGGGAATTCTATGGTCACGAATAAACTTAAAGTTGCGTCCCTGGAGTCCGTTGGGCGACCGAATGCTCCAGAACGAAGAACGCGACGCGCTTCTCATCAAGCAGTCTATTCCAATCTCTACTTTAAGTTGCTAATCTCTACTTCAAATAGACGATTTGGAGTGTTGATGATGGATGTTCCTGGATCAGCCCAGTTGGTCCTCGTACCCGGTGTTCGCCACCTTAACGAACCAGAAGCTGTGTTCAACGCAATGGTGGCTGGGTGGCAGCGACAACTACGATCCCGATCCTTAAGTAACCAAACCGTGGACAGTCGAATCTCGTTGATCCGCCGCTTCAACGAGTTCGCAGGATCCCACCCCTGGTCCTGGACCCCCGGCGATATGGAAGACTTCACGCTGTCGTTGATGTCGGGTTCTAAGAAGGCTGCGCCATCAACGATCCGTGGCTATCACTTTGTGATTCGTATGTTTTGCGACTATCTTCTCGACGGCCGCTACGGGTGGATTGAAGAGTGCCAGAAACGATTCGATCAGATCCCGTCGCAGGTTTGTCATGACTACAACACAGTCGCTCACACCACCGACTACGAGGGACGCCCGGGCCGCCGCCCATTTACTTACGACGAGATCCAGCACCTCTTCGACTTCCTCGATACCCGAGTCGAGCGTGTCAAAGCCTCGGGCCGTAAAGGCGCGTGGGCGGCGCTGCGCGACTCCCAAATCGTAAAAACGATCTATGCCTATGGACTACGCCGTCGCGAGGCCTGCATGCTTGACATTGCTGATCTGCGACCCAGTCCTGATATGCCTCAATGGGGAACGTACGGAGCAGTCCACGTCCGTTACGGCAAAGCTGTCCGCGGAGGAGTTCCTCGACGACGCACAGTTCACACAGTCCCTGAGTTCGATTGGGTCGTGACTGGACTGACCCAGTGGGTCGAACAGGCACGACCCATGGTCCTCGGTACCGACGCTGAAAGAAGAGTTGAACTGTGGCCAACCGAACGCGGCGGACGCATTGACCCGAGAACCATGGACCTACGGTTCGCCTGGTTGCGGCGCGAAGCCGAGCTACCAGACGAACTGACGCTTCACTGCCTTCGACATTCTTACGTCACCCACCTCATCGAATTCGGTTACCCCGAACGATTCGTCACCGAGCAAGTCGGCCACTCATATGCTTCGACTACTGCTATCTACACCTCAGTTTCAAACGACTTCAAGACCAAAACTTTGCAGGCTGCTCTCCGCCGGGTCTACAACAACGAAGAAGGGCAACAATGAATACAGCAAGCAACAAATTCCCGACACCGGGCCGGCAGGTTTCTCTGCAGTGGAATCTGCGTCAGGTCATGGCCTCTGCTGGCATGTTCAAGACCACAGACCTTGTCGAACCGCTTGCCGCACGAGGCGTCGATATCTCAAAGCAGATGATCTACAAAGTCGTCACTGGCACCCCTCAACGCATCAATGTTGAGTTGCTCGCCGCGCTCTGCGACATCTTGGACTGCACACCCAACGACCTCCTCGAACTGAATTATGACCAAAAGTCGGCGCCGCAGTCGCCCAGCGGTACTGCGGGCATCGGCGACCTCCGACCAGTTCGATCCACTGTCCGACGCCCGGATGGCCTATGACTTGGCGCTATCGCTCTGTCAGGTAACTGCTAGCGCCCCTTGACCCACATTCCCCGTAACTGAAAGGCACAGGAAATGCGCACAATCCACGTCGTCGCCCATCCCGAAGCAACACACCACGTGGAAAACTTGGTCGGTGGGTGGCATGACTCCGAACTCACACTCGCCGGACACAAAGCCGCCGTCGCGATTGCTCAGGCGTTGCGGTCGAAACTTCCGGAAAATGCAACAGTCGACTTGTTCTCTTCGGACTTGAAACGCACGGCTCAGACTGCGGACCAAATATCCGCGATGCTAGGGGCGGAGTCAGTTCTGGATCGTAGGTTGCGTGAGAAATCGTATGGCGAAGGAGAAGGAAGGCCCCAATCATGGCTGGACAGTCGGTTCGTTCCGCCACCGCGCACAGGTGATCGCCTGAACCATGACGAAGGCGTAGTGGGGGCGGAACCAAACCGTGTCTTCGCCCATCGTGTGTACGCCGCCATGGACGACATCTTGGCAAGCCCGACAGAACACCAAGTCATCGTGACGCATGGATACGCCCTCACGTTCGTTGTAGCCTCTTGGATCAAGATGCCACTCGAATCGCTGGGATACATCAATCTCCGTGCGCCTTCCGGAAGCATCACCACTCTCAGGGAAGACGATTTCTTCCATAACCGACAGGTCGTCAGCTTGGGCGACACGTCTCACCTGACATGACTTCGTCGACCCAGAAAACCCGTCTCAGTCCTTGCATCGGCTGTGGCCGCACCGATACACCGATCGACCAACGCATCACCGGATGGCAAATGTGTCGACCTTGCACGAAACGCCGTCGCAATCATCCAGCCCCATGCCCAACTTGTGGCCTGGTCCGAGTGCTCGCTTTCCCATTGGGTAAACAAGCCGTGTGCACCACTTGTGCAGGAGCACCACCGCTCTTCGAATGTCCCAATTGTGGGGAGGAATCTCACCCTTATGGCAAGGTGTGCGCCCGGTGCACACTGGCGACCCGCGCCACCGAGCTCCTGACCGACCCAGCCACGGGCCACCTCAATCAACAGTTGCGACCGTTGCTTGACTACTGGATTAATTCAGTTGACCCGCGCACCCCACTACGCTGGGTCTCCCAGTCGCAAGCGAGCACCGATCTCCTGAGACAAATGGCCTGCGGGCAGTCGTCCATTAGCCATGTTGCTTTTCGGCAATTGCCACCGACGAAACCCAATGACTACCTGCGCAATCTGCTTGTCTCGATCGGGATCCTCGGCCCGTGGGAACCACATGTCGACCGTTTCATCTCGTGGCTCGACACCGAAATCGCCCCGAGACTGGAACCCGAGTGTGCTTTTACCATCAACAGTTATGCCCGATGGCACATCCTGCGCAACCTCCACCGCCATGCGAGCAACGGAACACTGACGCAGGCGGTTGCGAATTCTGCTCGTATCCGGGTTCGCGCAGCAATTGAGTTCTGCGAGCTGCTAGCTCGTCGTGGAGTCTCTATCGAGGATGCCACACAGGTCGACCTCGAAGAACTCATCAGCAACTCTCCCGGCTATAACCGAACCAAAACGATTGCTTCATTCATCGCTTGGGCTAGAAAGACTCGAGTTAATAGAAACTTGACCGCGTCTGGTGAGCCGTGGCCGAATGCAACTGTCACTATCAGCACTGAGCAACACTGGTCGGATGTCGAGCGACTTCTGAACGAGGACCACCATCCTGCTCATATTCGTTTGGCCGGGCTTTTCACCCTCCTGTTTGCTCAGCCCCTCAATCGCATTGTGGCAATGAGGCTTCAGCAGATCCATGTCACCGAAACCGACGTGTTGGTCACTTTCGCCAATGACCCAATTGAAATGCCACCCATTCTTGACGACCTACTACGGAACTACCTGACTACCCGTGCAGACAGGCTGGTCGAGACCAGCGATCCGGGATGGCTCTTCCCCGGGGGCCAGCCCGGTCGTCATCTCGTTACCGAG
This sequence comes from Brevibacterium sp. 239c, assembly GCF_900169365.1. GTDB lineage: Bacteria > Actinomycetota > Actinomycetes > Actinomycetales > Brevibacteriaceae > Brevibacterium. The sequence goes on from NZ_FXZH01000005.1 coordinate 187,164, forward strand.
GTGTTCCGTCGGGACCTTACCGCGATCGGGATCAAGCCGTACGAGAGTCGAAAGGCTTCCATGTTTCACCTCGCAGCCAGAATTCCTGCACCCGTGCTTGCTGGGCTACTCGGGATCACCGATAGGAACGCGGCGGCATGGGCCAAGTTATCCGGCCGCGACTGGAGTGCATATATCCAGCACCGTGATGAGGCAGGCCAAAAAGGAGGAACTCATGCAATCTGAATATGACACCCCACCGGTACGAAAGTGATGACATTGCCGGGTGTGGTCAGGCCCGAGGGTGTGCCTGCCGATAGGTCTCCTGCAGTCGCTGCATCGAGACATGGGTGTAGATCTGCGTGCTGCTCATGGTCGAATGCCCCAGGAACTCTTGGATCTGTCGCAGATCCGCTCCCCCGTCGAGCATGTGGGTAGCCGCCGAATGCCTGAGCCCGTGCGGGCCGATATCCGGTGCGCTGGGGTCATCGGCGCCGTACTTATGGACGAGCTCTCTCACCTGTCTGGCTCCGATGCGACCGCCTCTGACGCCGAGGAAAAGCGCATCACCGCTGCCGTCGGAGGCGAACGTCTGCCGCAGGTTCAGCCACTGCTGCAGCGCCGACTGGGCGGGTTTCCCGAACGGGACGCGTCGTTCCTTGTTGCCCTTGCCCAGGACGGTGATCATCGAGCGCTGGTGGTCTACGTCGCTGCGGTTCAGTCCGGTCAGTTCCGATACACGCACCGCCGTGGCATAGAGCAGCTCCAGGATGGCTGCGTCCCTGACCCACTTGGCTGCTTCGATGGGATCGCTGTCCTCCGCCTCAGCGTGAGCAGGACGCTCCCGGGATACGAGATCGGCTGCCTGCTGAGGTTTGAGTACGGTGGGAAGACGCGATTCCTTCTTCGGGGTCCGCAGCCGCGCCGCCGGATTGTTCGTCAGCCCGTGCTGGTTCACGCAGTAGGCGAAGAAGGACTTCACGGCTGCGATCTTCCGAGCCACGGTGGACTTCGCTGCTCCGGCGTCATCGAGGGTGATGAGCCACGAACGCAGGTCGTTGAGATCAATGTCGTCCACCCCGAACTCAGCGGTTCGGACCCCGGCGTCCGTGGTCGTGGACTGGGCCGCTCGAGAGTGAGCCGCATGGTCGAAGAATTCGGTGACATCTGCGATGTAGGCCCGCGAGGTGTGGGCGGAGACGTCGCGCGATCTCAGGTGGTCGGCATAGCCGGACACCACCTCGGCGATGGTCATCGATTGGGTCACAACCTCAGGTTACGCGATCGGCCGAGCCTGACGGTGGACCTACGGAGTGGATCTAGGCCGGTCTGCGCAGTTTGATCCAGCCGGAATCGCGACGAGCACTCAGACCGGCTAGTTCGAGGACGGCGAGCGCAGAGAGAGTGTTCGGCACGGTCAGTCCGGCTCGTGCTGCCACAGTTCCGACATCCAGAGCCTTGGTCGCCGAGAGGACGTTGACACAGATCTTCTCTCGCTCGGCGAGGTCATCGATCGGATCTGCCGGTACGCGCTTTCGGCTGCTGGTTTGGAGGCTTGAGGTGCCGGCAGGAAGACTTGAGTCCTCTGACGAGGGGCTTCGGTTGTCGAACAGTGTGGGTTCCCCACTTTTGGTGAGTTCGATGACGTCCTCGCAGCTGGTCACCAATTCCGCTTCATGATCTCGGATGAGTCTGTGGGTTCCCGTCGATGATGCCGAATACACGGATCCGGGGAATGCCGCGACTTCACGGGAGAGCTCGAGGGCGTGTCGAGCAGTGTTGAGGGCTCCGCTGCGCCAGCCTGCTTCGACGATGACGGTGACCTGGGACGAGGCGGCGATCAGCCGGTTGCGGAGCAGGAAGCGGTGTCGCATCGGAGTCATCCCGGGAGCGGTTTCGGACACGATCGCACCTTGTTCGAGTATCTGATGGAACAGTTCGGTGTTCGCGGCCGGATAGAAACGGTCGACTCCCCCAGCCATGAACGCGATCGTGGTGCCTTCTCGGGCGATGGCTGCTCGATGGGCGGCCGCATCGATGCCGAAGGCTCCCCCGGAGACGATGGTCAGCCCTCTCGCGGCCAGGTCCCAAGCAAGATCTGAGGCACATTTGGTGCCGTAGTTGCTGGCAGCGCGTGCCCCGACGATGGCGACCGCACGCTTTAATGCTGCGTTCAACTTCGCCTCGCCCCGGACCCACAGTCCCAGCGGTGCCGCCGGCCCCAGGTCACTGAGCGAAGCCGGCCATTCGTCGTCACTGGGAATGACGAGTCGCCCACCCAGTCTGTGCACGGCTTCGAGGTCGCGATGCCCCTGCGCGTCCTCGCCCCGCACTGCCCACCGGTCGAAAGCCTCTCCCAGCTGCCCGCCGCCGGCCACCGCGGCCACAAACGACGACAGACTCTCCGCGGCCTCGGCTGCTGACGATCTTCCGGCCGCCACCGCCCGAATCAGTTCAAGGACGGCGATCGGACCAATCTCGTTCACGAGTCCGGTGAGCAGTCCGTCGCCTGGTTCTCCGATCCTCAGCAGGGCAGCGATCGCCGCGCGAGTGTCTCTATTGCCTTCGTCGTTCATGAGTCTTGGGTCCTCAGCGCCAGAGCCGTCGTGATCTTGTCCGGTGTGGGCGCCTCTGTCCCTTCAAGATCTGCCAGGGTCGTTGCCACCCTCAGCACTCGGTCGTATCCGCGCATGGTGATCCTTCCTGTGTCGAGCGCACGGTCTAGGTCGCGCAGACTGTGCGGGCGCAGGGAGAAATGCTCACGCAGCCAGGCCCCGGGGGCGTTCGAGTTCAGCGTCCAGTCACAGTCGACGTATCGGTCGGCCTGTCTCTGCCTGGCAAGCCTGACTCTCCCTGCGACGGCAGCACTGTCTTCCTGTGCCCCGCCGAGGCGAATGTCTGCTGGGGAGACGGGGAACAGTTCGAGTTGCAGGTCGACTCGGTCCAGCAGGGGGCCGGAGAGCCTGTTGCGGTAGCGACGTTTGTCCATCGGCGTGCATCGACACGTGGATTCGGCTCCGCGCATCCCGGCTCCGCAGGGGCATGGGTTCGCCGCCATCACCAATTGGAACGATGCAGGAAGGACCATGGATCCCCAGGCCCGGTGGATGTGGACCTGTCGAGCCTCCATCGGCTGACGCAGTGCTTCGAGTACATCGCGTGAGAACTCGGGTGCTTCGTCCATGAACAAAACGCCTCGGTGGGCTCTGCTGAGAATTCCTATCGACCCCGGCCTGCGTCCGCCGATGAGCGCCGAGGCTGTGCTGCGATGGTGGGGCGCTTCGAAAGGGGGCCGATGGTCAAGGCCTTCGCCGATGGGCAGCTCTCCGCGCAGGGAACGCACCGCCGCCACCTCGACGGCTTGTTGGTCATCCAACGGTGGGAGTATCCCCGGCAGGCACTGCGCCAGCAACGTTTTCCCCGCTCCCGGTGTGCCTCGCATCAGGAGATTGTGTCCACCGGCTGCAGCGACCTCGAGGCCGAAACGCGCTTCGGCCTGCCCTTGGACTTCGGCGAGGTCGTGACGTTGCGAGGTTTCTGGGTGGGCGGCTGCTGCATCGACGACGGGTGGCAGCTGCGGGACGTTGAGTGCTCCGCCATAGATGTTGATCAGTTCGGCCAAAGAGGAGATGGTCATGACCCTGGCACCGGCGAGCAGTGCTGATTCCTGACGGTTGCCCACGGGGACGACGAATCGGTCGAAACCTGCCTGAAGACCGCTGTGCAGGCTCGGCAGCACACCGTTGACGGGACGAATGCGTCCGTCGAGGCCGAGCTCACCACAGTGGATGATCGATTCCGTGTGCGTTTCGGTGATGATTCCTTGCGCCTTGAGCACGGCCACGGCGATACCCAGGTCGAATCCTGTCCCGACCTTCGGCACAGTGCCGGGAGTGAGGTTGATCGTCACATGCTGTGTGGCCACGGGGATGCCCAGATATGCGAGTGCGGCCCGAAGTCGTTTCCGCGATTCGCTGACCGAGGCGTCCGGCAGACCGACGATGTCGATACCGGGCAGACCAGCGCTGACGCAGGCTTCAATGGACACGATCTTGCCAGCCAGACCCCAGAGCGCCACGGCGGACGAGCGACCGATCACATTGAGCTTCGCCTCCTCGCTCATGAGTCGACCTGCAGATTGCGGCGGTGGGAGTAGGCGGGTTCTGGTTCCATTACGATGCCGAGGGCATCGATGCGGACGCTGGGGAAGAAGTCACTTTGTCCGCGCAGCCAGATGCCCGAGAGCATTCTGATCCGCTTCAGCTTTGCCCTGGTCACGGCCTCGAGCGGAGATCCGAGGGCGAAGGTTCTGCGGGTCTTCACCTCTACGAAGACGATGGTGTCACCGTCTCGGGCGATGATGTCGATCTCTCCCCGCGGGCACCTGAAGTTACGTTCGATGACGACCATTCCCTGCCGCTGCAGGAATTCAGCGGCCAGGTCCTCCCCTGTCTGACCCACAGCACGCTGACGCATCCCCGATGTCGTTGTGCTCCGTCTGCCCGATGTTGGTTCCATGACAGACAGACCACTACCGGCACTGCAAGCGTGGCAAGAGCACAAAATCGGCCTGTGGACGGCGCTTAGCCTTCCACAGGCCGATCACGTGCAAGTCAAGGTTCGGTCCACAGACGAAGTGTGTGCGAGTGGTTCTCTCGATTCAGGAACTCACGTACGGCAGCCACTGGTCGTCAGAGTTCTCAGCCCCTGATTGACGTCGGCGGTTCCAGATCGTTCTTCGCGATCTCCTCGATGTTGACGTCCTTGAAGGTCAGCACGTGCACGGTCTTGATGAAGCGTGCTGATCGGTAGCTGTCCCACACCCAAGCGTCGCGCAGCGTCAGTTCGAAATAGACGTCTCCGGCATCGTTGTGGGCCTTGAGGTCAACGTGGTTGGCCAAGTAGAAGCGCCGTTCGGTCTCTACAACGTAGGCGAAGAGTCCTACGACATCGCGATACTCCTTGTAGAGCTGCAGCTCCAGTTGAGCTTCGTAATCGTCCAGATCATCGGTGCTCATGACGATCCCTCCTTCGCATCGTGCGCCGTTTGCAGGCGGAAGCTTCTCCGGTGGTGAATGCTGGGGCCGAAATCGGCGATGCCCCGACGGTGTTTCATGGTTCCGTACCCGACATTCGACTCCCAACCATACTGGGGGTGAGCCTGCGCGAGTGCGATCATCTCCTCGTCTCGGTCCACTTTTGCCACAATACTTGCTGCGGCGATGACTGGGACGCTGCCGTCACCTTTGATCACAGTCCGCACCGGGGGCAGATCCAAGTCCGCTGCGGGCCCGAATATCCCCAGGCAGTCGAGCGTGAGTGGAGCTGAAAGCCAATCGTGTTTGCCGTCGAGGAGCACCATCGTCGACTGCGGGCAGACTGCTGCGCCGAAGAGCGTCACCAGCATGTCAGACAGTGCCCGACGCCCGGCCAGGTTCAGAGCCATGGTCATCCCGAGTTCGTCGAGTTCATTCGGCGTTGTCGACCCCACTGCTGTCGCCCGCGCCCACCCATTGACACGATCGGTCGCGGTTTGACGCGACAGCGCGCTCAACTGCTTCGAATCATGAATGCCCGCAGGCACCTCGGCGTCGGTGAGCTCTCTGAGGTCGAAGAGAGCAACTCCCACGCTGACCGGTCCGGCCAGCGCACCACGGCCGACCTCGTCGATGCCGACGACGAACTCATAGCCTTCTGCCAGCAGTGCGCGTTCGAGGCTGAGGTCCTGCAATCCGATCTGTGCCATCAGCTGCCGGTGATTCCCTCGGAGTCGGGGACATCGGCGAAGACCGCTTTCGGCGTGGACATCCAGCTGAAATGCTTAAACGGCCAGTTGATGAGGAATACGGTGCCCACCACGTTGTCTTCGGGAACATAGGGCTGTGTGTCGACGTGATATCGGGAGTCTGCGGAGTTGCTGCGGTTGTCTCCCATCACCCAGTAGTGGCCCTTGGGAACGGTGACCTTGAAGTCCATCTCGGAAGGGGCTGTGTCGGCGTCGAGGTAGGTCTCATCGATGGGTTCGCCGTTGACGAGGATCCGTCCCTGCGCATCGCAGCATTCGACAGTGTCGCCGCCGACGCCGATGACGCGTTTGATCAGCTGTTGGCCACCGTCTGCGGGAGCCAATCCGATGAATTCGAGGAGAGGGTTGGGCTGATATTCCGAGACTTCTTGAGGGCTCAGCCAATGGTCTGGGTCGTCGAAGACGATGATGTCACCACGGTTGGCCGGTCCGAAACGGGGCGCCATCTCATTGACAAGGACCCTGTCATCAATCTGCAGGGTCTCCATCATCGATCCTGAAGGAATGTAGAACGAGCGGACGACCCAGGTCTTGAGGGCGGTGGAGATGATAATGGCGACGAGGATGATCGCTGCGATCTCGAGCAGGCCACGGAGGAATCTCTTCGAGGCTGAAGGTGGGGAAGCTTCTGATTCGGTTGACATTCGTTCGCTTTCGCATCGGACCACAGGTTCCCCAGAGGGAATGAAATGAGCGTACCAGCACTCCGGAGCGCCAACTTTCAGCCGGCGATCATCTCGGCTGCCCAGGTCGGCCACCCAGGTCGGCCACTAAGATCCGCGTGCCAGATCAGCGCGCCAGGTCAGCCGGCCAAGTCAGCCGGCCAAGTCAGCGCGGCAGATCAGTCGATCGAGGAGCCATGGCCGATCACTGGTCCGATGACTCGGTCAAGGGGGATGAACCCGCCGCCTGGTTTGCCCATCAGTGCACGCGAGTCGGCGGAGTTGTTCCGGTTGTCGCCCATCACCCACATGGTGTCTGCAGGGATTTCGATCGAGAACTCAGTGGCTGAGGCCGGGTGCGGAGCATAATCCTCTGCAAGAGGTTCGTCGTTGAGCAGCATCCGGCCCTGCGCGTCGCAGCATCGGAGGGTGTCTCCACCGAGCGCGATGACGCGTTTGACGTAGTAGACGTCTCGATTTCCGATCCCAACCCATGACCCCACCTTCTGCAGCGGGGTCGGCAGCGCATCGTCAACGAAGGAGCCTCGACCGTCGAAGACGACGATGTCTCCGCGTTGGATATCAGACGTCAGCGCGTCGGGACGCCACACGGTGATGTCATCGCCGACGTTGAGGGTCGGTTCCATCGATGCGCTAGGGATCGTGAACCGTTGGATGACGAACCCGCGTACCGACCCGCCGATGACGATGATGAGGATCGCAATGACGGCGACGACCTTCCAGAAGCGGCCAGAGTACAGAAAACGCGACCCGAAGGTCGCGTTTTCTTGATTCTTCGGCACAGCGTGATCATTGCCCACAGTGCCAGGCAATAATCAGGCCTTTTCGCGGATGCGTGCAGCCTTGCCGCGCAGGTCGCGCAGGTAGTACAGCTTCGCGCGACGAACGTCACCGCGTGCGAGGACTTCGAGCTTCTCGACGATGGGCGAGTGCACTGGGAACGTGCGCTCGACACCGACGCCGAAGCTGATCTTACGAGCGGTGAAGGTCTCGCGGATTCCGTCGCCCTGGCGACGGATGACGATTCCCTTGAACACCTGAATACGCGAACGCGATCCTTCGATCACGCGAACGTGAACGTTGAGGGTGTCGCCTGGGCGGAACTCAGGAACATCAGACTTCATCGAGGCTGCATCAACAACATCAAGCTTCTGCATTGTGTTTCTCCATGTATCCCCAGCTTCAGGTCGAGGACACGCATATCGGACCGGTTGAACCGGTAATTGGATCGTCTGTCGGGATCACTCCCCGAAATTCTCCGATGTCGACATCGGAGAACAGTTCTGGGCATCCATCCCCCTGAAGCAGGTGAATGCCAACAAACGCGACGACCTATTCTTTCACGGATTCGTCTCCGGACTCAAACCGGTCCAGAACGCTTCGATCGTGCTTATCCAGATCGTGGAGTTCGGCGAGCAGATCGGGTCTGATCTCGGCCGTGCGCTCGAGTCTCCGGTCCCGTCGCCACCGTGCGATCGCACCGTGATTTCCACTGAGTAGGATTTCGGGCACGTCCCGGTCTCTCCAGCTGGCGGGCTTCGTGTAGATCGGGTATTCGAGGAGGCCGTCTTCATGGCTTTCCTCTGTCAGGGACTCGGGGTTGCCGATGACTCCGGGGATGAGGCGGCTGACCGCTTCGATCATCACCATCGAGGCGACCTCTCCCCCGTTGAGCACATAGTCTCCGATGCTCATGGGTCGCAGATCGAAATGTTGAGCCGACCAGTCGATGACGCGCTGATCGATCCCTTCGTATCGTCCGCATGCGAACACCAGGTGGTCGGCGCTGGAGAGCTCCTCGGCGATGCGCTGGTTGAATACGGGGCCGGCAGGGCTGGGCACGATGAGGATCGGCTTCCCGTTACCGGCGGGCTCGCCTTCAGCAGAGTTCCCGCTGACTGTGTGCTCCTCGCCGCGGACAGTCTCAGGTGATTTCCCGCCGAGGATGTGCTCGAGTGCCAGCGCCCACGGCTCGGCCTTCATCACCATGCCGGCTCCTCCGCCATACGGTGAGTCATCGACGGTGTTGTGTCGGTCGAAGGTGAAGTCACGCAGATCATGCACGCTCAAGTCCAGCAGCCCCTGATCGACAGCCTTGCCGATGAGGGAAAGCTGGAGTCCGGCCAGGTACTCCGGGAAGATGGAGACGACGTCTATCTTCATGCCTGTGCTCACGAGGCGTCGAAGAGACCAGCCGGAGGCGTGACTCTGACCCATCCGGCCTCAACATCGACCTCGGGCACGATCTCGGTGACGAATGGAATGAGCGCCTGATGACCGTCGACGTGCTTCATATGGAGCAGGTCCTGGGCAGTGCCGTTCGTGACGTCGACGATCTCGCCGACCTGTGTCTCGCCTTCGAGGACTCGCAGCCCGATGAGGTCTTCGAGGTACCAGGCATCGTCTTCGACCTCGTCCTCATCCAGGTCACTGAGGATCAGGGTGTTGCGGATCGCCTCGGCCCGGTTCCGATCGGGAACCTCGTCGAAGGTCAGCAGCAGACGGTCCCGGTGCCACCTCGCCGTCGCCAGCGTCAGCTCGCCGATATCGGGATCGGTCGTGTAGGTCTGGCCGGGGACGAGTCGTTCATCCGGCCTGTCGGTACGCACCTCGACGGTGAATTCGCCTTTGATGCCGTGCGGTTTGCCCAACCGGGCGATCACCGTGTCCATGCTGCTCCTCGTGTTCATGAAAGTACTCAAGCTCGTGCGTGTGATGATGCGTGTGACCGTGCAGATGCGGGTACGCATTCACTTCAAGCACACAGTTTAGTCCGCTGACTCGGTCATATCTGCCTCGCGCCCGGTTTGCACCGTGCAATATCACCGCCCGATCAGTGAATACAGGAAGGGGGACCCGGCGATGAAACGCCGCGTCCCCCTTTCCTGATGAAGGTGTTACGCCTCGATGAGGTCCACTCGCACCGACTCACGGCCGGCAAGAGAGTTGATCACGGTACGCAGAGCCTTTGCGGTTCTCCCCGCGCGACCGATGACACGACCGAGGTCTTCCGGGTGAACCCGAACCTCGAGCGTGGTCCCGCGCTGTGACGAGCGGGATCGAACAGCAACATCGTCTGGATGATCGACGATGCCGCGGACCAGGTGTTCGAGCGAATCAGCCAACATGATCAGGCTTCAGCGCTCTCTTCGGAGGCAGCAGAAGCTGCTTCTTCGGCAGGTGCTTCCGCAGCCTTGTCCGAACCCTTAGGAGTGATGGCTTCCTTGATCACGGATCCGGCAGCAGGAGCCACGAAGGCTTCCTTCTCCGGCTGCGGCTTCACAGTGTTCACTGCTTCGCCGATGCCGGTGTGCTTCTGCCAGTCACCTGTGAGCTTCAGGAGTGTGCGAACCTGATCGGTCGGCTGAGCACCGACGGAGAGCCAGTGCTGTGCACGCTCCGAATCGATCTCGATGACCGATGGGTTGCGGGTCGGGTGGTAGATGCCGATCTGTTCGATGGCCTTACCATCGCGACGTGTGCGCGAATCGGCCACGACAACGCGGTAGAACGGTGCACGGATTTTGCCCATGCGGGTCAAGCGAATTTTGACTGCCACTTTAGTGGTGTCTCCTTTTGTCTTTATGTTGCACAGAGGTTCCAGAAGAATCGTGGGGTTGACCTGTCGGAGTCTGTGACCTGGACTATCACCTCAACGCGGAAGAGAGGGCCCGCGTCGGAAGCAAAAGTACAAGACTCAATTGTGCCAGAAAGCCGTACTACTTTCCACCTGGGAACATCCCGCCGAAGCCCTTCGGCAGGTTCTTCATATCGAAGTCTTCTTCACCGTCGAGATCGACTCCCCCGAAGGCCGAGCCGACGGGGTCCTTCGTCTTGCCGGCCTTCTTGTCCTCAAGCGCCTGCGCCTGCTGCGCACGCTTGGCGGGGTTGCCCGACTGACCGCCCTTGCGGCCCTTCTTCTTGCCCACAGCCTTCTTCTTACGGTTGCCGCCGCCGGGCACTGAGCCCATTCCAGGCATACCGCCCATGCCCGGCATACCGCCGCCTCCGCCCATTCCGGGCATCCCGCCGCCACGAGTCATCCCACGCATCATCTTCTGCGCCTGAGTGAAACGCTCCATCAGCTGGTTGACCGCGGTCACCGTGGTGCCGGCGCCCTTGGCGATGCGTGCCCGGCGTGATCCGTTGAGGATCTTCGGGTTGGTGCGCTCTGCAGGAGTCATCGATCGCACAATGGCTTCGACGCGGTCGACTTCGCGTTCGTCGAAGTTCTCCAGCTGATCCTTGTACTGGCTCATGCCGGGCATCATGCCCAGCATCTTCTTCATCGAGCCCATCTTCTTCAGGCCCGACATCTGAGTCAGGAAGTCATTGAGGTCGAAGTCCTCACCGGCTTCGACCTTCTTCTGAAGCTTCGCGGTCTCCTTCTCGTCGAAGTTCTTCTCGGCCTGCTCGATGAGGGTGAGGATGTCACCCATATCGAGGATCCGGTCAGCCATCCGGTCGGGATGGAACTGTTCGAACTCCTTCATCGACTCACCGGTCGACGCGAACATGATCGGCTTTCCGGTCACCTCGGCGACGGACAGCGCGGCACCACCACGTGAGTCACCATCGAGCTTCGAGAGTACGACACCGGTGAAGTCAACGCCTTCGAGGAACGCCTCGGCGGTCTTCACCGCGTCCTGACCGATCATCGCATCGATGACGAACAGGACTTCGTCCGGGTTGACCGCGGAACGTATGTCAGCGGCCTGCTGCATGAGCTCTTCGTCGATGCCGAGACGACCGGCGGTGTCGACGATGACGACATCGTGAAGCTTGGACTTTGCGACCTCGAGGGAGTCGGTTGCCACCTGCACCGGATTGCCGACGCCGTTGCCGGGTTCTGGTGCGTAGACGAAGGCGCCCGCACGTTCGCCGACGATCTCGAGCTGATTGACGGCGTTGGGACGCTGCAGGTCAGCTGCAACGAGCATCGGACGGTGGCCTTCGGACTTCAGCCAGTACGCGAGTTTTCCGGCCAGTGTGGTCTTACCCGCACCCTGCAGACCGGCGAGCATGATCACAGTGGGCGGGCGCTTCGCATAGTTCAGGCGACGGGTCTCTCCGCCGAGGATGCCGACCAGTTCATCATTGACGACCTTGACGACCTGCTGGCCCGGGTTGAGCGCACCCGAGACTTCTTCGGACAGCGCCCTCTCGCGGATGCGTCCGGTGAATGCACGGACGACGGGCAGGGCGACGTCGGCGTCCAGAAGAGCACGCCGGATCTCGCGGATGGTGGCATCCACATCGGCTTCGGACAGCCGGCCCTTGCCGCGCAAGTTCTTGAACGTCGCGGTGAGCCTGTCGGAAAGAGAATTAAACACGTACAAGCCTTCTTCACGATAATTGGTCGACTCCCTAGCCTAACAACTCACCGGTGTCCGACTGAAACCGGAGAAGCTGAGAATGCGCCCACAACCAGTCCCCTCGAGACCGATCGTGGGCGCCGACGCTGGCTCAGCGGAAGGAGTAGGCCTGCTCCGCGTGCTCGAAGGCGTCGATGCCGGCAAGCTCGTCTCGCGGATCGATGCGCAGGCCCATGGTCTTGCGCAGCACGAGGGCAATGACCAGGGTGACGCCTCCTGCATAGACCAGAGCGACCACGGTGGCCGCGATCTGTGACACGAGCAGCCCTGGGCCTCCGCCGTGGAAGAGACCGGCCGCAGAGTTCGCACTCGGGACGGCGAAGAGTCCGATCAGCACGGTACCGATGACCCCGGCGACCAGGTGAACACCGACGACGTCGAGCGCATCGTCGTAGCGCAGACGATTCTTCGCCTCGACGGCCAGGACGGCGCCCGCGCCCGCAGCGATTCCGATGATGATCGCCGCATAGGGTTCGACGTTCGCGCAGGCGGGGGTGATGGCCACCAAGCCGGCGATGGCGCCGGAGACGCTGCCGATGCTGCTGGGCCGGGTGGAACGGATCCGTTCGATTGCGATCCAGGTGACCAGTCCGGCGGCCGGTGCGATGAGAGTGTTGATCCAGATCAGGCCCGCCTGCTCGATCGTCGAGGCGGCTCCCCCGTTGAATCCGAACCACCCGAACCACAGCAGTGCAGCACCGAGGACGGTGATCGGAATGTTGTGAGGTTTGTGCGGTGTCGAGAAGCGGGCACGACGTCCCATCACGACGACCAGGACCAGTGCCGAAACGCCCGCGTTGATGTGCACGACGGTGCCGCCGGCGAAATCGATCGCGGTCCCCACGACGCTGCCGATCGCACCCTTTTCGCTGAGAAGCCCATCGCCCCAGACCATGAACGCCAGGGGACAGTAGACGAACGTGACCCACAGTGCGGCGAAGACCAACCAGGTGGAGAACTTCGCACGATCGGCCACAGCTCCGGCGATGAGTGCGATCGCAATCATCGCAAAGGTGGATCCATAGCCGATGGAAATCAGGGTCTCGGGCTGACTGGCGACCGCCTCGGCGAGGCCGATCTGCGAGAGCGGATTGCCCACCATCCCGGCCAGCGAATCACCGGAACTCAACCCATAGCCGAAGAGGACCCAGACGAGACCGGCCACGGCCATCGCGGAGAAGACCATCATCATCATGTTGATGCTCGAGGTGATTCGGGTCATTCCGCCGTAGAAGAAGGCGACCCCCGGTGTCATGAGCAGGACCAAGCCTGCCGCGATCATCATCCACACGCTTACCGCATCGAGTTCCATGTCGTCTCTTCCACGTCATTGCCGGCTCCGGTCGAGCCGAACAATGACAGTGTCTATGACACATGTCACCACGGTGAGTCAGTCATGTTTCCAGCGTGTGACACCCGGGTTCAGTCGAGGAGAGCGTCGACGAATCCCTCGGCGGTGAATGGCGCCAGATCGTCGGCACCTTCTCCGAGGCCGATGAGCTTGACCGGAACTCCGAGCTCACGCTGAACGGCGATGACGATTCCGCCCTTGGCAGTGCCGTCAAGTTTCGTCAGCACGATGCCGGTGATGTTGACCGCCTCGGCGAAGACCTTGGCCTGCTGCATGCCGTTCTGCCCGGTCGTGGCATCGAGGACGAGGAGCACCTCGTCGATCTCGTGTCCCTCACCCAAGGGACGCGTGGCCACACGCTTGACCTTGCCGAGCTGGTCCATCAGGCCGATCTTGTTCTGCAGGCGTCCGGCGGTGTCGACGAGCACGACATCGGTGCTGTCCTGCTTACCCCTTTCGACGGCAGAGTATGCAACGGAAGCAGGGTCGGCTCCTTCTTCACCGCGTACGGTCTCCACGCCGACGCGATCGCCCCAGGTGGCCAGCTGTTCGGCCGCAGCAGCACGGAACGTATCGGCAGCACCCAGCAGCACACTCTGGCCTTCGGCGACGAGGACGCGAGCGATCTTGCCCACGGTCGTCGTCTTGCCAGCACCGTTGACACCCACGACGAGCATCACAGTGGGGTCGCCGTCGGTGCCGGTGGCGGCCAGTTCACGATCCATAGAGGGATCGACGAGGTTGATGAGTTCTTCGCGCAGCAGTTCCCTGACCTGTTCCGGCTCACGGGTGCCGAGGACCTTGACGCGTTCGCGCAGACGGTCGACGAGTTCGGTGGTCGGATCGACTCCGACATCGGCGAGGATGAGAGTGTCCTCGATCTCCTCCCATGTCGATTCGTCGAGAGTGTCACGAGACAGCAGGCTGAGCAGTCCGCGTCCCAGGCCTGAGTTGGACTTCGCGAGGCGCTCGCGCAGGCGGACCAGTCGGTTCGCAGGTTCGGTGGGAACTTCGGAGCCGCGGGTGGCGGCCTTCTCCTTGGCGATGGCCTCGGAGGGCTCGCCGACCTCCCCTTCACCGGTGACATCGGCGTCGATGCTGCGCTGATCCCGCAGACCCTTCCTCTTGGCGTTGACGCGCAGGGTGAAGCCCAGGCCGACGACCAGAATGAAGACGACGGCTGCGACGATGAGCAATACGATCGGCTGATCCATGGACGTACGTTCTCCTTTGATTACCTTCGTCGGCCCCACGCTCTCACGCGGCGACCGCCAGTTGAGGGTGCTGTGCGCCTGCCGTTGCACGCATCGGTTCCAGACCGGTGTCGCGTTCAGGTGGCCCGCGCTCAGGCGCCCCACTGTCTCGGGGCACGTGGATGATGTTGTGTTCGGGTCAGGAACCTCGGCTGCCGAAGAGCAGACCGGCTGTGGTTCTCCACCCTGTGCCGGATTCCGGAATCTTCCAATGACGGGTGCGCGGCCTCACTGTCAGCAGTGATGGCGCGGCGTGCCGGCGCGGCTGCGGCCTGAGCACGTAGGAATGGTCTCGGATCGCGGTGACGGCGGCCTGTTCGCGAGTCGCCAGATGGGAGGTGCCATCATCATGTCCGAAGAATTCGTGGACCTCATCGTCATACCCGGTCCATTGGCCCGGCAGTCGAAACCGCTGCACATCGGATGAGTACTTCAGGCGGCCTTCGGCCCTCAACCCGGGCAGTGCGACGAGGAGGACGACGATGAGTGCCAACGCGAACGATACGGCGAGTCCGACGATGACGACGAGTACTGCATTCATGTTCTCGAGTCACCCCGTGAATCAGCCGACTCGGCCATGGACGTCTCGCTCCTCAAGCTTTTTGACAATGCTTCCCTGTCCCCAAGTCTATCGTCCAAACCCACAACATTTGTGTTCGGGGGCCGTGAGCCTGTTGGAGAATTCCCTGGGACTCCCCTGGACGTCTCTGCCGAATCGGTCTCTGGCGGGCGGTTGCCGCTCATGGAATCCGCTGCGAGATGACCTTCGACACACCATCACCATGCATCGTCACCCCGTAGAGCGCGTCGGCGATCTCCATCGTGCGCTTCTGGTGCGTGATGACGATGAGCTGAGAGGAGTCCTGGAGCTCCTCGAACACGGTCAGCAGGCGAGACAGGTTGAGATCGTCGAGTGCCGCCTCGACCTCGTCCATGACGTAGAACGGACTGGGCCTGGCCTTGAAGATCGCAACCAGCATGGCCACGGCGACCAGTGAGCGCTCACCGCCGGAGAGCAGGGACAGTCGTTTGACCTTCTTACCGGCGGGCCGGGCGTGGACATCGACGCCGGTCGTGAGCATGTCATTGGGATCGGTCAGGCTCAGGGATCCCTCGCCGCCGGGGAAGAGTCGGGAGAAGATGTCTTCGAATTCGCGAGCGGTGTCCGCATAGGCCTCCGAGAAGACGCGTTCGACGTGCCGGTCGACCTCATCGACGAGCTTCATCAGGTCTTTCCGGGAGGACTCGATGTCGGTGATCTGCTTTTCGAGGAACTGGTGTCGCTCCTTCAGCGCTTCGTATTCTTCGAGCGCCAGCGGGTTGACGGTTCCGATGCGCTTGAGGGCAGCGGTTGCCTGCTTGTGACGCTTCTCGACCTCGGCTCTCACGTAGGGTCGTTCTTCCTCGCTCTCGTCGAAGGCGGGCACAGGGGTATGCGGACCGTAGAGTTCGACCAGTCGTTCGAGCCCGAGCCCGGTCTCTTCCCCCGCCCGGTTCTCGATCTCTTCGAGCTTAAGTCGGAACCGTTCCTTTGCGAGTTCGGCTTCGGCCGCCATGTCCTTGAGTCGTTGGAGTTCTGTGCGCGTGGTGCCCAATTCTTCGCCGAGGTGGCCCTTCTCCTCGCGCAGCTGCCCGCGCTCCTCGACGAGGACCTGGATCTGGGAGCCGAGTTCGGACACCGTCGTCTCCGCGAGGGTGCTCGCGTTCTGTGCGGTCTCGACGATGAGCAGCGCCGAGGCGGCTGCTCTGTTCTTGCGCACAATCGTCCGCTGCGTCTGCTCACGTGCGGTCTCCTCCGCCGTTGCCTGACGCAGCAGGGAATCAACACGGTCGGAGAGGAACTGTGCCCGGTCCGTGGCTGCCTTGTGGCTGATCCGAGTCTCGATGACGTCTTCAGAGGACTGAGACACCTGCTGGCTGAGCTCGTCTCGGGCTGTGGTGTCGACGACCTCTTCGACGTCGTCTGCCCCGGCGAGTGCGGATTCGGCTGTGCGGGCCTCACTTTCGGCGGTCTCCAGCCGTGTCTTCAGTTCTACTTCGTTGTCCTTGGCCCGCTGCAGGCGAGTCTGGGCGGTGGTGATGTCGCCCGTGATTCGCGAGACCTCTTCCCCTGCGGCCATGATCGCCGCGTCCGAGGAATGCAGTTCCTCAAGGGCCGCGGCGGCCACTGTCTTCGCCTCGACGAGTTTCGCGTCGACCCGATCGATGTCGGCGTCGATGCGGCTCCGTGCCTGCTCCAGTTCGGTGATTGAGGTACGGGTCTCTTCGAGCGCGGTCTGTGAGGACAGACGGGTGCCCGAGGCGGTGCGGGCCCGACTGACCCGGGTGGCGGTGAGGATCTCACCGTGCACCGTGACGGCGGTGAGTTCGGGGTGGGCGTCGATGAGGGACAAGGCGCTGTCAGCGTCATCAACGCACACGACCGCCTCCAGCGCAGAGTTCAGAAGTTCGGTGAGTTCAGGGACGTCGCTGCTGACCACGTCGGAGAGCCACCGCGTGGCCGCCCCACCGTCCGCGGTCGGGCTGAGGGTGGGCAGGCTCTTCGACTCGCCGCTCCTACCGGCGATCCCACCAGCGGCCCTACCAGCGGTCCCACCTGTTCTCGTCCCGGCAGGGATCGTGAGGTGGACATTGGTGTCCTCGCCGAGGTGGTCGAGGACTGTCAGTGCCACCCGACCGGAATCGACGAGCACACCGGAGACCGTGTTCGACAGGGCTGCCGCCACAGCCATTTCAAATCCGTTGGCCACGCTCAACCGTTCGGTCACGGCCGAGCCGACCCCTGGCAGATCGGCGTTGACGATGTCTTCGAGGTCGGCTTCCAATGCGGTGCCCAGAGACAGGGCCTCCGCGCGGGCCTGGGCCGAGGCGAGTTCTGACGCGGTCTTCGCCTGCTGTGCTCGGAGCTCGTCGAGTTCGGTCTCCAACGCGGTCTGGGCGTCTTTCGCGGATTCGTATTCCGTGTCGAGTTCGCTCTCGCCTGCTTCCACGCCTTCCACAGCTGCCTCGGCGGTGCTCAGTTCTTCACGGCGTTCGGCGATACGGGCCGACGCGGTGTCGATCTCTGCCCGGTTGGATTCGATTCTGGAGGCGAGGTCGCTGATGCGCTCTCGCGCCTGGGTGCTCTTGGACTGCAGTGCCGAGCGGTTCTTGATCGCCTCGGTGATGGCCAACTGGGTCGCCTTGACCTCGTCTTCGGCCTTCTTCAACGCCAATGCGAGTTCTTCTTTTCGCATCTGGCTGCGATCCAGTGCCACCGCGGATTCCTCCACTGCCTTCCGTGCGGCGCCGAGTTCCTGCTGGTGGTGCTCGGCTTGGGATCTCAGCTCTTCCGGCGACTTCGATTCCCGTCTGCCCAGGCTTGCAACCTCGGAGAGCAAGTGTGAGCGCTTGTCCTCGGCGCGCTGGGCAAGTCCTCTGGCCCGGACGATCTGGGTCTGTGTCCGCGATTCGGAGGTCCGCAGGTTCTCCAGCTCGGCATCAAGGGTTCCCAGACGTGTTTCGATCTCCTGCAATCGCGCCTCTGTGCGGGATCGCCGATGCTCGAGGTCACCGATCCGGTCATTGCCGTCTTCGCCCTCAACCGTGGAAGTCGAGGCCAGTGTGGCCTGCAGGCGCACGGTGTCATCAGCCAACAGCCGTGCTGCGGAATCGCGCAGTGTGGCTTGGACGGTGGCGGCTTTCTGAGCGGCCTCGGCCTGTCGCCCCAGCGGCCCCAACTGTCGATTGAGTTCAGTCCGCAGGTCGGACAGACGATCAAGATTCGTCTGCAGACCGGTGAGCTTGCGGACGGCTTTGTCCTTGCGTCTGCGGTGCTTGAGGACGCCGGCGGCCTCTTCGATGAAGCTGCGGCGCTCGATCGGGTCGGCGTGCAGAATCGCGTCGAGGCGCCCCTGTCCCACGATGACGTGCATCTCTTTGCCCAGACCGGAGTCGTTGAGCAGTTCCTGGATGTCCAGCAGTCGTGCCGGTGTCCCGTTGACGGCGTATTCGCTGCCCCCGGTGCGAAACAGGGTGCGCGAGATCGTGACCTCGGTGTAGTCGACGGGGATGGCTCCGTCGGTGTTGTCGATGGTCAGGGCCACCTCGGCGCGGCCCAATGCCTGTCTCTTCGAGGTCCCGGCGAAGATGACGTCGTCCATCTTTCCGCCGCGCAGATTCTTCGCGCCCTGCTCTCCCATCACCCAGGACAAGGCGTCGACGACGTTGGACTTGCCGGAGCCGTTGGGGCCGACAACACAGGTGATGCCCGGCTCGAATTTGAGAGTCGTCGCCGAGGCAAAGGATTTGAATCCTCGCAGGGTCAGGCTTTTGAGATGCATTGTCCATCCAGCATATCGCGAAGGAGTTCCTGCAATACTCCGATCTTTTGATAGAGTGTTCCCTCGTGCGCCGAAATCGGCGCCTATCCTCCGTAGCTCAGTTGGCAGAGCATTCGACTGTTAATCGAAGGGTCGCTGGTTCGAGCCCAGCCGGAGGAGCGGATCGAGGCCTCGTCGTTAGCGACGAGGCCTTGTCCTTGCCCGGGCAGAATCAATCATCGTCGCACCGGCGAAAGCTCGGCCCGCCTCGCATCTCACCTGAGAAGATCGCATCTCATCTGAGGAGATCATCGGTGTGAATCGACAGGAAACTGACAAATCGGGCTATTTCTAGGTAAGCACATCGTAATACCGCCCGATGACTATCAATGCCGTCCATGAACAGGAAGGAGCGCCGACTGGGAATGGTCGCGAACCTATTGCGGCCCAGCTGATCGGCTAGCGTCCCTATGAGCAGTGAATTGACTAAGACTCAGGAGCTGATCAAGCACCTGAAGAATCCGACCACCAAACAGAGGCCCCTGATTCGCCAGGGAGTCGACAAGGTGGTCTTCTTCACAGCCGGTATCCTCGCAGTTGCATTCGTCGTCTGGGGCTTCATCTCTCCAGAGAGCCTCGGTTCTGTCGCGGGCACTCTGCTGACCGGTGTCATGGACAACTTCGGCTGGCTCTTCGTCATCGCCGCCACGGTCTTCACGATCTTCGTCATCATCGTCGCCTTGTCCAAGTTCGGGCGCATCCCGCTGGGCAGGGACGATGAGAAGCCGCAGTTCAAGACTTCGTCGTGGATCTCGATGATGTTCGCCACCGGCATGGGCATCGGGTTGGTCTTCTCCGCTGTCGGTGAGCCGCTGTTCTTCTACATGTCTCCTCCCCCGGCGACCGTTGATGGTTCCACGGCGGAGGCGATGGGCACCTCGATGGGAACCACGCTCTTCCACTGGACCCTCTACCCCTGGGCCATGTATGCCATCGTCGGACTCGGCGTCGCCTACGGCTCCTTCCGTCTCGGTCGCTCCCAGCTGTTCTCCTCGATGTTCACCCCACTGTTCGGCGAGCGTGCCGTCAACGGCGCCGGCGGCAAGGTCATCAACATCCTCGCGATCCTCGCGACGCTCTTCGGCTCCGCCTGTTCGCTCGGTCTCGGCGCGATCCAGATCGGCGGCGGCATCGAATCGGCGGGCATCATGTCCCACGTCTCTTCGCCGATCCTCGTCATCATCATCGCAATCCTCACAGCTGCCTTCGTCGCTTCGGCCGTGTCCGGTGTCGAGAAGGGCATCCAGTGGCTGTCGAACATCAACATGGTTCTCGCGATCATCGTCGCCCTCATCGTGTTCATCGGCGGGCCGACACTGTTCATCCTCAACGTGATCCCATCCTCGATCGGCTCGTTCATCGAGGATCTGCCCCAGATGGCCTCGCGCACCGCGGCCAACGGTCAGGGCGTCAATGAGTGGCTGTCCTCGTGGACGGTCTTCTACTGGGCCTGGTGGGTCTCCTGGTCGCCCTTCGTCGGCCTCTTCATCGCCCGTATCTCGCGCGGCCGCACCGTGCGTCAGTTCGTCACCGGCGTCCTCATCGTCCCTTCCGTCGTGTCGACCATTTGGTTCGCGATCTTCGGCGGCGGTGCCATCGGCATCCAGGAGCGTGCCGAACGCGGCGAAGGAACTGTCAAGGCACTGGCGAAGGTCGTCGACGGTGAGCCGGACATCAACATGGACACGATCCTCTTCGACCTCCTCGGCGCGCTTCCGCTGCCGAACCTCATCGCCATCATCCTGATGATCGTCACGGTCATCCTGATCGCGATCTTCTTCGTCACCGGCGCCGACTCTGCCTCGATCGTCATGGGCACGCTCTCGGCCAACGGTCGCGAAGAGCCAGGACGAGGTCTTGTCCTGTTCTGGGGTGTGGCCACCGGTGCTGTGGCCGCGGTGATGCTCCTCGCCGGAGGTGATGACCCCGCCGAGGCGCTCGAAGGTCTGAAGAACATCACGATCGTGGCGGCATTGCCGTTCGTCATCGTCATGCTGCTGCTGTGTGTGGCGGTGTGGAAGGACCTGTCCCGAGATCCGCTGATCATCCAGGGGCAGCTGGCCGACCACATCCTCGAACAGTCGGTCGCCACGGCCGTCGACGAGTACGACGGTGAGGTCTTCGGACTCGACACGTCCGAGTTGCCTGCCGAGGAGATCGCAGACGACGAAGGCACGACCTCCACCGACACCGAGGCGGGTGCTGAGTCTTCGTCGAAGGGTGATTCCTCGAAGTCCGGTGACACGTCCGGTGAGGAGGGTTCCAAGTACCGCATGCGCTGATTAGTCGCAGAAACCGAGCCGAGGGCCGGGTATCACTCCGAGAGGAGCGGTACCCGGCCCTCGGCAATTCCCTGGGCTTCCTGCCCCAAGAGGGTCACCTTCGAGTCAGGGTCACATCCCGAACAGGGTGGGAATCGCGATCGGTCCCGTCCCGAAGGCGGTGATGACCGCGGCCAAGACCAGCAGAAGCAGGTCGTACTCCGGACCTCCGGCCGAGGCCCAGTACTTCGAGTGCCATCTGAACACGTGCAGACAGGTGGTGATGAGCATCAGGACGATCACTCCGATTCCGGCCCACTGAGCGAGAACGCCGGAGGCGAAGGATGCCGCCGCAGTCAGTTCGGCGATGGCGACGAACCACGCGGTCGGGACGTTGAGCCCGTCGTTCTTTGCGAAACCCGGAATGTCCTTTGCCTTGACCCAGAACTCGCGGACGAATGCCGCAGTGAGCAGCGCCCGAACGAGCAGGAGGACAATCCCGCCGATGAACGTTGGAATTGTGAACATGTCTGTTCCTCTCTGAACATCCACCGACCTGGAATTCGCTTGTCCCGAGTCTACTCACACTGCTGACGGGCTCCAGCGACTCTTCGGCTTGATGCGCCAGCGCCGCAGTCGTCGGCACGCGGCTAGCGGTAGCGCGGAGCGTTCTGGCAGTTCGGGCAGAAGTGGCTGCCGCGTCCGCCGATCGTCATCTTCTCGATCTCGGTCCCGCAGCGCACACATTCCTGGCCACCGCGACCGTAGACCAGCAAGGCCCGGTCAAAGTAGCCGGATTCTCCGTTGACGTTGACGTAGAGCGCGTCGAAGCTGGTCCCACCCACGGCCAGCGCATCGCTCATCACCCGCGCCGCAGAATCGAGGACAGCAGCCAGGCGTGACTTGCGGGTGCGAGCGGGAATCGCCAGAGGGTGGATGCCGGCTCTGAAGAGAGCTTCATCGGCATAGATATTGCCGATGCCGCTGACCAGAGACTGATCGAGCAACGCTGATTTGACCACCGTCCGCTTGCGGGAGAGCTGCTCGAGAGCCAGACCGGGTTCGAATGCAGGTTCCAGCGGGTCGGCCGCAATGTGATTCGCCGAGGCGGGCACGAGCCGACCGTAGGCGTGCACCAGGGGCTGAACGCCCAGATGGCCGAAGATCCGTTGGTCGACGAAGCGCAGCTGAAGGCTCTCACCGTCGGTCTCGGATCCGGCGCTGCCCCGTTCGAGCCGGAAGATGGCTCGCGTGTGCTTGTGGATTGAGTCATTCGCGTTGTGCACGCGCAGCTGCCCGCTCATGCCGAGGTGGACGAGCAGACTGAGTTCAGGGGCAGCCGGTTCGGCCGACTGCCCAACGCCGGGGTCCTCCCCCAACGTCAGCCACATGAATTTTCCACGACGTTCGGCACCGATGATTCGCCGACCGGTGACGGCTGCGACGAACTCTTCGGCTGCGGAAGCATCGATGCGACGCTGTGACGTCGTGCCGAGTATTCGGGGATCGATCACCTCGGCGCCGGTGATGGTGGTGCCGGCAGTCCATTCATGGACGCCCACACGGACGCTCTCAACCTCGGGCAGCTCAGGCATCAGGAACTCCTTCGAGCTCTCACGCTCAGAGCGGGGCTACGAGGCCCCGCCACAGCGATGTTCAGCGAGTGTAGTCCGGGTAGATGGTGCGGATGGCCTTGACGGCGACTTCCGCGGCGGCGGCTTCCGCGTTCTTCTTCGAGGAACCGTCTCCGGAGCCCCAACCGTTGGAGCCCAACAGCGCTGTGGCGGTGAAGACCATGGCGTGGTCGGGTCCCGAGGACACGATCTCGTAGCTCACGGCGCCCAGATCAAGGTCGGCCGCTGCTTCCTGCAGGGTCGTCTTAAAGTCCATTCCGGCACCGAGATTCACGGCGTCGGAAAGCATACCGTCGATGAGACGGTGAACGAAGGCGAAGGCCTCTTCACGTCCGCGGGCGACGAAGGTCGCACCGATGAGGGCTTCGACGGTATCGGCGAGGATCGAGTCCTTGTCGCGACCGCCGGTGAGCTCTTCGCCCTTTCCCAGGAGTATATGGGGGCCGATTCTGTGTCTGCGCGCGATCGACGCCAGTGCTTTGGTGTTGACCACGGCGGAGCGCATCTTGGCCAGTGAACCTTCGGCCAGATCCGGGTTGTCGTAGTAGAGCGACTCGGTGGCCACGAGGCCCAGGACGGAATCGCCGAGGAATTCGAGGCGCTCGTTCGTGGGTATGCCGCCGGCTTCGAAGGCGAAGGAGCGGTGAGTTAACGCGAGACGAAGAGTCTCGGGATCAATATCGATCCCGAGACTCTTCTGCAGTTCTGCTGTGGTGTCAGTGTCCACAGGTCAGACGTCAGCGACCTTGCGTCCCTTGTATTCAAGGAACAGCGGGGTGCCGGCTGCGTCTTCGACAACTTTGGCCTGGTGAGGGCGCGAGTACACAACGCGACCGTTCTCCACAGTCTTGACCAGGCTAGGCGCCTGTGCCTTCCACTGCGAACGACGGTGGCGGGTGTTGCTGCGCGACAATTTACGCTTTGGAACAGCCACGTCTAGCTCTCTTTCTTCTCATCCAACAAACTCTTCAATGATGCGAACGGCGAATCCGATTCGCTGTCATCGACCTCAAGATCTTCACCGAGGGTGAAGCTGAACTCTTCGCTCCGGTCCTTTGACGGACTGAAGGGCAGAGCCATGACGACAGCATCCCTGATTGCGGGCTCGAGGTCGAGCTGATCGCGATCGATGACATAGGAATCCTCGTCGCCATCGGCCTGCTCATAGACATACATCTCTTGGATGTCGACATCTATAGGCAACTCGATTTCGTCGAGAGTCCTTACATCTTCGCCGCGGGCCACTGTCGAGACTGTGCCCGACACGTAGATTCCCTCCGACACGCTTTCGAACATCAGCTCGAGTGTCAGTGGTGAACCTTCGGCGACCCCGATCACTTCGATCTTGAGATCCGACGGAGCAGACAGGGTGGTGTTCACCCGTTCCCATTCACCAGGATGACCGAGCAATCCCATCGACCTGAGATCGTAGACGAACTCAGACTGCTTCTTCATGCTCACTCCTCCTTTACGTGATTGAGGATGCTTACTCCTGCGTTCACACGCGACTCACCATTCTAGTCATCATCGCCGGTCATTACCAATCGAGCCTGTGCGGATGCGCGGGTGTTCCTGGTCACCATTTCTCGTGCTGGTTGCGCCAGGTGACGCCACCGGCGGCTAAGAGCAGTGTCCCGGAGATCGTGAACACGATTCCGGATCCGGCAACGATGGTGAGCAGAGAGGCCGCCGAGGGGATCGCCACCTGACTGAGTCGGTTGCCGGCAAGTCGGATCGAGAGGACTGCGGCCCGGTTGGCCGGGTCCGACAATGTCGAGACCCAGGTCATCGTCAGCGGCTGGGTGAGTCCGAAGCAGAACCCGGAGGCGAGCAGCAGGATCGCCAGCGCCCACGGTTGGGTGAAGACAGGGATGAGGATGATGCAGACCCCTGCCAGCGCCGAGGCGGTCCACAGGAGCGAGAGATTGCGCCATCTGCGGGTGAGCTGTCCGATGATGAGTCGCGAGATCACCGAGGCAAGTGTGCGCAGGGTCAGCAACCAGGTCACCGTCGTCACCGACAACCCGTTCTGCTGTCCGATGAGCGGCAGGTAGGCCGTCATCAGGTCGACGGCGGCCAGGGTCGTCATTGATGCGAGGATCGCGGGCTTCATGCCCCGGATCGCCAGCAGAGACAAGGGGGTTCGGGCGTCTTTGGCCGCATCAGCGCGGGAGACGTGCGGGGTGCGACCGCGGAGGAGGACGATGACCGCGGCGACCAGTGTCAGCGCGGAGACCCCGGTCATGAACCACAGGGCGTTGACGATCTGCGGCGCACCATCGGTGGCGCCGGCGATCGCACCGGCTACGGGCAGACCGATGGTCTGTCCGATCGAGACGCCGAGGGTGAGGTAGCCGAACTTCGAGGTCAGCGCCGAGGCGGGAAAGCTTTGTGGGATCAGCGCCTGCGACGCGACCGTGGTCAGCAGCTGCCCGAGCCCCAGGCACATCGTGGCGATGAGAAGCATGCCGAGGTTGGGCGCTATCGCTGCGAGCCCGACGGGCAGGATCGAGAGGATCGTTCCCGTCCACAGCACAGCGGTGGCGTATCCGCGGTCGACGAGCCGGCCCACAAGGAGCGCTGTGATCAGCGGCACGAGTGAATAGCAGGCGGTCATGAGACCGAGGACGACCCCGCTGCCGCCCAGCTCCAGGGTCCGGTAGGAGATGAGGACGCGCACGCCGTTGTAGGTGGCATGTGCGATCACGGTGTGGAAGATGAGACCGAGGAACCACGCCCGAGACGAGGAAGAGGGAATCGGCATGCCTCAGGCGCTGGCGTTCAGCGCCGACAGCACCGCGCCGGGAACCAGACCTTCGATGTCTCCCCCACCACCGTGGACTTCCTTGATGAGCGAGGACGAGACATGCTCGTACTCGGGGTTGCCGGGGACGAAGATCGTCTCGAGCTCACTCAGATGCTTATTCATCAGCGCCATCGGAAGTTCGTAGGCGAAGTCTGTGCCCGAGCGCAGTCCCTTGACCACGGCGGGGGCTCCGATAGAGGTGCAGTAGTCAACGAGGAGCCCCCCGGCGACGGTGTCGATGATGACGTTTTCGGCGTCGCGTGTCCGCTCGTCCTCGTCCAGGGACCGCCGGATAAGATCGGCGCGAACTTCAGGGTCGAAACGTCCGGACTTCTTGGGATTGTGCACAACGGCCACGACCACCTCGTCGAAGAGTCGGGCACTGCGGGCGATGACATCGAGATGACCCATAGTGATCGGGTCATAGGAACCGGGGCAGACAACCTTCATGTCTTCATCGTATCTCTCAGCTGCGACCACTGGTCATCAACGGGCCCGTCCTGATCACCGGCCCTGACGATGACGGCTTCGGGCTCAGTCAGCGGATTGTGCAGACGGCAGGCGGCGCCGGTCATGATCCTGCCCACGATCTCCAAGGAGAGGCGCTCGTCACCGGCTGCGATGGCCTCATTCAGCTCTCTGTGCGTTTCGATGAGGTCGCACCTGACCTCGTATCCGCGCGGATCGGAGAGTGAGAGAAGTCGGGTGTGGACCATCGAGACCTTCATCAGGCTGCTGAGCCTGATGGAGCCGGAGCAGGCGACGATCGAATGGTGGAAGTCGAGGTCGGCGTCGCCGATTGCTCGCGCAGTGTTCTCCTCGATCGCGAGCTCAAGCTTGGCCAGCGCCTGGTGGATGCGGGCGATCGGCTTGCCCGACCGGATGATGATCTTCACAGCCTGCGCCTCAATGGCTTCCCTGACCGCATAGACGTCGTCGATGTCATCAGACGTCATCCGCTTGACCCAGACTCCGCGACCGGGCGCGTGGGTCATCACCCCTTCGCTGACCAGACGCTGCAGGGCCTCCCGCAAGGAGGGGCGGGAGACGACGAGGAGCTCTGCCGTGCGCACCTCGTTGATGGACTGTCCCGGCGCCAGCGAGCCGCTGTAGATGGCGTTCCTGATCTGATCGGCGATGAGGTCGATCGTCGAGGAACGGATGACCTTGCGCAGGACAGGAAGCTCCGAAGTCGGGAGTTGAGGCATATCACGATCATATAACGTTGTCTGACAGTGTGACATCCGAACAACAAAAGTATTGAATAGTGTTCTTGAGACGCATGTCACGAAGATGTGTCGACGTACTAAGAAAGGGACAGCTATGAAAGCCATCAAGGGGCTAGCCGCCGCGACCTCGATCCTCGCTCTGACACTCACCCTGGGGGCTTGCGGCGGAAGCGATTCCGACAAGAGCACTCTCCAGAAGGCCGTCGATGACGGAAAGATCACCGTCGGCTTCGCCGGTGAGGCTCCGTACAGCTTCGAAAAGGACGGCGAGCTCCAGGGTGCATCGGTCGCCATGGCAGAAGCAGTCTTCAAGGAACTCGGTGTCGACGACGTCGAGGGTGTCAACACCGAATTCGGTTCGCTGATCCCCGGACTGAACGCCGACCGCTTCGGTGCGATCTCCGCGGGCATGTCCATCCTGCCCGATCGCTGTGAGCAGGCCGCCTTCGGCAATCCTGAGTTCATGTACACCACTGCCCTGATGACCAAGAAGGGCAAGCAGGACGGTATGAAGACCATCGATGATGTGAAGAAGAAGGGTCTCAAGCTCGCGACCATGACTGGCGCAGTGGAGTCAGACTACGCCAAGGACCTCGGCATCAAATCGCAGAAGGTCGGCACTCCGCAGGACGGCATGGACGCTGTGACCACGGGCCGTGCCGATGTCTTCGCACTGACCGCCATCTCGCTCAACTGGATGGCCAAGAACAACAAGGACTCCGGCGTCGAGGTCGGAGATTCCTTCGTCCAGGAGATCAAGGGAGTCCCACAGATCGGTGCCGGTGCCACAGTCTTCCGCACCGATGACACCGAACTCCGGGACAAGTGGAACGAGAAGCTCGACGAAATCGTCTCCGATGAGACGAAGTACCTCGATGTCGTCGGCGATTTCGGCTTCACCAAAGAAGAGCGTCCTGACGGTGAGATCACGACCGATCAGCTGTGCAAGGGCGAACTGCCCACTGCCAAGTCCTGAACCGGCCCCTAGTCGCTGCCGATCATGACTGACAATGTCACTACGTTGCTGAATTTCCTCCCACAGTTGTGGGAGGGAATTCAGACGACGCTCATCCTCACCATCGCCGGCTCGATCGGCACCATCATCATCGCCCTCATCCTCGGACTCGCGATGACCTCCCCTCACGCGTGGATGCGCATCCCTGCCAGGATCATCGTCGAATTCTTCCGCGGCACTTCGCTGCTGGTCCAGATCTTCTGGCTCTTCTACGTGCTCCCACTCCTCGGCATCGATCTCGACCCCATCTTGTGCGGTATCGGCGCGCTGTCGCTCAACTACGGGGCCTACTCCGCCGAGGTGGTCCGGTCGTCGATCAAGACCGTGAATTCCGGCCAATGGGAGGCGGCGATCGCGCTCAGCCTCTCCCCGACCCGGCGCATGATCCGCGTCATCTTCCCCCAGGCATGGGCCCTGATGATCCCCTCGCTGGCGACTCTGCTCATCCAGCTGCTCAAGGGCACAGCCGTGGTCTTCTTCATCACGCTCAGCGACCTTACGGACAAGATCCAACAGCTGCGCCAGTCAACCGGCGACACCTACTTTGCGTTCACCGTCGGTCTCCTTATCTACTTCGTCATCGCGTGGCTGATCCAGGAGGGCATGAACCTTCTCGAACGCCAAGCCACCAAACGGCTCGGACGCAGACGCCCGAACTCCCGGAGTGATCGACGAGATGCTCGTCGCGACGCTCGCGAGGAACTTCGCCGCGATCGTCTCAAATCCCATGCTGCTGCCAACGATGGGGCCTCCAAGCTAGGTCCTGCCGGTCAAGGAGGTGGCCTGTGATCTGGAACTGGGAATTTGCCGCCGAAGCGCTGCCGATCCTCCTCCGAGGATTCGTCAACACACTCATCGCCACAGTCGTTGGCACCATCATCGCCGCGATTCTGGGCCTCCTCATTGCCGTGGCTATACGCTCACTGCCTCGCTGGATCAATTGGCTGGTCAGACTGCTTGTCGCCTTCGTCCGCAACACGCCGCTGATCGTGCAGCTGATGTTCGTCTACTTTGCGTTCTCGGACCTCCCTGGACTGAAGAGCATTCCGGCGCTCGTCATCGGCTGCATCGTCATCGGCATCCACTATTCGACATACATGTCAGAAAGCTACCGTGCGGGCATCGATTCGGTGCCTCCGGGTCAGCGCGAGGCCGCCACAGCTTTGTCCCTACCACCGGTGCGCACGTTCACCGCCGTCGTCCTCCCGCAAGCGCTGCGCGCCACGATCCCGTCATTGGGCAACTACGCCGTGGCCATGTTCAAGGACACCCCGTACCTGTTCGCGATCTCGGTGGTCGAACTCGTCAGCTCCGCGAAGGACTTCGGCGGTTCCACGTTCGCCTACACGGAAGCCTTCACTTTGGCCGGGATCATCTTCCTCGCCGCCAGCTACCCGACGTCCCTGCTCATCCAACGATTGGACAAGCGCCTTGCCACCTACTGAGAGCACCTCATCAACTCCGACGGCAGACCCCGCAAGCTCGGCCACACCGGCGATCGAGTTCAAAGAAGTGGAGAAGTCTTTCGGCAAGACCACCGTACTCAAGGACCTCAACTTCACTGTCGCGCCCGGGGAGCGTGTGACTCTGATCGGGCCCAGCGGTTCGGGAAAGACGACGATCCTCCGCCTCGTCATGACCTTGGAGGAGCTGACCGGCGGCTACATCTTCGTCGACGGCGAACCGCTGACCCACACCGAGAAGAACGGCAAGCGAGTCGAACTGCCGTCGAAGACGACCCGGGCCATGACGACGCGGATCGGAATGGTCTTCCAGCAGTTCAATCTCTTCCCCAATATGACGGTGCTCGAGAACATCATCGAGGCGCCCATCCACGTGCTCGGCAGATCCAAGGCCGATGCCGTGGCAGAGGCGAAGTCGCTGTTGGACAAGGTCGGACTCGCAGACAAGGCCGATGAGCATCCCACTCGCCTTTCGGGCGGTCAGCAGCAGCGTGTGGCTATCGCACGGGCACTGGCGATGAGCCCGGAGATCCTCCTCCTCGACGAGGTGACGTCCGCGCTCGACCCCGAGCTCGTGGGAGATGTCCTCGGAGTCCTCCGCGATATCGCAGAGACGACCGACATCACGATGCTCTTGGTCACCCACGAGATGCAGTTCGCCCGCGAGGTCTCACACCGGGTGATGATGTTCGACGGCGGCCAGGTCCTCGAAGAGGGTCCGCCGGATCAGATCTTCAACAATCCGCAGCATGAACGGACCCGTACGTTCCTCTCCAGCGTGCAGTAAGCCTCACGTTCAACGGAGGCCCACCGGTATGCGATTCCGGTGGGCCTCTGGCGTTCCCGGTGGGCTTCAGCCGTACTTTCAGGTCTCGATCGTTCCGACGGACCTCAGCTGCGGATGCGGCGCACGAGCCGCCAGATCCTCACGACGACTGCAATGGCGATGAGCACCATGGCCACCCAGAACAGGATGTCCGAAGGCCCGGCCCAGAACACATCGGAGCGCCGCACCGGATCCGCTGCGTTCGTGCCCGCGTCGCTCCTGCCTGCACCGGCATCAGTCTCCGACTGACTCGTCAGCCACCTGAGTGCCAACCAGAGGAGCAGCAGACCCACCCCGCAGGCTGCGAACACCCAGGGTGTGCGGTGCCAGGGACGATGAGAGCTCACGCCGACTCGTCTGCTGCCGTAGCACCTACTGCGCTGGCGACATCCGCTGCCTCTTCAGAGTCGGCCTTGAGTTGGACGAAGTACAGAGCGGTCTCACCGAAGCTCTTCGAACGGAAGATTTCAAGCGCCGCCGGCATCGTCGGCTCAGGTGCGCGTGATGCGCGTTCGAGCACGACGATGGATTCCATGTCGAGGAGCCCGGAGAGCCTGCTCAGAATCTGAGTCACTGCGTCCTCACCCAGCGGGTACGGCGGATCCATGAACACCAGGTCGAAGATGCGCCCCTCACCGTCGTCGAAGTCGCTTCTGGTTTCCAGTACCTCGCCGTCCAGAACCGCGTCGAGCCCGTCAGCGTGCCCCACTCCCCCGTTGTGGCCATCGGGTTGCAGCTGCGCCGAAGTTTGCTCCGACGAAGACTGCTGCCCCGATGCCTGCTGCGCGGCAGCCTGCAGCTTAGGGACACGCTGAGCGCTGAGGAATGACACAACGTCCGAGGAATGGATCCGAGTCGAGTGATCGATTCCGAGCTTCGCGGCATTCGCCTCGACCGCGCGGACCGAGGCACCGGCCGAATCGACGAAATCGACCTCGGCAGCACCCCGCGACATGGCCTCGAATCCCAGCCCACCGGACCCGGCGAAAAGATCGAGAACATTCGCAGCCTGCAGCACCCCGTAACCGTCGAGCATGGAGAAAAGAGATTCCTTGACCCGGTCCGAGGTCGGACGGGTGTTGGACCCGCCCGGTGCCACAAGCTTGGAACCTTTGAACGCACCAGCGATGATTCTCATTGCGTCTCCTCCTCAAGGGGGTGGTTCGACAGCACACGAAACCTTGTCATCTCACAGTAGCGCGACATCAGCTCGCCTCGATGAAGTGAGCCGATTCTGCGGGCAGAACCCTATTGATGAAGGTCCGCAGAGCCGGCAGTGCGCTCAGGTCGGGGTCAACGGAGATGATCTTCTCCGCGATGGCTCTCGCCTCTTCGACGATCGGTGCATCACGGAGAATGGACAGGTGCTTCAACGACGATCCTCCCCACTGTGAGGACCCGAGCACATCACCTTCTCCACGGGTGCCGAGATCGTATTCGGCCAGCGCAAAGCCGTCGAGGGTGCCTGCGACCTCGCTGAGCCGTTCGAAGCTCTCATCGATTTCAGGCACCTCGGTGAGCAGGAAGCACATGGCCGCACTGCCATCACGTCCGACGCGTCCGCGCAGCTGATGGAGCTGAGCGACGCCGAAGCGCTCAGCCTCGAAGACGACCATCATGGTTGCCCGAGGGACGTCGACGCCCACCTCGACGACGGTGGTGGAGACCAGGATGTCGGTCTCGCCGGAGACGAAGGCCGCCATCGTCCGGTCCTTCTCCGCCGGAGGCATCCGACCGTGCAGCAGAGCAATCGAACGTGACCGGAGCTGCTCGGAGTTCTGCAGCAGGTCTCTCAGGTCTTCGATTCCCTGTCGGCTGCCGATCACGTCGCCCGTTTCGGGATCTTCGATGTCGGAGGGGTCGATGCGGGGGAAGACCACGAAGGTGCCCCGCCCGTTCTCGGCTGCCTCGTCGATGAGCTGGAGGACGCGGGCCAACCAGTTGGGATGATCGCCCAGGGAGACGGCGTGGGTGGTGATGTCCTTGGTGCCGGCGGGCATCTCATCGAGGGTGGACACATCGAGGTCGGCGAAGACGGTCATCGCCACGGTGCGTGGGATCGGGGTCGCGGACATCACGAGGGTGTGCGGGACCTTGAGTCCGGCCTTCGCCCGCAGCGCTTCACGCTGTTCGACGCCGAACCGGTGCTGCTCATCGACGACGATGAGACCCAAGGCGTCGAACATCGTGGTGTCCGACATCAGGGCATGCGTGCCCACGACGATGTCGATCTGACCGGTGGCGAGGTCGAGTGCCAGCTGTTTGCGCTCCCGAGCCGGCATCGACCCCGTCAGCAGCGCCACCCGCACCTGATCATCGCTCGAGAGCAGAGGGCTGAGCGCCATCTGATCGCCGAGGAGGCTCTCAATTGAGCGGAAATGCTGAGTGGCCAGCACCTCGGTGGGGGCCAGCATGGCGGCCTGCGCTCCCGAATCGACGGCTGTGAGCATCGCCCGCAGCGCCACGACGGTCTTGCCGGAGCCGACGTCGCCGTGGAGCAGCCGATGCATCGCCGTCTTCCGGCCCATGTCTGCCTCGATCTCCTCACCGACGCGCAGCTGAGAGGCGGTGAGGTAGAAGGGCAGATTGTTGTCGAAGCGTTCACTTCTGGCCCCGACGTTGAGCAGAGGGGTGGCCTCGAGCCTTTCGTAATCAGCCTTGCGGGAGACGAACTCCGCCTGCAAGGCGAGTGCCTCTTCCCATTTCCACCGCTGCTTGGCTTTCTCCGTCGCCGCCGCTGACCTGGGCCGGTGCATGTCGTTGAATGCGGTGCGCAGGTCGGGCAGGTCAAGGTTTTCTCGCATGGCGGTTGGCAGCGGGTCTTCGAACTCGGCAGGGTCGGCGACATCGAGGAGAACCTTGATGGCCTTCCACAGTCGTGTCTGCGCGATGCCTTTGACTCGTGAGTAGACGGGGAATGGGGAGTTGAGGTCCTCCGGCGTCCACTTCTCATCGTGTTCGTCCCGGTTCAGCCAGGTGGGGGAGTTCAGCGTCAGCTGCCCGCGGTACTCCTCGACCTTCCCGGCGAAGACGACGGTGAGCCCGGGCACCAGCTGGCTGTCCAGCCAGCGCTGGTTGAAGAAGGCGATCTTCATCGACTGCTGTCCATCGTGGACGATCACGTCGGTGATGGTGCCGCGGCGTTTCTGCATGCGTCTGGTGTCCACGGAGATGACTTCGGCCTGCAGGATCGCGGTCTCGCCCAGGGGGAGCCCGCCCAGTGGCGTCTTCTCTCCGGGCACGAGGAACCGGCGAGGGAAGAAGCGGAACAGATCCGCCACCGAGGTGATCCCCCGCTTCTTCAGTGCACCGCGGTCTCGTGCGGTGAAGTAGTCGTCGAGGCGGGCGCTCATTCGACTCCCATGATGAGCAGTGTGGCCCGATCCCTTGAGTCGATGTCCTGGAACCTCACTTGGGCGTGTGATTTCCGGATCCAGTCCCGCAGGTGCGAGAGGACATCGGGTGCGCAGCCCGGCCCGTGGACGACGGTGAGGAGTTCCCCTCCGGCGCCCAGCAGACGATCCGCAAGCTTCTCGACCAAGGTGCTGAGCTCGGTGCTCTGAGTCTTGACCTTCCCATCTATGAAGACGCGGTAGAACTGCGAAGGATGAGACAGTGGGATCCTCCGCCCACCCTCCGAGCCAGGTTCAGCGCCCATCGAGTCATCGATGATCGGCAGGGCACCGGTCGGTGGGTTCAGTGCCAGCTGCTCGGCCGAGACGATGGTTCCCACGCGGGTACCGGCTGCGGCTTCGGTCATATCGGCGACGATCTCGTTGGTCGGGGCGAAGGGGTCATAGACCGCCAGTGCCGATAGCAGCGTGGCCACATTGCGGGAGCGCAGCACCTGTGCCCCGCTCACCTGTCCCAGCGATTTGAGGACCGTGGTGGAACTGGGGACGACGAGGACCTCTCGTTCCTCCTCGGCGATGATGTCTGTGGTCATGGCCACCGCGTCACCGGCATCCGGTGACAGGGCGCTTGCTCCGTTGAGTGCGCAGTGCATGAGCAGGCCGGTGCCCGAGACGATCGCCACCAGATGGGTCTCGCCCTCTTCCTCGTGCAGGCGCAAGTCCTCCATGTCGAGGCGGGCGATGCCGTAGCTGGCGAGGTGGTCGAGGACGATCACGGCGGTGGCTTCGTCCGCGACGTGGACGTGGACCTTGGGACCGTTGATGACGATCGATGTCCCACCGAGCGCATCAAGCGCCTCGGCGAGGGTGGATGACGTCTTTTCGGAATCGACGGATGCCGGGTTCGTGGCCAGGATGGCGATGATCTCGAGTTCATCGGAACTGGCCTGATGCACGATTCGTGGGGCCCTGGTGACCTCGACGAGCATCGAGTCTTGGGGTGTGCGGCCGGTGACTGTGGCGTAGAGGAGGTCGAAGAGTTCAACGATCCCTGTCGAGCCGGCATCTACGACCGCAGCTTCGCGCAGCACGGGCAGCTGTCCGGTGGTCTCGCGCAGAGCCGACCGGGAGCGCAGCCGCACCGCGGAGATGAGTTCGATGAGGTTAGCGCCTTTCTCGGCCTTCTCATGTGCCTCGGTGGCCATGGCGTCGAGGACGGTGAGCATAGTGCCGTCGACCGGTCGGGCCACTGCCTTTCTGGCCCGGGCGGAGGCGAGCTCGAGGGCTGCTGCCATCGCTTCGGGCGTCGCCACGGTCACACCGTCCAAGGCATCTGCAACACCTTGGAGCGCGACGGCCAGGATCAGTCCGGAATTCCCACGAGCCCCGCGACCGGCGCCCTCTGCCAGTGCGGCAACGACCTGGGGCAAGGTGACGGGGCCAGTGAGCTCTTCGACGGCTAGGTAGGCGCTGCGCAGCGTGTGATACATGTTTGTGCCGGTGTCACCGTCGGGGACAGGGAAGACGTTGAGTTCGTCGATTTCGACGCGTTCCTTGCGCAGACGATCCACGGCCCGCCGAGCCCACCTGGCGGCCAGACGCCCGTTGAGGCCGATGGCTTGTTTGGGTCCGCTCATGTCACTTCCCGAAATGGCTGAAGCCGCTCGTCGGCACCGGTGCGCCGTCGAGACTGACCCCGCTGCCGACTGTCATCTCTCCGATTCTCCGCCAGCCTACCGGAGGCGTGTCGAACTGCATCGACGACGCGACGAAGCCATGGTCCTCTCCCCCATTCAGCACCCAGCTCAACGCCAATTCCTCGGCAGACCGGGCTTCTGCCACAGGTGCCGGGGCTTCG
The DNA here is from genome assembly GCF_900169365.1 of Brevibacterium sp. 239c. Lineage (GTDB taxonomy): Bacteria > Actinomycetota > Actinomycetes > Actinomycetales > Brevibacteriaceae > Brevibacterium. The sequence continues at coordinate 222,417 of NZ_FXZH01000005.1, forward strand.
GCTCCTTCCTCAGGTGCCTCGACTTCGTCGGTGCTCTTAGCGCTGGCCAGCAGGTAGCGTGCTGCGGGCAGCAGCGGATCGATGAGTTCCTGGAGTGCGGCTCGGTCGATGTCTGCGTGGACGCCCGACGCCGCTGCGACCCGGCCCAGGTCCGTGCTCAGCCCATCGGAGACATCGATCATCGCCGAGGCTGCCCCCATGCTCAAGACGGCCGCATAGTCCGGCTGTGGGGCCAACTGAGTGGAGATCAGCTCTTTGAGACTCGCATCGAGCTCGGGCTGCTCGCCCGTGTTCCCGGAGCGATCGCCCGCGTTCCCGGCACGATCGCCCGTGTTCCCGGTACGATCGCCGAGACCGGCGAAGAGAAGATCCAAGCCGGCAGCGGCGCGACCGATGGTCCCGGCCAGGTAGATCGAGTCGCCCGGTTTGGCACCCGCGCGGGTGATCGCTGCGCCGCTTCCTGCAGCTGTGGCTTCAGGGCCTCCGACGGTGCCCAGCGCTGTGATCGCGACGACGATGAGCCCGGAGGACGAAAGGTCACCACCGATGATGGGAATGTCGCAGTCCAGCTCCTCACCGGCACGCGCCGCCTCGGCGACGATGCCTGCGAAGAGTGCCTCGAGGTCCTCGATATCGGTTGAGTTCGGCACGGCCAATGACACGAGCAGCCCGTGCGGCACGGCACCCATGACGCACACATCGGAAAGATTCTGTGCTGCGGCTTTGACTCCGAGCCGAGACCAGTCGAGCCAGGTGCGAGTGAAGTCCTCGTTCTCCACGAGCATGTCGGCAGTCGACACAAGATTACCCTCCACCGCGGTCACCGCGGCATCGTCTCCGGGTCCGATGATCACCTGCGAACCGCCGCGAATGTGAGAGAGGATGCGTTCGAGCACGTGTGATTCGCCAAGTTCGGACAGTCGGGTCATGACTCAAGGTTATCGGGAGATACGGTAGTTGTATGAGATCTCGTCGCCTCCGCCCGTCGCCTCGCCCCTCGCTTCGGAAGAGGCCTCAGAAGACGCGCACTATCGCACTCGCAGCCATTGCCACTGTGGTGGCTGGTGTGAGCCTGGCCGGATGCGAGCGAACCGTCGTCGTTGACCCGGCTCAGGACGCACAGAATCCCAAATGCGCCGACATCATGCTGCGCATGCCCGATGAGATCGCCGGCCAGAAGTCACGCACGACATCCTCCCAGGGCACGATGGCGTGGGGAGATCCCAATATCGCTGTCGTCCGCTGCGGCGTCACTCCTCCGGGACCGACGACTGATCAGTGCGTGAGCGTGAGCAGCGTCGACTGGATTTCAAAGGCCTCCGAAGAGGACGACACTTGGGTGTTCACCAGCTACGGTCGCACCCCGGCGGTCGAAGTTCTTGTCAACCGCAAAGCAGAATCGGGCAACAATGTCCTCGCTGCCATCTCACCGGCCCTGACCGCCGTCAAGGCAGAGGCCAAGTGCGTAGGAGCCCAAGACCTCGACAGCTGAGCAGGTCCGCTGAGTTGGTGCTCTGAACCAGTCCCCTCAGCAGGCCCCCTCAACATCGAGGGGCATACTTAGCCTCGACCGGGCTACTTACCTTCGAGGGTAGACGTTCTACTATGGCCGCTCGATGATAAGTAGCCCCCTTGGCGCAGTCACCATGCTTGTAAACGATGAGGGGCGATCACTGGACATGTACTTACATCACGCCGTTTGATGATGTTTGATGACGTTCATTGCATTTCGGCATCATTGAGAGACATAATGACCCTATGGTCTCTGTCTTCAGATCCAAAGAGCTCCATAACCTCGGGTTCACCGAGGCGGGCATTCAGGGTGCGCTGAGCTGTTGTCTGCGCCGGATTCGGCGCGGACACTTCGTTCTGTATTCGCCCTGCACCACGACTGAACATAAACCGCTCCACCTTCTGCACGACGCCACCGCCACGGACTACCCGCGACAGTATGGGGACATTCGAGACAATTCGGAATGGCTGAAGGTGCTTATCCGCTCGTATGCTGATGAACTTCAGTCGGGAGCGGTCTTCTCTCACGTGTCCGCAGCGCTGATACACGGTCTTGCCCCTCCGTTTCCGGCAACAGAGTCCGCCGAGGTGATCCGGCCCGGCATGCACCGTGCAAAGAAGACCCTGCGAACTCGGGACCGTGCACTGAACTCTGAAGAACTGGCAGAGATCGGCGATCTGCCCGTGACCACCATCGCCAGAACACTTCTCGACCTTGCCAGCGACTATCCTCTGGAAGTATCGGTCCCCTACATCTCTGAGGCACTGCGGCGAGGACTCACTTCGTGCGAATCGCTGCGCGACAGTATCCGAACAGGCACTCGTGGTTGCAGACAAGCCGTGCAGGCTATCAATCTGGCCAGCCCGGCTCACGAGTCATCTGCGGAAGCACTGTGCGCCGTGAAGTTCTTTCGCTTCAACATCACCGGGATGGTTCCGCAGATTAATGCTTATGATCTCTCCGGAAAGTGGATCGCACGCAATGACTTCCAACATGACAAGCATCCGCTGATCGTCGAGGTCCACGGCGTGGGAAAGTACTACCTCAATGCCGCAGGGCCAGACCAAGCGAGTTCTGCTAACCATGAACGACACATGAAGCTGCTCAACGCCGGATACCGAGTCTTCAACCTCGTTTGGGCAGACCTCTTCCGCACGAGTGAGTTCGCGAGGATCAGAGCAGCTCTCGCCGAGTTCGACTGACAGCCGCCGACGCACACAATCAACTGAGTACATTGCGGCAAGCAAGAACGGGCGTGCACACCCAGCAAGGTGACTCAATGAGACGCCTCAGTGAGACCACTCAGCATTGACCGGGCTACTTAGCCTCGAGGGACGAGGCTATAGCGTGATCCTTCGACGCTAAGTAGGCCCCTCGACGAGAAGCGCCGTATGGCACCGGAACTCAGTGGGTGCGGGCGTGATCGACCAGCGCGATGGTGATGAGCTCTGAGATGAGTGCCGGGTACTCGATGCCCGAGTTCGACCACATGAATGGGTACGCCGAGGTGGGGGTGAAGCCTGGGAGGGTGTTGATCTCGTTGATGAGGACTTCCCCCGCCCCTGTCACGAACGTGTCCACGCGTGAGAGTCCCGTGCAGTCGAAGAGTCGAAACACCTGGGCAGAGAGTTCCTGAATCCGTGCCGTCGTCTTCTCGTCCACCCGTGCCGGGCAGGTCAGCTGCGCATCCGCGAGGTTGAGGTATTTGGCCTCGAAGTCATAGAACGAGTGCTCCCCTGAGACCTCGATCTCTCCGGGGTACGAGACTCGGATCTCACGGTCGTAGACGGAGCCGAGCACCGCGCACTCGATCTCACGGCCCACAACCTGTGGTTCGACGATGACCTTCGCATCATGCTCGAAGGCAGAGCGCAGCGCCTGATCCAGCCCCTCGGCTGATTCGACGCGGCTGACTCCCATCGACGATCCTGCCCGAGCAGGCTTGACGAACACGGGCAGCCCCAGGCCGGCGATCCGCTCCTGCGCCTCGGCCTGATCGGCGTCCCACATGGTTTCGGTCACGAGCTCCCAGGGGCATGTCGGGATTCCGGCATGGGCCATCAGGGACTTCGTGTAGTGCTTATCCATGCTCGCCGCCGAGGCGAAGACCCCGGAACCGACGAAGGCCGTGTCGCTGAGCTCGAACAGACCTTGCAGAGTTCCGTCCTCCCCGTACTGGCCGTGCAGCAGCGGGAAGTAGACATCAACGGATCCGAGTTCGGTGTAGCGGCCCTCGGCATCGCGCTGCAGCAGGGGCGAGCCCTGAGCGGAGATCGGCGGGATGACCTCGGTTCCATTGTCGAGCACCTCTGGCATATCGGCCGGGTCGAAGGCCATCGTCGACCAGTCGTCGACGATGCGCCACACACCGGCCTTCGTAATGCCGATCGGCAGCACTCGGTAGGCGTCTTCATCGATGGCCTGAATGACTCCGGCAGCAGTGACACAGCTGACGGCGTGTTCGCTCGATCGTCCGCCGAAGAGGACTGCGACGAGTGGCCGGTGATCATTTTCAGGCATAGGAATCCTTGGTCGTCAGAGCGCGTGACCGTTTGTACGGACTGGAAAACTCTAGCTCACTTGAGCTCGAACGTGCATTCCAACCAGGCACGGGCGATGCCCTTGAAGAACATGTTGAACCCGGCGAAGGCCGGTGAAGCGGAATCGTCGAGGCCCAGCGGCTCAGCGAGTGCTGTGACGATGAAGAAGTAGCGGTGTGATCCGTGCCCCTGGGGTGGTGCAGCACCGACGAAACGGGGTTCACCTGCATCGTTGCGCAGCGTCACGGATCCTGCCGGCAGGAGGTCTGCCGAGGGATCGCCGGCGTTGGCGGGCAGGCTGGTCGTCGACGCGTCGAGGTCGGCCACAACCCAGTGCCAGAAGCCGGAACCGGTGGGCGCATCCGGGTCATAGCAGGTCACAGCGAAGGCCTTGGTCTCTTCGGGGAAGCCCGACCAGGACAGCTGCGGGGAGACGTCCTGACCGCCGTCAACACCCATCGCACCCGAGAGCTGCGGACCGGTGAGTTCGGCGCCGTTCTCAATGTCTGTGCTGGTGAGGGTGAATGTCGGGACGTCGGAAAGGTTGTAGAACGGTGAGTTGACGCTCATGACTGCTCCTTCTCGTTGAAATTCCTGCTGAGACGCTGAGGCGATCAGGCCGGTGGCCCTTCGTGCTTACGCTTCCGAGACAACAGCAAACCGGCGAGTTCGTCAACCCGCAGCCGCCCGGCGAGGACGGCACACACGGCTTCCGTGATCGGCAGGTCGACCGAGTACTTGCGTCCCAGCGCAAGGATGGCAGGAGCCGATTTCACTCCCTCAGCGGTCTGGAGGGTGTGGGCGATGACGTCGTCAAGGCTCATGCCCTCGCCGAGGTGGCGCCCGAAAGTTCTGTTCCTCGACAGCGGCGAGGCGCAGGTGGCGACGAGGTCACCGAGCCCGGCCAGCCCGGAGAGGGTATGCGACTGGGCGCCCATGGCGGCAGCCAAGCGGGACGTCTCGGCCAGACCACGGGTGATGATCGACGCCTTCGAGTTGTCGCCGAGCTTCTGCCCATCGGCGATGCCGACGGCCAGTGCGATGACGTTCTTCACCGCGCCGCCCATCTCGACACCGACGACGTCGGTGTTCGTGTATGGACGGAAGTACCCGTTGGCGCTGATCTCAGCGACCACCTCGGCGGTGTCGATGCTCTCCGAGGCGACGACGGTGGCGGTGGGCTGTTGGTCGGCGATCTCACGGGCCAGGTTCGGTCCGGACACGACCGCGATCTGGCCCGGATCCACCTCGGCGACCTCGGCGATAACCTCGGACATGCGCATGCCGGTGTCGACCTCGATGCCTTTCATCAGGCTCACGAGCCTGACTCCCGGACGCAGGTGATCCTTCCAGCGACTCAAGTTCTCTCGCAGGGTCTGTGCGGGAACGGCGAGGATGATGACCTCGGCGTCGGTGACGGCGGCGACGTCGTCATCGGTGGCGGTCAGCAGCTCGGGCAGGACCCGATCGCCCAGGTACCGTTCGTTCGTGTGCGAGCGCGTGATCTCTTCTGCGACCTCGGCCCTCCGGGCCCAGAGCGTGACGGGGAATCCGGCATCGGCAACGACGGCGGCATAGGTGGTCCCCCACGATCCTGCACCCAGTACTGCTGTCTTCTCGACGCTCATTCGCCTGCCTCCTCGTTGTGGAATCTCTCTGGCAGCTCCCGGCCCGAGAGCTCACCCACCATCACTGCGATGGTGTTCGTCAGACGCTTCGTCAGCAACGTCTTCGATCGTTTCTCGTCGCGATGTCCCCACAAATCGTCATAGCTGAGGGCAGGACCGAAGCGCACCACCGAGGTGTTGCTCATCGGCCTGAACTTGGGCAGCTTCGCTCCCCGTGGGTAGATTCCGTTGAGCCCCCAGTGGGCGACGGGAATGATCTGGGCCCCAGTTTCCAGCGCCAGCCGCGCGGTTCCGGATTTGAAGTGCTGGGGCCAGAACTCCTCATCCTTCGTCAGCGTGCCTTCGGGGTAGATGACGACGGTCTCACCCCTAGCCAGCGCTTCCTTGGCGTAGTCCAGGGAGTCACCGGCCTGTGCCGAAGCCCGCAGCACCGGGATCTGGCCCAGGCCCTTGAGAATGACACCGAGTACCCCAGAGAACAGAGTCGACTTCGCAAGGAAGTGTGGGACCCGACCATTGCGCCACAGTGCGAGGCCGACGAGGATCGGGTCGAGGTGGTTCGCGTGATAGGCGGCAACGATCGCACCGGTACCCCGGGGCGGCAGATTCTCCGAGTTCTCGACCGTCATCTTCGTGGCGGTGCGCATGAGCCCGTAGGCCGAGGTCGCGGCGGCGAAGGCCACTCGCTTCTGCGAACGCACCGAAGCGGGGTCGAAGGAGACGAGCTCCTTCGACTCAACATCCTCGCTCATGCGGAGACCTCGGCGCCGAGACCCAGCAGCTTGTCGAGGAAGTTCTCGTATCCGCGGTTGATGAGTTCGATGCCGTGGACTTGGCTGGTGCCGCGTGCCGCCAATGCGGCGATGAGGTGGCTGAACCCGCCGCGCAGGTCGGGCACGTCGATGCGTGTTCCCGTGAGTTCGGTGGGTCCGGAGACCACGGCCGAGTGCTGGTAGTTGCGGCGCCCGAAGCGGCAGGGTGTGCCGCCGAGGCACTCGCGGTAGAGCTGGATCTGGGCGCCCATCTCACCGAGTGCGTGGGTGAAGCCGAAGCGGTTCTCGTACACGGTCTCGTGGATGATCGACAGGCCCTCGGCCTGGGTCATGGCCACGACGAGCGGCTGCTGCCAGTCGGTCATGAAGCCCGGGTGCACATCGGTTTCCAGCGCGAAGGATGTGAGTTTGCCGCCGGGGTGGCGGAAGCGGATCCCTGACTCCTCGACCTCGAATTCGCCGCCGATGCGGCGGAAGACGTTGAGGAAGGTGATGAGTTCGGGCTGGGAGGCGCCTTCGACGAAGATGTCTCCGCCGGTGGCCAGCGCGGCCGAGGCCCATGAGGCGGTCTCATTGCGATCAGGCAGCGCCCGGTGGATGAAGCCGCGCAGGGAGTCCACACCTTCGATGCGCACCACCCGGTCGGTGTCGACGGTGATGATGGCGCCCATCTTTTGGAGCAGCGCGATGAGATCCATGATCTCGGGCTCGATGGCCGCATTGCGCAGTTCGGTCACACCTTCGGCGCGGACGGCGGTCAGCAGCACCTGCTCGGTGGCACCGACGGAGGGGAAGGGCAGTTCGACCTTCGTGCCTTGGAGGCGTCCCCGGGTGGTGAGCATGATGCCGCCGGAGGTCTTGTCGACCTCGGCGCCGAACTGCCGCAGCACGTCGAGATGGAAGTTGATGGGACGGTCACCGATATGGCAGCCGCCCAGGTCAGGAATGAACGCTTGGCCCAAGCTGTGCAGGAGAGGTCCGCAGAAGAGGATCGGGATCCGTGAGGAACCGGCATGCGCATCGATGTCGACGATCGACCCCTGCGCCATGTCCGAGGGATCCAGGTGGAGCTCACCGTCGGGCAACTGCCCATCGGGACCGGGCGTGACCCGAACTCCGTGGAGTTCGAGCAGACCGGTGACGATCTCAACGTCCCTGATCTGCGGGACTCCCCGCAGCACGGAGGGTGTCTCCCCCAGCAATGAGGCGACCATGGCCTTGGGTACCAGGTTCTTGGCACCTCTGACCTGGACGGTTCCGCCTAGCGGATTGCCGCCGCGAACTTCGAGCATGTTCCTCCCTGCGTCACACTTGCACCCGGTGGGATCCGGACGTGGTCCAGACTAATCCGGACTCGTCCAAGACTAGCGCAGACGACGCGTGGGTCCCCTGTGGGAAGGCTCTCAGACCTTCGCGGGCAGGGTCTTCGGTTTGAATGCGGCGCGTCGGGATTCGAAATCAGAGATTTCGGATTCCTTGGCCAGGGTCAGGCTGATGTCGTCATGGCCCTCGAGGAGGCGCCAGCGCGTGTAGTCATCGATTTGGAAGGTCACGGTGACCGAATCGCAGGTGACGGTCTTCTCGTTCAAGTCGACGGTGATCGGCGTGCCCGGGTGGTTCTCCAGGATCTTCCAGATCAGTTCGATGTCGTCCTGTTCCAGCTGAGCTGCCAGGAGGCCCTCTTTGCCGGAGTTGCCGCGGAAGATGTCGCCGAAGCGGGAGGAGAGAACGACACGGAATCCGTAGTCCTTCAGTGCCCACACGGCGTGTTCACGCGAGGAGCCGGTGCCGAAGTCGGGTCCGGCCACGAGGACCGAGCCGGCGGAGAAGTCGGGATCGTTGAGGACGAAGTCCTCGGCGGTCCGCCACCGGTAGAACAGGGCGTCTTCGAATCCGGTGCGGGTGACGCGTTTGAGGAACTTCGCCGGGATGATCTGGTCGGTGTCGATGTTGGCGCGGCGCAGGGGAACGCCGGTGCCGGTATGTGTGCTGAAAGCTTCCATCAGTCGTCAGTCCTTAAACGTTCGCCGAGGTGGGGGTGGGTGTCAGTGTCAAGGTGGGCTTATCGTCCGTCCACGCCACCGGCTCGGCGTCGCGTGGGAGATCCTTGACGTCACCGGGTGAGGACAGGGTCCCGCGCACGGCGGTGGCGGCGGCCACGAGCGGGGACACGAGGTGGGTGCGCCCGCCCTTGCCCTGACGGCCCTCGAAGTTGCGGTTCGAGGTCGAGGCGCACCGTTCACCGTCGGCCAGCTGGTCAGGGTTCATGCCCAGGCACATCGAGCAGCCGGCGAAGCGCCACTCACCTCCGAAGTCCTTGAAGATCTTGTCGAGGCCCTCGTCCTCGGCCTGCAGGCGGACCTTCGCGGAGCCTGGAACGACCATGAAACGGACGTTCTCGGCCTTCTTCCGGCCCCGAACCACCTCGGCGGCGGCTCGCAGGTCCTCGATGCGTGAGTTCGTGCACGAACCGAGGAACACGGTGTCGACTTCGATCTCACGCAGCGGGGTGCCCGGCGTCAGACCCATGTAGGCCAGTGCGTTGGCGGCCGAGGCCTTGTCGTTCTCGTCGGCGAAGTCATCCGGTGAGGGCACGGAGGCAGACAGCGGCAGTCCCTGTCCGGGGTTGGTTCCCCAGGTCACGAACGGTTCGATGTCCTTGGCTTCGAGGACGACCTCGTGGTCGAAGGTGGCGCCCTCGTCGGTGTACAGGGTCTTCCAGTACTCGACCGCTGCGTCCCAGTCTTCACCCTCGGGTGCGTGCGGGCGACCCTTGACGTAGTCGAAGGTGGTCTCGTCGGGGGCGACCATGCCGGCGCGGGCTCCGGCCTCGATCGACATGTTGCAGATGGTCATCCGTGCTTCCATCGACAGCGCCCGGATCGCCGAGCCACGGTACTCGAGCACATAGCCCTGACCGCCGCCGGTGCCGATCTTCGCGATGATGGCGAGGATGATGTCCTTGGCGCTCGAGCCTTCGGGCAGTTCGCCGTCGACGGTGATCGACATCGTCTTGAAGGCCTTGAGGCTCAGCGTCTGGGTGGCGAGCACATGCTCGACCTCGGAGGTGCCGATGCCCAGTGCGAGAGCACCGAAGGCGCCGTGGGTGGAGGTGTGCGAGTCGCCGCAGACGACGGTGGTGCCCGGCTGGGTCAGGCCCAGCTGGGGGCCGACGACGTGGACGATTCCCTGATCAGCATCGCCGAGGCTGTGCAGCCGGATCCCGAATTCCTTCGTGTTCTGCCGCAGAGTTTCGATCTGTGTGGCGGAGGTGGGTTCGGCGATGGGTTTGTCGATGTCCCAGGTCGGAGTGTTGTGATCCTCCGTGGCGATCGTCAGGTCGGGGCGGCGCACGGGGCGCCCGGCGAGTCGGAGTCCGTCGAATGCCTGCGGGCTGGTGACCTCGTGGACGAGGTGGAGATCGATGTAGATGAGGTCGGGCGCACCGTCTTCACCCAGGGATACGACGTGGTCGGCCCAGACCTTCTCGGCCAAAGTGCGTGGCATGATTCCTCCCGCGGGTACAGGGATTGCCTGTACATGCTTACTGCTGTGATGGCCCGTATTCGGGCGCGAGTGACATTCGATATGGTGACTCGAGGAGGGCCCAATGGGGTCTCAACGAGTGTGTACAGGAAACTTACTCGCCCGTATCGCATTTCGAACTTGCATCTCGCCCACTGAGACGCGCACAATAGTGTCTATGACAAGCAATGGTAGCGGCGTCGGAGTCATCGACAAGGCCGCAATGGTTCTCTCCGCCCTTGAGGCCGGACCCGCATCACTGGCCGAGCTGGTCTCACTGACTGGACTCGCCCGACCCACTGCCCACCGACTCGCCGTTGCGCTCGAATTCCATCGCATCGTCGGTCGTGATCTCCAGGGTCGCTTCGTCCTCGGTCCACGTCTGGCCGAACTCTCTTCTGCTGCCGGCGAGGACCGCCTGCTTGCCGCGGCCGGACCCGTCCTGGGCCAGCTGCGCGACCAGACCGGCGAGTCCGCTCAGCTCTTCCGCCGCCAGGGCGACCTGCGCCTGTGCGTGGCCGCCGCCGAACGTCCCGTGGGTCTGCGAGACTCGGTGCCGATCGGTGCCACACTGAGCATGCGCGCCGGCTCTGCCGCTCAGGTCCTCCTGGCCTGGGAAGAGCCCGACCGTCTGCACACGGGCCTGCGCGGTGCCCGCTTCTCTGCAACCATGCTCTCCGGTGTCCGTCGCCGAGGCTGGGCCCAGTCCATCGCAGAACGCGAGCGGGGCGTCGCCTCCGTCTCAGCCCCAGTCCGCGGGCCCAGCAACCGCGTCGTGGCCGCGGTGTCGATCTCCGGACCCGTGGATCGCCTGACACGTCAGCCCGGACGCCTGCACGCGAAGTCCATCATCGACGCGGCCCGGACCCTGAGCGAAGCCCTCATCAGGGGCTGAGGACGCCGCCATGATCGCCGCCCAGAGACGCAACGTGATCATCGAGACGATCGAACGAGATGGTGCGGTCTCCATCTCCGCCCTCTCGGACCTGCTGAGCACCTCAGCGGTGACCATTCGGCGTGATCTCGATCAGCTCGCCGATGAAGGACGCCTGACTCGCACCCATGGAGGTGCGGTCCTCTTCTCCAGTGCGCGCGAGTCCACGTATGCGGAGAAGCTCGAACAGGCGCTGGCAGAGAAGACCGCAATAGCCCGTGCCGCAGCGAAGCATGTGCGCAACGGCGACGTTGTGGCACTGGGCCCCGGCACCACCACCGAGCTGCTAGCCGAGGAGCTCAAAGAACGCTCCGGCATCCGCATCGTGACCAACTCCCTCCTCGTCGCCGAGGCGATGGTCTCCTCCCCCGACATCGAAGTCATCGTCGTCGGCGGAATCCTGCGACATTCGATCCGCGCCTTCGTGGGCGGCGGAACTGTCTCGCAGCTCCTCGGGCTGAGGGCCGACACCGTCTTCCTCTCAGGCAATGGCCTGGCCGCGGACTTCGGTCTCTCCACACCTGCTTTTCCTGTGGCCGACACCGACCGGGCCATGGCGGCCGGGGCTGGGAAGGTGGTCGCGCTCGTCGACCACACGAAGGTGGGTCTGCGATCCTCAGTGCTCACGGTTCCGACTGAGGACATCCAGCAGGTCATCACGGACTCGCAGAGCGAGGCGAGCGAACTCGACACCCTGCGCGCTGCTGGCATCGAGGTCGAGGCCGTCTGAACCTTCCGCAAGCTGAGCTGACAGCCTGGTTTTGCGGCGAGTATTGCAAACGATCAAAACTTTTCAGGTTCGATCACTAGCGATCATTCACGCTGTCCTCTAAAGTGTCCATTTGAGATGGCTCACACGACAAGGGGCCTCACCGATGATGTTGGAGGACCTGTGGAAGACATTCGTCTGGACGCCCAGTGGATCGACTATGTGCTGATAGCGATCTATTTCATATTCGTTCTCGGTATCGGCTGGTTCGCCAAGCGCGGTATTTCCTCGAGCATCGAATTCCTGCTCTCAGGGAGAAGCCTGCCGGCGTGGGTGACGGCATTGGCCTTCGTCTCAGCCAACCTCGGCGCCGTGGAGATCATGGGCATGTCGGCGACGGGTGCCCAGTACGGTATGCCGACGATGCACTATTTCTGGATCGGCGCCGTCCCGGCGATGCTCTTCCTCGGCGTCGTCATGATGCCCTTCTACTACGGTTCGAAGGTTCGGTCCGTTCCCGAATTCATGCGCAGGCGTTTCGGCACCGGAGCCCACCTGGTCAACGCGCTGTCCTTCGCCGTCGCTCAGATCCTCATCGCTGGCGTCAATCTCTTCCTGCTCGGCACCATCGTCAATCGCCTTCTCGGATGGCCTCTGTGGATCGCCCTTGTCGTCGCCGCAGCCATCGTCCTGTCCTACATCACGCTCGGTGGGCTGACGGCAGCGATCTACAACGAGGTGCTCCAGTTCTTCGTCATCGTCGCGGCTCTGCTGCCGCTGACGATCATCGGCCTCAACCGTGTGGGAGGCTGGGATGGACTCGTGGCGAAGATCAGCAACGACGGCATGCTCGGCGCAGAGCAGCTGAGCAGCTGGCCGGGTGAACAGCTCTCCGGATTCTCCAACCCTGTGCTCTCGGTGGTCGGAATCGTCTTCGGCCTGGGCTTCGTGCTCTCCTTCGGCTACTGGACGACGAACTTCGTCGAGGTCCAGCGGGCCATGGCTTCGAAGAGCATCAACGCCGCACGACTGACCCCGATCCTCGGCGCCTTCCCGAAGATGTTCATCCCGTTCATCGTCATCATCCCCGGAATGATCGCCGCAGTGCTCGTGACGCAGCTGACCAAGTTCAAGCAGATCGCGAGCAGCGTCGACGAGGTGACCGCTCAGGCCCAAACCGGCGTGACCTATAACGATGCGCTCCTGCTGCTCATGCGCGAGGTTCTGCCCAATGGGCTCCTCGGCGTGGCAATCGCCGGCCTGCTCGCCGCGTTCATGGCGGGAATGGCCGCCAACATCTCCGCGTTCAACACTGTCTTCAGCTACGACCTGTGGCAGCAGTACGTCGTCAAGGACCGAGACGACGATTACTACCTCAAGGTCGGCCGCTATGCCACAGTCGGTGCCTGCATCGTTGCGATCTTCACGGCTCTCATCGCCGGGAACTTCTCCAACCTCATGGACTACCTGCAGACCTTGTTCGGTTTCTTCAATGCGCCGCTGTTCGCCACGTTCATCCTCGGCATGTTCTGGAAGCGCATGAGCGCGACCGCCGGTTGGGTCGGCTTGGTCGGCGGTACCCTCTCGGCCGTCGCCGTCTTTATCCTCAGTGAGACCGGAGTATTCGACCTGCCAGGTCAGGGCGCAGCATTCCTCGCCGCCAGCACGGCCTTCGTTGTCGACATCGTACTCTCCGTGATCGTCACCTACAGGACCGCGCCGAAGCCCGCGCATGAACTTCGAGGACTCGTCTATTCGGAGACGCCGAAGACCGACTTCGAGGACTTGAACGAGCCGAAGCCCCCGATCTGGAAACGTCCGGTGCCAGTCGCAGGGCTTGCACTGGTCATCGTCATCATCCTCAACATCACCTTCGGCTAAAGGAACAAGTGAGACTAGTGAGCAATTCGAACGAACTGACTAAGACCGCTGGTGCATTCGACATCCGCAACTTCATCGGCGTGCTGCTGGGAATCTTCGGGGTCATCCTCACGATCGTCGGCATCGTCGGCTTCACCCCAGACGAAGCGGAACGGACAGGCGGAATCGACGCGAACCTCTGGACGGGAATCGGCCTGGTTCTCACCGCAGTGCTGTTTCTCGTCTGGGCCAAGCTGCGCCCGATTCGCATCATCGACACAGACTCGGCTGAGGACACGGCCGGGACCGGCGACACGGTCGCCTAGTTTGGCCGTGGAGCCTGGGCTGCGGTGCCCAACTTCGCTGTGGTGTGACCGTGGAGCCTAGATTGGCTGCGGTGCCTCAAGAAAGCGGCAAGTAGGCACCGGCCGCATCAGTCGATTCTGCGGGCGCCTTTTCCGGCGCTGACGGTGAAGACATCGGGTGCGCGATATCCGTGTTCGGCGAACGCAGCCATGACGGTCTCACCTATCTGGTCGGCGCCTGCAACGTCGACGAGAGCGATCGCAGATCCACCGAAGCCGCCACCGATCATTCGTGCCCCGATCGCACCGGCCGACATGGCCGCCGCAACGGCGACATCGAGTTCGGTACACGAGACCTCATAGTCATGGGCGAGCGAGTTGTGGGAGGCAAGCAGGAGTTCGCCGATTCCGCGGATGCTGCGGCCTTCTCCCCCGTGCCCTTCTAAGAGTTCAACGGTGTCGAGAACCCGGGCGTTCTCACTGAAGACGTGCCGTAATCGCCGCCGCTGCTCCTCGGTGAGCGGAGCGAGGTCGACCGCCTCGTCGAGTTCACGCAGACTCGCGGCACCGAGGATCGCAGCGGCTTCCTCACACGTATGCCGGCGGTCACCGTAGCCGCTTTCGCTGTGCGAGTGGGACACCCGGGTATCGATGACAAGCAGCCGCAGCTCTTCGGCGTCGAGATCAAAGGGGATCTGTCGAGTTCGCAGGTCCCGACAGTCGAGGAAGAGCGCATGTCCGGCCTCGGTCATCACGGAGGCCGCTTGGTCGACGATTCCGGTGGGAGCGCCGACGAAGTCGTTCTCGGCGCGCTGGGTGAGCAGCACCTTCTCCCGGTCATCGAGGCCGAGACCGTAGACGTCGTCGAGGGCAATGAGGACCGCCACCTCGAGCGCATGAGAGGAGGACAGCCCGGCCCCCACCGGGACTGTCGATTCGATGTAGAGGTCGATGCCGCCAACTGTCGTGCCCGTCGTCTTGGCGATCTCGTCGACGACTCCCGCCGGATGGCTGAGCCACCCACGCAGAGTTCCGGGAACGAGCTCCTCGGCGGCGAACTGGCCCGTGAGTCGCTCGCCTCGCTCATCCCGATGATCGGAGACGATCCGGATGCTCTCTTCGCACCGAGGCGGTGTCGCGCTACCAGCATCGTGGCTGCTGTAGTGCGTCTGAGATCGCCGTCCGATGGCCACGTATACGGCTCTGTCAATGGCGATAGGCAGGACGAACCCGTTGTTGTAATCGGTGTGTTCCCCGATGAGATTGACGCGTCCGGGAGCACGAAAGCAGCCGAGCGGCGAATAGCCGAAGAGTGCTTCGAACTCGCTGCGCAAGTGTGTTTCCGTCGGAGCCGTGGCCGTGCTCATCGGCGACCGTCCTCGTGTGCAGGAGTCGCGGTACGTTGCCGCTGGTCAGGTATCGCGGCACGCAGCCGCGCCGCAGTCTCTTCGGCGGAGACGTCGCCGACGAAGGCCCCCATAGCCGCTTCGGACCCGGCGAGGAACTTCAACTTGTTCTCTGCCCGCCTGGGGCTCGTGATCTCCAGATGCATCCACTCTGCGCCGCGATCCTCACAGTTGACCGGTGCCTGGTGCCACGCTGCGATATAAGGAGTGGGCGTCGGATAGAGCCCGTCGATCCTTCCCAGCACCTCGGGATAGATGCGAGCGAGGTCGTCGCGTTCGGCCTCGTCGAGTTCGTCGATGCTCAGCACCTGCCGATGCGGAACGATGTGGACTTCGACCGGCCATCGAGCCGCGTAGGGCACGAAGGCAGAGAAGTATGCGGATTCGAGAACCATCCGCTCACCCGAGCAGCGTTCGAAGGCGAGGATGTCGCCCATCAGCGGCCGGCCAGTCTCGCGGTGATGCTGCACCGCTCGGGCAGAGGTGAGAACGGTGTGCGGAGTGACAAACGGATAAGCATAGATCTGACCGTGGGGGTGATTCATCGTCACGCCGATCTCCTCACCGCGATTCTCGAACACGAAGACCTGCTCGATTCCTTCTTGGGTGGAAAGCTCGCTCGTCCGGTTCGCCCAGGCGTCGATGACCGTGCGTGCACGGGCCGGGTCAAGGTCGGCGAACGATCCGTTGTGCTCGGAAGAGAAAACGACGACTTCACAGCGACCATAGGCTGGAGCGGTCAATGCGGACGCTGAATCCGCCCAGGGTTCGGAGGCTGCGTCGGCTCCTGAGGCCGCCTCGGCGAAATCCTGACTCGGATCAGCACTCACCGCACCAAGTTCAGATCCCAGCGAAGGGAACCGATTCTCGAAGACCACGACTTCGTAGTCGGCGGCGGGGATCTCGGTAGGTCGTCCGGGCGAGGATGGGCAGAGCGGGCATTCTGCGGCGACGGGGAGATGCGTTCGCGACTGGCGATGCGTGGCAACAGCCACCCATTGGCCTGTGAGCAGATCGAAGCGCAGCTGTCCGCCTGTGGGACGAGGCTCGGCGGGGCGGTGGTCCTCGACAATCGGCGCCGACAGCGAATCGGCGTCCTGGAAGAACAGGATCTCTCTGCCGTCGGCGAGCTCGTCCCTACGGATCCGTGTGCTCAACGGACGCCCACGGACTCAACAACTCGACGGCGGGATTGAGAAAAGCAGCTCAGACCCATCAGACCTCCCAAAAGTGATCATTTTCGATCATAATGCTAACACTCGCCCGGGGGAGATCCCAGATCTCGCGTAGAATTCCGGTGCAGAGGAACTTTTGTCCACCTAACACGAAGGAGTCGCATGGCCGCCTTCATCGAACTCGCTCTCGGCGAGGACTCCGCGGTCATCTCCCAAACCGGGGCAGCACTTCTCGAATACACCGTCGGCGATCGTCCCGTGGTCCTCGGCATGAACGCCTTCGACGGGGCCGTGCTCGCCCCCTGGCCCAATCGCATCGCCGATGGCCGCTACGATTTCAGGGGACGCAGTCACCAGCTGCCGATCACAGAACCCTCCCGCCGAACCGCGCTCCACGGACTGGTGGCGAACACGGTCTGGGACGTGGCGGACCGTGACGAGACTTCGGTGGCTCTGAGAACCACGATCGAGCCCAGTCCCGGCTACCCCTTCGAGCTCACCCTGACTGTGACGTATACGCTTAGCGAGGACGCGGTCGCAATCGTCGCTCATGCCAGCAATTCAGGAACGCAGTCCGCACCGTTCGCCTTCGGGTTCCATCCTTGGATCCACCCCGGTGCCGCCACGGTCAACGAGGCTCAGCTGCTCACTCCGGCACAGACCTGGTTCGCTGTCGATGACCGACTCATCCCGATCGAGGAACGGCCCTTCAACTCCGGGACGTTCAACTCGAGGTCGTTCATCCCCACCGACCATGAACCCGATGAGGCCTCGTGCATCGTCTGCAAGGACTTCCGGGCGTTGCGTGTCATCCGGGACAGCGTCCTCGACGATGCGTTCGGTGCACCGCGCCGCGCAGCCGACGGATGGTCATATGCGCGACTCAGAGGAGCCGATGACCGAACCGTCGTCGTCGGCATGGATGAGAGCTTTCGAGCCTGGCAGGTCTGCACCGGCGACGAACTCGACCCGGCGCTGCGCCGCAGCGCCATTGCCATCGAACCCATGACCTGTCCGCCCAATGCCTTTGCCGCTGGAGTCGACCACGATGTCATCGAACCACAGGGTGAGCTCCGAGTGGAATGGAGCATCAGCCTGCGTTAAGAGTTCTGAGCGCAAAGTGATCTTGCCCTGATAAGTTGCATCTATCGACTTCAACCCGTGCGAAGGAAGATTATGTCAACACCACAGAACCCGTACTCCGGTTCGGATGCAGAGAACAATCAGAACATCCCGAGCGATCAGACCCGCCCGGACACCGGCCAGGCCAGCCCGGAGTTCAGTCAGCCGCAGGATCCAGCTGCTGGTGAACACCCTGTCGACGAAACGTCCGTCAACGAACCGTCCGTCGGCGAACCAACCGTCGGCGAACCAGCCGTCGACGGACAGTCCGATGCCACACAGTCACATGCTGGCACTGCCCAGTATGGCCAAGGCTCGCAGTTCAGTCAGGCCGGTCAATACGGCGGCCAGCAGAATCAGTTCGATCAGCAGAATCAGTTCGGCCAGCCGGACCAGTTCGGCCAAGGGGGTCAGTACAGCCCTCCGGAGCAATACGGTCAGGGCAGTCAAGGTGGTCAGTACAATCCGCAGGCTCAGTACGGCCAGTATGGGCAGCCAGCCCAGCAGGACCAGTATTATCAGGGCGCTGACTACGCAGCGCACAACCAGACCAATTACGCCGGTTCACAGCATGCTCCAGCGGGTGGTTTTCCACCGCCGGCAGCACAGCACAATGCCGGCGGCAACAGCGGCTTCTTCAAGTCGCTCTTCGACTTCCGCTTCGATAGCTTCATTGCCGTTCGCTGGGCGGGATTCATCTACATCATCGCCATCGTTGTGGCTGCGCTGTCCTGGCTGGCGTCCATCATCGGTGGACTCATCACCGGCGCAGCAGCAGGAGCCGCCACCAGCTATATGAGCAGCGGGCCGAGCTTCAGCCCGTGGCCACTGCTTCTGGCTATCATCTTCGGCTGGGTCGTTCCGGCGCTGTGGGTGATCTTCGTCCGTCTGGCCCTCGAACTCATCGTGGCTAACGTAAAGACTGCAGAGAACACGAAGAAGATCGCGGACTCCATCGGACGCTGAACAGCTTCGGTATTCGCTCTGAGTCCCAGGGATCGGCTTTGAAGTCGAGCTCTGAGACCCAGAGCGAGCTGCAGGTTATTACCCGGGCTATATAACCCGGAATGTATGTACGGAAAACGGGGTTATAGGCCAAAATGTGTGTATGGGTAGGGCGTGTTCGGCAGGCTAATCCTGATGGTTTCACCGTGATCGTCCGCCCCAACCTTTCTGGATACCGTTACCGTCTTCGACGCTGAACGAGGTCCCGTACAAAGACGTTGTCTCCGGGCGGCCGGCATCTGGTCTCGTGACTTTTCGAGTAGGTTTCCTGGTCCACGCAGCCG
>NZ_FXZH01000033.1 GCF_900169365.1 Brevibacterium sp. 239c
GACTCCCGGTGACAACACCCCCCGGACCATGAACGGCTGGGGGCATGAATCATGCCGGGAATCTTAGGCCAGCGACCCCTTCTATCCTGACGGAAGTCGGGGCTACTTAAAAGGTAACGGGGGGGGGCTGTAAGCGCGGGAGGTGCCTGTGGGCACGCTGGTTCTCGCTGCACTCGGCCGCGCAACGTCGAGACAGCGCCGGAGCGCCGATACCACTCTGCACGCCTAGGTGTTTCGAAGCTCCGGCGTTGCCGCAGTGATACTACCCGGCGGCAGTTGCGAGGGTGCTGCCAGACGGCAGCGGGCTCAGATATACGAGGTGCGCAGGTCGCTGATCAGGGACCTGGTCACCTCGGTCAGTGACTCAGTGTCCTTGTACACGTTCTGCAGCCGCTGGTAGGGCACACCGCGGTCGATGATCGAGGTGATGGAATTCAGCTCGCTGAGGCAGCCCAGGCGTTCGGCCACCGGGGCCAGACGTGCGACCTCATCGGCCAAGCATTCGGTGACCAGGCGCTCATCAGCCTCGGCGTTCTCGATGATGATGGCGTCCATGCCGTAACGGGCAGCACGCCACTTATTCTCATCGTGGAACCAGTCCGGCATCGTCGGCAGGGCCTCGCCGGCATCAAGACGGACAGAGAAGTCGTCGACGAGGCACTGTATGAGGGCTGTGATCGCGGTGATCTCCTCGAGCGTGGGCAGCCCGTCACAGACTCTGACCTCAACGGTTCCCCAGTGCGGGGCAGGACGAATATCCCAGCGGATCTCATTGATGTTGTCGATGATGCCGGTGGTGAGCATGTCGTCGACATACTTCTCATAGTCTGACCACGCTTCGAACTGGAACGGCAGACCTGCGGTGGGCAGCTGCTGGAACATCATCGCCCGGTTCGAGGCGTAACCGGTGTCGGTTCCGCCCCAGAAGGGTGATGATGCGCTCAGAGCCTGCAGATGGGGGACGTAGGCAAGGAGTGCGTTGACGATCGGCAGGACCTTGTCCCGGGAGTCGATGCCGACATGGACGTGCACGCCGAAGATGAGCATATTCCGACCCCACCACTGGGTGCGATCGACAAGCTCGAGGTAGCGGTCCTTGTCTCGGACCTCCTGTGACTGCCACTGTGCGAATGGGTGGGTCCCGGCAGACATGAGTTCGATCCCGCGACCGTCGGTCAGGGTGCGCAGGGCACCCATTGACGTGGCCAGGTCCTCAGCGATACCGGCGACCTGCTTGTGGACGCCGGTGACGAGCTCGATCGTGTTCGTGAGCATTTCACCCACGATCTGCTTCTCGAACTCGGGGGCACACTGGGCGACATCGGCGAGGAGAACATCGGCAGCGGGAGTCAGATCAAGGCTGTCCCCGTCCAAGAGAGCCAGTTCCCATTCGACTCCAAGCGTGGAGCGGGGTGAGCGTGCGAAATCGACCATGGGTCGATCATAGTATTCCGCGCCCGATTTTCTTGCCTCGGCCGTTTGTTGAGCGCCACATTCAGGCCGCAGATTCGGCCTCATCGGACAGACGCGCACCAGTTTGTGAGTCGAAGAGGTGGAGGCGAGAGAAGTTGGGGACGGCCCTGACCAGGTCACCTCTGACCACGCGTGTGCGTCCACTGACTCGGGCTACGATCGGAATGTCACCGGCACCCTCTGTTGCCCGACCATGCACATAGGCATCGGCGCCGAGTTCCTCGACTAGGTCCACCCTGACTTCCAGACCGCCACTGGGCTCGAGTCGGAAGTCCTCCGGGCGGATTCCGGCCGTCACCTGATCCTCTGTGAGCTCCGAGCGCTGCGCGTCACTCAGTCCGATCTCTGACTCACCGATGTGCAGCACCCCGTCACGCAGCGGCAGATCGATGAGGTTCATCGCCGGAGAACCCATGAAGCCAGCCACGAAGAGATTCGCGGGTCGGTCGTAGAGCCCCCGCGGAGTGTCCACCTGCTGCAGCCTCCCGTCAGCGAGCACCGCAACCCGATCGCCCATCGTCATCGCCTCGACCTGGTCGTGCGTGACGTAGACAGTGGTCACGCCGAGGCGGCGCGTGAGTGAGGCGATCTGTGCACGAGTCTGCACCCGCAGTTTGGCATCGAGGTTCGACAGTGGTTCGTCCATGAGGAACACCTTCGGGGAACGCACGATGGCTCGTCCCATGGCCACCCGCTGTCGTTGCCCGCCGGAGAGGGCCTTCGGCTTGCGGTCGAGGTAGGGCTCGAGGTCGAGCAGCTGAGCGGCCTCACGCACCCGTTCATTGCGTTCGGTCTTGGCCACACCAGCGATCTTGAGTGCGAAGGCCATGTTCTCCCCGACACTCATATGTGGGTAGAGCGCATAGTTCTGGAACACCATGGCGATGTCTCGCTCCCGAGGCGAAACCTCGGTGACATCGTCCTGACCGATTCTGATGTGCCCTCCGTCGACGGGTTCGAGGCCGGCGAGCATACGCAGAGTTGTGGATTTCCCGCAGCCAGAAGGACCGACCAGGACGAGGAACTCACCATCGGCGATATCGAGGCTGATCTCATTGACTGACGGGGTGAGCGTGTCTGGGTACTGGCGCATTGCCTTATCGAAAGTGACTGTTGCCATAGTGAATCTCAACCTTCCACGGGTGCGTGGGCACCCGACGATCTGCGGTGATCATTGTGTGACTTCTCGTGGGTAGGGCTGTTGTCATCGGTGACGCTGGTGCGAGCGAACGAGCGATACTGCTCGCGTACCCGTGATGGTCTCGGGTGCAGAGTTGCGACGAGTTCGACCTGCCACCTCGGTGAGGTGCCGGTCAATGTCCAGGCCGCTTGCCGCGCGGCTCCGATGGCCACGTACTCAGCCTGCTCGGGTACGTCGATGGGAACGGTGAAGATGTCTCTGGCCACCTCGCGCACTGCAGGGTTGCGGGCCGCCCCGCCGATGAGGAGCAGTCGTCTGACGCTCAGGCCCTGTCGCAGCACCGCTTGGAGCCCGTCCGCCAGACCGCACAGCATGCCCTCGACAAAAGCTCGGGCGATATTCTCCGGAGACGAATTCGCCAAGGTCATGCCTTCTAAGCGGGCTGTTGCATCAGGAAGGTTGGGAGTGCGCTCGCCCTCGAAATAGGGGACGAGAGTGAGCCCATCGGCACCAGGAGTCGAGGCGAGGGCCAGTGCAGCCACGTCGGTATGGCTGGCTCGCAGCACCGCTGCCGCAGAGTCGAGGACACGGGCGGCGTTGAGGGTGGCGACGAGTGGAAGCCGCCCACCGTCGGCCGAGGCGAATCCGGCGACGATTCCGGACGGATCGTTGATCTTGAGTTCGGTGGGGCTGAAGACGGTTCCCGAGGTGCCGATCGAGATGACGACGTCGCCTGGTACGGCTCCGAGTCCGAATGCGGCTGCCGCATTGTCTCCGGCGCCAGGGCCGACGAGAATGCCCTCGGGTGTTTGACCGGCACTCTCGTGGGGCTGCAGGACACGAGGCAGGATGATGGGTGCGGTGTCAGCGGCCGCTTCAGCCTTGGGGGCACCAGCCTCTCGCGCCGTGGCACCGAATGCTGTGCGGAAGAGGTCAAGGTCGTAGCGTCCGGTGACCGCCGAGAAATACGCAGTTCCACTGGCATCGGAGGCATCGGTGACGAGCGCCTCGAGGACAGGACCTCGAGGCGCGGCCGAATCATGCGGTCCGTAACCCAGGAGGCGCCAGGTCAGCCAATCATGGGGCAAGGCCACGGCTGCCACCCTGCAAGCATTCTCGGGCTCATGATCGCGCAGCCACCGCAGCTTGGCCCCGGTGAACGATGCAACAGGAACCACGCCGACCCGGTCGACGAACTCGTCTGCCCCGATCTCTGTGATGAGTGCCCGAGCTGCCGCGTCGCTGCGCAGATCGTTCCACAGCAGAGCGTCGCGGATGACCTGCCCGTGCTGGTCGAGAGTGATGAGACCATGCTGCTGTCCGCTGATGCTCACGGCGGCGATATCAGTGAAGCCACCCGCGTCAGAGATTGCCTCCTGCAGGGCGAACCACCAGGCTTCGGGGTCGACCTCGGTTCCAGCAGGATGGGGGGCCGACCCGGTGCGCAGAATCTGCCCTGTGTCTGGGTCCACGATGACGACCTTGCAGCTCTGTGTCGAGGAATCGACTCCGGCGACCAAGCCGCGTTCTGAAGTCAGTGGGGTTTCAGCCAGTGGGGCATTGCGCTCGGTAGGCACCGGGACTCCGTGGTCGGCAGTCATCGGGACTCCTCGGACTGCACAGCAGGTTGCGCGTCTGGCTGTGCCTCGTTCGCCGAGCGGTCGAGGATTTCTCCGGCCAATGCCTCGTCGACGATGACGACGTCGAGGATGCCTGCGGCGCAGGCTGCGCGAACAGCCTCGGCGCGCTGCGCTCCGCGAGCCACACCGACGGTGGTCGCTGCGTGTCGCAGCTGATCGAGGGTGACGGCGATGACACGATCGTCGATGGTGTCGACCTCGACCCCGGCGGCATTGAAGAGGCGCCCGGAGGCTTCGGCCACTGCTCCGTCAGCCAACCCTGCCGCGCGTTGCTCGGGGCTGCACTTCTCCCAGACCGAGGACTGCTCCTGCGCCCAGGCGGCGACGGAGATGACTGCAAGATCGAGATCGTCCGCTGCGGCAAGGGCACTGGAGATCTCGGGCAGGGCGCTGAGATCGGCGGCGGTGTCCGCCTCGGTGACCAGCAGAGGAGCCGGCAGCCGAACCATGGTCACGGCGGCGTCCTGTCCCAACCGAGCGAAGATCCCGGAACTGGGACGCTGCGAGCCGAGCTGGAGTGCACCGGCGAGCTGGACGACGGTGCAGCGGGGGAGTGCGGGAGCGAATTGTGCCGCTGCGTCGAGTGTGCGTGACCAGGCCAGCCCGATGCGCATCCCCGGGCGAGCACGACGGTCGACGTAGGAGAGTGCGGCACGTCCCATTCGCTGGGCGGCGTCACCCTCGTGTTCAAGGTCGACGATGACTGCTGACCTCAGGCCAAGTGTCGCCGCGAGCGCTTCGGCTCTGCCCTCGTCGGCGCCGGCATCGGCTTCGATTGTGATCGTGACGACTCCATTGTCGACGGCTTCTTGCAGCAGGCGAGCGATTTGGAATCGGCTGAGTCCGTGGGCCTTGCCCAGTTCCACCTTCGAACGGCCCTGAACATAGTGCTCTCTGGCCAGCTGAGCCAGGAACCGGCGGTGTCTGGCGGTGGGTGCTGTGCTCATGGCCCTCCTCTCGAGTCGATTGCGGCCACGTCGTCGCTCATCTGTGATCTATTGCACATCTGATTAAATCATGACACAGTATTGCACATGTGAGCACTGATGCTCATATGTATTTCTTCAAGCACACCCGAGGGCGGGCAGTAATCCCGCAATGGCGAGGGAAGGTAATCACGATGAAGCAGAAGATCACGAGCCGGGCTGTCACAGCGGCGGCCATCGGAGTGGTCGGAGCACTCACACTCGCAGGGTGTGGTGGCGCCGGAGGCAGTTCGAGCGGCGGAGGAAACGAAGAAGTCAACGTACTCATGGTCAACAATCCGCAGATGCAGGACCTGCAGAAGCTCACCGCGGATCATTTCACCAAGGACACCGGCATCAAGGTCAACTATACGGTGCTGCCGGAGAACGAGGTCCGCGCCAAGATCGGTCAGGAGTTCTCCGCCCAGGCGGGCAATTACGATGTGGCCTCGATGTCGAACTACGAAGTCCCGACATACGCCAAGAACGGGTGGCTGACCTCGATGGACGAGGGGGTCGTCGATGCCAAGGGGTTCGACCAGGACGACATCCTCGCGCCGATGGCCGAATCGATGACCTATGAGGACCAGATCTACGGGGAGCCGTTCTACGGCGAAGGTTCCTTCCTGATGTACCGGAAGGACATCTTCGAAAAGGCGAAGGCGACCATGCCGGACAATCCCACCTGGGACGAGGTCGCCGATCTGGCGAAGAAGGTCGACGGTGCCGAGAAGGGAACCAAAGGCATCTGCCTACGCGGCCTGCCCGGCTGGGGCGAGATGTTCGCGCCCCTGACCACCGTGGTCAATACCTTCGGCGGAACTTGGTTCGATGAGAACTGGGACGCTCAGGTTGATTCCAAAGAGTTCAAAGAAGCGACGAACTTCTACGTCGATCTCATCAACGACCACGGCGAATCAGGAGCACCACAGGCCGGATACACCGAATGCCTGACCAACCTGCAACAGGGCAATGTTGCGATGTGGTACGACTCGACGGCTGCTACGGGAACTCTCGAAGCCGATGACTCACCGGTCAAAGGCAAGGTCGGATACGTCGCAGCTCCGGTGAAGGAGACCAAGTCGAGTTCATGGCTCTACACCTGGGCCTGGGGCATCCAGAAGGCAGGAAAGAACCAGGATGCTGCAAAGCAGTTCGTCGCCTGGGCCTCGTCGCAGGATTATGAAGAGACCGTTGCCGAAGAACTGGGCTGGCAGCACGTGCCCGCAGGCAAACGCACCTCGACCTACGAGAACAAGGACTACCAGAAGGCCGCGAAACCGTTCTACAAGCAGACCGAGGACGCCATCAACTCGGCCGATCCGAAGAACCCCGGTGTGCAGCCGCGTCCGACTCTCGGAGTGCAGTTCGTGACGATTCCCGAATTCGCTGATCTGGCGACGGGCATCTCCGAGGACATCAGTTCGGCGATCGCCGGACGCACCACAGTGGACAAGGCGCTGAAGAAGGGACAGAAGGAAGCAGAGAAGGTCGGAGACAAGTACAAGAAGTGACTCAGGCGGCTTGGGCGGAGGCGATCGCGTCTCCGCCCAAGCATCCGGCCACACTGCCACCCACTGTCATCCATCACCGGAGGTCGTCCATGTCAGCTCCTGCGCAAGATCGCCGAACTCGGGCAGCGCCCGCACCCACCTCGCCCAGCCCCGCATCCTCGAGTGCTCGCAAGCGGTGGTCGCTGCGGGCCCCAATGCTGCCGGCTCTGATCTTCGTCATCCTCGTCACGCAGATTCCGTTCGCGATCACGATCGTCATCTCGTTCATGAAATGGAACGCCGCCTACCCCGATGACATCAGCTTCGGCACCCTGCAGAACTACATCACCGTCTTCACGAATGCGGATCTGCTGCGTGCGGTATTCGTCACCGTGGGGCTGACCGTCTCTGTTGTGCTGGTCTCGGCTGTGCTGGGATTGGCCATCGCGCTTCTCCTCGACCGCAAATTCATCGGACGTGGGTTCGTGCGCACGCTGATGATCACTCCATTCCTGGTCGTTCCCGTAGCCGCGGCACTGCTGTTCAAACATGCGATCTTCAACCCCTCCTATGGACTGGTCAATGGGTTGCTGACCTCCGTCTTCGGTGAGAATGCGCCGCAGCCGGACCTGATGAGCACACACCCGCTGCTGGGGATCGGAATCGTGCTCGTCTGGCAGTGGACCCCGTTCATGATGCTCATCATGCTGGCCGGTCTGCAGTCGCGACCCATGGACGTCTACGAGGCGGCTCTGGTGGACGGTGCCGGACCTGGTCAGACATTCCGATTCATCACGTTGCCGCACCTGCGCCGCTACATCGAACTCGCGGCGCTGCTCGGCACGATCTACATCGTGCAGAACTTCGACACCGTCTTCACGATGACCTCCGGCGGACTCGGAACCGCGAACCTGCCCTATGTCATCTACCAGGAGTTCTTCGTTGCCCAAGACTACGGAGTCGCCTCCGCCGTCGGCGTCATCGTCGTCATCGCCTCACTTGTCATCGCGACCTTCGCACTGCGAACCGCGTCCACTCTGCTCAAGGAGGAGAACTCATGAGCACCTCAGACATGTCTGCATCGACAGCATCCACGGGGCCTGCAGACCCTGTCGGCCAGGCCACCACCGACCCGGCAGACGGCAGTCCTCCGCGTCAGAAGGCAAGTGCGCCCAGGCGTGCGGGGCAGGGCAGAACCGGAAAAGTTCTGCTCGGCCTCCTGGCTTGGCTCGTGGGACTACTCTTCGTGTCCCCGCTGCTGTGGATGCTGCTGACCAGCTTGCATGCCGAAACAGATGCCTCGACGAATCCGCCCAGCTTCTTCGCACCCCTGACCCTGGACTCCTACAGCAACTTCTTCGGCGGAGGCAGCGGTGCGAACCCCTGGCCGGCGCTGATCAATTCCGCGGTCGCGGCGATCGTCTCGACCCTCATCGTCCTGGTCCTGTCGACGATGGCCGCGTACTCGCTGGCCATTCGCCGGATCAAGCGTTGGTCAGACGTGCTGTTCTTCCTGCTGTCGACCAAGATGCTGCCGATGGTTGCGGGACTGCTGCCCATCTACCTGGTCGCGCAGGCATTCGGCATCCTCGACACCTGGCTCCTGCTCATCATCATCTACTCCGCGATGAACATGCCCATCGCCGTGTGGATGATGCGTTCATTCCTCGCCGAGGTGCCGGTTGAGGTGCTCGAGGCCGCCGAGCTCGACGGTGCCCGGCTTCCCCGTGTCTTCATGCAGATCCTGCTGCCCCTGACCGCACCCGGTTTGGCGGCCACAGCCCTCATCTGCTTCATCTTCTCGTGGAACGAACTGCTCTTCGCCAACGTCCTGACCTCGACGGCGGCATCGACGGCACCCGTGTTCCTCACCAGCTTCGTCACCTCCCAGGGACTGTTCCTGTCCCAGGTCTGCGCGGCTTCGCTGATCATTTCGGTGCCGGTGCTCGTTGCGGGCATCGCCGCCCAGGACAAACTCGTCCAGGGTCTGTCGATGGGTGCAGTGAAGTGATGCTCAACCGAATGTCCGACCGGCTCGACCGACGATCAGGGAAGAGATGATGATGAAACCCACAGACGCTGTACCTGCCACGAACCCTGCACAAGATGGTCGTGCACGCGATGACCGCGCACACGATGATCTTGATCTGTTGTCACTGCGCGAATCGACGCTTGAACAGATTGCGGCACGCGGTGTCACTGTACCCGGTTATGACCGCAGCACAGTGACTCCCGGCATCGTTCACTTCGGCGTCGGCGGCTTCCACCGGGCCCATATGGCGATGGTCCTCGATGACCTCATGAGCGCGGGAGAGGCCACAGACTGGGGAATCGTGGGAGCCGGAGTCCTGCCCCACGACGTGCGCATGCGAGATGCGCTCGCCGGACAGGACCACCTCTACTCCCTGACACTCAAACATCCCGACGGCACTCGTCAACGACGGGTGATCGGGTCGATCATCGATTACCGCTACGGACCCGATGATCCGCAGGGGCTCATCAACCTCCTCGGCGAGGAGAAGATCCGCATCGTCTCACTCACCGTCACCGAGGGCGGATACAACGTCAACCCGGTGACCGGGGAATTCATCTCCGAGGACGCGACGATCGTCGCCGATGTGGCAGCACTGGCCGCGGGGCAGCTGCCGGGTACCGTCTTCGGGTATGTCATCGAGGCCCTGCGTCGTCGCCGCGACGCGGGCGTGCCCCCATTCACCGTGCAGTCGTGTGACAATATCGCGGAGAACGGCCATGTGGCGAAGAAGATGTTCGGTGCCTTCGCCCGCCTCGTCGACCCAGAACTCGCGGACTGGATTGATGCCCATGTGGCGTTCCCGAACGCCATGGTCGATCGGATCACCCCGGCGACCACCGATGCCGACCGGGCCGAGCTGTGCGAGGACGCGGGACTCGAGGATGCCTGGCCCGTGGTCGCTGAACCCTTCTTCCAGTGGGTGCTCGAGGACGCGTTCACTGCAGGCAGGCCTCCGTACGAACGGGCAGGCGTCCAAGTCGTCGACGACGTCAGACCTTATGAGCACATGAAGCTGCGCCTGCTCAACTCCGGGCATCAGGGCCTGGCGTACTTCGGCCTCCTCGCCGGCTACACCTATGCTCACGAAGCGATGGAGAACTCGGATATCGCTTCCTACCTGCGCAGATACATGGATGAGGAAGGCACGCCCAGCCTCGAACCACTGCCGGGCATCGACCTCGAAGGGTACAAAGACTCACTCATCGAACGCTTCAGCAATCCGGAGATCCGCGACACTCTGGCCCGACTCGGTGCCGAATCCTCCGACCGCATCCCCAAATGGCTAGTCCCCGTCATCGCTGACAATCTGGGTTCCGGGGCACCGGTCGAGGTCTCGGCTGCGATCTGCGCATCGTGGGCCCGCTACGCCGAGGGCAGCGACGAGCAGGGAGCGCCGTTCACCATCGTCGACCGTTTTGCCGCACAGCTGCAGCAGGTCGCGAACTCACAGGCGGTCGATGCTTTGGCCTTCGTCCGGCAAGAACAGTTCTTCGGGCCCTTGGCCGAGGACTCCCGCTTCACTGGGCACTACCTGACAGCGCTGGCCTCCCTGCACGAACAGGGTGCGAAGGAGACCGTGCGACGACTCGCCGCCCACGAAGCGCTCTGAGGCCAGCTGACTCCGAGCCGGCAGCGAATCACACCGCCAGGCGTAGTTCGTCGGTTCAGCTTCGGCGATTAGCATGGTGCCTATGCGCCCCAGACTTGGCATCATCGCCGCGACCGCCGTACTCGCCCTGACTGGTTGCTCCGGCGGAACTTCCGACCCGCAACCGAAGAAGACCGAGGGGGACGGCTCCCCGCAAACTGCGCAGAAGGCCAAACCTGACAAGGCCGTCGACCCCGCGGATATCAGTCCCGAGGACTTCGCCGACGAAGCGAAGAATATCGTCGATTCGTTCTCCGCCGAGGAATTGGCTGGGTCACTCATCATCGGCACCTGGTCAGGCACCGACACGCAGACCGGGGTCAGCATGCTTAAGAACAACCACCTCGGCGGGGTCATCATCATGGCCGACAATCTGCCCGAGAATCCGACACCTGACCAGGTCAAGGGCGTCACCGAGGCAGTCGACGGTGCCCGCTCCAGGGGACAGCCCGTGTCGATCGGCGTCGATCAGGAGGGCGGTCCGGTGTCGCGGTTGAGTACGGGTGCGCTTCCGTTCCCACCGCTGATGGCACTCTCTGCCACCCAAGATCCCGAGCTGACGCAGAACGCGACCAAGGTGCAGGGCCAGAACCTCACCGACCTGGGCTTCACGATCGACTTCGCCCCTGACGCTGATGTCACCACCGGCGAGAAGGACGTGGCCATCAACGTGCGCTCGGCCGGGGACGATCACAAGGGCGTCGCTGAGGTCGTCGCCCAGGCTGTGACCGGATACCACCTCGGCGGTGTCGCCAGTTCCGCGAAGCATTTCCCCGGCCACGGTCGCCTCCACGTCGACTCGCACGAGAGCCTTCCGGTGTCGAAGAAGGACATCAAGGAACTCGAAGACTCGGACCTACTGCCGTTCAAGTCCGCCGTCAAGGCCGGCATTCCGATGGTGATGATGGGACACATCGGCCTCCCCGACGCGAAAACGACGCCGGCGACGCTGAACAAGAACGCCTACACCTCGCTGCGGGAGACCCTCGACTTCGACGGCGTCATCATCACCGATGCGCTCAACATGAAGGCCGTGAACCAGAATCTGAATGGGGGAGAGACAGTCAAAGCCCTGTCCGCCGGTGCCGATCTCGCTCTGATGCCACCGGATTCCTCCGCCGCCCAGCAAGCAGTGGTCACGGCCATGAAGGACGGTGACCTGAAGAAGGCCGATCTGGTGAAGAAGGCCGAGCGCGTGGTTGCCATGCAGCTGGCCACCGCCGAGACTCAGAAGGCGCTCGCCGAGGATTCTGGTTCTGAGGGCGCCGGGGCGGCCGGTGCCGAGGACCCGAAGAAGGTTCTGACCGATGTGGCCGAGAAGTCGCTGACGGTGCTCAAGGGCGAATGCTCCTTCGAGGGCACCGACTCCATCTCCATCGTCGGCGGGGCCGAGAAGGAGAAGACCGCGCTGACCAAGGCGGCGAAGGAGGCGGGGCTGAAGGTCGGGTCCGGCGGTACGAGTGTGAGCCTGAGCCCGAACACCTCCGCCGAGGTGGCGGTGGGCACTACTGCACCGTGGACGATGCGCAATACCTCGGCAAAATCGGCGGTTACCGCCTATGACAGCAACCCCAATGCTCTGAAAGCCGTGGCGAAATGGCTCAAGGGAGATCTCAGTGCCTCAGGCAAACTGCCTGTCGACTATGAGGGAAGCGATAAGGCTCCGGACTGCAACTGAGGTTTCAGGCAGCAGCGGAGACCTCGGACAGCTGCGGAACCGAGTTCAGACACAAAGAAACCCTTCATCCGGCTGGGACCATCAAGCCGGACGAAGGGTTTCTTTATGTGTATTGGATCAGAGAACGCGGATGAAAGTGACGTTGCCCATCCAGCTGTAGCTGCGCTTCGAGGTGCCTGAGCCTGGGGAACCGGCATCGTACATCTGTCCGCCACCGGCGTAGATGCCGACGTGGCCGGGGTGCCAGATGAGGTCACCGGGCTTGGCTTCAGACTGCGAGACGACCTTGCCGGCAGCCTTCTGAGCACCGGACTGGCGAGGCAGGTTCACACCGACCTTGCTGTAGACCCAGGCGGTGTAACCGGAGCAGTCCCAGCCGCTCTGCGAGGTTCCACCGTAGACGTATGGGGTTCCGACGCCCTTGGCAGCCCAGCCCATGACCTGCTCGGCCTTGGAGCCGTCGATCGAACCGGCATCATCGGAGCCGGAGTCTTTGCTCTTGTCCTTGTCACCGGAGTCCGAGGAACCGGTGTTTGCGGAATCAGAAGAGTCGTCTTTGTCCTCGGCGGGCTTCGGGGCCGGTGCAGCTTCGTCGTCGCTCTTATCTTCGTCTGTCTCGACGGGCTTCGGCTTTGGCTTCGGTTTAGGAGCTGCCTCAGCAGTGACGTTTTCGACTTCTGCGCCGAATGAAGCGCCCTGCTTCTTGTCTTTGTCCTTAGATGACGAACCCTCGCCAGCGTCGACGGTCGCCGTCTGATTCTTGAACTCAACCTGTGTCTGAGCGTCTGACTCAGCGGAGACTGCGACGTTGTCGTCGGCTCCTTGTCCGGCTGCCGGGAGGACAGCTGCGGTGAGCAGGCCACCGCTGGCAGCAACAACGGCTGCGCGACGTCCGAAGACGGCGGAATTGGCACTCAGGATATCGGTCAGTTCGGTCAAAGGGGTCTTGACCTTAGCTTCTGCGGCGCGGCGGCCATGTTGCTTAGTTGCCACGTTTTCCTCTCGTCACCTATTGGAAGATTCCCAACCGCCACTGTGGTCCGTAGAGATTTCACATCGAGCGTGGCGTGCGGTTCTCGCTGTGAAGCCGGCACTTTCGCGACCGACCTTCACAACTGTAACCAATCAGTGACCCAATGTCACGTTTTCGTTACATTAGACGGGATTTTGTCGTGATCGTTTACGAAGATGCTGGTCACAGGCTTATTGAGTACCAGAGTTTTTGTAACAGTTGCTTGTTTCGGCGTAGGTTTCCAGCATAGATATGACCCATCTCTCGTCATGGTCGATGGGATTATGTAACGAATAGGTCTGTATGACAACTCGAAGATGACACTTTCGCCATGACTTTTCTACGGCCTCGCGAACAGTGTGGCGACCGCAAGAACAGTGTGGCGAGTACGCGAAGTGTGCGACAAGCACGCGAACCGTGCGGTGAACGTGAGGCACTGCGACTGTGAGGCGCTGCGACCGTGCGGCACTGCGACCGTGAGGCGTTGGGAGAACGGTTGGTAAGTTCGTCTCGATCCGAGCGACCGGATCGAGACGAACTTACCAACCGTTGGCGATAGCACTCCTGTTCGCGAGCTGGCGCCCGCAGGTGAGGCGGGTACAGCGGGCGGGCTGTCAGGCTCGCGCTGCGAGTCTCAGCTCCCGGTGGCGACCGGGCGGGCGGGGTCGGAGGACCATCCCGACCAGCTGGCCGGGTAAAGGCTCGTCTCAACACCGAGGCTCGCCAGCGCCAGAGCATTGTGGCAGGCGGTGACGCCGGAGCCGCAGTAGACGCCGACGGGCTGATCGAGCGCACCGAGGTCTGAGAAGCGCGTACGCAGAGTCTCCTCGTCGACGAATTTTCCATCGGCGGTGTTCTCAGCGGCCGGGGCGCTCCTGGCACCGGGAATGTGGCCGGCCCGGGAGTCGAGCGGTTCGGTTTCTCCGCGGAAGCGTTCACCGGCGCGGGCATCGAGCAGGACTCCGGTCCACGCTGAGGCAGCATCGGCGTCGAGGACGGGCATCGAATCGGGAGTGATCGTGACGGTGCTCGGTTGTACGGGGTCACCGGCTCCGGCGGTCAGCTCGCCTCCGGCTGCAACGAATGCGTTCAGACCGCCGTCGAGGACACGTGCCTTCATTCCCGCCCACTGCAGCAGCCACCATGCTCGGGCAGCGCCGAGGCTGGAATTATCGTCATAGACGACGACCTCGGTGAGCTGGTCGATGCCCCAGGTCCGGACCTGCTCCTGGAACGCTTCGGCAGACGGCAGCGGGTGACGGCCCTTGGTTGGGTCGTGATCCGAGCGCGCGGCGAGTTCCGTGTCCATGTCGACGTAGATGGCTCCGGGGATGTGCCTGGCGGCGAAGTCGTCTCGGCCATCGGGCTTCTGCAGTGTCCAGCGGACGTCGAGCAGCCTCGGCGTGGATCCGTCGTCGGAGAGGCGGGCGAGGAGTTCGTCGGCGGTGATGAGAACGTCGGAGCGGTTCATGGGGATTCTCCTAGTGAGGTGGGATCGAGGGCGGTGTGCGGGGGAGTCGGTTCAGCAGGGCTGAGTCAGGAGGACGACATGGCGATCGCCGAGGCGCGTGAAGACCAGTGTCGCCTTGTCTCCTGCCGGAAGTTTGAGCTGACGCCTGACCTGGTCTGGAACAATATCAGCTCCGCGTTTCTTGATCACGACCGAGCCGATGCCGCGGCTGATGAGGGCCTTGCGCAGGCTCGGGATCTTTGCCGGCAGCACATCGGTGACCTCATAGGAGGTGACCCCGGCCGAGGCAGGTCCGCTGGGGTCGACGTCCGTGGTCAGGTAGGCGATCTTCGGGTGGACGCGACGAGCCTGTAACGGTCCGCACAGTGCAGTGACGAGTCCGGCGCGCACGATCGCTCCATCGGGTTCCAGCAGGTACTGGCCGAGTTCGCCGACACCGTCCTCATCGTCCTCTGGCAGATCATCTTCGTGGACCAAGAGGGTGCGATCACCCATCACGAGGGCGCTGCGTCCGGGGCGCTGCCGGGCCTCGCCGAAGTAGAGGCAGACCTCGACGACCTCGCCGAGGTGGGAGACCCATTGCGCCTCGGCCTCATCGGGAATGAGGCCGTGATCGAGTGCCGGTCCGAGCTTGACGCCCGCGGATTTCGCCGCGAGCGCCTTGTCGATGACCCAGGACAGGGAGGGGGAGAAGTCTTCGGGGTCGAAGATGCGTGCGGTGGAACCGCCCTTGGTGCCCTTGCCGACCGTGCGGCGGGCAGGGTCGAACCACAGGGCGTCGAATGCGGCGGTGTCGACGTCCTCTGCGCGGGCATGCTCGACGCTGGCATTGCCCAGGTGGCGGAGGTTGAAGCTGGCGATCGCGGCGGTGACCTCGTCTGCGTCGACCGCGGTGACCTGGGCGCCCATCCCGGCGAAGGCGAAGGAGTCGGCGCCGATCCCACAGCCCAGATCCGCGATCGTGGGTGCGGAGTCGGCCGCTGCGGCATCGGTGCTCTGATCGTCATTGGTGTTTGTGTTGCCACGGGTGTCCTTGCCCTCGCCGAGGAGGCGGCGGGCATGGTGGGCGGCGACGGGCAGTCGTGTGGCTTGGGCCAGACCATCGCGTGTGAACAGCATGTCCTCTGCGAAGGGGCCGAGTTTCTTCACGGCGTCCTTACGCAGCTGTGCCTGAGTCAGCAGTCCGGCGGTCACCTCGGCGGAATAGCCCTCCTTGCGCAGAGCTGCCGATCGGGCAAGCTCGTCCGCAGGCAGGTCCTCGATCCCGTCGAGCCGGTCGAGCACGGAAACGTCAAGGAGTTCGGTGAGTGTCTGCGGATCCATACTGTTCACCCTATCGTCCTGGTGCCGGTCCGATGACTGGTGCGTCTCGGATGTATGGCCGACGGTTCTTAGTCGTATCGGTCGTATGGCAGTCACCGCTTAGCCACATGACTGACGATGTTGCAGGAGTATAAGGAAATGGCGACAGGGGCGTTCGGTGATTGTGCCTGCGAACGAGTGCTGTAAGTTGTCTGCTGTGACGTTATTGACCGCACGCGACATTCGCGAAATCGCCTCCGACATCGGTCTGCGCCCGACTAAGCAGAAGGGGCAGAACTTCGTCATCGACCCCAATACCGTGCGCTCGATCGTCACGTCCGCGAAGCTTCAGGACCACAGCAGCGTGGTCGAGATCGGCCCCGGCCTGGGCTCGCTGACATTGGGTCTGCTGGAAGCCGGGCATCATGTCACGGCTGTGGAGATCGACGAGGTCCTGGCCGCACGGCTGCCGGCGACGGTGAAGAAATACGGGCAGACGGCCGCTTCTGACGAGCCTGCGAACTTCGAGCTCGTCAACGCCGATGCGCTCAGGGTCACCGAGCTGCCGACGGCACCCGATGCCCTGGTCGCGAACCTGCCCTATAACGTCGCGGTGCCGGTGCTGCTGCATTTCCTCGAGATCTTCCCGAGCCTCAAGACCGTGCTCGTCATGGTCCAGCTCGAAGTCGCCGAACGCCTCGCCGCCGGCCCCGGATCACGCACCTACGGTGTGCCCAGCGTCAAGGCTCAGTGGTACGGCGACGTCACCCTGGCCGGACGCATCGGCAAGAACGTGTTCTGGCCGGCACCGAACATCGACTCCGGTCTCGTCCACATCGACGTGACTCGCACCCACCGTGACCCCGAACAGCGTCGTCGCCTCTTCAGTGTCGTCGACGCGGCTTTCGCCCAACGACGCAAGACCCTGCGCGCGGCCCTGGCGAACTGGGCTGGCAGCCCTCAGCAAGCCGAAGACCTGCTGCGCGCCGCAGACATCGACCCGAAGACGCGCGGCGAAGCCCTCGGTGTCACCGAGTTCGAACGACTCGCGGCGGCCGGCGCAGAAGCGGGTACTGCAGCGGAGGGCACCGAAGCTCAGGAAAGCCCACAATCATGAGCGCCCAGCTGCACTCGCGTCCCACGACCCAGACACCGGTGAAGGTGCAGGCACCGGGGAAAATCAACGTCCACCTCGGCGTGGGTGGGGCAGGCGATGACGGATACCACGAACTCGCCACGGTGTTCCAAGCACTCAACCTCAACGAGACCGTGACTCTCATCCCCGGCGGCAGCGGTTCGATCGTCGTGGGCGGCCGGTATGGAGACGCCGAGGTGCCCCAGGACGACTCGAACTTCGCCCGCAAGGCCATCAACCTTCTCATCGCAGCCCTCGAAGACGAACGCGATGTCGACGTGCTGCGTGACATCGACATCGTCATCGACAAACAGGTGCCCGTCGCCGGCGGCATGGGCGGCGGATCGGCCGACGCGGCCGCAGCACTGTGCGGTGCCGCCCATCTCGTCGGGGGAGTCGAGGAGTCGATCCTCCATGACTGTGCGGTCGCCGTCGGCGCCGATGTCGCCTTCCTCCTCCACGGGGGAACGGCGATCGGCCACGGACGCGGGGAGAAACTCAGCCCCGTTCTCACCCGCGGTTCATTTCACTGGGTCATGGCCACCTCGGCGGGGCAGCTGTCGACGCCGGCGATGTACTCACGGTTCGACGAACTCACACCCGACCCCGAACCAGCGGTCGTGCCTCCCGAGGTCCTCACCGCGCTCGCCGCCGGTGACCCGGACACACTGGCCACGGCCGCTGCGAATGACCTCACCGATGCCGCGATATCGGCCATGCCCGAACTCGCCGAGGTGATGGAGGCCGGCCGTGCCGCCGGTGCACTCCTGCCCCTGCTCAGCGGCTCGGGCCCGACGATCGGCTTCCTCGCCCGCGACGCCCACCATGCACTCGACCTTGCGGTTCTGCTCCAGGCCACGCGCGGAGTCAAGGAGGCACTGCGGACCACAGGTCCGGCCCCCGGCGCCCACGTCATCGATCACCACTGATGGCTGACGTAGAGGATCCGAGCACAGGGCCTGCAGTCAACCAGCCGATAGGCGGTCGCACAGCCGGTGGCAATCTCCATGAGAGCCTGCTCAACGCCGTCGGCACGGACATCGTCACCGGCGCCCTGGCGCCGGGGACGGTCATCAGGGCCGAGGAGCTGCGCGTGCGCTACGAGGTGTCGCTGTCTGTGGTGCGCGAAGTGGTGCGCGTCCTGGAGTCCCTGGGGATGGTCAAACCGATCCGTCGCCTGGGCTTGGTGATTCTGTCGATGCAGGAATGGACCATCCTCGATCCGCTGGTGGTGCGCTGGCGAATGGTCGCCACTCCGGCCGTGCAGCTGCGCTCGCTGACGGAACTGCGGGTCGCCATCGAACCGCAGGCGGCGTACCTTGCTGCGATCCACGCCTCAGTCGATGCGGCCGAGGAGATCATGCGATTGGCCGCAAGAATGCGCGCCAGCGGAAGCAAGGGCGATGTGGAAGCAGTGCTCGACGTCGACATCGCCTACCATCGCGCAGTCCTGCGAGCCGGAGGCAATGAACTCTTCGCCTCCTTCGACACCGTCGTCGCCGAGATCCTGCGCGGTCGCACCCAGGCCGGTCTGATGCCGAAATACCCCCATCCGGATGCGCTGCAATGGCACTTCGATGTCGCCGATGCCATCGGCAACGGGGACCCCGACCGGGCTCATGCCGCGATGACGAAGATGATGGATCGAGCATTCACCGAGATGGAAGACGCCTGGGAGGGGCAGCCCCGCCTCAGGACGTACTGATCCTTGCGGCCTGATCCGAATGCAGGGATCAGAACGTACTCGCGACTCCATAGAGGGCGAGGCTGTAGGCGAATCCGACGAGACCGAGGATGGTCTGGCCCACGGTCCAGGTCTTCAGCGTGGTCTTGGTATCCATACCGAAGAACCGGGAGACGAGCCAGAAGCCTGAATCGTTGACATGGCTGGCGACCACGGAGCCCGCCGCCAGGGACAGCACGATGGCGACGACCTGCAGACTCGAGAAGTCCGGGTTGCCGACGACAACTGGCTGCATGAGGGCCGCAGCGGTCGTGAGTGCGACCGTCGCCGAGCCTTGGGCGACGCGCACGATCGCTGCGATGACGAATCCGGCCACGATGACCGGCAGCCCCAACGCCGCCAGGGAGTCCGCGATGGAATCACCGATCCCGCTGGCTCGCAGCACACCGCCGAACATGCCGCCGGCTCCGGTGATGAGGATGATCGAGCAGACCGGGCCCAGAGCAGAGTCGACGATGTTCTCGACCATGCTGACGCCCTTCTTCTTGCGCCACCCCAGCAGCCACATCGCCGCCAAGACAGTGATGAGCAGGGCGATCGGAGTTTCACCGAGCATCCGCAAGGAGGTGATCGCAGTGGACTCGGCGTCGACCCAGCCGGCCTCACCGGCGAAGTCGAGCCCGGTGTTGAGGAAGATGAGCACGAGCGGCAGAGCCAGTAGGAACAGGACCGTTGAGAGTTTCGGTGAGGACCTGAAATCTGCGAATTCCTCGGCCGGGTCATGTGCCAGAAGTGAGGGGACGGGGACGTCGACGCGTTTGCCGACGAAGAGGCCGAACAGATACCCGCACAGGTACCAGGCGGGAACAGCGATGATGAGACCGCAGATGAGGACGAGGCCGACGTTCGCACCCAGCAGGCCCGATGCCGCCACAGGCCCGGGATGCGGCGGTACGAAGATGTGCATGGCCGAGAAGGCGATCGCCGATGGCATGGCATAGAGCAGCAGAGAGCCGCCGAGGCGCTTGGCCACTGTGAAGATGATCGGCAGCATGACGACCAAACCGGCATCGAAGAAGATCGGGAACCCGAACAGCAGCGAGGTCAGGCCCAGAGCCAGGGGCGCCCGTTTCTCCCCGAAGACCTTGATGAGCGCATCCGTGAGTACCTGTGCCCCGCCGGAGAGTTCGAGCATCCGACCCAACATGGCGCCGAGGCCAACGAGGAGTGCGACGCTGGCCAGAGTGGAGCCGAAGCCGTCGTACATGACCGGGACGAGGTCGCCGGGGGAGATGCCTGAGGCCAGGGCGGTGAGCACACTGACCA
This sequence comes from Brevibacterium sp. 239c, assembly GCF_900169365.1. GTDB lineage: Bacteria > Actinomycetota > Actinomycetes > Actinomycetales > Brevibacteriaceae > Brevibacterium. Next base: position 20,004 of record NZ_FXZH01000033.1, read on the forward strand.
TGACGAGTGCGATGAAGGCATGCAGTCTGAAGCGGATGATGAGGACCAGCAGCACGGCGATGGCTGCGGCGGCGATGACGAGCAGTGCGGGGGCGGACAGCGTCCAGTTGAGGTCGATCTCGGTCACGATTTCCTCTTCCTTGAGGTTCGGCAATGGTCAGGTGACACGGGGCAGGGGTCAGTCGGCAAAGGGGAGGCGTTCCATGATGTATCGGCACACCTCGGCGGGGGAGAGGTCGATGGGAGCGAGGAAATGCGCTTCCTCGACAGTGAGGGCCTCCAGGGTTTCAAGCTGCGAGTCGATGAGAGTCGGCGACATGAACTCATGCGAACGCCGCGCGAGATGTTCGACGATGATCTCGCGGTCCCCGGTGAGATGGACGAAGAAGGTGTCCGGGGCCTGCTCCCGCAGATAGTCCCGGTAGCTGCGTCGCAGTGCGGAACAGGCGACGACGGGCGGCGGGGTCGCGCTCAGCTCGTTCGCCACGTTCCTCAGCCACGGCCATCGGTCCTCATCGGTGAGAGGGACCCCAGCGTGCATCTTCGCCTTGTTGTCCGGGCTGTGAAGGTCATCGGCGTCGACGAAGGCGAGCTTGAGTTCTGCAGCCAAGCGACGGCCGATCAGTGTCTTCCCTGTGCCGGACACCCCCATGATGACAAGCGGGGGAAGGTCCATCTCAATCGGCCTCTCGTAAAAATATGATGACATTGCTAAACTGCACTCATTAAATCAGATTTATAAAAATTTAAATGAGACGGGTGCACCTGTCAACCTGGACATGTGCTGTCAGGCAGTACTGTGAGGCGCAGCCGCCAGGCGCGAGCATCAGGCACGAGGAAGAGGAATGGGTATGACCGCGGAAGTGGGCGTGATCGGCACCGGAGTGATGGGCTCGAACCTGGCACGAAACCTCGCCCGGAACCTGGCCGACCGGTCGGGCGCACGTGTGGCCATCTACGACCGCGACGTCGACCGAGCTCATGGCGTAGCGGCTGAGCACCCCGAGGCGGACTTCCTCGTCGCCTCCTCACCGGCGGATCTGGCCGACAGACTCTCGGGACCGCGCGTGGCGATCCTCATGGTCAATGCGGGCAAGGCCACGGACTCGGCGATCAACGATCTCGTCCAGGTCTTCGAACCCGGAGACATCATCGTCGACGGCGGAAATTCGCTGTTCACCGACACCATGACCCGCGGTGAGATTGTCGCCGAGTCCGGTATCGAATTCGTCGGTGTCGGCATCTCGGGGGGAGAGGTCGGTGCCCTCGAAGGCCCGTCGATGATGGTCGGCGGCACCGAATCCGCGTGGTCGAGGCTGCGACCGATCCTCGAACCCATCGCCGCTCGTGCCGAACCCGACGATGGGAATGCCGAACCCGCCGACGGGCGAGGCGAACGGGCGAACCAGCTGGAGTGCATCGCCCATGTGGGCGCGGATGGGGCCGGTCACTTCGTCAAGATGATCCACAACGGCATCGAATACGCCGACATGCAGCTCATCGCCGAGGCCTTCGCGCTGCTGCGAACCAGGCTCGGGCTCACCCCGTCCCAGATCGCCGAGGTCTTCCGGGAATGGAATCGGGGAGAGCTGGAGTCCTATCTCATCGAAATCACCGCCGAGGTCCTAGACCACACCGACGAAGCCACGGGCCAGCCGTTCGTCGATATCGTCGCCGATTCTGCCGGAGCCAAGGGGACCGGGGGATGGACCGTGAAGACCGGACTCGACCTGGGTGTCCCCGTCGCCACCATCGCCGAGGCGGTCGCGGCCAGATCTCTCTCCTCGGCCTCCGTCCTCCGTTCCTCGGGGACGACGTTGGACTGCCCCTCGACTGCCACCTCGGCGCCCGTCGATCGTGACAAGGTCATCGAGAACGTGCGCCAGGCACTGTTCACGGGAAAGATCCTGGCCTATGTGCAGGGCTTCCACGAGATCGCTGCGGGCGCACAGGAATACGGCTGGGACACCGAACTCGGCGAGGTCGCCAGGATCTGGAGGGCAGGCTGCATCATCCGTGCCCGGTTCCTCGACAGAATCACCGAAGCCTACGAGGCGGACCCGGCGCTGAGCTCGCTGCTGGCCGATCCCTACTTCCAGGAATCACTCAACGCAGGACAGCAGGCCTTGCGGGATACGGTCGCCGATGCCGCCGTGCACGGTGTTCCGATCCCAGCACTTGCCTCGGCGCTGGCGTACTTCGACGGCATCCGTACCTCGCGGGCCTCGGCCGCGCTGGTGCAGGGTCAGCGGGACTTCTTCGGGTCGCATACCTATGGGCGCACGGACCGGGACGGGACCTTCCACACGCTGTGGTCCGGTGACCGCAGCGAAGTGACTCTATGAGGGCCTGAGCCTCTGCATTGAGGGGCGACGTCTCTGCAATTGGGCGGTAGTGGCCCAAATCTCATGAACGTGGCAATGTTGGAGACATGACTTTGCCACACGAAGATGTTGACCCCGCCGGCCTGCTCGAATACTCGGTGGTCTTCACCGACCGATCCTTGAACCACATGTCGGGACGATTCGTCTCCGTGATGCAGGACATCAACCGCATCCTGCGCGAGGCCTACGACGCTCACAGCGTGGCCATCGTCCCCGGTGGCGGCAGCTACGCCATGGAATCCGTGGCCCGGCAGCTCGCGACCGGGAGGAAGTGCCTCGTGGTCCGCAACGGACTGTTCTCATTCCGCTGGTCACAGATCCTCGACGCCGGGAACATCGCCAGCGAGACCACCGTGTTCAAAGCATCGCCGAGCAGTGATGAGCACCAGTCGGCCTGGTCTCCTGCTCCCATCGCCGAGGTGGTCGCCGCGATCGAGGCCGAACGCCCAGCCGTCGTGTTCGCACCCCACGTCGAAACCGCGTCCGGGATGCTCCTGCCCGATGATTACATCCGCCAGGTCGCCGACGCCGTCCACAATGTCGGCGGAGTCTTCGTCCTCGACTGCATCGCCTCGGGTGCTGTGTGGGCCTCACAGACCGACCTGGGCGTCGACGTCCTCATCAGCGCGCCGCAGAAGGGCTGGAGCGGTTCACCCTGTGCTGGTTACGTCATGCTCAGCGAAGCTGGCCGTGCCGCCGTCCAGGAATCCACCTCGTCGAGCTTCGCCATGGACCTGAAGAAGTGGCTGTTCATCGCCGACGAATACGAAGAGGGCCGGGCGCCGTATCACGCGACGATGCCGACCGATTCGCTGGCGCACAACGCCAAGCTCATGCTTGAAACCGAGGAACGCGGCTTCGACAAGCTCGCCGCCGCCCAGTTCGAACTCGGTGACCGGGTCCGCACGGTCTTCGCCGATCGTGGACTGCCCTCGGTCGCGGCACCCGAGTTCGCCTCGCCCAGCGTGGTCGTCGTCCACACGGACAACCCGAAGTTGGCCACCGGCGCGAGCTTCAAGGAAGCCGGCGTCCAGATCGCGGCCGGTGTCCCGCTGCAGTGTGACGAGCCGGAAGACTTCTCGACCTTCAGGATCGGACTCTTCGGACTCGACAAACTCGGCGACATCGACGGCACCATCTCCCGCCTCGAAGCCGCACTTGATTCGATCGGCGTGACGCCTCAGGGCTGACCCCTCAGGGTTCTGCTGCGAGAGCCTCGCCTCACACTGAGAGCGCCAAAACCTCCCTGTGCAACGGGAAGCTTTGGCGCTCTCAGTGCGTGATGGCCACCGCAGCGGGGAATCGATTGTTCCTACCCGTAGGCACACCATTCCTACCCGCAGTTCCACTGCACGCTCTCAGCACAGAAACGTCCCGTTGGGCAGGAGACCTTTGATGCTGCCGGTACGGGGTGCGCTGCCGACGGGCGCGCGGTGCTGCTGGCGCGCGGTGCTGCTGACCGTTGGCCTCAGGCGGTGGAGCCGAGGGCGACGACGTTGTCGGCGAGGCGTTCGTTGTCGCCGTACATGAAGTGGTTCTTCATGTTCTCCGTGAACCGGCTGGCGTCGGTGGTCAGTCCGACCGCCTCGGCGACTTCACGGATGTGCATCGGGGTAGCTCCGCAGCACACGCCGATGTAGTTGACGCCCAGGCCATAGGCTTCCTTCGCGAACGCGCCGATCTCGTAGCGGTTCGTCTGCAGCGGATCGAGAGCGGTGGGGAAGGTGCGATTGTGCGGGGAAGGCACCTCGGCGCGGGGGTCGGAGAGGTTGAAGAATGTGGGCTCTTCCTGCGTCGTGCGGTAGGGGATGGGCAGGGCACCGACGTGACAGGACACCGCCGCGCGGATCTCCTTCAGCCACGGCAGCATCGTCGCAGGTCCGCGGAAGCAGTTGAGGCCGACGACGTCGACGCCCAGCTGTTCGAGCTTCTGCGCAGTCTCCACAATGCCGACGCCATCGGCCATCTCCTGGAAGGCCATGGGAGCCAGCGTGAGGACGACGGGCAGGCCGCTGGCCTTGGCGATCTCGGCTGCGGCGATGGCCTCACCTGCGAAGTAGAAAGTCTCACCGATGATGAGGTCAGCACCTTCGTCGACAGCCCAACCGACCATTTCGGTAAACATGGCACGGACCTCGGACTGACGCTCAGGGCTTTCTGGGTCCCAGATGTTGGAGTTCGAGATGTTTCCGGCCATGAAATTTCCGGGCTTAGCGTCGGCAACGCTGCGGGCGATCTGCAGGGCGGAACGGTTGAGAGGTTCGAGCAGGTCCTCTTTGCCGATGACCCGCATCTTCTCGCGATGGCCGTTGTAGGTGAAGGCCTCGACGATGTCCGAGCCTGCGCGCTGGAAATCCACGTGCAGGGATCGCAGGGCGTCAGGGAATTCGAGCGCGACCTCGGGCACGAATTCTCCGGCGGACAGGTAGCCGCGCTTCTCGAGTTCGAACAGGAATCCTTCGGCGCAGATCACAGGTCCGGCGTCGAGGCGTTGGGTCAGAGCGTTGCTGGTCATGAGTGCTCTCCGTATGGAAGGTAGAGGACAGGCGATTGAACTCGCTCAGGCTGAGAACCCGAACTCTCCGCATCCAACCATCTTCGGAGGAGTTGCCGACGTCACAATGACATAAAAGAGTCATATGACACTCGGAGTCATTCTCAGCGACTCAGACGCCTCATGGCGCTATGCAGCGGTTGGGAATCGCTTACACAGCGGTTGAGAATCACTGGGACAAGGCCCTGGGAAAGGGGCCTGGGACAGAGCCCTACGACGAAGCCTTGTCCGAATGCTTGCCGGGCTGCGAACCCAATTGCGCGAACGGCATGAGCAGCAGCTTGGTGACAGTCGATGAATACCAGCGCAGCGCTCGTTCGATGGGTGACCATGACAGCAGGAAGGTGGTGAGCAGGGCCAAGGCCAGGCAGATCGCGAGGACGATGGGGGTGCTGAGCGCATCCTGGCTGTCGTCGAGAACCGGCTGGAGACCACGGACAACGAACCCGTGGATGACGTAGATCGCGAGGCTGTGCCGGCCGATCTTGGCGATGATGTTGTCCTTTTCACCGACCCACATGAGCAGCATCAGCGTCATAAGCACGGACCCGATGTTGATGATGAGCCGGAGGCCGACGCCTTCGGGGACGCTGACATTGAAATGTGCGAAGTTGAGGCTGCCGTAGAACCAGTGGTAGTCGACCTGGTCGAGGTAGAAGTAGCCCACAGAGCCAAGGGCCGCCGCGGTGAAGAACAGCTTCTGCCAGGTGCGCAGACTGCCCGCCCAGTTGAGGATCTGTTTGCCGTAGAGCTTGCCGACGACGAAGAAGGGCCAGAAGATCATGGACCGCGACGCCGAGAGCTCCGTATCGAGGATCGGCAGGATGCCGCCGAAGAGCCCCACCACCACCGAGGTGACCAGAACGGTCCGTGGGAAACGCTCGATGAACGGCACGGTGATCATCCAGTACGCCATCGACAGCAGGAACCATGTGTACCAGAACGGTGTCAGGAAGCTGTAGTCAGGTTCGAGACCGACGAACCACATGAACCCCCACATCAGGGGCAGTACAGTGAACAGCAGTACGAAGAAGGTCAGTACTCGTTCGGGAAGTCGCGTCGACTTCGCTGTGATCCCGGCCAGGAACACGAATGCCGGCATGTGGAACGAATAGATGAGGTACATCGGCGCGCTGAGAACGCCATCTTCCCATGGGTGCGTCCTGGCCAGCAGGTGGCCGAGCACGACAGCGAAGATGAGGATGCCTTTGGCGCGGTCTAGGCGGTGATCTCGTGTGGGCACGACGCCACGATAGCGTGTCTGCCGCTCGAAGCAGAAAGAACCCATCCCCCTGTAAGGCGGAAGTCAGGTACTGTTCAGGATTTTCAAGACCAACCGCAGGTATGTCGGCCACGCGATTCGAGGATCCGCACGAGTAATTCCTCATTGCGTTGCCTGAGCGTCGCGTACGATGAGCGCTATCTGCAATCGGCTGGTCACACCAAGCTTGGTGAAGATGCTGCTGACTTGGGCTTTGACAGTAGGGACGGAGATGTACAGTTCCCGAGAGATTTCAGAATTGGCTTGTCCGGTGCTGATCGCGACGGCGACTTCCAACTCTCGTGGCGTCAACGTCTCAAGCCGCTGCCGAGCGACTTGCCGCCGATCAGCATTGAAACGCACCAGATCGATCAGCTGCCGAGTCACAGACGACGAGAGAATCGTCTGTCCGCGTGCGACTTTGCGAATGGCTTCCACCAGCTCGGTGGGCGCCGTGTCCTTCATCAGATAACCGGTCGCTCCAACGCGAAGAGCTTCAGTGACCTCCTCATCGAGATGAAAGGTTGTGAGCATGATGACCGCTGGTGACTCGGTGTGTCGTTTGAGCTCCTCGGTAGCTCGGATACCGTTCATCTGAGGCATTCGAATATCCATGAGAACCACGTCGACATCCCTGGGACCGAATTCGACGACCTCCAGCCCATCGCTGAAACAGCCCACCAGAGACAATCCGTCTGTCGCAGACAGGACAGCAGTCAAAGCCGATCGCACGTAGGGGTCGTCATCAACGACAGCTACGGTGATCGGAGTTCCTGGACGCTCCATCAGTCCTCCTTCCAAGGGAGCCAGACTTCTACTTCAAACCGACCGGCAACCGTACGACCCGCGGACCCCTGCGTGTCAGGGTGAGTTGAGTCCACCGGTTCATAGCAAGTCCGCCTTCGCAGGGCGAGTTCAGGAACAACCACCATGAGTATCTCGACTCTGTCCACACCGTCAGCACCGATCGGGAATGAT
>NZ_FXZH01000034.1 GCF_900169365.1 Brevibacterium sp. 239c
ATCATTCCCGATCGGTGCTGACGGTGTGGACAGAGTCGAGATACTCATGGTGGTTGTTCCTGAACTCGCCCTGCGAAGGCGGACTTGCTATGAACCGGTGGACTCAACTCACCCTGACACGCAGGGGGAGAGCAATCATCGCTCACCTGTGCCGGCTGCACTCGTTTGGGGCACTTTTCTCGTGACACCAGACATTGAATGACCGATGAGGAGACTAGATTTCCCTGGTGAATTCGAAGGTGCACCATAGTGCGGAGTGGATGGTTTTGGTGCCTTGTCTTAATCGAAGGTGTATTAAGGCCGCCAATGTGACAGAGATGCCCACAATGGCTGGCATTAAGTTGATTGCTTTGATTGTTCGAGGAAAGTATCACCTGGGTCCTAGGACCCAGGTGATACTTGTCTATTGATTGTGAGGAACTCCATGACGGCAGTGAAAAGGTCCACGATGTCATAGGGCAGGTGCTAGTTGTCTTTGAACTTTAATCTCTCACGAGCACTTCGTGCGGGGCTGGAGCCGTTGACTCCTTCGGGCGCTGAGGTATGGCCAGCACGCCGAGCGCTGCTAGCGCGCCAATGACCGCGAAGATAATGAAGTTCCATTGAAATGGAAGTTGGGCGGAACCAATCCAGCCTCCGAGCAATGGGCCAGCAATGGCGCCGACTCGAGCAAAGGACAGCGCCCAACCGGTGGCTGTGCCACGGGCATAAGAAGGATAGTAATCTGCAACCCATCCTGTGAGAACCAAGGAAGTGGATATTGATCCGACGCCTGCAAGAGAGACGAACGCGTAGTTGACGAGGATGTGGTTGGGGAACATGAGGAGCAAGATTCCACAGGCGCCGAGCAGATAGAACACCACAAGGCAGGTCTTCTTTCCCCACTTGTCGCCAATCGCGCCGATCACCAACCCGCCGATGGCGGAGGCCAGGGAGAAGACAATCAGGAAGGTCAGCGAAGAGCCCAGGTCGTAGCCGGCAGATCGCATCAGCGAAGGCAGCCAGGTGTTGAGGCCGTACACGAGAAGCAATCCGCAGAACAGGCTTATCCAGAAAGCTATAGTCCCAATTACGTATTTTCCAGAGAACATGACCTTGATCGAGTCAAGCACCGAATAGCTGGAGCCGTCAGACTTGGGCGCTGGTTGCCAGTCTTCAATTCGGTAGGGAGCGATCTTCAACCTACTGGCATTGGCCTCGGCATCTGCACCCCGTCGTCGTGCAAGGAGAAATGATTGCGACTCTGGGATTGCGCGGAGGAGCAGAGGAAGAATGAGAATGGGGACTGCGCCCACCGCGACCACGACCCGCCACCCGAAGTGTTCGATGAGCAGCAACGCGCTCAACCCAGAGGCAAGGATGCCTAGTGAATATCCCGAGTACATGAGACCGTAATTGAATGATCTTCTTTCAGGGGGAGAGAACTCAATGGTGAGAGCGGCGCAAACTGGGATGATCCCTCCCATGCCGAGGCCGCCGATCAAACGGAACAGCCCAAAGACTTCGGGAGTAGGTGCGAGTGCGACTCCGATCTGGGCACCCGCGAAGAGTACGACTGATGTAGCTAGCATGAGCTTCCTGCCGTAACGATCGGACAGGCTGCCGATGCACATTGCACCAATCAACATTCCTACTAGTGCCCAGGATCCTAAGGCCCCGAGTTCAAGCGGCGACAGCCCCCAAGGCCCGTAGTTGGCCAGAGTCGGAAGGATGGCACCCAAGACTCCGACATCGTAGCCTTCAGCAAGTATCGGAATGAAGCAGCAGATAATGACCTTTCGGACACTGGATCTGGGCACGGGCCAACTGTCTTTTGCAATGCTCATCTGGGTCTCCTTTGACTCATCTGAAATTGTCTAAACTCGGTCATGTGCGAAATAGATATATTCATTATGTGACGAACGTTACAAGAGAACAATAGCATGGAGTGTCTTGCCGTGACAGTGGTGTGGTCGAACGGGTGCGGGAAGCGCCCGGACTGTCCACTAGTCGGCTCACTTCGGATGATTGCTTGAGATATCAGTACCGTTGAGAACCAACGCCACTGGCACAGCCTCTGATTAGGAGCACTGGAACACCCGATGACGGAGTCTCAGCCGATAACCACCTCGCCCCAGGTCAGCCACAACGCGGACGAGATCCTGGGCGCCAGCGTCAGTAAACGCCTCATCACAGTCTTCGAGCACCATGCCGCGCAGTGCCATGGTGGGATGGCCTTCAGCGTCTTCCGCGCGGGCGAACCGGTCATCGAACTTCGGGCCGGTGTAGCTGGTAAGCACACAGACACCTCGGCGAGGGTGTGGGATGAACGGACTTTGGCGGTGTTCTTCTCCGGCACCAAGGGACTGGTCGCGACCATCGCGGCCAAAGCCGCAGGGGAGGGCCTCCTGGATGTGGAGGCACCCGTTGCCCACTATTGGCCCGAGTTCGCGGCGGCGGGCAAGGAAGCGGTGACCATCGCCCAGGTTCTCTCGCACACGGTCGGTCTGCCCTATGTCGACCCGGACCCCTCACTCGATGCCGATGGCAGGCCGCGCGAGGACGATGCGCAGTGGGCGTTCCTCGACTCCCGGGCAATGGCGGCCATCCTCGCGCAGCAATCTCCGTTGTGGGAGCCGGGGACGAAGATCGCCTACCATGCGGTGACTTACGGGTACCTGATGTCAGAGATCATCTTCCGCGCCACCGGACGCAGCGTGGCCCAATGGCTGCACGAGGACCTCGCTCAACCGTTGGGCCTCGACCTGCACCTGGGCCTGCCCGCTGAGGACGAGGAGCGTGTTGCCCCGATCTTCCAGGCATCTGGCTACTCGATCTCGACGTACCTCAAAAACGACCCCAAGCGCCGTGCCGTCATTGACCGCATGTATGCCTCACTGCTGGCACCAACCCTACCGATGAACACGCGGGCCTTCCATGCGGCGGAGATCTCGGCCGGGGGTGGAATGGGCACCGCCGCAGCGATGGCGAAACTGTACTCATTGCTGGTCACGCCCGGTCACCTCGGCGGAGGAATCGTTGCACCCGAGGCCATGGAGAACGCACTGCAGACCCGATCGGAGGGACTCGACGTACTCAACGATCGGCCACTGCACTTCGGTCTCGGCTACGAACTCACAGACCTGATCGGCACCTATGGGCCCGTCGAGCGGGCCTTGGGACACTCCGGTGCCGGTGGGAGCCTGCATGGGGCATGGCTCGACGAAGGACTCGGATTCTCATTCCTGACCAACGAGATGCTCACGGAGAACGTCGACCGGCGGGCCAAGGATCTGCTGCAAGCGCTCGCCGGGAGGTGAGGTGGGATGACTACTTTTCTGTCGGCGATTGTTTTGTTGCTGAGATGCGATTCAGGAGTGCCTTGTTTCGTCCAGAAGGCTTCATTAAGCGGAGACATTGATTTTCTGGAAGACAGAGTGCATTAAGAACCTGGGTAGCAAGCAGTACCGATTGATCAGCCTGGTGTCGGAGGTTGTCTGGCGCCCTCCGGTTGCCATGAACAATCTTGCTGCGGAAATCGTATAGCTCCCCTACAAGTTTAACGACCTGCTCTCTTATTTCCGGGTTGTTCGGTTGCAGTAAGACTGCAATGGCTGACTCGAGTTTCTCGGCAAGATTTTGTTCGTTGCTTCCGGGGTTCAGGAGCCCTTCAATTGCCACAAATGCGTCGACTAGAGAATCTTCCGGGTGGCTGCGATTTCCTGCTGCTTGGAGCAGCCGCCTAACTGGTCTGTCTGCGTGAAGAATCTCTGCGAACGGTTGGCATAGAACTCTGTGGCGATCACGAATCTCTTTGAGGTCGGCCTGCGAGACGATGAGTTCATTGTTTTGCTGGAACTGTTCGAGGTTAGAAGTGCTCCATATTTCCGCAGATCCTGGGGCACGTGGGCCGAGGTATCTCGTGAAATATCGGGTAGTCGGTATGCGGCGGTCATTCTTGGTGCCCATCAAGAGTGCCAACCGAATGGAGTTGAGTTCGTTTTCCACTTCTTTCGACGCATCCCGAAAACCATGGCGTTCAGACCGTTCTTCATGGGGAACGAACTCTCTGGCAATAAGCTTCGTTGGAAGTTCGAGAGTGACCGCATGCGAGCCAAGACCAAAACGCCCCAAGAGATGCGTATCAACAGCGGAGACCTTGCGAATCGTGTGTCCTCCTTCAAATTCCATCGAACTAAGCTCTGGGGTCCGCAGCCCGCCAAGTCCGACAATCACGGGGAAATTGGCTTCAAAGCCCTTAGCAAGGTCTCGATATGCATCTACCGTTGTCTTCAACTCAATCCAGAAATTCTCAAACGTCCATGCCAGTTGTGAATTCTCCAGTCTCACTGCTGAGACCATCAACATTTGATCGATCACACCGCCGACAAAGGCTGAAACCGAGCCTCCAGGGTCAATAGAAAGGGCCCAATCGCAAGAGACTGTTGAAGGCGCAAACTTCAAATTTTCTGGTCGAGGGTCTGGGAACAATGTGGAGAGGGATGGGTCAGCAAGCAGTGCGCGAGCGGCGGCATCTACTGTGGTCATGGACCCGGTTTGGAGTCCTTGAGAAATGCCGAACCGATGGAAAGCATCATTCCAGCCCCGTAGGAGCATGACTCCTGGCCAGCACATGGCTGCGTAGGAAAAGAGTTGTTGGAGGAACATATCATCAGTTGATGGAACCTTCGGACTTTCGCCATTTGCTGCGCGACGAAGTTGGAGAGCCCGGCCGAGATGTGAGTCGCTGGTTGGCAAAAAATGAAGCATTGCATTTAACGAAACTTCAATTTCAAACGTGCCGTCGTAAGAAGGCTTAGATGCCACAGCTTGCAACTCGTCGAGGACGAATGTTTCCTGCTCGCCTAGCAACTCAGGTGTGATACCCGCACCGTCCAGAGCGAAAATATACTCGAGAAACGGCTCTCCGTACGCTCGGATGAGGCGAATACACTGACTCTTCAACGAGTAGTCCATAGTATGAAGTTACCAAACGGTGTCGTTTGGTTTTGCCCATCACTCTACTGTGAGTTCCAGGAGCCGGAATATCCGAGCGGCAACGACGTTGAGTAAATCAGGTGCCTAAACGAGAGCCCTCAAAACGGTAGGGAGCGAGTACATGACCGAGCACATGCGCAGACACGAATCCGACCATGAGGTTCCGTGGTCCCTGCCGATCGTGGTCCGGCGTTCGAAGGCGAACATCGCCCGCCACATCGATGTCCTCGAAACCGCTGCCCGAGCCGTCGTGACCTTCCTCGACGATCCGCGTTCACAGCCTGAAGGGCAGTGGTATGAAGCAGTCGAATACTGGCGTGACGGGGCGATCCGCAAGGTCGTCCGCCGAGGTGATGGGCAGAAGCTCGAGGACGCACGAGCCATGGGGTGCGTGGACGTGACCTTTGGAGGCACAGACGATTTCGGGCCAGCCGAAGCCCTCGTTTTCCCACCCGGGCCGGTCGAACCGTTGCCGAAGGAGCTGAAGAAGCTTCAGGTGGGTGGCACCGAGTTCCCCGACGAAGGTCACACCTCTATCCCCGCCGCCGAGGCGGTCGTGACGGTCGAGCTCTCACCACTGGTGACGCTGACGACGGGGAAGGCTGCAGCTCAGTGCGGACATGGGACACAGTTGGCTTACGAGCAGATGCCCGCTGAGGTTCTCGATCGTTGGCGAGCATCCGGTTTCAGCCTGCGCGTGGTGACTCCGACGAAGGCCGAGTGGGCAACGGACCATCGGCCCGTGAGCGTCGTCGACGCGGGCTTCACCGAGGTGGACGGTCCCACCGAGACTGTTCGCGCCTGGTGGTGAGGGGCGGTTACTCCGCTGCTTCCTCTTTCTCGTCGTCGTAGAGGGGACGGGTCTTTGTGCCGTTTCCGAATTCGTCGAGGATGATCATGTGCTTGACCATCTCACCGGCCTCTTCATCCCAGACGTCGATGATGTCGCCCGGGTGCGTGCCGGGCTGATAGAAATCTTCGTTGACTCCAGTCACTGAACTCACCTCCTACTATGCTCATGACGCTACGCCACTGTGATGCAAGTCTCAAGGCTTTTCGGGGCGAACATCGGCCCCGGTCAGCCGCTATTATTGTCCAAGGTCGGTCGGCTGAGGGTCACTTAGCCGAGGCCCGCGGGGATGAGAGGATCGTGGTGCCCGGGTGACGTTCAAAGGCCAGATCGTCTGCATGTTCTTCCCCGGGGCAATTCTCTTCATCCTCTGCGGAATGTTGCTCGACAATCTGCCCGGTCTCGCTCTGGCCGTGGGCATGCTCGGAGCGTTCCTGTTCATCGCGTGGCCGATCTTCACGATCGTCGTCCACGTTCGACACGAACGTAGGCTCAAAAGGTATCTGAAGGCGCTTGAGTCCGAGGCCGTGAGCATCACCGAGGACCGTGACCCCTTGCACACCTTCGTCGCCAGCGTCGAGAGTTTCATCCTCACCATTGGCCTGCCGGTGCTCTTCCTAGGCGGGCTCGGAATCTTCTGCCTGGTCACTGCCGATGACGACCCTGGCAAAGAGAGCTTCAAAGCCTTCGCCGGCGTCGGGTCGTTGGGCCTCCTCGGCGCCTATCTGCTCTTCCTTCTGTTCGGACGCAGCCAACGGACGCTGAGAATTGCCGGTGTGGCGCTCGCCGTCTTCGGTCTCGCCGGGGTGTTCGCCGTCGCCTCGGTGCTGGGCAGCGAGGGCATCACCAATGTGGGCGACGTTGTCATGGCCGTCGCCAGCGTGGTCATGACCGTGCTGGGAATCTGGCTGGCGATCACTGGGCGAAACACCTTCAAACGCGAGGACTGAAATTCACACGGTGGTGCGTGTTTTGTGCTCCTGTTCGAGCCAGTAGCACAGCTCCGGTTTGGACACGGCCAGACCGTTCGGGATCCATAGCACCTTCTCTTCCGTGCCGTCGTCAAGGGTTCGCTTGGCCACGCCGAGGCCCGCGGCCGCCTGACGGTCAGCTTCCTGGGTGGTGATGACCATTTCGATGAACACGTTCGTGTTCTGCTTCACCGCGTCGGGTTCGCGATTCTGTAGGCTGGGGGCCATCATGACGGAGAGATTGAAACTTCACAACGACGGTGGACGGACCCGTGACGTCGCCGAGGCGGGTCAACCTGGCGAGGACGAGTTCCGTGTCGATATCGAACGGATCCGATTCTCTCCCTTCTTCTCACGGCTGGCCGCCGTCACCCAGGTCATCCCGCAGGCCGGTTCGGGCACGGTCATCCACAACCGGCTGACCCATTCGCTCAAGGTCTCGGCCGTGGCCAGGTCGATCGCCATCACCTTGAACAACTCCGATGAGCGTACCCGCTCGCTGCTGTCCGAGTTGGGTGGGTGCGATCCGGTGGTGGTTCAGGCTGCCGCCGCAGCCCACGATCTGGGCCACCCTCCGTTCGGCCACCTCGGCGAGAAGGAACTCGACCGGGTGGCACGCACGGTGCTGCACCTGCCCGATGGGTTCGAGGGCAATGCCCAGACCTTCCGCATCCTCACCGCGCTCGACAGCTGTGATGCCACGGCACGTGGGCTCAACCTCACCCGGGCGGTCAAGGCCGCGGTGCTGAAATACCCGTGGGCGCGCAGCGACTGGACGACGCAGCAGAGACTGAGTTCAGCCGAGATGCCCCGAGGTGTCGGTGATGAAACCTCGCAGGGAGCGATGAAGTTCTCCGCGTACATGCCCGAGATCGCGGAGATGCACGATGCGCTGTCTGCATTCCCGCGGATCGTGGCGCATCAGCAGACGCTTGAGTGTGCGGTGATGGATGTCGCCGATGACGTGGCCTACGCGGTGCATGATCTTGACGATTTCTACCGCTCCAACGTTCTTCAGTACACGAGTGTGTCGGCGGAGTTGAGCCGGTGGCTCAGCGACTGTCGCGAGCTCGGCGCACTTCACGACACGGAGTTGGATCGGCGCCGGCCAGGCCACGCTCTGGAGTCGATGTGGCGCCACATTCAGGCCAAGGACCCGTGGATTGCCGACGAGGACGCGTTCCGGCAGTCCGTCCAGCGCATCAACCGGGATCTGGTCGAGGGCTTGCTGGCTGTTCCCTATGACGGGGGACTTGAAGCTGATCGGGCTGTCACCGCCTTCACGCGCAGGTGGATCGACCGGCTCAAGGCCTCCATCGTCGTCGATTCCCAACCGCATGTGCGCAGTGGGCATGTGCGCCTGTCCGATGCCACCTGGCATGACGTGGTGGTGCTGAAGTTTGTTCATTCGAGGTTCGTTCTTGAACGCTCCGACTTGGCCGTCTACCAGCGTGGGCAGACCCGGATCATCGCATCCCTGGTCGAAGGGTTCCACGAATGGCTGCGCGATCCCGACGAGGCGACCCGGATTCCGCGGCGCCTGCTCGATTCCGTGGAGGCGGCCACACAGGAATACCAGGAGCTCTACGACAGGGACCCGGACAGCCTCGGTGAGGAAGGTGCCACCGCGATCATCCGGCTGGGACGGGCGCGTGCGGTCGTGGACTACATTGCTTCCTTCACCGATGCGCAGGCCATGTCCGTCAATGCCTTGATCACCGGTTCCTCGGACGAGCCGTGGGAGGCTGGACGCGGGCTGTAAGCACGTAAGGCTGTGTCTGCGTGAGGGCAGATGCTCTGAGGGCCGATCCCAGCTTTCAGACAGACGAAAGGCGGGGTCGGAGTTGAGGACTCCGGCCCCGCCTTTCGAGCGGTTACAACCGTTCAGACGGTCACGAGACTAGGTCTCAGAGGCCTGCACGGTGACGGCGCGTCAGGTAGATCGCGACTCCACCACCGGCGATGAGCAGAGCGGCGAGCCCACCCATTGCCATGGTGCCGTTGGCACCGGTGCGGGGCAGATCGCTGCCGTCAGCAGCAGCCGATGAGTTTGCATCGTTGCTGGCGTTGGCATCATTGTTGGCATTCGCGTTGTTGGCAGCATTCGCCGAGGCGTTGGCCTCGTCGTTGTTGTCAGCAGCAGCATTGGCGTCATCCGTGGCAGCTGCGGAGTCATCCGCGTCTGCTGTGGCAGCAGCCGAGTTGTCTGCATCCGCCGTCGCCGAGGCGTTGGCATCGTTTGTTGCCGAAGCCGAATCATCTGCGTCCGCCGAAGCGTTCACATCAGTGTTGGCAGCAGCCGAGTCATCAGCATCTGCGGTGGCAGCTGCCGAGTCATCTGCGTCGGCCGTGGTCGAAGCGGAGTCGTCTGCGTCAGCCGAATCCGAATCATCGGCGGAAGCGGAGTCATCAGCGTCTGCATCATCGGCTGGTGCCTCATCGGCATCTGTCGCGCGGACCGAGGAGGAAGCCAGGTTGATGTCAGCAAGTGCTCCTGCAGCCTGGGGTGCTGGTGCACCTGCGGCGGGTGCAGCTGCGCCTGGCAGCAGTTCGAGGCTGACGGCGTTGACGGTGAAGCCGTCCTCTTCAGCGCCCTTGACGTTGCTGTCTTCGGCTGGATCGCGCTTCGTGGGCTGCTCATTGATCGTCAGGTCGACGATCTTGTTGAGGCCCTCGAAGACAGGGTCGAGACCGGAGAGGATCGGGTCGACGATGTCGGTGAGTCCGCCGGAGACCGAGTCGGCTGTGGAGTCGAGGACTCCGCCGATGATCGGTTCGGTGACAGCCAGGAGCTGCTTCAGCAGTGGATCGGTGATCGCATTGAGCAGGGTGCCGATGTCGATTCCGGCGAGCTTGAGGTCTGTTGTGATCTTCGGGTCGCCTTCGCCGCTGCCGGCGAGCTGTCCGAGGGTCGTGTCGATGTCGACCTTGCCATCGGCTGCGGGGATACCCGCTGCTGTGGCCTTGGCCGGCAGGGAGACCTCCACACGGACGTCGTTGAGCGCGTCCTTGACGGTGTCGTTGAACTTGCCGGAGAGTGCGCCGAGGGCATCGGCAACGGCGTCGGTGATCTTTCCGATGGTCTCGGAGGTCAGCACCTGAGTGTTGGGATCGAGGCCGTTGAGGTCCTCACCGTTTTCACCCTTGACCACCTTGGCGAGGTCGATCTTGATGTCGCCGCTCTTGAGGTCGATCGAGACGATTCCAGCCTCGTCTTCGAGCTTCTTGTTGACGAGGTTCTCAACGACGCCGTTGAGAGCGTCCTTGGTTTCGATGTTGACGGTGGTGTCTTCGCCGCCGAGGCTGATGTCGGCGACGCCTGTGTTGAGGTCGATGCCGGCCTTGCCCAGTTTGTCGGCGAGGCCTTCCTTGGCGATGGCGTCTTCGAGAGTGCCGCCGGCTCCGTCGACGATCTTGTTGAGGGAGTCGGAGAGTCCGCCAACTGCTGGGCTGGAGACGGTCATGACGCCATCGGCCACGACGTATTCCGAGGAGGGATCCTCGGAGCCGTTTGCCTCCGCCGTGGACGCTACTGCGCCCAGGGACAGCGAGAGCTCGTCAACGATGCTGTCGGTGACTCCGTCGAGGCCAGCCTGGCCCAGCACCTGAGTGAGGTCGACCTCGGCGTTGCCGTAGTCGCCGTTGTTGACGTCGTCGAGGTTGAGGGCGCCATCCTTGCCGACTGCGCCGGCACTGGCCTTGGCACTGTCAGCGGACGGCGCATTGCCGTAGGCGTTGAGCGCTCCTGCCTCGCCGAGCTTGAGGAGGCCTTCGCCGCCGGGCTGGCTGATGACTGGCAGTGAGACTCCGTCGCCCAGATCCAGATCAATGGCGTTCAGTGCTTCAGCATTGAGGGGAGTTTTGGCTTCCTTCGGGTTACTGGGGAAGCTGCTGTATGCGCCAGCGGCATCGACGAGCTGCTCGTCGAGGATGTCCGACTGGACCAGCTGGCCCAGAGCCTCAGCATCTTCGTTCGGATCCTGCTTGATGGCTGCGGCGCCGGGCGCTGTGACCATAACCGTGAGACCCAGTGCGGTGGCTGCGGCTACGCCACCGACCGCAACCTTACGTACGGGCGGCTGCCCGTTACGGAGCTTCTTCATACTTCTCCACTTCCATTTGTGAGGATCGGCCGACGGTAATTGCGTACAAGGTGCCATGATGATTTCCGGCCGAACGAACTTCACCCTACAAGATCATTGGAGAATAATGGAAAAGTAATGTGAAATATAACGGAAATGTAACACGGGCTTCCTGACCTCGGTCGATGGTGAACAAAATGAACAAAAAGCGAACCGTCCGTGAGCCTCGGTGGCTGTGATGTCCTGTGCTGGCACCGTCGTGGCCGGGCGATCCAGTGAAGTGGCTCCGCCTGGCCCTGTAGGCACAGGGGGCCTTCCATCTCAACATGCGAGAGTCAAAGTGGACGCACGAAGTCGCAGGCGTGAGGCAAAAGGGGCTGTCGCGGTTCGTAATATGAAGAAATTGTCACAAGGCGCGTGTCGGTAATTACCAGCGAGTAATGCCTGCGCGTTCAGGCTGGGAACATATCTCACCCGTTGCTATCGGTGGCGAGGACCAGTGGCAGGTCCGAGATGAATGGAAAACGGCGGGGCCGGAGCTTTCGCTCCGACCCCGCCGTTCAGACGCTCAGCTCAGTGGCTGAGTCTCCTGTGTATCAGTGCATACCTGCCGAGGCACGGTAGCGGCGAGTCGCGAAGACTGCTGCTGCGCCACCTGCGATGAGCAGCGCTGCGAAGCCGACCATGGTCAGAGCGCCGTCGGCGCCTGTCCGTGGGAGGTCTCCACCGTTGCTGCTGCCCGAGGCGTTCGTGCTCGCACCGGCACTGGCCGAGGCTGCCTGATCGGAATCCGCCGAAGCGGATGCCTTGTCAGCATCGTCGTCCGATGAAGCATTGGCTTCTGCACCATCAGCATTTGCCGATGCCGCACCTTCAGGGTCAGCGTCAGCGTTGGCTCCTGCTGCTGCCGAGGCTTCTGCTGAAGAGTCAGCATTGGCTGCGGCCGAAGCTGCTGCTGCCGGATCGGCGTCAGCGGCTGCGGTGGTGTCAGCGTTAGCAGAATCCTCATCGGTTGCATCGGCTGCGGCGGTGGCTGCCGCCTGTGCCGAAGCGTTGGTTTCCTTGGTCGCGTCGGTCGAGGCTTCCGAGGAGGCTTCTTCGTTGGCGGCGGATTCTGCGGCTGCTTCAGCGTTTTCGTCAGCTGCTGCCGATGCGGTGTTGTTTGCATCTTCGTCAGCTGCGGCCTGTGCGGCTGCCTGTGCTGATGGGTCACCATCGTCATCTGCAGAAGCAGAGGCAGAAGCGGATGCCGAGGCGTTCACATCGGCGGTCGTGTCATCGCTGGCGTCTGCGACTGTCGAGTCGTCAGCATTCGCAGCAGCCGAGGCCGATGCTTCGCTGGACGAATCTGCTGTCGCTGCAACGCTTGCGGATGCGGCCGGGTTGGCATCCGCCGCAGCTGAGGTGTCAGCGTTGGTGGAGTCCGAGTTGTCCGCGTTGGCGGCTGCGTTGGCGGCCTGCTGTGCCGAAGCGTTGGTTTCCGTGGTCGCGTCGGTCGAAGTCTCCGAGGAGGCTTCTTCGTTGGCGGCGGATTCTGCGGCTGCTTCAGCGTTTTCGTCAGCTGCTGCCGATGCGGTGTTGTTTGCATCTTCGTCAGCTGCTGCCTGAGCGGCTGCCTGTGCGACGGCATTGTTGTTGTCGTCAGCGTCGGCAGAAGCCGAGGCCGAAGCGGCAGCATTCACATTCGCATCAGCATCGTCTGCAGCTGCTGCATCCGGATCTGCAGCTGCGTCCGGGTCGGCTGCAGCGTCTGGATCTGCAGCTGCATCTGGATCTGCTGCTGCGTCCGGGTCGGCTGCTGCATCTGGGTCTGCTGCGGCGTCAGGATCTGCCGCTGCGTCGGCACTTGCTGCTGCTTCAGCTGAAGCCTCGTTCGAGGAGTCAGCTGTCGAGGCTGCTTCAGAGGCCGCAGCTGGATCAGCATCGGCGGCAGCGGATGCTTCTGCATTCGTGTCGTCGGTGTTGTCAGCCTGTGCTGCCGCCTGTGACGCAGCTGTCGATGAGGCATTCTCATCCGACGTCGAATCAGCGGACGCTTCCGAAGACGCGTCTTCGGTCGCTGCAGCTTCTGCGGCTGCTTCAGCATTCGCCTCGGCTGCTGCCGACGTCGTCGCGGTTGCGTCGTCGTTGGCTGCGGCCTCTGAGGCGGCCTGTGCGGCTGGGTTGGAATCGTCATCTGCGTCTGCCGAAGCAGCGGCGGATGCTGCTGCATTGGTGTTCGCATCGTCGTCGCCTGGTTCTTCAGGCGCCTCGTCGGTGGCGCGGACCGAGGAAGAGGCCAGATTGATGTCGATCGCATTAGCAGCCGGGAGTAGTTCCAGGCTGACTGCGTTGACAGTGAAGCCGGGACCGTTGTTGCCCTTGACCTGGCTCTCCTGAGCAGGATCCTTCAGCGTCGGCTGCTCGTTGATCGTCAGATCGACGACCTGGTTGAGCGCGTTGAAGACAGGGTCGAGGCTGTCCAGCAGAGGATCGACGATTCCGGTGACGGCGCCCGAGAGTTCGTCGACGGTTGCCGTGAGGATTCCGCCGATGAGCGGTTCGGTTACGCTGAGGAGCGAGGTAATGAGTGGCTCAGTCACCGCATTGAGGATTGCGCCGGCATTGACTCCAAGGACCGACAAGTCGGTTTTGATCGTAGGGTCGGACGAATCCGTTCCCGCAAGTTGACCCAGTGTCGCATCAACTGTGATCTTTCCGTTGACTCCCGGGACGAGACCGCTTAGCAACTTGATTGATGCTGGCAGCTCAATAACGAGGTGAACTTCATTGAGCGCATCGGTCAGAGTTTCCGTGACCTTACCGGTCAATTCTCCCAGAGCATCGGCAACTGCAGTCGTGATCTTAGAAATGGTGTCGGAGGTCAGGACCTGAGTGTTCGGGTCGAGTCCGTTGAGGTCTTCACCGTTTCCGCCCTCGACGACCTTAGCCAGATCGATCTGGACGTCGCCGTTGGCGAGATCGATCGAGACGATGCCGGACTTGTCCTCCAGCTTCTCGTTAATGACGTTCTCGACGACACTATTCAGCGCATCGCGAACCTGAACGCTCACCTTGGTATCGTCGCCGCCCACATTCAGTTCGGCGAGACCAAGCACGTTGAGGTCATTGACTCCAACGCTGGCCAGGGCGCTGACTAGACCTTCGTCGCCGATGACATCTTCGAGTGTCTTCCCCGTTCCATCGACGAGGGTGTCGAGTGCGCCGGAGATATCGCCTACAGCTGGGCTGGAGACTGTCAGAATGCCGTCGGCAACAACGTATTCGGAGTTGTCTGTTTCACCGTCGGTGTCAGCCGTCGAAGCGATCGCTCCGAGTTCGAGGCTGAGTTCATCGACGATCTGGTCGGTGATGCCGTCGAGTCCGAGCTGACCAAGCACACCTGTGAGATCAACCTTTGCATTGCCGAACTCACCGTTGTTGATGTCGTCAAGGTTGAGAGCGCCGTCAGAGCCGACGGCGCCCGCACTGGCCTTGGCCTCGTTGTATGCCGGGGCATGGCCGTAGGAGTTGAGGGCTCCGGCATTGCCGAGATCCAGCAGGCCGTCTCCGCCTTCTTCGCCGATCAGGGGGATTCCCAATCCGGGCAGTTCAACGCCGAGCGTCTGCAGCAATTCGAGGTTGAGAGGCGTGGAATCCGCCTCTTCACTCGAAGGTGAGCTGCTGTATGCAGACAGCGCTTCGACGGCTTCAGCGCTGAGCAGTGAGGCGTCGATGAGCTGGCCATAGGCCTCGGCGTCTTCGTTGGGGTTCTGTTCTTCGGCAGCACCCGGTGACGTTGTCATCAGGGTGAGCCCTATCGCTGTGGCGGCAGCAACGCTGCCCACAGCTATTTTGCGACCGGTCGTGCGCCGGCCTCGGAGCATCTTCATGGTTCTCCACTCGTTCGGAACTTGAACATCCGCTGGATGGAAACAGGCAGTCTCCTGGCAGATCCCTCACAACACTACGGAGTAACGAAAAAGTAATCACGAAAGTACTAGTAAAGTTACAATCTCGTTATACTTACGGAATGGTAGCTTGTTGAGAGATCGCGGTGTTTCTGTAGTCCAGAATGTCTCCTGTCCGAGCCGACATCCAGCTTTGGGGAGATGGGCGTTCGGGGGCGGGTGCTCTTGGTGTCGCTTAAAGATCATATTGCTCCAGGTCAGACGCGCTAGGTTGCAGATGGAGTAGCTGCGGGTGATTCCCTCCTGGCAGGGATATCGGCAAGTGCTAATTCTCGTGAAAACAGAGGATCGCGGTCATTGTGTGGTAACTAAAGATGGGCAACGAAGTATTTCGATCATGTCGAACTTGTTGTGATCGACACCGGACTGCGATGCACCTCTACGAAATGCGGCCATTTCTTGACCGAGTAGGACCGCCGCCGGCTGACAGAACGCTGGTAGCCGACTGATTGCTCAGTGCGCATGGCCGAAATAGGGTCACAGTAGCCGCAACAGCAGACGAAGAGGTTGAAGTGTGAGCGTGAAGAAGCGTTTCGCCGTGATCGGCGCGGGAATCATCGGCTCCGCCGTAGCTCGTGGGCTGGTACGTAGATACGAGGGTGCCGACGTCACTCTGTATGAGAAGGAGAACCATCCCGCTGCGCACCAGACTGGCCACAATTCTGGAGTCGTTCATGCCGGTCTTTATTACGAGCCCGGAAGTCTCAAGGCTCGGCTCTGCCGGCGAGGTGTCTCTCTGCTGCGCGACTTCGCCCATGAATACAACGTCGCCTTCGAAGAATGCGGAAAGGTCGTCGTCGCGACCAGTGACGTCGAAGTAAAGCGCCTGGGCGGAATCCACGATCGGGCGCGGGCGAACGGAGTCCCTGACGTTGAACTGCTCAATCGAGACGGTCTGGCCCAGGTAGAACCGAACGCTCAAGGTGTGGCAGCGCTGCACTCACCTCACACCGGCATCATCGACTACCGAAGTCTGACTGAGGCTCTCGTCGCCGACTTCCGTAAAAGCGGTGGCCGAGTTCGGTTCTCCACGGCAGTGAAGAAAGTCGAGCAGCGAAATGGTGTCGCGGGCAATACCGCGATCGTCCATGCGAACGTCGACTCACAGGAGTATGACCAGGTCATCGCTTGCGCTGGACTGCAAGCGGACCGACTGGCCGCACGTTCGGGCGAGGACAGGAATCCGTCCGTGGTGCCATTCTTCGGCCAGTACTTCATCCTCGAGCCGCGTTTCAATGATGTCGTCAACGGCCTCATCTCCCCGGTCCCCGACCCGAAGTACCCATTCCTCGGCGTTCACGTGACCCGCCGCATCGACGGCGGACTGATGATCGGACCCAACGCTTTCCTCTCTTTCTCCCGGGAAGGCTACACGGGGCTCGGCCTCAATGTGCCCGACTCCCTAGCCGTAGCGACCGACTCAGGATTCTGGAGATTCGCTGCCGGCAACATGGCCACGGCCGCCCGTGAGATCGCAGGTGTGCTTTCGATTGAGAAGTTCGTCGCCGAGGCGGCCCGCTACGTCCCCGCACTCGACGGAGCCGACGGTCACCGAGCCACCCGTGGAATTCGAGCTCAGGCGATGAACCGGGACGGAACCCTGGTCGATGACTTCGTCATTGATCGTGCGGGAGCCACCATGTTCGTCCGGAATGCACCCTCGCCCGGGGCCACCTCGGCGCTGGCGATTGCCGAACATCTCATCGACACTGCTGCTCTTTCCTGACGCGGTTGTCGGGAGAGAGTGGTGCCCGAACGTTGAGAAGCCCCACCTGCTGGGTGAGCAGATGGGGCTGAGAGCCTAGCCAGTTCAAACTACCGGCCTATTGTGGTGTACGAGTCTCAGCACTGATGAACCATGCTTGCTGCTCGAGTTGCGCCATGTACTCATGGAAGAGGTCCGCTGTCGTCGGGTCGGTCGAGTCGACCTCATCGTGACAATTTCTCATCGTTGCGACCGTCGTCTCAACGGTCTTAACCATGTGGTCGATGGCGTCATGGGTGGTGATCTCACCCTCGGGGAATTGGGGCAGACGCGTCTGCTCGGCTACGACAGCCGGCCGACCGTCAGGCGAAGCGTGGAGAGCACGCATTCTCTCGGCCATGGTGTCGCTCCCGGCGCGGGCGATGCTCACCACCTCGTCGAGATTGAGATGGAGATCGCGGAAGTTCGGGCCGACGATATTCCAGTGCGCTTGTTTGGCGGTAAGGCTCAGGGCGATGAAATCGACCAGCACACTCTGCAGATTCTTTGTCAGATCAGCGGGAGCGACGAAACCCTGTTCAGCGTTTTCTCTCTGCGTCTTCTCTGATCCGTGGGGTTCGGGAACATTGACTGTTTTTGCCATGAACTTGCTCCAATCTCTCCGGATCCCGGAGTAGATGACCACCATAACGCTCTAAGTGGACATCCGTAAGCCCTCCTGGGTCACCCCTGAACCCCCTGGACGGATCAGGGGTGAAAGGAGCGACCATTAAGTAGGAGGGCAGGTTGCTCTCGCTTTCCGCGACATGTCAGGAGGCGGCAGACGCAGTCAGGAATCTGCGGCCACCGCGGGCGACGGGCAGAGACATTTTCGAAACCCCTTC
This sequence comes from Brevibacterium sp. 239c, assembly GCF_900169365.1. GTDB lineage: Bacteria > Actinomycetota > Actinomycetes > Actinomycetales > Brevibacteriaceae > Brevibacterium. The sequence goes on from NZ_FXZH01000034.1 coordinate 17,420, forward strand.
GTCACATCGGATAAAGACTTTCTGCACGAACATTGCCGCGGTACGGTGTGCTCGTTTTCCGAACGAAGCGGCGTTTCGACGTCGACCCACCTTGGTCAAGGGCCCGATCACAGTTGTGCGTATGCGCACATAATGGGAGGCATCCGGTGAAGGGCAAGATGAGACTCACAAGCTTGATACTCGGCGGCTACATGCTGGACAGAGCAAAGAAGTTGGGGTTAGCGCTGACAATTGCTTCTGCCGTAGCTGGGTCAACGGCGGTGAGCAACCGTGACAAGCTGGCTGGCGGTCTCAGAGAGCTTGCGGATTCGTCTCCTGAGCTCAACAGCCTCCAAGATAAGATCACTGGCTGCCTGACTCCGGCAGAAATATAGCCAAAGCGATGGCAGCTGAAGTTGTTGACCAGTTGAGCAGCAAGCTCCAGGGTCACATTGACAAGATGAAGTCGACCCTCGACGACGCGGCAGAAGACTTGGATCCCTGTTCGGAAGAACCCGAGGAAGCCGACGGGGAGAAGCGCCGATGCATGCTTGTACCGACGTTACGTGGGTGACGCACCTCACGTGCGCATCCTGCTGCCCCGAAATAGACACCGGGAGAAAAGCGAATTCAAGATGTGCGCAAGATCACGAAGCGGAGTTGCTACTCTTACGACTTTCACCTAGCATTTTACTATAAGGAAATATACTTCCACATTGTGGAAGTATTGAAACCGATCCAACGCCTGCAGGCGACCATCCGGGCACGAGGCTCGAGGTTCTACCTCAGGAAAATACTCAACGGAGAGATAAATGTCGGTATCACAGCAATCACCCCAGAATCGAGGCGCACAGGAGCGCCAGCCGGACACGACCCGCCCAGAGGACGAGAAACTCCCAGTCGGCACCTCGTTCGCATACGGCCTTCAGCACATTCTGACCATGTACGGCGGCATCATCGCCGTCCCCCTCATCATCGGCAGGGCCGCCGGCCTCGACGGCAGCGGAATCAGCGTGCTCATCGCATCATGTCTCTTTATGGGCGGACTGGCCACCATCCTGCAGTCATTCGGCGTCCCCTTCTTCGGCTCGAAGCTGCCGCTGGTCCAAGGCGTGTCCTTCGCCGGCGTCGCCACCATGACGTCGATCCTCGCCGGAGGTGATGGACTCCCGGAAGTATTCGGTGCCGTCCTCGTCTCCTCGGTCATCGGCCTCCTCGTCGCACCAGCCTTCGCCCTCATCGTGAAATTCTTCCCACCAGTCGTCACGGGTACGGTCATCACGACGATCGGACTGTCCCTCATGCCGGTCGCCGCCGGATGGGCGATGGGCGGAAACGCCGATGCAGCCGACTATGGCAGTGTCCGCAATATCCTTATTGCCGTCGGCACCCTCGCCATCGTCCTCGTCCTCAGCCGAATCCCAGTGGCAGCGATCTCCCGTCTCTCGATCCTCTTGGCGATCGTCCTGGGAACAATCATCTGTGCCATCTTCGGCTGGGTGGACTTCTCGAACGTCCTCGACAACGGCTTCTTCGCGTTCCCACAGCCCTTCGCCTTCGGTCTGCCCACCTTCTCTGTGCCAGCGATCGTCTCGATGTTCATCGTCACCATCGTCATCTTCGCAGAGACCACCGCAGACATCATTGCCGTAGGTGAGATCGTCGACTCCAAGGTCGATTCCAAGCGGATCGCCTCCGGCCTGCGCGCGGACATGCTCTCATCGGCAGTGTCACCGATCTTCAACTCCTTCACCCAGTCAGCCTTCGCCCAGAACGTCGGGCTCGTAGCGATCACCGGAGTCAAATCCCGTTACGTCGTCACCGCCGGTGGCGCCATCCTCGTCGCACTTGGGCTGCTGCCCGTCATGGGTGGAGTCGTCGCCGCGATTCCCTCCCCTGTTCTCGGCGGTGCGGGCATCGTCCTCTTCGGCACCGTCGCAGCCTCGGGCATCCGCACCCTGTCCAAGGTCGAATATGAGGGCAACCTCAACATGATCCTCGTCGCAGTGGCCCTGGCATTCGGCATCATCCCGATCGTCGAACCAGACTTCTACAATGACTTCCCATCATGGGTCGGCATTATCCTCCACTCGGGAATCTCCTCGGCCACACTCATGGCTGTGCTGCTCAACCTGGTCTTCAATCACATCGGTGTCAAAGGCAAGGATCGCACCGATCGCTCGGTGTTCGTCGCGGGCACCGGTCGAGTCATCCGCAAGAACGAGCTTGAGCGCCTTATCAACCATGAAGCGCTTCTTGCCGAGGGCGACACCGTCAAGGACGGGAAGATCGTCGACTGCAACGGTGAGGAAGTCCCCGTCGTCACAGAGCATCAGCACGAGAAGGTCGTGGAGGCGATCAGCAACGGAGACGCGCAAACCCATGAAGACGTCCAACGTGTGATCCGCGAGACCGAGGCTGAGACCGGGGCTAAGACCGGGGCTGAGGCTGACACCGGATCGCTGACCCGGAAACACATGGATTGAGCCGCTGGCAGAGGGTACATACTCCCGCTTCACCGGCAGCTCTCAGCTCTGACAGAGGCTTCGTTGTCATTCGCGCTGGCCCGGCAGTTCTCTGAAGCACGGAGGAATTCCCGGGTGTGTCCGCTGAGTATGGGCCAGGCTGCGCCTGGCCCATACTGTGTCAGAGAATGTGGCTTTCCCAACATATCCGTGGGTCAACCACCGCCCAGGCGGGCGGGGTTGTGACCTCCGAGGTTGAGTCAGCGCCAACGCGATCAATGCCTCCGGCGCCGGGAACCCGAGACGCCACTCGAGTCAGCAATCGGACCTTCGTATTCAATGACTCGATCCGACCATTCAATAGCCCGTTCCAGGTCGCAGCGAGAATCCAACCCTTGCGCCATGCCCCTCAAGTTACACGCGGGTTGGTGACCGAGCTCGGGTGCGAGTCAATGATCTCGCTGCAGCATTCGGGTCTTCTTCAGTCTTCCCACTCTGTGCAGGCCATCGTTCCGTTCAACACCGCGGTTCCCACCTTGGTCTCGTCGAATGACACGCTCTTGTCTCCATAGTCGATGCCATTCGGTCCGTTCGCCTTGTAGGGCCGACCGTGCCCGGTCTTGACCATCACGAACTTCGTCTTTTCGGCTTTGACCAGTGGGAGCTCATCGTACGTCTTACCGATTATGTGGTCGATGTTGCCCGGACTCCCGGAGCAGTACACATCTGTCGGTTCAATAGTGACTTCGTCAGAATCGGTGCTCAACGTCAGTTTCGACTTTTTTGGATTCTTTGAGGTCTCGGAGTCCGACGATGACTCGGCCGGGCTCTCTGTCTGTTCTGTCTCAGAAGTCTCGGACTCCTCTGTCTGGACCGGACTCTGAGTCTGTGAGGCCTCGGCTTCGGAGGTGGACTGATCGGTGTCGTCGTTCGAGGAGCCGGCGCATCCGCTCAGGGCGAGGAGGCCGATGACTGCAATGGTAGACATAGATTTCAAATGCATACTTTATAGTATCGATCTACGGTTGCAGGGCGATGACTAAATGCGGGTCCAGTCGACGTGGCGTTGAGCACACCTCACGGTCCTTTGCCGCTGAGAACGGTACTTGCGCTCAACGGTCTTCGCAGATGGATTTTCGTACTGACGGCTCTGAGCGCCAATTCACCTGTATGGCACGGCTCCGACAGCGGTTTCGCAGGCTGGCGCTCGATACAGTATCGCCGATGAATTGTCTGCGGCCTTCCTCCCCACTTTCAGAACGCCGGCGATCAATTGACATCCCGCGATACGTAGTCTGCTGAGCCCAAAGAAGTCTAGTCTTCTGCCGGAGCGTCTGTTCGTGACGGACGGTACCGAGGCCTGTAACAGGAGCTCCCGGTGCAAGTAGTCTGGTACCTACCTCGAGGTCGCTGATGGCTACAGCTGGGCTCTCGTCTGGGGGGGGTGCCCCTATGGTTTTCGTCAAGGGTTGACCGGGACTTCTTCGAATAGTCTTGCTGGCTGATGCTGGGCAGGACTGATTGGTCCGGGACCGGAGTCTCGGACTGGACGTGGGCGCTTGTG
>NZ_FXZH01000008.1 GCF_900169365.1 Brevibacterium sp. 239c
CCGTGTCTCAGTCCCAGTGTGGCCGGTCGCCCTCTCAGGCCGGCTACCCGTCGTCGTCTTGGTGAGCCATTACCTCACCAACAAACTGATAGGCCGCGAGCCCATCCCCAACCGAAAAAACTTTCCAGCATCCCTCATGCGAGGAATGCTCATATCCGGTATTAGACCCAGTTTCCCGGGCTTATCCCGAAGTCGGGGGCAGGTTACTCACGTGTTACTCACCCGTTCGCCACTCATCCACCCAGTGCAAGCACCAGGCTTCAGCGTTCGACTTGCATGTGTTAAGCACGCAGCCAGCGTTCGTCCTGAGCCAGGATCAAACTCTCCATAAAAAACTTTATGTTACGAATGAATCCCAGCAAGACAGCCAACCAACGATCACGGGGTGATCGCAGCTGACCAAAAAATCATGTCCACACACGCTGGCATGCTCCTCCGGCGAGGGAGGAAACATCAGTGCGTGAACATGTGATTGTCTTACCAGAAAACTAATATTTCTGGCATCACTATTTGTTCAAACAAACACGCTATTGGATTCTCAAACCACAAACACTCACCCGTCACCACAACCCCCAAAAAGGGCGTGTACACCAGGGGTGTCAGTTTCAATTGTCGTTGTCACCCATGTTCCGTGTGAACCACACCCAAACTGTGTTTGTGCTGGTCACACCGGTGAAAACCGTTCCAGAAGAACTCGTTTTCTGCGGGGCAACGAGATACTACTCTAGTCCAGGCCTGGCTCGTCGTGCAACTCGAAACCGGAAAACTGACAGTGACGCCCACCACACGTCAGCAAGGGGCTGGAGAAAACGCGGTGGGAGCCTGCTGTTGCCTTGAAATGTAGCGTTCGTCGGAAGACAGCGCGTAACGGGTTGCACTCGCACGTGAGGGAAACGGGTTGCGCGCGCGTACGGGCATAGGGCGTCTGAGTTGCTGCAGTCGTGGAGTCAGCGCGTTCGACTCGGTGGAGCCTGACTGTGCTCTAGGAGTCTGACTGTGTTCTACCGCCAGGATGCAGCACGGACCGTTGGGAGACCTTTTACGCGGACCGTTCGAAGGCCCTATATAAAACGATTGTTTAAAGGCCCTATATAAAACGATTGTTTATAGGAAGACTTTGTAGAGGCGGTGTACCCGCAGCCTTCAAACCCCCACGTCCTCTCTCGTGCTGGGTCCGTAGACACAGCCCCAGCGCGGTCTGGGTATACGAAGTTCAGCCTGGGTATAGGCGGTTCAGCCGAGTCAGGCCCGTCCACTAGGCTTGATTACATGACCTCGGCACCCACAACCTCCCCGCTCGACGTCCTCCACGATGTCTTCGGTTATGACGAGTTTCGAGGACAGCAGCAGGCCGTTGTTGATCAGATCGTGAGCGGTGGCGATGCCGTCGTCCTCATGCCCACCGGCGGCGGAAAGTCCCTGTGCTATCAGATCCCGAGCCTTGTCAGGCCCGGCACCGGCGTGGTGATCTCCCCACTGATCGCGCTCATGGCAGATCAGGTCGCTGCTCTGGAGAACCTCGGCGTGCGAGCGGCGTACCTCAACTCGACTCTTGACTTCGAGGAAGCCCAGAACGTCGAGCGAGCGCTCCTGGCCGGTGAGCTCGATCTGCTCTACTTAGCGCCTGAACGCCTAGTCCTGCCGCGCACGATGGCTTTGCTCGAGCGTGCTCAGGTCGCCTTGTTCGCCATTGACGAAGCCCACTGCGTATCGCAGTGGGGCCATGACTTCCGCAGCGACTACTTGGGCCTGGGAGTGTTGGCCGAACGATTCCTCGATGTTCCGCGAATCGCATTGACCGCCACGGCCACACCCGCCACGCATGCGGAACTCACCGAGCGTCTTCACCTCGGCGATGCCCAGCATTTCGTCGCCAGCTTCGACCGCCCGAACATCACCTATCGCATCGAGCCGAAGCAGTCCGGCCGCTCGCAGCTCATCAACTTCATCACCACCGAACATTCTGGTGATTCTGGCATCGTCTACTGCCTATCCCGCCGTGGGGTCGAACAGCTCACTGAGGCACTCGTGGCCCGAGGAATCAAAGCCCTGCCCTATCACGCTGGGCTGCCTTCCGAGGTCCGTGCCGACCATCAGGCTCGATTCCTCCGCGAGGACGGGCTCGTCATGGTCGCGACGATCGCCTTCGGCATGGGCATCGACAAACCCGATGTCCGCTTCGTCGCTCACCTCGACCTGCCCCGCAGCGTCGAAGGCTACTACCAGGAGACTGGTCGTGCCGGACGCGACGGATTGCCGGCCGATGCGTGGATGGTCTACGGCCTCGGCGATGTCGTCTCCCAGCGTCGCCTCATCGAATCTGGCGACGGCGATCGGACCTATCAACGACGCGCGATGTCGCACCTCGACTCCATGCTTGCTCTGTGCGAAACCGTTGATTGCCGGCGCGTGCAGCTTCTGCGCTACTTCGACGAGGAATCCGAACCGTGCGGCAACTGCGACACCTGCATCACACCCCCAGTGACCTGGGACGCAACGGTCGCCGTGCAGAAACTGTTGTCGGCGGTCATTCGCCTCGACCGGGAACGTGGCCAGAAGTTCGGTTCAGGACAGGTCATCGACGTCTTGCGCGGCAATGACAATGAACGCTCTCGCGCGGCCGATCACGAACGCCTCAGCGTCTGGGGAATCGGCGACGACCTCAGTGAGACACAGTGGAAGACCGTGGTCAGGCAGGTCCTCGCCCGCGGTCTCCTGGAATCCCATGGCGACTACGGCGTACTGGTCGTTGCCGAAGCCGCCGGCCCTGTCCTGCGCAGCGAAGTGGAAGTATCCCTGCGAGTGGACCCTGTGAAGAAGTCGGGATCCAAAAAGTCCGGAGCAAAGCGCCGAGGCGGCCCTGAGGTCGAACTCGGGACCGCAGACACAGCCCTGTTCGAAGCTCTGCGTACCTGGCGAGCCGATCAGGCCAAGGAACAGGGCGTCCCCGCCTACGTCGTATTCCCTGACGCCACCCTGTACGGAATCGTCGAAGCCAAACCAAGCACTATCGGCGAACTGGGACAAGTCAGCGGGGTGGGTCTGAAGAAGCTCGAGCGCTACGGACCCGGCGTTCTCGAAGTTCTCGAGTCCAGCGCGGGGTGACCGCAGGCCAACTGTCGGCAGGACTGCCGGCTCGCGATCGTCAGTTCGTCTTATTCAGCGTGACATCGATGGGTGTCTGGTTGGTGAAGATGTCGAAGACAGGGCAGTGGGCGTCCACCGTCGTCTGCAGCTCCTGGTAGGCCTCGTCGCTGTCCGGGCCCGTGATGTCGACGTTGACACGGACTGCTGAGAGTCCGGGCCGCACCGTGTCATCGGCGCCGAAGAGGCCTTGTACGTCAATGTCGCCCTCTGCGCTGACCTCGAGGTTCTCGATTGTCAGCCCCAGGTTGTGCGCGTACAGCCGGTAGACGACGATCTGGCATGAGATGAGGGCACCGAGGGCGTATTCCACGGGGTTCGGTGCCGCGTCATCACCGCCCAGCGGTGCCGGCTCGTCGACGGTGAAGGTGTGCTTTCCTGCTGTGATGACCGAGGACACGGAGCCTTGGGCGCATCCCTTGGCCGAAAACACCAGCTGAGCGTTCTTCGTCGAGCTTGCAATCCGCTCGTTCCAGGCCTGATCTGCCGAGGTCAGTCGTGCGGCGCGATCTTCAGCGCTGATGGCAACGGTTTCGCCTGTGTTGGTGGTGGTTTCTGCTGTGGCGGTCATGTGTACGTCTCCTTGGAGTGGGTGATCATCGTTTGCGTGATCACCACACTAGAAACACAAACTTCCCCGGCGATGGCCGCTCGTCAGATTTCGACGCAGTCCGTCATAGGCACGAAATGAGAGGACGCATTTCGACACGAATCTCATACTTCTGGATGACAACATCGCTGATCAGCGACTTATAGGGCCGAGACATGAGCGAATCCCCACTGCGAAGTCGACTCTCGAAGAGGACCCTCCTCATCTCGGCAGGCGCCGTCCTTGGCATCGCTGCTCTCATCTTCGGGACTGCCGTCGCCGTCGGGCTCACCGTTCCAGGAGTCCGAGCACATTTCGAAAGCCTGATTATCGCTGTGCTGCTCGTCCCGAGCACCGGGACGCTGATTGCGTTGGCGTTCACTCTGCGTCGCCGCGGTCACCGCTTATCAGCCATCGGCTTCCCCCGTCCCACCGCGCGACTCTTCCATCTGCTGTGGCAGGCCCCCGCCTCTGTGATCGTTGTGCTCGGGGCACAGCTCCTTGTTTTCGCTGTCACAGGCTCGGAGCCCGTCAGTGACTCATCGACCGACTCGATTGCAGGGAGTGTCGGCCCCATCGCTGCGATCTCGATGTTCGCCGCCGTCGGGATCATCACCCCACTCTAGGAGGAGCTGTTCTTTCGCGGCGTAATCTATGGCTTCGTCCGTGACCACCTCGGGCTGAAGGGGGCAGTTCCGATCAGCACAGTCGTCTTCGCGCTGTGCCACGGTGTGCCGATCCTTCTGCCCTACATGCTTGCGCTGGGTCTTTGCCTCGCGCTGCTGCGGACATTCCACCGCAATCTGTGGGGACCGCTGGGTCTGCACCAGGAATCAACTCGATGGCGTCGGTGGTCCTTCTGCAGGTCGCCTTCAACTGACGTGCATCCTGTCGGACCTCATATCTCAGGGGCGGTGGTGGCCGAACACGAGGCTGGTCTGGGTATGAGCGATCGCGGGGTCCGAGAGATGCTCATTTATAAATGCATTCAGCCCGGCCGGATGGGCCGTGGCGATGTGCACAAGCAGATCTCGCTCCCCCGAAACCTGGAAGACTTCGAGAGTTTCTGGAGCCTGGAGCAGTCCGGCGATGACGGCGTTCATCTTCGACCGCCCGACCGGTGACATCCGCACCGAGATCATGCCGAACACGTGCAGACCCAGCGCTTCGAAGTCGATGTCGGCGTGAAATCCTTTGATGATTCCGCGCGACCGCAGGGCGCTGACTCGCCCGGAGCAGGTGGACGGGGCCAGCCCCACTCGGCCGGCAAGATCCTTGTTGGAGATCCGGGCATCGGAACTGAGCTCACGCAGGATCGCCATGTCCACCTCGGCGAGGTGGGAATCCTTCGATTCAGAACGATGGTCGATGATCAATTCCGAATTCACCACAAGAATCCTCTACCTTTGTCGTCATCTATTCGGTTCCATTCGATGGTATCCGTGATCTGGGTAGTCTATGAGGAGACCCGCCGCCACCGGCGATACCGGCTTCGTGCCCGACCAGATGAAGGTGACCCATGACGACTTCAGCACACACCGCCCCGCGCGATCGCGCGGCCTGCGAGCACCTCGATGCCGCGGATCCGCTGCGCGGCTTCAAGGACGAGTTCATCCTCCCTTCCGACACGATCTATCTCGACGGGAACTCGCTCGGCGCCCGGACGAAGGGGGCGGCCGAACGTGCTCAGACGGTCATCGCCGACGAGTGGGGGACCGGGCTCATCCGGTCCTGGAACACCGCCGGATGGTTCGACCTGCCAGCGAAGCTGGGCGAGAAAGTTGCCGGCATCGTCGGTGGTGGGACCGGCAGCACCGTCGTCACGGACACCACCTCGATCAACCTGTTCAAAGCCGCGTCGGCCGCGCTGAAGATGCAGTCCGCAGATGCGCCCGATCGTCGTGTCATCCTCACTCAGCGGGAGAACTTCCCCTCCGATATCTACATGCTTCAGGGCTTGGCGGAGCAGCTTGATGCCGGCTACGAGGTCCGCCTGGTCGATGACGCCGAGGTGAGCGCAGGGTTCCCGAACACAATGACCGACGAGGTGGCTCTCGTGGTTCTCACCCACGTGAACTACCGCACGGGTCGGCTCTTCGACATGACCACGACCACCTCGGAGATCCATGACGGTGGTGCCTTGGTGATCTGGGACCTGTGCCATTCGGCGGGTGCGCTGGAGATCGACTTGGCCGGGTCGGGTGCGGACATGGCGATCGGCTGCACATACAAGTTCCTCAACGGCGGCCCAGGCTCACCCGCTTTCATCTGGGTCTCCGAGGCATTGCAGAATCGTTTCACCCAGCCGCTCTCGGGCTGGTGGGGGCATGCGAAGCCCTTCGAGATGTCACCGGACTATGCTCCGGCCGACGGTATTCGCCGGTACCTGACCGGCACGCAGGGCATCATCTCGATGTCTATGGCCGAGCTGGGACTCGACATCGCCAACCGGGTCGATATGGCCGCTGTGCGAGAGAAGTCCCTGCAGCTGTCTGACCTGTTCATCGAGCTCGTCGACTCTCGATTGGCCGATCATCCCGTCGAGATCGTCACTCCACGCGAGCACGCCCATCGCGGCTCACAGGTCTCGATCACCCACCCCGAGGGCTTTGCCATCATGAGCGCTCTCATCGAACGTGGAATCATCGGCGACTATCGCGAGCCTGAAGTGCTGCGCTTCGGCCTGACTCCGCTCTACATCGGCTTCACCGATGTCTGGGACACCGTCGAGGCGCTGCGCGACATCCTCGACAACCGGATCTGGGACGCCCCTGCGCACAAGGTCCGCGGCGCCGTCACGTGATCGGTGTGGCTCAATAGCCTCTCGGCAGCCCTCCGGGCACTGAGCAACCTCGCTTTGGAGTGGTCCCCAAAAGTTGCTCAGCCCGATTCGTTCGCTTATCCGACGCTCCGCTCCCGTCCCGCCAACACGTACGCACCGATCCCGATCGCGCCGATGGCCAAGACCGAGCCGCCGATCGTCACAGCCTGCGGGATCGTCGCGATCGTGCCGAGCACGCCGACGGTGACACCGGAGAACGTCTGCATTCCGGGCCCGAACATCGAATAGGAGCCGATCACTCTGCCCCGAATCTCAGTCGGGGCCTCGAGCTGGATGATCGCCATCTCGGTCGACTCGGCGGTGATCTTGCAGACCCCAGCGAGGACGAGGACCGTCAACGCCAGCCACAGGTGCGAGGTGAACGCGAAGACGATCGCACTCGCTCCCAACCCTGCCGCGGCGACCGCTGCTGCCGCGGGCGTTGGTCGCACCCAGCCTGTGGCCTCGAGGAAGAACCCGCCGAGCACACCTCCGGCACCAAGAGCGAAAAGCAGCAGACCGTAGGTGAAGTCACTGTCTCCGCCGGGGCCGGTGAAGATATCGCCGAAGACCGGCATCGCCGTCTGCAACACGGCCCCGATCGTGATCGAGGCGAGCGCAGCCAGCAAGAGCATGCTGATGATCGCCCGGTTGTGGCGGACGTCGACGAGCACCCGCAGTGACTGGATCAGTGTGGTCCTCGCTGCCCGCAGACCACCGCTCCTGGTATGGCCGGTGAAGGGTGTGCGCATGAGGAAAATCGTCAGCGGCAGGTAAAAGACGATGTTGATGAAGATGCCCCACGTCGGCCCGAACGACAGCAGGAGCGCCGAGCCGACAACGGGTCCGAACAGGATGCCGAGGCTGCGGAAGGTCGCATTGATGCGCACGGCGCTGGGCAGCTCGCTGCGTCCGGCGAAGTCGTAGAGCATCATCTGTTCGGCCGGTCCCCACAGGCATCCGGCCAGGCCGTGGATGATCAGCAGCACGCAGGCCTGCCACAGTTGGAGCGAATCGGTGAGGAACAGGATGCCCCAGCACAGGGACACGACCATGAACATGACCTGCCCGATCTGGATGAGTCGGCGGCAGTCGAAGCGTTCAGCCAACGATCCGGCATAAACGGACAGGAGTAGGAACGGCAGCCAGTGGCTGATGAGCTGGAATCCCACGAGGGCCGGGGACTCGAACTTCTGCCACAGCACCCAGTAGGTGATGACGTGCTCAATGTTGTCGCCCATCATCGCCATGCCGGATCCGACCAGATAGGGCGCGGTCTTCCAGCTCCGCAGCACCCCGAACCGGCGCGGATTCGGGGAGGTGTCGGAAGATTCGTCTCGGGTCTCGCTCACCCGCCCATTCTGGCACCACCTGCGTGAAATCAGTGGGTGGTCCCGAACCGTGGAATCCTGACACCGCCGAGGCGGCCCTGGTTCTTTTATGGACAGGGCCCTTGATCTGACCCCTGTATGGGGTCACCGTTGACATGATCAAGGAAGATCAGATGTCAACGACACCGAAGTCATCTGGGTCAAACACACCTCTGGAGAACTGCCCACGGGTTCACCGCAGTGGCAGATCGTCGAGGCCCTCTCCCCTGCCGACGACGAAGCTATAGTGGAGAAGACGCACGGCAACACCTTCGAAAAAACGAACTTCGAGGATGTTCTGGCGTCTAAGAACGTCGAACACCTCATCGTCACCGGCGCCCAGTCCGATGCGTGCGCGAGGTCGACGATCCACGGCGGATTTGCCCGCGGCTGCGATGTCACGCTCGTCTCCGACGCCCACACCACCGAAGATCTCAGCGACTGGAGAGCTGCGCCTCCGGAGAAGGTGGTTGCCCATACGAATCTCTGCTGGGGCTTCGAGTCAGGACCAGGCAGGACCGCTCGCGTCCAGGAAGCGGCTGGGGTCGACTTCACCGCACCGGGCACAGGCGAGTGAGCCGGCGACTCGCGTCCAGACACCGCTCATCGTTTCCTGACATGATGAGTCCATGAGTGATGACACGCGCAGCATCGAACTGACCCGCCTCGCCGAGAACCACTACCGGGCCACGGCCCCAAGTGGTGCGAGCATCGAATTCGGTCGTGGTGAGGGCCTGATGACACCCGTTGAGCTGCTGCTCGCGGCCGTCGCAGGCTGTTCCTCGATCGACGTCGACACAGTGACCAGCAGACACACTGAGCCGACGCGTTTCGATGTCTCGGCCACGGCCGACAAGATCGATGAAGACGGTGCATCTCGAGTCGACAACGTCCACCTCGACTTCGACCTCGCTTTCCCCGACGACGAGGATGGTCGCAAAGCCGATGCGCGCATCGAGAGGCTCGTCGGCCTGTCCCATGACAAGTACTGCACAGTCTCGCGCACCGTCGAGCACCCGACCAACGTGGATTTCAGCATCCGCCGCGGCTGAACTCCACCCTCGCCGCAACCGAGCCTCAGCTTTCGGCCAACCGCTCCCGTTCGACCTCAATCTCGAAGTCCGCAGCAGGCCACTGGGGGTCGATACTCCGCAGCGCATTCAATAAGAGTCGCTGGATCGCCAGACGTGCGTACCATTTGCGGTCAGCGGGGACGACGTACCAAGGCGCCGCCTCGGTCGAGGTGCGCTCGAACACCGCCTGATAAGCCTTCATGTAATCGGGCCACAGGAGGCGCTCATCAACGTCACCCGGGTTGTACTTCCAGTACTTGTCGGGGCGGTCCAAACGCTCCATGAGTCGGTCCTTCTGCTCATCGGGAGAGATGTGGAGCATGACCTTGATAATGCGCACACCCGCCTCGGCGAGCTCGGCCTCGAAGTCATTGATGGCGGCGTAGCGACGCTCGATCTCTTCGTCGTCGGCAAGCTCGCGGACTTTGCCGATGAGCACATCCTCGTAGTGGGAGCGATCGAAGACGCCGATCATGCCAGGCCCGGGCACGCGCGATCGGATGCGCCAGAGGAAATCGTGGGAGAGCTCCTCCTTCGTCGGCGCCTTGAACGCAGCGAGCTCCACGCCCTGTGGATCGACCGATCCGACGACGTGGCGCACGATCCCGCCCTTGCCTGCCGTGTCCATCGCTTGGAGGACGAGGAGAACCGCTGGCCCCGACTCCTCCTCATGATGAGCCGCGAAGAGTCGTTCCTGAAGATCGTCGAGTTCGGGGATGCAGGCTTTGAGGTCCTTGCGTCCGGATTTCTTGTTGCCTTCGTAGCCGGGGGTCGAACGCGGATCAACATCATCGAGCCGAAACCCTTCGCCTGCCCGCAGCAGCGACTCCGGATCCTCGGTCCAACTCAGCGCTGTCTTTTCGCTCATGAGTTCATCTTTGCAGGCAGGGAGGTCAGCGTCTATATCTGTGCTGATCTACAAGGGATCGTCGCCGTCAGTCGGGCTTGCGAAACACCGAGGGCAGCTTCTTCATCTTCTTCGGCGTCTCCCGATAAGACCATCGGCGCATCGGCTGTGGAACTCGCCACTGCAGCTTCCACGCCAGCATTCGGAAGCCGAATGCCAGTGCGGCGATGATCAGCGAAACCACACCGCCGAGCAGGTTCAGCGCATCGGCGATGACCGTTAGCCCCGATCCGAAGAGGGCGGGAATCAGGTAGAGGTCGGTGCCGCTGAAGATCGCCGGGTCCTCACTGGCCACCGCATCGCGCATGAGCCCGCCGCCACAGGCAGTCAAAGCCCCCATGAACAGGGCCGCAGAGTAATTCGCACCGGCACCGAGGGCAATCGTCGCTCCGGTGACACTGAAGATGGCGAGCCCGATCGCATCGAAGGTCACAATCCAGATCCGGGCGCGGGAAACGTGTTTGCCGATGAGATAGATGAGCAAGGTGGCGAACAGCGGAGTAGCCAGATAGATCGGTTGACCCAGCGCGTTCGGCACCCGGTCGAGGAGAACGTCGCGGATCATGCCTCCACCGATGCCTGCCAGCAGTCCGAGGACCAAGCCTCCGGTGATGTCGAAGCCGCGCCGGGCGGCCAGGAGGACTCCGGAGACGGCGAAGACGAAGGTGCCGGTGAGGTCGAGTGCGAGAAAGACCGCTTCTTGAATGTCCACGACTGATTCTCCTTCCGACACATGGAGGGCCCGCCCCACGCGCCGGACGGTGCGTGGTCAGCATTGCCGACGCCACGTCTGTCGTTCTCGGCGTCTGGCTACCTCTGTAGTATCAGTGCGCCGGAGCAGTGAGGTGCGCCGAGGTGGAGTGCACGGTGCTCGTCCGGGCAGGAACGTGCTCGCCCGTGCCGGGAACAGGCTCAGCTGAGCTGGAAGTTGTCCGGGTTCTTGTATTCTTCGATTTCGACGCTCGGGCTGCCCTGCCCCTTGAGCAGCTTCGATATCGGGCATCGAGCGTGGGCCCGCCCCGCGTACTTCTCCGCGTCTGCGGCGGAGACGCCTTCGATGGAGATATAGGCTCGAGGTACGAAGTAGAATCCGGCGTTGGACTCACCGTGCAGGTCGACCTCAACGCGGACTCGGGATAGAGCTTCGACATCATTGACGGCCAGCACCACCTTGAGGGTTTCACCGAGGCAGGTGCTCCACGCCATGGCGAGGAACTGCTCCGGGTTGCTGCCCTGATCGGTGTGCGAGGTGGGGGCCGTCGACAGCGTCATACCGTCTTCGACTCGCACTTCACCCGAGGTCCCGCCGAGGTTCTCGACTTTGGCAGTATAGATGGGAGCGCTTGCGCTTCTGGGTTCGTCCGAGTCTCCGCTTGGCGCCTGCGGCTCGGCGTATCCTGGGTTCTCAGTCATTGCACTATGCTACGTCAGCTTGACGGCAAGTTCACTGACAATTTCGTGAACGGGACGAGTCGCAGCAGCGAATCTTCGCTCCCGAATCACCCATCCGGATCGTCGTCGGCTCCGAATATCCGGCATGAGAAGACCATTTCGCGCCGCCCTTGCCGGGATCGTCGCCACCCTTGTCCTGTTCGGTGCCGCCGATCTGATCGCTCGGGCATTCGGTCCTCAGGCGGCCCCTCTGCTGGCGCTGGGTCAGACGATCATTCCGCTCACCCCTACCGAGATCGTCAAACCTGTCATCGACCTCTTCGGCACCAATGACAAGCTCTTCCTCATCCTCACCACAGGACTCGCAGCTTTGGTGCTCGGAGGGCTGATCGGCTGGCTGGCCTCTCACCGACTCCGCCTAGCGACCGTGCTCCTGTGCACCGCCGGGCTCGTTCCCATCCTAGTCATTCTCATCCGACCCGAGTCCAGTGTCATCGACATCATCCCAACGCTCATCGGACTCGTCGTGGGCCTGGCCGTCTTCCGCATCCTCATGAGTTCGGGAACAAGCCGGACTGAGACCGGAACGGCATCCGCAGCTCCCGCGAAGTTCCCTGCAGCTGCCCGACCCGCTCGCTCGTCCACGGCCGGGCCCTCCCCCGCCGACTCGACCGAGGCACCAGCCTCAGAGCCCTCTCGGCGACGCTTCTTCGTCATCACCGGCATCATCGGTACAGTCGGTGCCGCTGCGGTGGCGGCGGGACAGACCGTCGCCTCCTTGACTCTGGATGCTGGTGCGGCAGCTGCCAAACTGGTGTTGCCAACGCCTGCCAAGAAGGCTCCTCCGATCCCTTCCAATGCCCATCCGGATGTCAAAGGCCTCACCCCCTTCGTCACGGATCCTCAGGATTTCTACCGCATCGACACAGCACTGGCACCTCCTGTCATCGACCCTGAGGACTGGTCGCTGCGGATCCACGGCATGGTCGAGTCGGAGGTGACTTTGACGATGGACGATCTGCTCGACCTTCCTCTCGACGAGCATCACATCACGCTCACCTGCGTCTCCAACCCCGTCGGGGGTGACCTGGTCGGCAACGCCACCTGGTTGGGCTACCCGGTGCGTGAGCTGCTGCGCCGAGCGAAACCCCACAAGAACGCAGACATGGTCCTCTCCCATTCCTTCGACGGCTTCTCCGCCTCAACCCCGATCGAGGCTCTCGTCGATGGCCGGGACTCCCTATTGGCTGTTGGAATGAACGGCAGTCCGCTCCCTCCCGAACACGGGTTCCCCGCCCGCCTCGTCGTTCCCGGTCTGTATGGATTCGTCTCAGCCACCAAGTGGGTCACCGAACTCGAAGTCACTCGCTTTGATGAGAAGACCGCGTATTGGACCGACCGCGGGTGGGACGCCAAGGCGCCCATCCTCGTCGCGTCCAGGGTCGAAGTGCCGAAGCCGTTGGCCAAGGTATCGGCCGGTGATGTGGCCGTCGCCGGCACGGCATGGGCGCAGCGCAGCGGCGTCAAGCGGGTCGATGTGAAACTCGACGATGGAGAGTGGACATCTGCTGAGCTCGGTGACGAGGTGAATATCGATACCTGGCGCCAGTGGAAGACGGGATTCAGCGACGTCGATACAGGATTGCATACCGTCACGGTCCGTGCGATCGATCAGGACGGAAACGTCCAGACCCCGAAGCGCAGGAAGTCCATTCCCAATTCCGCGACCGGTCACCACCACATCCAGTTCAGTGTTGAGTAGAGCGAGCCTCCGCCCGGCACGCACCGCACCACCACGGCCCCAATCAACGCTTACAGGCGGAGGCTGGGGCCGATCTGCGCAGGTCCGAGGACTACGCGGAGAACTCCGTCAAAAAGAAATCCAAAGAATGTTTGAGTTTCACCCATCCAGAACGTCATGGGCTGCGAATACCAGATACACAGCGAGCAATGAAGGCAACTTCAGAGCTGTGCGCTGATACGCACCACCGTTGATGCACCACTTCAATTAGGAGAAGAACGATGAAAACGCTGCTTCGCACTCGCACCACCACCATCCTGGCCGCTGGCGCGATCGGTCTCATGGCTCTGAGCGGTTGCTCGGACATGGGCTCCGACTCCGATTCCGGTGATTCCGAGTCCAAGTCAAGTGACACCGCAGAAAGCCCTGACGCACCCGAAGAGTCAAGCGATGACGCCATGGCCGGCGGGGATCTCGTCGGACCGGATTGCGCGGCGTATGCCGAAGCCAATCCTGACGGCGGCGGATCTGTCGAGGGAATGGCCCAGGACCCTGTCGCCACCGCGGCATCGAACAACCCGATGCTCAAGACGCTGACCAAGGCTGTTTCGGGCAAGCTCAACCCCGATGTCGACCTCGTCGACACTCTCAATGGTGACGAGTTCACCGTCATCGCACCCACTGATGATGCCTTCGCCGATGTGCCCAAGGACGACCTGGATGCGCTGGCCAAGGATTCGGACATGCTGACGAAGGTCCTCACCTATCACGTCATCCCGGGAAAGCTGTCCCCTGACGAGATCGCCGGTGAGCACGAGACCGTCGAGGGTTCGAAGGTGAAGATCTCCGGCAAGGGCGACGACCTCAAGTTCGACGATGCCGGTCTGGTCTGCGGCGGAGTCGCAACCTCGAACGCTACTGTGTACATGGTCGACAGTGTGATGATGCCCTCTAAGTGACATTTGGGCTTCACAGGGTGGTGGCCAAGGACCGACTCCGACCACTCGGATCGGCCCTTGGCCACCACCTTTTTCACTCGATGTGCGGACAACTGAAGAACAGAAGCCGATCAGATGACATGATTGGTCAATGAGTTCAGACGATCCTTCGGTTCCAGGCCATGGACCCCCGGGAAATGATGCCCCAGCGTCAGACGGTACCGTCACCACAGCAGCGGACCCGAGTGGCGACCAGCTGCTGCGGATCGCCACCGGCGACAGGACCGCTTTCGAAGAACTCTTCGTGGCTCAGTCCCGGATCCTCATGGCAGTGATCCTGCGCATAGTGAGAAGTCAGGCGCTCGCCGAGGAGGTGCTCCAGGAATGCTTCACCGAAGTGTGGACCCGGTGCTCCGGGTTCGACCCCGACCATGGGACCGGCAGAGCATGGCTGATCACGCTGTGCCGCAGGAGAGCCATCGACTGCGTCCGCAGTGTTCAGGCCCAGCAGGATCGAGACTACTCCGACGGACTGAGATCGTCGGCTGAAGAGGGCGAGCAGGTCGAGCAGAAGGTCATTGACAGATTCGAGTCAGACAGGACCGTCACTGCGCTGAAGATACTTCCAGCGGATCAGGCACAACCAATTGTCATGGCGTTCTACCAAGGTCTGACGCACGCTGAGATTTCAGAGAATCTCAAGGTGCCCCTCGGCACCATCAAGTCACGGATCAGAGACGGAATGAAGAAGCTGCGAGAAGAGTTGGAGGCAAGCCGATGAACACCGATCGCGACTATTTGGCTGCCGGGCTGGCTCTGGGCGGACTCAGTGAAGCTGAGCTTGCCGAGGCGCAGACTCTTGCAGACACCGATGCCGATTTCCGTTCCGAGGTCGCTGAGTATGAGGACACCATGGCGCTCATGGCCGGATCCGATGCAGAAGCGTCTGAATCCTCAGCCACGGGTGCCCCTGAACCCATCAGTGCAGCCACCCGCAACGCAATTCTCGCCATCCCGAGCACACATGTTCAAGAAGATGCAGATGTGGAACCACAGAGCCTGAATCAGGCTCGTTCTGCACAGCAGCAGACTCAGTCCTCAGCACCGACTCCGCTCAATGCTCCGGTTCAACCCGCACCGCAGGCAGGCACTCATTCGTCCTCGGATGTGCCACCGCCCGCCGACCTGGCTGAGCACCGTCGGAAGCGCCGCCCCTGGGTGCCGATGGCTGCCGCAGCTGCCGCTGTCGTCGTCGCGGCCGGTGTCGGAGTGAGTTCCTGGCAGAAGCAGAACGAGCTGGAAGATGAGCTGGCCGCTGCTCAACAACAGCTCGACGATTCCGCTCGCCTGATGGAAGCCGGAGATCTGAAAACCAGCACTGCCGAGCTGCCCAAGGGCGGTTCTGTCACTGTGCTCTCGTCCGAGAAAGAACAGCTCATTCGCTTCAGTCCTCGCGACGTCACTGCTGCCCCGGCAGGGAAGTCGATGCAGATGTGGGTGATCGGCAATGAGGGTCCCGAGAGCGTAGGACTGATGACTGGACAACCGGTGACGATTGCCGATGAGCCGTTCTCCTCGGGCAGTCTCTTCGGCATCACGGTCGAACCGGAGGGCGGTTCGAAGCAGCCGACCACCGATCCGATCGTGGCCATCGACCTGTAGGCGAGGGGTGAGGGACCTCCGCCCTGCGCCGGAGACTCTGCACGTCTGATCCGCACACCGACGGATGTGGACGAACTTCAGACTGTCTAAGCTGGAGGGATGGAAGAGAACCCGACATCGCTGAGACATACGCGCGGCGACGTATATCTGGTGCTTGCCCTGGCCGCGGCCTCAGTCGTCTTCGCGGTGCTCTACAACACGACGTCGTATTGGCCGTTCAAGGGGCCCTTGTGGTTGATCTGCCTGATGTCGATCCTCGTCACCTTGCCGCTCATCTGGCGTCGACGTTATCCCAGCCAGATGGCATGGATTCAGACCGCTGTCTTCGTCACGGCGCAGGTCCTCTCGATCATGGAACCCGGGGTCACCCAAATCATCGTATTCATGGGGGTGTACTCGGTCGGCGCTTGGCAGGGCAACCGCAAAACGGCTTTCATCTCGCGGCTTCTCCTCTGCGCAGGGATTTTCGTCTACCTGCTGGTGTCGACGGGCGTGCAGTTCAAGGCGATCGGAGACATGACGGTGCTTCAGTTCGCTGCCGCCTCAGCGGTCTCATTCCTCATCAACATCGCCTTCTTCGGCGGGGCATGGCTCTTCGGCAACCGTGCCTGGAGCCAAAGGAACCTTTTCAACGAACTGCGTACCGCCAATGCGGAGGTTCGCTCCCAGGAGCAGCAGCTGACGCGCCAGGCACTCGACCTGGAGCGGGTACGCATCGCTCGTGAACTCCATGACGGCATCGCCCACCACATCACCGGCGTCGGCATCCACGCTGCTGCAGCCCGCCGCAGTCTCGAGAAGAACCCCGACAAAGCGCGCGAGTCCCTCAAAACCATCGAATCCTCTACCCGAGAAACCGTCGACGAACTGCGCGCGCTCGTGTACACGCTCCGGGACACCGACGATGTCACCACCAGTGAAGACAGCGCGAAGGGCAACCCCGGCCTCGGCGATGTTCCTGAGCTCATCGACGCTTCACATCGTTCGGGACAGCAGATCGAGTTTCACACCATCGGTCGACCGCGAGCGCTGACGCCGATCACCGAGATGTCGATCTACCGTGTGATCCAGGAATCTCTGACAAATTGCCGCCGTTACGCAGGATCGCACGCCGAGGTGGATGTCCGCTTGCGGTACGGCACCACCAAGCTCGAAGTCGAGATCAGCGACTCCCGGTCCCCCGCTGCACTTCGCGAGGAACCGCATCGGGAGCCCGAATCACCAGTGAAGCAGCCAGGGTTGGGCTTGGGCATCGTCGGCATGCGCGAACGGATGAGCGCTTTGGGCGGCACTCTGGAGGCGGGCCCCAAGTCCCGTGGCGGCTGGTTGGTGCGGGCACAGATTCCCTACCCTCGGAATGTCGCCGACCCCGAGATCGACGCCGCCGCGCCTGCTGCCATCGAGACCGAGACCGCCACCGAAACCGGCGACGGCCCAAACGCCTCCTCCATCACCGACTCCACAGCAAAGGCCTGAACCGTGATCCGAGTCCTCCTCGTCGACGACCAGTCGATGGTCCGCACCGGTTTCCGCACGATCCTCGAGAGCGAGGACGGCATCGTGGTCGCCGGCGAAGCAGAGAACGGCCAAGTCGCGATCGACCGCGCACTCGATCTCGCTCCAGACGTGATCTGCATGGACGTCCAGATGCCCGTCATGGACGGACTCGAATCCACCGCGGAGATCGTACGTCGGGGAGCGGCCGGTGCTGTCCTCATGCTCACCACCTTCGACCGTGACGACTTCCTGTTCGAGGCTTTGGCAGCAGGCGCCAGCGGGTTTCTGCTCAAGACCGCCGAGGCGGAGCAGCTCATCGACGCGGTCACTGCACTGGCCAACGGCGATGGTCTCCTGTCCCCCGAGGTGACCCGTCGTGTCATCGAACGTTCCGTCCGCAGCCCCGAGACCACAATTGCCAAGGCCCCCGAGCTCGACCTGCTCACCGACCGGGAGCTCGAGGTCCTCCACCTCGTTGCCAAGGGACTGAGCAATTCCGAAATCGCAGGCACGCTCTTCGTCGGCGAAGCAACCGTCAAGACGCATGTGTCCAACCTGCTGACCAAGCTCGACATCCGCGACCGCATCCATGTCGTCATCTTCGCCTATGAGAACGGGCTCGTCGGGAATTGAGCACGCCTGGCCTCCTGCCTTCGCCGAATACTGGTCAAGTGTGAGGCCCAGTCAACTGAATATCGATTCTCCGACAACGGGTGCAACATGATTTCAGATTGTGGAATCGTCTCACCATTGCATAGTCCACTCCCCCGAAACTCCCCGCACGATTGATCCCCAGCACGGCCGATCCAGCGCACCTCCGGCACCGGTTCGCTGCTGGACGGAAAGTTTGCATCAGCATGTGCAGCACGGATATCAGCTCCCCGTTCGACCCCATCTATGACCGCCCGCGAACAAGGCGCCGATCCGCAGTCGAGAAGCGGCGCAGGTCTTCGACTGCCTCCGTGCCGGTCGCTCCGTCGTCGTGGTCTGTCTCACCGGCGACGGTGCCCTCGACGTCGTAGCCCGGGGCGAAGGAGTCTCCGCACAGAGTTCCACAGCGCTACCCCCACGCCAGCGTCGGCACTCCGCCCCTCGACCACCGTTCACTGTCGCAAGTAGTTGTGCATTCAATGACTCAGCGGCCACTCGACCGCTTCCCTCCCCCACACCGGTGAGTAGGAAATAGTCCGCTCGGCTGAGGCGGAGCACGTCGACGCCGAATAGATTTGAACCATGATCACCTTGGACTCTATTTCGCGCAGCTTCGGCGACAAACAGGTTCTCCACGACCTGAGCTTCTCCATCGGCTCGGGTCGGATGACCGGGTTCGTCGGTTCGAACGGCTCCGGCAAGACGACGACCATGCGCATCATCCTCGGTGTGCTCGCCTCGGACTCCGGCCGCATCACCGTCGATGGCGAGCCCATCACTCCCGCACACCGCAGTGCGATCGGCTACATGCCAGAGGAGCGCGGCCTCTACCCGAAGATGCCGATCATCGATCAGCTTATCTACCTCGCCCGCTTCCACGGACTCAGCCGTCACTCCGCACGTCGCCGCGGACTTGAACTCCTCGAGCAGCTCGACCTCAATGGCGAACCCAGCGACAACCTCGAGGCCGTGAGCCTGGGCAACCAGCAGAAGGTGCAGATCGCCGCCGCGCTCATCCACCGCCCGCGTGCCCTCGTCCTCGACGAGCCCTTCTCCGGTCTCGACCCGGTCGCCGTCGAACGCACCCTTGAGGTCCTCAAGGATTTCGCCGACACCGGAGCTCCCGTCCTCTTCTCCAGCCATCAGCTCGACTTGGTCGAACGCCTTGTCGATGACCTCGTCATCATCGACGGCGGCCGGCTTGTTGCGGGCGGCACCGCCGATGAGCTGCGCAGTCAGCGCAGCACCCCCGAGTGGATTCTGCAGACCGATGCGGATATGGGATGGGTGCGCGATATCCCCGAAATCACCGTCGTCGAATTCGACGGGAACTGGGTGCGCTTCGCCGCACCGAATCCGGATATCGCCGAGGCGGTCCTGCACCGTGCCATCGCCGTGTCCTCAGTGAAGTCCTTCACTCCCCACACCGTTGCCCTCAACCGACTCTTCCAGGAGGTCACGCAGGCATGAGCATCCAACAGGATTCGAACTCTTCCGAAACGAGCACCCCCAAGAAGTCGGGACTGGCAACGACAGCGCAGACTCAACGTGCAAGCTTCACCACCGCCATCGGTCTCGTCATCGAACGCGAAATCATGGTGCGCATCAAGTCGAGGGCCTTCATGATCTCCACCTTGCTGAGCATCGTCCTCTTCGGCGCACTCGTGGCGGTATCGGGTTCGCTGCCTTCACTGTTCTCTTCCACGGACAAGGTGGCGGTCACCTCGGCGGGGGCGAAGGCAGTAGAGGGAATCGATGGGATCGAACTCGTCTCCGTCGACAGTGCGGATGAGGCGAAGGCACTGGTGACCTCCGAGGAGGTCGCGGCCGCGGTCGTCGACGACCCTGCGTCCCCTGTCGGCGTCACCGTCATCGCCGAACGCTCCGCACCCGAGTCGCTGACCGGCGAGCTCAGCCAGGTCCCGACTGTCGAGCTGCTCGACCCCGATGCCCCGGACCCGGGACTGACCTACATGATCGGGCTGGGCCTTGGGCTCGTCTTCTTCATGTCGGCGGTGACCTTCGGAACGACCATCGCCTCCTCTGTGGTGGAGGAGAAGCAGTCCCGGATCGTGGAGATCCTGCTCGCCTCCACCTCGGCGAAGGTGCTGATGTTCGGCAAGGTACTTGCGTGTTCCATCCTCGCCTTCGCACAGATCGGCCTGACCGCGCTCTCCGTCCTCGTCGGCGCCGCCATCAGCGGAAACGACCTGGTGCTCGGCAAGGTCACGGAGCCGATCGCCTGGTTCATCCCGCTCTTCATCGTCGGCTTCGTCATGATCGCCTCTCTCTACGCCGCGGCCGCATCGATGGTCTCTCGGACGGAAGATCTCGGCTCGACGAGCAGCCCGATCATGATGCTCATCTTCCTGCCCTATATGGCGGTCATCCTCTTCTCGTCCAACGAAACTGTGATGGCGGTGATGTCCTACATTCCGTTCTCCGCAGCGGTTGCGGTCCCGATGCGAGTCTTCCTCGGCACGATCGAATGGTGGGAGCCGTTGGTCTCGCTGCTCATCCTCGCGGTGACCACGATCTTGGCTCTCCTGTTGGCGACCCGGATCTTCGAACGATCCATCCTGCAGTCGGGCCCGAAGGTGTCGTGGAAGCAAGCACTGAGTCGTACGAAGAAGTGAACCAGTCGAAGCGCTGAGTTTCTACAACCAGCCGTTGTCGCGGGCGATGCGCACGGCGTCGGCTCGGTTGCGGGCGGCGGTCTTGCCGATACCTGCCGACAGTCGATTGCGCACGGTGCCGGAGGAGATGAACAGCGCTGAGGCGATCTCGCCGACACTGCCACCGCCTGCTGCGGCACGGAGGACCTCGGTCTCCCGCTCTGTCAGCGGCGAGCTCCCGTGAACGGTGGATTCGACGACGAGCTCGGGGTCGATGACCTGGAGGCCTGCCATCACTCGGCGGATCCCCTCGGCGAGGCGGTCGACCGGTGCGTCCTTGACCATGAATCCGCTCACGCCGACGTCGATCGCGCGTTTCACCCACCCCGGTCGCCCGTAGGTCGTGACGATGACGACCTTGACCTGGGGAAACTCTTCTGCCAGTACGGCTGCGACCTCAAGCCCGTCTGGGCTGGGCATATCGACGTCGAGCAGCGCTACATCTGGTGGACGGCGACGAATCGCGGGCAGCACCTCATCACCTCGGGTGCATTGGGCGATCACCTCGAAGTCGGATTCCATTCCGAGCAGAGCGGCGAGCGCCTCCCGGACCATGGTCTGATCATCGGCGACGAGCAGCGTCGTCATGCGAGTGCCTCCTGCCGTTCGACGGTCAGGACGAATCCGTCGTCGGTCTTCTCAGTCGTGACCACGGCGCCCACAGACTTCGCCCGCTCGCTCAGGCCACGCAGACCGGAACCGGCACCCACCTCGGCGAGGTCGGTGCGTTCGCCTGAGGAATCGTTTCGGATCGTCAGCCGATCGGGTTCGATGGTGATCGTGCAGTGTCTGGCGTGGGAGTGGCGGAGAACATTGGTGCTGCCCTCGCGCACACTCCAAGCGAAGAGTTCACGCAGGTTCACATCGGCGTTGTCGACCGAAGTGGGCGCCTCGACCTCGATCTCAGCGGCGCGCAGCGCTCGGGAGGCTGCGACGAGCTCCTCTGCCAGGGAGATAGACCGCGTTCCCTGCACCGTGGTGCGCACATCGGCCAGGGCACCGCGCGCCAACTGCTCGATCTCGCTGATGTGCTTCGCCGCCTCGGGAGCTCCAGCGGCTTGCAGTTTCGTGGCCAACTGGGCTTTGAGTGCGATGACAGTCAAAGAATGGCCGAGGACGTCGTGGACGTCTCGGGACACCCGCAGCCGTTCGGCCTCGTGTTCAAGTCGGCGGTTCTCCTCCTCAGCCGCACGCGCCGCACGTGCTCGATCGCCGGCCATGATGGCCATGACCATTGCGAAGCTCGAGATCGAGATGCCGAAGGTGGCGGAGTAGTCGTGGGTCCAGCCGGGTACGAGACGCTGAGCCACCTCGGCGGCGATGAGCGTCAGGCAGGCCACGATGATTCCCGGAACCACCCTCCGGACCACGACGACGAGGATGACCGAGACGTAGGCGAGGAACGACAGTCCCTCCTCACCGATGAGCTTCGTGACGATGAGGCCGATGCCGATCATCGCGACGAGGCAGAGGATGACCGGAAGGCGTCTGCGACCAACGGGGCCCCGTGATCCCCGCTGCCATGCGTTCGCAGCACCGGGGCCCGTGTCCCGGGACAGGTTACCGAGGCCGAGCCCGCTGACCCACATGGCCAGGTAGAACACCGCTGCGAAGAGGATCGTCAGGCCCACTCCCCAATACCGGACGGCACCGGTCTGATTCCATGCCGCGGTCAGCGGGTAGACGAGGAAGACCATCCAGATGGCGGGGAAGAACCACCTGATGAAGGGAAGCCGCACTGGTGATTCTGAGGTCACTGCGGCTCCCCTCCTTCGCTGCTGATTTCCCTCACACCCTGGTGGTGTCTTTGCGCAGCGCCCAAGCCGAACCGGCGGTGAAGACAGCCAACCACACGAGGATATTGACCACTGCCCACTGATCGTAACCCCCGCCGAGCGGTGCGCGGGCGATTTCTCCCGCCCCGTAGGCGGGAGTGAAGCGGGCGATCGTCTGCAGAGCGTGGGGCCACACGGCGAGGGGAACGAAGAGTCCGCCGATGAGGGAGAAGATGCCGAGGACCATGCTGGAGATCTGGATCGCGTTCTCGGCGGGCAGCAGATAGCCGAGCATGACGCCGAAGGCTGCAAACACTGAAGACGTGAGGACGACGAGGAGGCCGCAGGCGACCACGGTGCCCAGAGGCGCGTGGACTCCGGTGATCGCGGTGAGCCCGAAGACGACGATGACGGACACAGCACCCAGGACCATCGAGACGAGCACCTTGGTGAGGATGTAGGTCGCTGGATGCAACGGGGTCAGTGCCAATTGGCGGCTCCAGCCCAATGCCCGTTCCACGGCTACCTGGGCGCCGCCGGTGGTTGTGGCCACCATCGCACCGTAGGTCGCCAGGGACACGGAGATGTAGAGGGCCGCGTCCGTGTTGCCCAGCATCTGACCGCGGTTGGTCAGTCCGAAGATGAGGTAGAAGACCGCGGGCATGATCATAGTGAAGATGAGGGTGCGTCGGTTGCGCAGCTTGCGCAGAAGCTCGAGCCGCACCAGTGTCGAGGAGAATCCGCCCAGTCGCGGTGGTCTGCGTGCGTCAAGAGATTCGAGGAATTCCGTCGCCGAGGCAGTCGCCGGGTTAGCTCTCGAGGTGGTCATGTCATGCCCCTTTCGAGGTCGGAGTGCCGTTCGATGTGGGCCCGTTCGGGGTGGGTCCGTTGCTTGAGGTGAGGCTGATGAAGGCGTCTTCGAGCGAGTGGGAGGTGATCTCCAGTTCGGTGCAGGCATGGTCGAACATTGTGCGTGCGGCGGAATCCGAGTCCGTAGTTCGCATCTTCAGACGCCGGCCCTGCACATCGACGGATTCGACTCCGGCCAGGCCACGAAGCAACGTGATGAGGTCATCCGCACCCGAAGCGGGAAGAGTGGCGCTGACCGTCTTTGCCGAGGCCATGGCCCGGATCTCATGAGCGGGACCATCGGCGACGATGCGACCGCTCGAGACGAGGATGACTCTGTCTGCGAATTCGTCGGCTTCTTCGAGGTAGTGGGTGGCGAAGAGGATCGTCTTCCCGTGCAGGGCGTCGGCGCGCATCTCGTGCCAGAAATCTCGGCGCCCGGTGACGTCCATGCCTGTGGTGGGTTCGTCGAGGACGATCAGAGCAGGGTCCGGCAGGAGAGCCATGGCGAAGCGCAGCCTCTGCTTCTGCCCGCCCGAGCACTTCTTGACGACAGAGTTCGCGATGCCGCTGATGCCGGCCCGCTTGAGGACGACATCGACGTCGAGTGAGGAGGCGAAGACCGCCGAGGTGTATTCCACCGTTTCGCGCACCGTGAGGTCATCGAGGAGCCCCCCTGTCTGCATCACCGAGCTGACCAGTCCACGACTGACTGCTCGCCGGGGTGGCATGCCGAAGATCTCAACCGATCCCTCATCGGGTCGGGAGAGCCCGAGGAGCATATCGACGGTCGTGGTCTTGCCTGCGCCGTTGGGGCCGAGGAAGGCCACGACCTCACCAGGCCGGATGCGCAGGTCGATGTCGTCGACGGCCTTGAGGTCGCCGAAGCTCTTCGTCAGATGGTCAAGGGTCACAGCCGGAGGCATGGCTGCCTGCTCGGTTCGCCTGGGTGGATTGGTCGTCTCATTAGTCGTCTGTGTACTCATGACTTCAGATTAGGAAGATACGGGCGCGGCTGATGATGCCATTTGTCACCGATATTCGAGGTTGTAACTCTCCTTCTCAACAGGACGGAACAGCTGGCTCCACCCCTTGCGCACATCCGGGTCTCGTGATTGCGTTATCCATATGAATCCGCAGGAGCCGTCTCTGCCGTTGACCACCGATCGACTCATTCTGCGTGCCTATCGAGAATCCGATGCCGAGGCTCTGCTGCCCATGTACTCTCGTGAGGATGTCGCGCGATTCCTCCTCTGCGATCCCTGGACCGCCGAGGAGTCACGGACCGAGATCTCCAAGCGCATTCCGAAGACCGGTTTGAGCACCGAGTCACGTGCGCTCTCGCTGGTCATTGAGACCAAGGATGGCCTCGACGATATCGAAGGATCTATCATCATCGGCGACCTCGGAATCTGGCTCAACGGCGAATCGTCAGAGAAGGCCGAGATTGGTTGGGTCCTCAATCCGGCGGCCGGTGGCCATGGCTTCGCCTCGGAAGCGGCCACTGCCGTGCTCAATATCGCCTTCGACCACTACCGACTCAATCGGGTCGTTGCACAGATGGATGCCCGGAACACCGCCTCGGCGAGGCTGGCCAAGCGAATCGGCATGCGGCAGGAGGCGCACCTGCGCCAGGACTGGTGGTCAAAAGGCGAGTGGACGGACACCCTCGTCTACGGAATTCTGCACAGCGACCGGCAGCAGGCCTGAGCTTCAGAGAGCGTGCGTGTCTGACCGTGTGCGTCCTACGGCGTCCGCCGACGCAGAGTCAGCGAACCGACGATGATGGCACCGGTGACCCAGCAGCCGATGAAGAGGATGCGCAGCCAGATGTACGCGGCATCCTCGTTGCCCGTCGACACCGCCGTCAGCGCATCGATCGCATGGGAGAGCGGCATCCAGTCACCGATCGCCTCGAGCACACCTGGCAGCTGATCGCGAGGCAGGAAGATTCCGCCGAGCAGAATCTGTGGGAAGACGAAGACCGGCATGAATTGCACAACCTGGAACTCGGTGCGAGCAAAGGCACTGGCGAGCAGTCCCAAAGCCGTACCGAGGAGGGCATCAGCGATGGCGACGGCGAAGAGCAGGAGCACCGACTCCTCTATCTTGAGTCCGCAGACCCACGTGGCATAGCCCACCGCGATCGCAGTCTGGACGACGGCGAGAAGCCCGAACGCCAGCGTGTAGCCGAGGATGACATCGCCACGACCCATCGGCATCGACAGCAGTCTCTCGAGCGTTCCGCTGCGACGTTCGCGCAGAGTGGCGATGCTCGCGACGAGGAACATGACGATGAAGGGGAAGAGCGCAAGCATCGCGGGTCCGATTCGATCGAAGACCTGAGTCTCGTCGAAGATCCATGCCACAAGCCCGATGAGGAGGCTGGGCACGACAAGCAGCAGTGCAATCGTGCGCGGGTCATTGCGGATCTGCAGGAGGACGCGGCCCGCTGTGGCCATCGTTCGCATCGGACTCACTGCGCACGCCTCGTACGCCCCTTGCCGGGCATCGCCCCCGAGCCGGAGGTCAGAATCGTCCGCGCTCCGGCCCTCGCCTTCCGCCCTGCTCTCTTTCCAGTCCGCTTCCGTGGGAACGACGACCCGGTGGAATCGGACGTGATGATGGAGAGGAAGGCCTCCTCCGCGGTCGCCGCCCCTGTGGTCTCCAGCAGTTCGCTCGGTGTCGTGTCCGCGATCACCTGCCCCTCACGCATGAGAAGCAGCCGATCACACCGCGTGGCCTCGTCCATGACGTGGCTCGAGACCAACAACGTCGTTCCCTCGTCGGCGAGGCTGCGGAAGATGTTCCAGAGATCAGACCTCAGCACGGGATCGAGGCCGACCGTCGGCTCGTCGAGGACGAGCACATCGGGAGACCCGAGCATCGCGGCCGCCAACGACACTCGATTCGCCTGACCACCCGACAGCGTTCTGGCCAGTTGATCGGCCTGCCCGCCGAGGTCGGTGCGGTCGATGACCCGATCGACATCGGACTTCGGTGCCCCCTGGCCGCGTGCGAAGTAGCGCAGGTTCTGCCGTACCGAGAGATCTTCGTAGATGCTTGCCAGCTGCGTCATATAGCCGACCCGGTGCCGCAGAGATGCCGTTCCCGCAGGCTGTCCCAGCACGCTGACCGTGCCGCCTTTGACCGCCTGGACGCCGACGATCGCCCGCATGAGCGTCGTCTTCCCGCTGCCGCTGGGACCCAGCAGGCCAACGATCGCGCTGCGCGGGACATCAAGGTCGAGCCCGTCGATCACGATGCTGGAACCTCGGCGGATCCGCAGACTTCGCGTCTGGATCGCAATGTTTGTCATACTGCGAATCAGACCCCCGATGATCGGACACGTCAAGTGACTTAGCCTGCCAAAGGTCTGCACATCGGTCCGCAGTCCCGGGCAAAGGTTCACGAAACGGGCCTCTGATTGGTCAGAAC
The DNA here is from genome assembly GCF_900169365.1 of Brevibacterium sp. 239c. Taxonomy (GTDB): domain Bacteria; phylum Actinomycetota; class Actinomycetes; order Actinomycetales; family Brevibacteriaceae; genus Brevibacterium. The sequence goes on from NZ_FXZH01000008.1 coordinate 26,523, forward strand.
CACCTCGGCGAGGGTCATAACGTGGAGATAGCAAACGTCGTATCGAAAGGTTCTCACGGTTCCCATGTACAGGCAGTCGTCGAAATTGGCCAACGTCCTCTATGACATTCGGGGACCCGTCCTCGAAGAGGCCGAGGCGATGGAGGCCAAGGGCCACACCATCCTCAAGCTCAACATCGGCAACCCTGCACCCTTCGGATTCGAAGCCCCCGAGGCGATCGTGCACGACATGGTCAAGCAGCTTCCGCTCGCGCAGGGCTATTCCGATTCACGCGGAATCCTCTCCGGACGCCGGGCCGTGGTCCAGTATTACGAGACTCACGGCATCCACAATCTCGATACCTCCGAGGTGTTCCTGGGCAATGGAGTCAGCGAACTCATCACCCTGTCCTTGCAGGCACTGTGCAACCCCGGCGACGAAATCCTCGTCCCCAGCCCGGACTACCCCCTGTGGACGGCATCGGTCGCCCTCTCCGGCGGCACACCCAAGCACTACCTGTGCGACGAGGCCACCGCCTGGCAACCTGACCTCGAAGATCTCGAATCGAAGATCACCGAGAGCACCCGCGGCATCGTCGTCATCAACCCGAACAATCCCACCGGTGCGGTCTACTCACGCGAAACCCTAAAGAAGATCGTCGACATCGCACGTCGCCACAACCTCATCATCTTCGCCGATGAGATCTACGAGAAGATCACCTACGACGATGTCGAGATGGTCAATATGGCTACTCTCACCGGCGACGATGTGCTGTGCCTGACCTATTCGGGCCTGTCGAAGGCCTACCGGATCGCCGGCTACCGCGCCGGCTGGCTGGCCATCACCGGACCACTGTCTGAAGCGAAGAGCTACCTTGAGGGGATCAAGCTCCTAGCCAATATGCGCATGTGCGCGAACGTTCCGGCCCAGCACGCGATCCAGGCGGCACTGGGTGGAAAGCAGTCGATCGAAGACCTTGTTTTGCCCCAGGGCCGACTCGGTGCGCAGATGAATCTCGCCCACGAGGGGTTGAACTCCATCGAGGGCGTGTCCGCGCATCGGGCCAGCGGTGCTCTCTACATGTTCGCGAAGCTCGACGTCGAGAAGTTCGACATCGTCGATGACGAACAGTTCGCACTCGACCTGCTGCGTGAACAGAAGATCCTCGTCTCCCATGGCACCGCCTTCAACTGGTCGAGTCCCGATCATTTCCGGCTCGTCACTCTGCCCTCGGTTGAGGTCCTGGACGAGTCGATCAACCGCCTCGGCGAGTTCCTCTCCGGATACAAGCAACAGGCGAGCAGCACCTGCGAACTTCCGACCGTCAAGGAGATGTCACCCGCTGCGGGGTGAGTCGTCAGGGCTGAGATAATGACCCCATGACGGAGCGCACAGCGGGGCCAGAGAAAGTAGCGGCGGAGTCCGTCGTACGGGCAGTCAGTCTGATCGCGCGGGGCAATCCCGTCGATCGCGGCTCGCTAGAAGCACAGCTCGGGCGGCAGTCGGCCCTCGTCGACTCGCTTCTCGATCTGTCCACCACCATGCTCCGCTGGAGACAGAAGGACCAGGAACGCGCAGCTCTGCTCGAAAGCGCCTCGGAACTAATCCAAGTCAGGGACACGAAGCGTCTTCTGCAGAAGCTTGTCGACAGGGCCAAGTCTCTGATCGGTTGCGACATCGCCTACCTCTCGGAGTACAACCCCGATACCGACGAGCTCAACGTTCGAGCCAGCCGGGGCGCTATTTCGCTCCAGCTCCCAGCACTCCGAGTACCACCTGGAGTCGGGCTCGCAGGCCGTGTAGTCCGCGACCGAGCTGCCCACTGGACATCGGACTACGACCTGACTCAGCTACCGCACGAGCGGCGCGTCGACTCCGCTGTCAAGGCCGAAGGCATGGATTCGCTTCTCGGTGTGCCCATGGTCGTCGACGGCGAAGTGCTCGGTGCCCTGTTTGCGGCGAACCGCTATCCTCACGACTTCGGAGCGGATGAGATCACTCTGCTCTCTGCGTTGGCAGACCACGCCTCAGTAATCCTCAAGACCGCACGGCTGATGGGCGAACTCGCCGATGCGGCGGCCCTCTCAGCAGCCTCAGAGGACCTGGCAGCAGCGAAGGCGAAGACCTTGCAACGCCTCGTTGAGGTGGAAGAGCAGCTCACCCAGCTGGTGCTGCAGGGCCATGGCACAACATCGGTTACGAACGTCATCTCCGAAACTCTCCACGCAGAGGCCCTTACCGTGAACAGTTGGCGCCTCGACTCCCCCGAGTTCCCAACAGACGACGATTTCCTCGGCCAGAGCGGCGTGAGCCGAGAAGATATTCTTGCGGCTCTGGCCACCAGCCGTCACACCGGGCGAAGTGCCCAGATCTCTGACGATGAGCGACTCATCGCCGCCTCGGTGGCATCGAATAAGCGTCAGCACAGCGGACTGTTTGTGCGCTTCCACAGCGCTCCGAAGGACGGTGACCACAGCATCGTCGCTCAGGCGGCGCAGTCCCTGGCCCTGATCCAGATGAACGAGCAGTCACGTGCTGACGCCGAGAACCGTGTGCGCGGCGAGCTAGCTGTACTGATCGGGGACATTAGTTGATTCGATGCCACGCCTTCGCGTTTGGTTGTGAAGCACTTTCTGTTAGTTGGGGTTGGCTTCGGCTGGCGGGGGCCACGGAAGATCGCCATCGTCTATGCGATGGGTTGTTCCCTCTAGCCAGTCGGCGTCGCAGTGCAACGTTGAGACAAGGTAATGAACTTCGAGCATGTGTAGTTCTCGGACAGGTCGTGTGGCTAGAGCTTGCTCGAGGCGCGCTATCCGATCTCGAGTCAACTCGAGTCGACGGCGCAGAAGATCGCTAGCCTGGTCTGGTGCGAGGATTCCGAGGTACGCGACCGCAGTCAGGAACGGCTCACTGGGTCCAAGCGGGGCTTCTACTATTTGTCGGGCGACGCCATCCGCCAGCGCGCGGCTACCACCAGTGGTGATGGTGAACGGGCACGGCGGAGGCTCCTCCGATAGATCGACCCAGCCTGCTTCCGCGAGCCGGTCAAGCAGCGTGTAGACCGTGCTACGACGCACTGAGAGGTTCTCGTAACGGTCACGCAGAGCTGTGTAGAGCCCGTAGCCGTGTAACGGCCCCTCGGTGAGGAGTCCCAAAATCGGCAGGACCAAGGGGTTCGTCAGTGCGTTAGTGGGCATACAGGCCAGTCTATGACGAATCGTCGTATACGTGTACTCTGGTGTAGTCGTATACGACTACAAGGAGAACTATGATTTTTGGAATTTGGCCCGGTGTAGTTGATGCCGACCTCGTTAACTTCTCGCCCGTGGTCTGCCCGCCCGAGGATATTGACGCGACGTGTCGAGCTCTCCAGCACTTACAAGGACGAGCTCCGCTGTTCTATGTGAGATCGTTTCGACATTTCGGTACCGGGGCCCAGGGGTTCAGTAACGCTGTGATGCCAACCCCAGCAGACCCTACGGTGTATTTGAGCGACGGTCGGCAGGTTGATCTGGTGTGCTGCTACCAATCCATGGAGCCGGACCCTGTTGGGTATGCGCGGTTCGTACGAACCGCGGTCCGTGACATACATGAGTGGGGTGGAGGGAAAATTCAGATCGGCGAGGAACTCAACATGCCAGCGCCACTCGACGGCGGTAGCCCAGGCTGCTTCCACGCCATTGCAGCAGGCGTCCGCGCTGCTGCGGAAGAGCGAGAGCGACTCGGCGCGGACGTTCTTATCGGTGTCAACGCAGCAGGTATGGCCAACGAGAAGTTCTGGGAGACCTTTGCGTGCCACCTGCAGGATGACATGGACAACCTCGACTACCTAGGCCTCGATATTTTCCCGGACGTGTTCTTCCCCATTCCGCAAGAGACGTTGGCTGAGGCTACGCAATTTGTTTTGGACACCGCTCAACAGTATTCGTCCACGGCAGGTTTCCCCACCAGCCTGCCCTTCCACATTGGCGAGACGGGTTGGCCTACCGGTCGCGATCGCACCGAGGAGAAACAAGCCGAGGTTCTCATACGTGTCGCCGAAGCCATCTTGACCAGCGGGCACAACGTCACCGCTTACGAGTTCTTCGGTCTACGCGACACTGTCACCAGAGGAAATTGGAAACAGGAGTTTGGCATCATGCGCGACGACTACTCTCCCAAGCCTGCTTTCGGGCGTGTCCTCGAACTGATCGCGAACGCCTCATGAGCCACGCTAACGCCGCCCTGACGCCGCGCCATCGAATGAGAGTCGCTCGTCTCGTCGTCATCGACGGGTGGCCGATCAGCGAAGTCGCTGCGCGGTTCCAAGTATCTTGGCCGACCGCAAGACGGTGGGTCGACCGCTACCTTGCTGGCGAATCGATGCACGATCGGTCTTCGCGGCCCAAGAGTTCACCGAACAAAACAAGAGCAAAAGTGTCGAAGCGGTGTGTGAGTTTGCGAATCCGGCTGAGGGAAGGGCCCGTTCAGCTCGGCGCTCGACTCGGCATCGCACCATCGACCGTGCACCGCATTCTGTGTACCGCGAGATTGAATCGGCTGTCTTACACCGACCGTGCGACTGGCGAGCCTATCCGGCGGTACGAGCACAATTATCCTGGCTCACTCGTCCACGTGGACGTGAAGAAGCTTGGGAACATCCCCGACGGTGGCGGCTGGCGCTATGTTGGACGCCGCCAAGGGGAACGCAATCGCGCCGCCACCCCCGGCAAGCCCAAAACTCAGTGGCACAGTCCCAAGCTCGGGTATGCATACCTCCATACCATCATCGATGATCACTCACGCGTTGCCTACACCGAGGTCCATGACGACGAGACCGCCATTACCGCCGTCGAGGTCTTGCGTCGAGCTGTCGAGTGGTTCGAGCAACGGGGCGTCGAAGTAGAACGAATTTTGTCAGACAACGGCGGCGCGTACCGCTCCGCTCTCTGGCGCGACGTATGCGAGGAGTTGAGGATCAGACCGAAACGCACGCGACCCTATCGTCCACAGACAAACGGTAAAGTAGAGCGCTTCCACCGCACCATGGCAGACGGATGGGCCTACGCCCGTTGCTATAGCTCTGAGCAGGAGCGGAGGGATGCACTTGAGGTCTGGCTGCATCACTACAATCAACACCGACCTCACTCGGCTTGCGGCAAGCAGCCTCCCTTCACGCGATTAATCAACCTCCCCGATCAGTACAGCTAGCCGTCGATTTGATCGCCGACACCAGAAATCTCGACGAGCTGCGAGCGCGAGCGCGCTCCAGCAACTTCACCCTACTCGGCCCCTGGCAGCTGATGGTGGTCCAAGCCGGCCCCAATGACTTCGACCGTATCGGCTCGCTTCTGGCTCGGATCGAGCCGCGGATTCTCATGACCCAGCGCTCGCCAGGGCTGACTGTGCTGCTGCCCCGTTCTGCTCATCGAACCCGGACGCAGTTGAAGGAGCTGCTCACAGCCTCAGAGGTCCTGCGGGACTGTCTCGTCGTCGTCTCCAACACCGATTTCCAGCGCGCACAGCTGCGCACCGCAGAGGACGAGTTGTGGTCGTGCGTGCGGGTGCTCAATTCGCTGTCGATCTCCAGCGGCGTATGTTCCGCTGAGGACTTCGCTCCCTACACTGCAATGTTCGGCACAGCTCCAGAACACGTCGGACAGTTCATGGAGCGTATGCTCGGCCCTCTCCGACAGTGGGACCAGAGGCAATCTGCCGATCTGGTCACCACGTTGCGCACATACTTCGAACACAGCAATAGCATGAGCCGCACCGCCTCGGCTCTCTCGATCCACATCAATACCCTCAAACTACGTCTGGAACGCATCGATACGGTACTCGACAACGACTGGCGAGCACCCGAATACGCGTTCCGTCTCCACGTCGCGCTCCGGCTGGACCAGCTCCAGCGCAACGTCTGAACGCAGCCGAGCAGACAACTCACCTACCCTGGCTGAAACCGCTATAGGCTGGAGTTATTACTAGCTAAAACAGCCATAGGCGATCGATCCATGAAGTGCTTGACTGAACTCTGCGCGGATTTTCTCCGCGCCGCAGTTTTGACGGGCCCAGCTCCGCCGCGTTCGGCAGCCAGCCCGGCAGACACAGAATCGAAGAAGACTCGACAGGAGACACATAATGGCAGAGAACAGTCGTATCGCCGGCTTCCGCAACATGTCGGTCAATGACCGTCGCACGGCAGTGGCCGAGGCAACCGGGCTCGACACCGAGGTGTTCGCCCAGATCGATGCGACTGCGTTTGGCCCCGCGCAGGCTGCAAACCTGAGCGAGAACGTCTTCGGCGTCTTCTCACTGCCCTTGGGAACTGCCACCAACTTTACGATCAACGGCACCGATGTCCTCGTGCCCATGGCCACCGAAGAAGCGTCTGTCATCGCCGCTGCCAGCAACGCTGCCCGGATGGCACGTCCACAGGGCGGGTTCTTCACCAGCTCGACTCAGCCCATCATGCAGGCACAGATTCAGCTCATCAATGTGGCCGACCCGCATGCCGCTCGGTCCCGCATCTTTGAACGCCAGGCCGAAATCATTGACCTGGCCAATGCCCAGGATCCGAAGCTCGTCGAGGTCGGCGGAGGAGTCAAAGACCTCGACGTTCGTCTCGTTCAGGCGAAATCGGCAACGTATGTAGTCGTCCATCTTCATGTCGATGTCCGTGATGCCATGGGTGCGAACGCAGTGAACACAATGGCCGAAGCCGTCTCGAGCAGCCTCGCGGCAATCGCCGAGGGCGACGCACTCCTGCGCATCCTGACGAACAAGGCGGATCTGCGCATCAGTCGTGCACGTGCCGTCTTCGATAAGGAGCTCCTCGGCGGCACAGAGGTCGTGGACAACATCCTCCACGCCTATGATCTGGCGGCTGCCGATCCGTACCGTGCCGCTACCCACAACAAGGGCATCATGAACGGCATCTCTGCCGTCGTTTTGGCCACCGGAAATGACACTCGCGCAGTGGAGGCCGGAGCCCATTCGCACGCACTCGTCGACGGCCGATACTCCTCACTGTCCACGTTCGAGAAGGATGCTGAGGGCAACCTCGTCGGCAACCTCGAGATGCCGATGCCTGTCGGACTCGTCGGCGGAGCCACCAAGGTTCACCCCGCAGCCCGCACCGCACTCCAGATAGCCGAGGTGAGCACGGCGAAAGATCTGGCTGAGATCATCGTCGCAGCCGGTCTGGCGCAGAATCTTGCAGCTCTGCGGGTTCTCGCAACCGAAGGAGTCCAGCGCGGCCATATGTCGCTGCATGCGAAGAATCTTGCCGTTTCCGCAGGCGCCACTGCTGAGGAAGCCAAGACCATTGTGGAGAAGCTCGTCGAAGAGAAAGCCTTCCGCTTCGATCGGGTGCAAGCCATCCTCGCCGAGCTTCGCTCAGGTGCACAGAAATGATGGAATCACTCCCACAGGTCTTCACCCGCGAAACCCTTCCGTCCCAGGTCAAGGTCTACGAGGTCAGTGCTCGTGACGGACTCCAAGCTGAATCGGTCACCCTGCCCGCCGAGGTTCGGGTTGAGCTCATCTCCCGACTGGCCAGTTCTGGCCTGAGGACTATCGAGGCCGGCAGCTTCGTGTCGCCCAAGGCTGTACCGCAGATGGCGGACACCCAAGTCGTTCTCGATGCGCTCAACCTCGACTCTGCCGTCTCCTATCCAGTCCTCACCCCCAACCGACGCGGGCTCGACGATGCTCAGGCTGCGGGGGCCAAGGACATTGCTGTCTTCGTCAGTGTCACGGAATCATTCTCTCGAGCCAACCTCGGCGACAGCCTCGAGGTGACCACGGCACGCAACCTTGATGTGGCTACCGCGGCCACCTCGGCGGGGATGCAGGTCCGCGGGTATCTGTCCATGGTCTTCGGCGATCCTTGGGAAGGCCCGGTGGATCCACAGCGTGTGGTCACTGCGTCTGCGCGGCTGCTTGATGCGGGCTGCTCGTCGATCTCGTTAGGCGACACGATCGGCACCGCCACACCCGGTCACGTCGCCGCCGTTCTGCAGGCACTGATCGAAAGCGGCATCCCAGCTGAGTCGATCGCACTGCACACCCATAACACCTACGGTCAAGCGCTGGCGAACGTCTACGCTGCTCTCCAGTTGGGCGTGAGCGAGTTCGACGCCTCTGCCGGTGGAGTTGGAGGCTGCCCGTTCGCAGGCTCAGCGACCGGAAATCTGGCAACTGAGGACCTCGTGTGGATGCTCGACGGTCTGGGAATTTCGACCGGAGTCGACATCCGCGCAGTCGCGGAGACGAGCCAATGGCTGAGCAGGCAGCTCGGGAAACCACTGGCGTCGGCCACCTCGGCGGCCATCGTCACTCAGTAGCACCACAGTTCCGCGACCGGTCCGGGGCAGAATCAGCCCCGCCCGTGTTCCACCTCCAGAAGCACGACTCAACAACAGAAGGTAGGCGAAGATGCCACAGCTGCTCGAAGTCTGGAATGACACCGTCGACTCAAAACACCTAGTCGGCAGCATTGCCATAGGAATCGGGGTGGCGGTACCGGCCTTCCTCATTTCCGACCACCTCTTCACGAGCACCGGTGATGCAGAACTGGGACACTCCTATGCTCTTCTGATCGGGATCGTCGGCTGCATCGTCGGTGCCGTGATCGCCGGAAGCCTGTTCAAACCCAAACGGGTGATCACCCAGGCAGAGGCCGACACCCGCAACCGCCAAGAAGTCATCGACGAAGTCGTCGAAGAGTACGGCGACCTGGGTGACCCTCGCGATCTCAAACCGGCGGTGCAGGAGGAGATCCGAGCCCTCGGGCTCTTCGATGCCCTGGTCGAGAATCATGAGAATCGAGCGAAGGGAACACAGCTGTGAGCGCGGATCTCATCGAACCGATCCTGTGGGCAATCGGCATGGCTCTGCTGGCTGCAGTCCTCTTCACCGGCATCGGCCTCATCTCCGGCACCGATGAGACCGCAATCGTCGCCCCTTTGGCGCTGCTCATCATTCTCATCGGCGTCCCTCCAGCCGGTGTCATCGCCTTCTTCCTCGCCGCCATCATCTCCAAACACATCTCACACGCAGTACCCACGACTCTTTTGGGGATACCCGGTGACACCACGGCCGTGCCGATGCTGCGGGAGGCACAGCTCCTGCGTTCTCTCGGGGTTCCTCACATTGCCTTGCAGAAGGCCATCTCCGGTGGCGTCATCTCGGTGATCATCGCAATCCCCCTGTCTATTCTCTTCGCCCTCATCCTTACCCCTTTCGCCGAGGCGATCGGTGCGGCAGCACCATGGATCTTCATCGCGGCGGCAATCCTCGTTGCCTACACCTCGAAGGGAAAGCTGGCCGCAGTCGTCGCGCTGATCCCCTTCGTACTCATCATCGTCGGGCTGCAGGCGTTCATCCTGGAGCAGAAGGACGCGACGTTCACAACCTCCTTCTTCCTGGGAATCGCGACTGGCCCGCTCATCTACGATCTATTCTCTGCCTTGTCCCCTGCAGGCCGTCGATCGATGACACAGACTGGCAAGCGGGAGTTCGACCTCGCTCCCGATGTTCGACCTGCGGGTGGCACGAAGCTGCCGAATCCCTTCAAGGTCCTGGATCGGCAGCAGTTGGCATACACCAGTGGTTCGGCAGTCATCACCAGCGCAACCTTCGTCTTCTCACCCGTCGCCATGGCTGTGCTCATGGGTGAGATCGCCGGCAGCCGGATCAAGAACGGCTTCCATCGGCTGACGACGGTGGTGTCCGTGAGGAACGGAACGACCGAGTCGACCTACATCGCTGAGACCCTGATCCCGTTGATCGCCATCGGGCTTCCGCTCTCTCCCATGGCCGCAGGCCCGGCAGCGCCCCTATTCAATGCCCCGCCCGTCTACACTCTCGACGCGGAGACCGGTGAGACGAATAACCTGCACGATCTGCTGTCCACCGGCGAATTCGCTCTCTTCGCGATCATTGCCGCAGTCATCGCTATCTTGGTCGCCTACCCGTTCGTGATGAGAAATGCCCACCGGGCGGCAACCTGGGTAATGAAGTCGGTTTCCCACGAAGCGATCATCGCTGGCTTCGCCGCGCTCATCTGCGTCATCTGCCTCTATGAAGGTGGGTTGCTCGCACTCGGAGTCACCATCACAGTAGGCCTCGTCGGCGGCCTGTTCAACCGCATGATCGGCATGCATGCAGGCGTGCAGTTCATGGGCTACTACGTCGCCGTTCTCACGGTTCCGGCGGTCCTGGCACTGTAGAGCCAGTGAACCAGATTCGAAGCACCGGGGCGCATTCACCTCGGTGCTTCGTGCTGTCTCGATGACGGACATCGCATGTCTCCAAAGGTCAGGAATCGTCATAGAAATTCATAGTCTAGTAATCGACTCGACTTAGTAGGTATTGTTGGCGCCGAACGAATTGCTCAACAATTTTCGGCATGCTGAAAGGTCACCACCATGCGCCAACTCATCGTCCTCGGGCTCGTCGGACTCCTCGCCCAACTCATCGACGGCTCTCTCGGCATGGCGTATGGGGTGACGTCGACGACCCTGCTGCTCGCGGCCGGGATCGCCCCGGCGACCGCCTCGGCGGCGGTGCACTTCTCTGAGATCGGCACCTCGCTGGTCTCCGGAATCTCACACCACAAGTTCGGCAATGTCGATTGGAAGACAGTCTCGATCCTCGCCGTTCCCGGCTTCGTCGGTGCCTTCGCCGGCGCCACCTTCCTCACCAGCCTCAGCGGAGACGCGGCCACACCCTGGATATCGGGCATCTTGCTGGCACTGGGCATCTATGTGATCTGGAGATTCCTCTCCCTCGGCGGGCGCCGTCCCACCTTCAAAGGCCGCCCCGGAGTGAAACTCCTCGTGCCCATGGGACTAATAGGCGGCGCTCTGGACTCCATCGGCGGAGGCGGCTGGGGGCCGGTCGGAACCACCACTCTCCTGTCCTCGGGCCGGCTGGAACCGCGCAAGGTCGTCGGCTCGATCGACACCAGCGAATTCGTCGTCGCAGTCGGCGGATCGCTCGGCTTCCTCTTCGCCTTGGGCTCCTCAGGCATCGAATGGTCCATCGCTGCGGCACTTCTGGTCGGCGGAGTCATCGCGGCGCCTGTCGCCGCCTGGCTGGTGAAGATCCTGCCCGCCCGGGTCCTTGCGATCGCGGCTGGGGGCATCATCATCCTCACGAACTCCCGCACGATCGCCTTGGCGCTCGGTGCCTCAACGGCGACTCTGTCGACCGTCCTCGTGGTGCTCGCGATCGTCTGGGCCGGACTCATCGCTCACGTCGTCCGGCTCGAACGCAGCTCTCGCCGGGCAGAGGCCGCCCAAACGGTCGAGCCGGAGTCCGTCACCAGTGGCTGAAGCCCGCAACTCGCACGCTGTTACGATGACGGCATGCGGGTCACCACGAAGTCCGACTATGCCCTGCGGGCCCTGATCGAAATCGCCAATGTCAGCGACGGCGGCCCCATCAGCGCCGACGAGCTCGGAAAACGACAGGACATCCCCAAGGGATTCCTTCAGTCGATCCTCGCCGACCTGCGCAGAGTCGAAATTGTGGCCTCGGTCCGCGGCAAGTCAGGCGGCTGGAAGCTGGTCAAACCCGCTGCAGAAACGACCATCGCCGATGTCATCCGTGCCGTCGACGGTCCCTTGGTCTCGATCTACGGTCAGCGCCCCGAGGCCGTGGAATACGACGATGCCGCCGCTTCACTTCAGCAGGTATGGATCGCGGCCCGCTTTGCTCTGCGCGACGTCCTTGAGCAGGTGAGCATCGAGGCTCTGGCCTCGAAATCGCTCCCCGCCGAGGTGGCGGAGAAGGTCGCGATCGAAGACGCCTGGCATCCGCACTGACAGTTCAACTGCCGAGGTGAACCCTCGTCACCGCCACTGTGCGGTCACGGTTCCCACGTCGGCGACCACCTCGGCGATGGCGGCATTATGGGCGGCGACGATCGGATCGTGGCGAGAAATCTTCTGACTCGATTGCGCCGTCCGTGCGCGAGACACGAGGAGCACATCGCGGCGACAAGCGTCCATGGGCATCGGGATGATCTCAACCGTCGGGCCCTCCGGCACCGAGGAATCGGGGATCACAGCGACTGCCAGCCCCGCGGCGATCATCCGGATGATCGCCGCATAGTCATCCATCCTCATCCCCACCCGCGGCTCGAAGCCGGCGGCCACACAGAACGATCTGACCACCTCGTCGATGGCGTCACCGGGATCGATGCTGAACGCCCAGGTCTGGGACACCAAAGCAGTGAGGTCGGGCATCCCGTGCGCATCGAAGGAGATCGGGCCCACGGACTTCGGCACACAGAGGAAGAGCTGCTCCGAATACAGGTGCTTGGCCGTCAGGGTCGAAGGTATCCACGTCTTGTCGATGTCGGTCGAGACGAGCAGCGCCAGATCGAGGTCACCGGACTCCAATCTGGCCACGAGCTTCGCATGCTCATCCATCGTCACGTCGAGTGCCGCGGTCGTCATCGCCGCGCTCGTCTCCTCTTGAGACTGCCACCGCACCCGCTTCTGCAGCTGATTGTGAAGCTTCGGGATCACTCGGGCACCGACCGTGGGCACAGCCCCGATCCGCACCAGAACTGCCTGATCCTCGCGCCAGAGAGCCACCTCGGCGCCGAGGCGGTCGCAGAGCCCCAGGATCTCGATCGCGCGGGAGACGACGAGGTTGCCAACAACCGTCGGCTGCGAACCTCGTGAGCTCTTCTCGATCAGCGTCGACCCCAGAGTCCTCTCCAGGTTGCGCAGGTGGTGGTTGACCGTGGGCTGGCTCCACCCGAGCGTGGTCGCTGCCGCTGCCACCGAACCGGCCTCCGCGATCGCACGCAGGGCCGAGAGACCACGAGTATCCAGAGTTTCCATCATCCTCCGAGCGACAGCTCAATAGTGTGTATTCATCAGTTTAGGGAACTTGGTATTCTCCGGCAAGGTTTCATTCCTTAATCTGGATTCATGACCGTGCACCAGGATTCCCATTTGGCCCCCACCTCAGATCAGTCGGCATTCCCGGGGAACGCGAGAACCCACGCGCCCTATGCCGATGCACTGCAGGCGGCGGCAGAACGTGACTCGCTGTTCCTGTCCACCCCCGGACACGGCGGAACCACGACGGGAATCTCGGCAGGCCAGGCCGAGTTCTTCGGCGAGCACATCCTCTCCCTGGACATCCCCCCACTCTTCGACGGCATCGACCTCGGCGTCGACACCCCGAAGGACGAAGCACTGCAATTGGCCGCCGAGGCCTGGGGCGCTAGGCGCACCTGGTTCCTCACCAACGGCTCCTCGCAGGGCAACCGCATGACCGCGCTGGCGATCGGCACCCTGGGCACGGGCGTCGTCACCCAGCGCAGCGCCCATTCGAGCTTCATCGACGGCATCGTAATGGCGGGCCTCAACCCCGGCTTCGTCTCCCCCAACGTCGATGAGGTCAATGGAATCGCACACGGAGTCACCCCGGACTCGCTGCGCCATGCCATCGCGTCCCACCCCGAAAAAGTCACTGCCGTCTACCTTGTGACTCCCAGCTACTTCGGTGCCGTCGCCGATGTCAGGGCCCTGGCCGAGGTCGCCCACGACGCCGGCGCGGCCCTCATCATCGACGCCGCATGGGGTGCTCACTTCGGTTTCCACCCCGATCTGCCGGAATCCCCGGTCACGCTGGGTGCCGACATCGTCATCATGAGCACCCACAAGCTTGCCGGCTCATTCACCCAGTCGGCCCTGCTCCACCTCGGCGATACCGAATTCGCGAATCGCCTCGAACCCGCCCTGGCCCGCGCTTTCATGATGACGGCTTCCACCAGCGAGAACGCCCACCTCTTGGCCTCGATCGATATCGCCCGCCGGGACCTGGTGAACTCACACGACGCGATCTCCGATTCGCTGGAGAACATCCGCCAGATCCGTGCCCGCATCGAGGGCTCAGAGCACTATCATCTGCTCTCCGGGGACTTCATGAACCATGCCGATGTCGTCGATATCGATCCCTTCCGCCTGCCCATCGACATCACCTCGACGGGACTCGACGGACATGCCGTGCGCAAACGCCTGACCGAGGACTTTGACATCTTCGCCGAAATGGCAACGTCGACGACGATCGTCGCGCTCATCGGCGTCGGCAAGTCACCTGACCTCAGCCGACTCTTCGACGCCCTCGATCAGATGCGCCTGGAGAACAACAGTTCCGAGACTGCCGAGGCCACGACGAAGCCGGCAGGGATTCCGGCACTGCCGAATGCCGGCAAGCTGATCACCTTGCCCCGCGATGCCTACTTCGCGGATTCCGAACTCGTTTCCGCCGCCGAGGCTGTCGGTCGAACCAGCGTCAGCTCCCTGGCCGCCTATCCGCCCGGAATCCCCAATGTCCTCCCCGGCGAGGAGATCACCGCAGAGACGGTCGAGTTCCTGCAGGCCGTTGCGGCCAGCCCCTCAGGACACGTGCGCGGCGCAGTCGATCCTCAGCTGAGCACGTTCCGAGTCCTCAAGGACTGAACTGCAGTCTGAGAATTCCCCATTGCTTTCAGCCGGTCCATTGCCTCGAAGCGGCCCGTTGACCCTGATCGGATCCCTTCCTTGAGCCAAGGAGACTGGTTGATTGTTCAAATAGCGATACTGTATGCAAAAAGCCGTCTTGTCGGCTACAGTCTCCGCTGAGGATAAATCTGACACAGAATGCTCTTCCCTTATTCTCGCTGCTGTACCAGACGTGGTCTGCAATGACGAGCTGCAGACTGCATGACGCTACCGATTGATACAGGACCGGATGGACGCGCACGCACACCAGCCAGGGGAAGAACTCGCCGACTTCACGGAGAACGAGCTCCTCTCGCTCATCGACGCCGGAACCGCAGGTGCATATTCCGAGATCTACCGCCGCTACCGCGATGACGCTGTGGCCAGGGCATCATCCTCTCTGCCCGACGCGACGGCCAGGCAGGTCGTAGATGGTGCTTTCCTCAGTGTGCTCAGGTCCCTGCTCAACAGGTCCTCCGACACAGCCGAGGATCTCCGCTCCATGGTGGACGCCGAGATCGACGTGCATCTCGCGAATCCGACGTCAGCGAATGGTGCGGAGTCATTCGGGGACGTCTCTTCTGCGAACGCGGAAGCTCCAGAGGCCGCTCTGGTCTCACAGGCGCTGTCGAACCTGCCCGATAACTGGCAACGGATCTTGTGGCTGTGCGAAGTCGAACGGCTCTCGCCCGAGGCCGTTGCCGAGCAACTGAATATCAAAGCTTCCACAGTCGAACGGCTGGCCGATCGGGCCCATCAAGGCCTGCAGGACGAGTGGCAGAAGGTTCGCCCGACGGACAGTAAGGCAACCGTCGATCACCGCGCAGCACTCATTCCTGCGTTGCTGACCTCGCCGATCGTCATCGAGCGCCTCTCAGCCACCCTGGCACAGGCGATTCCAGAACCAGCTCCCGCTGTTGCCGATACATCTACTATCGAAACCGCCGCTGGGGACACGTCTACTGCCGAACTGTCTGAAGCCGACACCGCTGCAGCTGCAGCTGCAGACGAACCTGCCACAAAGAGCTTTGTCGTCGTCGCAGGCGCAGACCCAGCAGGCACCACATCGGCACCTGCGGCAGCGGCAGGCACCGAGGCCGACCTTGCGGCCGCCACCGCCGCGGGCGCTTCAACTGAAACATTAGGTGCTTCTGCTGGAACCGCGGGGATTTCTGCCGGAGCCACGGAATACACGAACACCGGTGAGCCCACTGTTCTTACCGCGTTTGGTGCGCATCCTGCAGCCGCTGAGACCTCGGCCCAAACGCCGGCCCCAGCGGGCTTTCGCATGCCGAAACCCGTGCTGATCCCGGTGGTGGCCGCATGCATCGGTCTCTTGGGAACACTCGTCGGGGTGGCCATCGTGCCGCAGCACAGTGAGCAGACAGGTTTCCGTCCCGGCAGTGCCAGCACTGAGGTCTCACCTGCCGACTCCTCGTCGGAGCAGGGCGACAAACGCAGCACCTCTCGCTCTCCCGATGACACGAACTCGGACGAGCCAGGCCAGAGGTCAGGTTCCGGGAAGTCGAAAGCATCTGACTCCGGCCGGGACGGGAACGAGAAGTCGCCCCGAAACCCAGGGCACGACGACGACCGATCAGACAAGGGCTCTTCGACCGCGGAGAACCCCGGAGACGACGGCGACAACGGCAGCCGCGATAGCCCATCAGCAGGTGAACCAGGAGACCCGAGCCCTTCGGACTCAGACAAGCCAGACCCTGAGTCGCCTTCAGAACCGACTCCGTCGACACCCGACGAACCCGAAACCCCTCCGGAACCATCACCTTCGCAACCGGACAAGCCGACACCAACCGATCCCCCGGCAACAGATCCCCCGCCGTCAGAAGAGCCCACCGATCCGACTCCGCCGCCGCCAGAGGAGCCGAGTCCCTCGGATCCACCACCAGACACCGGGCCACCGGCAGAGACAGGGGCGCCATCGGAGTCTGGTCCAACACAGGATGGCTCCTAGCCTCGGCTTTTCATGATTAGGCGCGGTCAGATGCTGGACCGGAAAGAAGAAAGTGCCCCTGACCAGGGAAGGTGGTGTTTGCGACGACAACATCAATCCACTAAAAAGGAGCACTCTCAGAGTGAAGCCTACCCGCACCTATCCCGGCCTGCACATCGATACCAGGCCCAGCAACGCCGTGGGCCAAGCTGGCGGAATGTTGCTGACCGAAACCGTGCACACCAGCGGCCTGGGCCACCATCTGAAGACGGCACTGGCACCGTTGAAGAAGCCCTTCGTCATTCATGATCCAGCAAAGATCCTTCTTGATCTCGCGATCACAATTGGACTCGGTGGTGACGCCCTGCCCAACACTACAGCAGTCAGGGACGAACCCGACCTGTACGGTCCGGTGGCATCGAATCCGACGATCACTAGGATCATCCATACCCTGGCCAGCGACGCCGACCGAAGTCTGACAACGCAAAGAACGGTGACAGTTTGAGTTTCAAGCTACAAGCGCAGCTGGCTCCATGATTGCTCCGTACTCGATCGGTGTCAATCGGCCCAACCGGGCTTGCCTCCAACGTCGGTGATACGTCCTCTCGATCCAGGTTACGATTGCGATCCTCAATTGGTCTCTGGTTGCCCATCGGCTGCGGTCGAGAACGTTCTTCTGCAACAGGGCGAAGAACGATTCCATGGCCGCGTTGTCGCCAGCCGCGCCGACTCTTCGCATCGATCCGATGACGCCGTGATACTCCAGGGCGCGAGTGAACTTCTTCGACATTATTTGTGATCCTCTGTCGCTATGCGTCACGCATCCTCCCACGTCACCACGCCTGGCCACTGCAATCTCGAGGGCATCCACAGCCAACCGAGCCCTCATCCCGGTTCCGATCGAATCACCGACAATCCGCGACGAGTAGACGTCCTTGACCGCGCACAAGTACAGCTTGCTCTCATTCGTATGGTGCTCCGAGATATCGGTTAGCCAGAGCTAATTCGGGGCATCAGCTCTAAACTCGTGCCGTGTCCGACCGTCGGCATCGACAACCGCGCACAGATCGTCGTGGACGGGTGGACCGGGCTTCTTCCCGTTCTTGGCCCGGCCTTTGCCGAAGGCCGAGAACCAGGCATTGGACGAACACAACCGCCACGCAGTGCGTGCCGCCATGGGGTGCCCGCTCGCTTCGGCTTCGTCAGCGAGGTACCGGTATCCGAACTCCGGGTCATCACGGTGAGCGTCGAACAAGGCGTTTGCCCGATATGCCTCGATGACGTCGGCCTCGGGGACAGGGGCGGCCAGCCATCGGTAGTAGGGCTGGCGCGAGAGCTTCAATACCCGGCACGACACTGCCACGGGGATCCCGTCGGCGGCGAGCTCTCTCACGAGCGGGTAGAGCCTTTTGACGGCAGATTCGCCTGCGACAGATACGCGGCAGCACGGCGTAGGACCTCGTTCTCCTGCTCCAGTAACCGTGTCCGGTGGCGCAAGTCGCGGAGTTCTGCTGATTCGTCGGTGGACTTGCCGGGCTTGTTGCCCGCATCGATCTCGGCTTGGCGGATCCATTTGTTCAGGGTGCCTTCATAGATCCCGAAGTCCTTGGCGATCAGAGCAATCGTCGTCTTCGAGTCCCGGTTCAAAGCGACCTGGATGACGTCGTCGCGGAATTCTTTCGGGTAGGGCTGTGGCATGGCGTCAATCCTTCCAGACTTGCATGTAAACATGCCAGATTAGATGTCACCAAACCCTGCATCAGTCCCTTCGCCACCACGACCTCTGGGATGCCAGATACATGCCCTGGTTCCACGCCGCGGCATAGGACTGTGACACCGATTTTCCGTCCGCCCAACCGGCCAGAATCAGTTCCTCGATCCGACTTCGGTCTTCCTGACTGATCCGACTCTCATACGCCCGATCAGCCTGATGGATTGGCGCACTCACCTGTGGCGGTGGCACCTGTCGGTTCAGCCACGCCCCACGAGAGAGCCCGACCGTTGTCAACGCAGCCCGTTGCGAACCCAGCAGGCCACTGAGGTCGGCCACGAGCGTGTTCTCAAGCGTCAGGAACTCTTGGGCCTCGGGGTCGCTGTCGACTACTCGGGCGCGGACTCGTGCACGTCGCGGTCGTGCACGAGTCCCATAGCTTTTCCCAACGCATCGGTGGCCTCTTCAAGCCGGTGGATCACAATGAATCGTCTCGAACGAAAGCCGACATCATGGCCGTGACGTGTGACACATTCTTATTATTCAGTTAACCTGGACGTGCATTACCCCTCCAGAAAGGATAAACCGATGAACAGCAAGCGTTCCGTTTCGAATCCCCTCCGCCGAAGAGTTGCTGCAGCATTTCTATCGGCAAGTCTAGTTGCAGGCACTGCCGCGGTTGCCATGCCAGCAGAACCTGCCTCTGCCGCCTGTAAGGGGAGTAACGGCCGCAAGGCGGTAGGAGCTGGTGGTGGAGGCATGAACCCAGTTGACAAGTATGAGGTCAAGATGGATTCATGCGCAGCCAGCAAGCTCGTTGATGGATTCGAGAATTTCGGTTCCGCCACAAGCTTCATAGGCGCAGCAGGTTCGAAATGGTGGCCAGTGTCATTCTCGATGTCACCGTTCATTGCCTGGGCCTGGAAGAACAAGAGTGCCGTGAAAAACTGCGAAAAACCCGGAACGGGTATCAAATTCACTGAGACAAATGGCATTATAACTAACTGCAAAGCACAATAGATTTAAAGCTCAATGATCGATCTCGCGCCAGTCCAACATCGATCAGAGGAGGCCATACATGAATGCAGCAAAAAGTAAAGCATCGATAATACAATGGATTATAGTGGGAATCGGCGTATTAGCAATGTGCGGACTGCTCTTCGCCCGATCGCAAGGCCTTATCGGCTTTGGCGCTCAGTCCTTTAGCGCATTGATTTTACTAGCTGTTGTTACCAGCGCCGGCATTTGGGTTAGTCGCTCTGCACACGCGCCGCAGAAGCGTTCCAAGCCAAATAAATAGGGTAGGCAAGCCAATGTGTCCTCGACCTCGTCATTTAGCGAGATCGAGGACACATTGGCTTGTGCGTCTGTTACTCTCTGGCCTGACATACGCAGGCAGATTTGATGGCCTATGGCCGGGCTTCAGTGCGTTTGCAGAGTCCCGTGCCCAATCGCTGCGGCGGCTTCGGCTTCGATGTGGTCCCGGAGACTGGCTTGCAACAATCCACGGAACGCCCTCGCGAGGCCAGGCCCAGCAACGCCGTGGGCCAAGCTGGCGGAATGTTGCTGACCGAAACCGTGCACACCAGCGGCCTGGGCCACCATCTGAAGACGGCACTGGCACCGTTGAAGAAGCCCTTCGTCATTCATGATCCAGCAAAGATCCTTCTTGATCTCGCGATCACAATTGGACTCGGTGGTGACGCCCTGTCCAACACTACAGCAGTCAGGGACGAACCCGACCTGTACGGTCCGGTGGCATCGAATCCGACGATCACTAGGATCATCCATACCCTGGCCAGCGACGCCGACCGAAGTCTGACAACGCTTAATCAAGCCCGGGCAACAGCCCGGGGCCGCGTGTGAGAACTCGCCGGAACCCAAGCACCGCACCACGACGTCGATGCCCGTGATCCGTTGATCATCGACATCGATGCCAGTCTCGTCACCTCACACAGTGACAAAGAGAAAGCACGACCAACGTATAAGAAAGGGTTTGGGTTTCATCCCCTGCTCGCCTTCATCGACCATGGGGACTAGGGGACTGGTAAGCCTGTGGCCGAGATCCTACGCCCAGGGAACGCGGGATCGAACACGGCTGCCGATCACATCAGCCTGGTCAAACTCGTCCTCGACCATCTGCCAGGCCAGAAGACATGTCCGAGTAAGAGCGTCCTCGTCCGCACCGACACTGCCGTAGGCACTCATGATTCCCTCGAGTTCCTCACGAAGCGGGGCCTGTCGTATTCGGTGGGATGGATGCTTCCCTACAACACTCCCGAGTTGTATCGCCAACTGTCGGACCTCGGCGCCTGGGGACCAGCCGATGACACCAACGGGCAGCCCTGCGATGGTGCTGATGTGGCGGAGTTGACCGGGGTCCTCGACCTGGCTGACTGGCCGTAAGGGATGCGGGTCATTGTCCGCCGGGAGCGTCCTCATCCGGGCGCGCAGTTGCGTTTTGATGATGTCGACGGGTACCGGGTCACCGCGTTCGTCACGAACACGAGGGCCCGCCAGTTGGCGGATCTGGAGGTTCGTCACCAATCCAGGGCACGGTGTGAGGATCGGATCCGCATCGCCAAGGACTCCGGGTTACGGAACTTCCCAATGAAAGGCTTCGACCAGAACCGGATCTGGTTAGCTGTTGTCGCTTTGGCTGGGGAGATCGAGGCAAGGAAGTCGTTGTTGGCGTTTCCAGACCATGAGATCCGCCGGTGGGAGCCGAAGAAGCTGCGCATGCACGTCTATGCGGTGCCGGCGACGATCGCGCGAACAGGACGCCGGGTCGTGATGCATATGAAGATCACGGCCCGTTGGGCCGGCGTCATTGTTGCTGGCCTGAACCGGTTGCGGAGTCTGCCTGGGCCAGCCCCAGGATAGAACTGTGGTGTCCGTATTCGTTCGAGTTGGAGAAAGCGTTGGGGTTGGATCCCCGCCGGGTCGTGGCGACACACGGTGGTCATGTCATGCTCGAATGCGAGAATCAGTTAGTGCTCCGGTCGCCTTCAGCGAATCCTCAAATCGCCTGCCCGAAAGGCAATTCATCGTGACCTGCGACACAAAACGTGTTGACATGGGTGTTTAATCGAGTAAAGATGTTCAACATTGTCGAAAACTGAGCACCTGCGGAACGCACAGTTACTGCAGGCGGCAGATAATCGAGTTTCATCCGAAACGAGGAACCGCTGATGTCAGAAGGCCAAGGAAAACCCGCTTCCGAGGGGACGAAGACGTCCAGTCGGACGCGGAAAGCACTCAAGAAGATGCGCTTGGAGGCCGATCACTGCATCGTCATCGAGCCGAAATCCATTCGCATCGCGATCGGCGGAACCACGGTCGGCAACTTCATGGAATGGTTCGACTTCGGTGTCTACGGATACCTCGCCATAACCATGCGAACTGTTTTCACCGAAGGCATGGACGAGCAGATGGGTTTGCTCGTCACACTGCTCGGCTTCGCAGTCTCATTCCTCGTCCGCCCATTCGGCGGCATGGTCCTGGGGCCCCTGGGTGACAAGATCGGGCGCCAGAAGGTCCTCTTCTTCACTATGGCCACGATGGCCACCGCCACCGCACTCATCGGCGTACTGCCCACCGCAGCGCAGATCGGGCTGTGGGTGATCATCCCTCTCTACCTGCTCAAGATGATTCAGGGCTTCTCCACCGGCGGTGAGTACGCCGGTGCAACCACCTACGTCTCCGAATTCGCTCCCGACAAGTCGCGCGGCTTCTGGGCCTCCTGGCTCGACGTCGGCTCCTACCTCGGCTTCGCGGCCGGAGCAGGCACCGTCGCCGTCACCACCGTCATCGCAACAAGCGTCGCCGGAGAGAACGCCATGGTCGATGGCGGCTGGAGGATCCCGTTCCTCATTGCGATCCCTCTCGGCGCAGTCGCGATCTGGTTCCGCCTGAAGATCCCAGAAACCCCCAGCTTCGAAGCCACAGTGGCCGAGGGCCTCGATGTGAAAGTCAAGGATGACAAATATGCACGCCACGGTCTCATCGGCGTCATCCGTCACTTCTGGAAAGAGATCCTCATCGGCATCGCCATCGTCGCCGGTTCGCAGACGGTCGGCTACGCCCTCACGAGCTTCATGCCGACCTACCTCGAGGAAACCGTCAAGGTCTCGAATGTCCAAGCAGCTGTGGCGACCATTCCAGTCCTCGTCGTCATGTCCATCTGCCTGCCGCTGATCGGTCGCCTCTCGGACAAGATGGGCCGCAAGTTCGTCTTCCTCGTGGCGTCAGGATCGACGATCGTACTGATGGTTCCGGCCTTCGCAGTGATGCAGATCGGCGAGATGTGGGCGGTTGTCGTCGCTCTGTTCATGGTCGCCCTGCCGGCCGGTTTCTACATCGCCTGCCTCGCGTCGACGTTGCCGGCGCTGTTCCCGACAGCATCGCGCTACGGCGCCATGGGCCTGACCTTCAACATCGGGGTCTCTATGTTCGGCGGCACCACACCGCTGTTCAGCCAGGCGCTCATCGACCTCACCGGCAACTCGTTCATGCCTGCGTTCTACATCATGTTCTTCTCGATCATCGCCTTCGTGGCGGTGCTCCTGATGAAGGAATCGGCTCACAAGCCGCTGCTCGGGTCGTTCCCGACCGTTGGCTCACGTGAAGAAGCCGTCGAGCTCGTGCGCACCCAGGACGATAACCCCGACCTCGACCCGGACACCATGCCGATCCCGGTCGTGAAGGTCTGATCTCAATCGCCAACAGGTCTGATCAGCAGCCCTGACCATCGCCGAGGCGGTCGCTCCCTCACGTAGGGGCGACCGCCTCGTTGTCTGCCTGCTCCGCCGTCTGAACTCTCAAGTCTCGGCTTGTCCGGTCCGCTTGAAGAAGTAGAGGTTGCGGGTGACGAGCTCGGCAGCCTCGTCCGCCCGTCCCTCCTCAATGAGGTCAACAAGCGCCATCAGTTCCTGAGCTGAAGCAAGGATGACCGCGTCGACGGCACCCGTGGGTTGGAAGATCCGCGATTGATCACGCAGCCGGAGACTGATTTCTGCGGCAACGCGGCCGAGCCCGAATTCGAGCAGCGCTTCGTGGAAGCGACGGTCGTGGGTGAAGAACGCGGTCATATTCCCGGCTTCGGCGGCATCGACAGTCGCTGCAGCCTGGGCGCGCAACTGTTCGTTCTGGGCCGAGGTCTCCGGTGAGACTGCCGCCTGTTCGCACAGCTGCCTGACGGCGGGGACAGCGAGCAGAACCCGCACGTGGGTGATCTCTTCGAGGTCGGCCTGCGTGACCGGGACCAGGCGAAACCCTCGGTTCGGCACAGCCTCGACGGTCCCCTCGGTGACAAGAGCCATCATCGCCTCTCGCACCGGGCTCAGTGACATGCCCAGCTGCTTCGCCAGCCCGGCCGCCGAATAGATCCGATCTTCGTCGAGCTCCCCGGCGGTGATGGCATCGCGGATGATCGCCAACGCCTGTTCGCGCAGCGAGGCGACCGGCGCTCTGACCATTTCCATGAACCCTCCATCCTTTCCACGAGGTTCCCACCACACCTTCAAATATCGGTTCACCAGGTCGTGGGCATCCTAGGCGCGGGACATTTGTTTCCCGCGAGCTATTGACAGCATAACCATGAGAACTCACGATTGAGGTAGGTAGTCGGTAACCGATTACCTAAAGAATTCGACCGTGTCGGTCTTCTCATTTCCGACACCGCGTTCCTGCGACGAAGGAGGAACACATGTCCGAGGATCCGCTGCTCCAGCCATTCGAGTTGGGCCCGCTCACTCTGCGCAACCGCATCGTCTCCACCTCCCACGAACCCTCATACACCGAACTCGGCATGCCCAAGGATCGCTACCGCCTCTACCACCTGGAGAAGGCACGCGGCGGTGTGGGACTGACGATGATCGGAGGCTCCGCCATCGTCTCGAAGGACTCCCCTGCCGCCTTCGGCAACATCGACCTGTCCACCGACGAGGTGGTGCCCTGGCTCTCCGCACTTGCCGCCGACTGCCACGACGAAGGCGCCGCGGTGATGATCCAGACCACCCACCTGGGTCATCGCTCCTCGAACTTCACCGGCGACTGGCTCCCCTTGGTCTCGGCCTCACGGACCAGGGAAGCCGCGCACCGGTCGTTTACGAAGGAGATCGAAGACTTCGACATGGATCGCATCGTCGACGACTTCGCATCCGCTGCCGCAAGGGTTGCCGAGGCGGGCCTCGACGGGCTCGAGATCATGCACGCTGGCCACCTGCTCGATGCCTTCCTCGCCGCCTGGCTCAACACCCGCACTGACGAGTACAACGGAGAGCTTGAGAACCTCCTTCGCTTCCCGCTGCGAGTCATCGACGCGGTGAAGGCGGCAGTGCCCAAGGACTTCGTCGTCGGAATCCGCATGGCCGTCGACGAGCTGCGCGAGGACGGTATGCGTGAAGACCGGGCGAGTGACATCCTCACGACTTATGCCGCCCACGGCATCGATTTCCTCAACCTCAACGTCGGCACCATCAGTTCTGACAAGGACCTCGCCGAGGCGATTCCCGGGATGGGCACTCCCTCAGCGCCGTGGCTCGAAACCTGCCGTCGCATCCGCAAGGCCATCGACATTCCCGTCCTCCATGCCGCCCGCATCGCCGATGTGCCCACCGCCAGGTACGCGATCGAGGACAGTTGCCTCGACCTCGTGGGCATGACCCGGGCCCAGTTGGCCGACCCCTACCTGGTTACAAAGATCAAAGAGCATCGCGAGGACGACATCCGCCCGTGTGTGGGCGCGAACATGTGCCTCGACAGCATCTACACCTCGGGTGCCGCGACCTGCATCCACAATCCCGCGAGCGGGCGCGAAGCCGATCTGCCCCAGGAAGTTCCACGCAATGCCGGCGCCGATCCCAAACATGTCGTCATCGTGGGCGCCGGCCCGGCCGGCCTCGAAGCCGCCCGCGTCGCGGCCGTTCGCGGACACCGGGTGACCCTTCTCGAAGCGGACACGAGCGCAGGTGGGCAGGTGCGCATCGCGGCTCGTTCGGAACGCCGCCGCGACCTCATCGGCATCGTCGACTGGCGACTCCAGCAGTGCAGGAAGCACGGCGTCGATGTCCGCTTCGATACCTTCGCCGAGGCGGACGACATCCTCGCACTCGCACCCGATGTCGTCATCGTCGCCACCGGCGGCGTTCCCGATTCCAGCTACCCCTTCCGGGAGCAGGGCCCGGCCTTCGACGTCTGGGATGTGATGAACGACAGCCTGCGCCAGAAGCAGCGCGTCATCGTCTACGACGACCACGGCTTCTATCCCGCTCTGGACGCTGTCGAGCGCCTGGCCCGCAACGGCCAGCAGGTCACCTACGTGACCCCCGAACGCACCATCGGCATCGATGTCGGTTCGATGAACTCACCGGCCTACCTGCAGGTCTTCTCCGAATTCGGCGTCACGGTTCACCTCGGCGAGAGACTGGCCGCGAAGCCCGTGGCTGCAGACAAGAGCGTGCATGCGATCCTGCGCAATGACTACTCGGGCATCGAGACCGAGCTCGAGACCGACGCTGTGGTCGTCGACTTCGGGACTACACCCAACGACGACGTCTACTTCGCGCTCAAGCCGAAGTCGAGCAACCTCGGCGAGATCAGACTCGAGGCGTGGATCCACGGCCAAGCCCAACCCGAGCGCAGCGCCACCGCTGGTTCAGGCAGCCCTGGCGGCACGAGCCCAAGCACCACCGCCGAGGCGAGCGCCCCCTTCGCGCTCTATCGGATCGGTGACGCCGTCACCTCCCGCAATGTCCATGCCGCCGTCCTCGAGGGACTGCGTGTGGGAATGGGAATCTAAACCGATGTTGCTGAGCGATTTCGAGATCACGACTATCGACTATCACACGGCCGGAGAACCGTTTCGGATCGTCGCCGAGCTTCCCATGTCGATACTCGGGGCCACCGTAGCCGAGAAGCGGATGACTGCGATCAACGACGAGGAGATCGACGGACTGCGTCGGCTGCTCGTCAGCGAACCGCGGGGCCATGCCGATATGTACGGCGGTTTCATCACTGAACCCGATGACGGCGGCGCCCATTTCGGGGTCCTGTTCTGGCACAAGGACGGCTTCTCGACAGCCTGTGGTCATGGGACCATTGCCCTCGGCGCCTGGGCGATCGAGTCCGGTCTCGTCGCCGCTGACGCCTCGGGACTGACCGATGTCGTCATCGACGTACCCTCGGGCAGAGTGAAGGCGAGTGTGCACACCGATGCGCTCGGCCTTGTCACCTCGGCCGACTTCGTAAACGTCCCCTGCCGGCTCATCGCGGCAGATGTCGAAATCGAGGCCGGACTCTTCGTCGACCTCGTGTGGGGCGGGGCCATCTATGCCTGTCTCGATGCAGATCGTCTCGATGCCGACCGGTTCTCTTCGGACTCAAGCGGTGACGGGCTCGCTGTGGTCCCTGGGAACGTCAACGAGCTCATCGCCCTCGGCAGGCAGGTCAAAGCCGCCCTCGCCGATCATCCGCTGACGAGGCACCCCGATGACGAGCGGCTGAGCGGGGTCTACGGAACGGTCATCGTCAACCGCCTCGGCACACTGCCCGGAGGTGAACTTCACCAGCGCAATGTCACCGTCTTCGCCGACGGTCAGGTTGACCGCTCTCCCTGCGGGTCGGCCACAGCGGCGCGTATCGGGGCGTTGCACAGCACTGGAGAGCTGGCGGCCGGTCAGGTGCTGATCCACGAGTCGATCATCGGCACCAGGTTCCGAGCTCGGGTGCTCACAGAGACAGTGGACGGAGTCGTCCCGATCATCACTTCGAGCACGCACAAGATCGCCACCTGCACATTCGTGGTCGATCCGCGCGACGAGCTCGTCCCCGGATTCGTCCTGCGCTGACCGGAAGCCATCCGGCACGTCCTCGTCGGTGACACTTCTGGCAGGAGCTCCAAGGCGAGCCCCTCTGCGCGGCTTGCTACCGCTCCACCACGAGGTCGCTCAGTGGTGTCGAACAGCAGGGGAGGAATTTGCCGGCCGCGATCTCCTTGGGGCGGATGCCCCCGGCGTGGTTCATCTCGACCTCGCCGCTGACCAAAACGGACTTGCATGTGCCGCACATGCCTTCTTCACATGAGGAGGGGAAGACCATGCCTGCTTCGACGGCCGCGTCGAGGACCGTGGTCTCAGGGTCGCAGTCGACGTGCTTGCCGCTGGTTGTGAAGTCGATGCCGAACTTCGCGGCCACCGAAGCGCCGCAGGCGAGCGCCGAGGCACCCTCCGCCTCGGCGACCTGTCCCTTCCGTGCCAGCCGGTCGGCCGGGGTCGTCGCGAAGACGAAGGACTCTTCATGCACTCGGGAACCGAGGACACCGAGCTCGTGCAGCATGATTCGGACCGCGGCCATGTAATCGGCGGGACCGCAGACGAAGGTCTCGCGATCGGCCAACTCGGGGACCACCTCGGCGAGGGTCTCCCGGGTGATGCGGCCACGGCGGCCAGCCCACACCTCGGCGACTCCCGCCTCGGATGCGGAACCTCCTGCCTCGGATGCGCAGTCCCGGGAGCACATGGTCACCACGTTCACGCCTGGAACCTCAGCCAGCTGCTCGAGCTCGGGGCGGAAGATGATGTCGGCCGGAGTGGCCGCATTGTGGATGAGGACGATGTCGGTCGCAGTTCCCGCCGGTCGGGCCAGCAGGGATCTCACCATCGACATGATCGGGGAGATGCCCGAGCCGCCGGAGACGAACAGGTGCTTCGCAGCCGGGTGGAAGCTGGTGCTGAACAGACCGTAGGGCCCATCGACGTGGACGCGGTCGCCGACGCTCAAGACATCGTGGAGATAGGTCGAGACCGCGCCGCCGTCCACGCGTTTGACGGTCAGGGTGAACGTGTTCGTTCCGAACGGCGCCGAGGCGATCGAGTAGCAGCGCTCACGCTCGAGCTCGGGGATACGCACCGTCACGTACTGCCCGGGCTCGAAGTCGATCCTGGCCATCCAGGGAGCGAAGAGTTCGAAGCTCTTCACGTTGTGCGTGACCTCGGTGATGGCCACGCATTCGACCATCCCCGTCAGTTCCGCGTCGACGTCGGGGACAGCGGCGCCAAGGCCGGGAGCTGTCGCATCAAATCCGGCGTGCAGCGTCTCCTGGTCGATGGTCATCAGCCCTGCCCTCCTGTTCCGGTGCTCTGTGAGCTGTTGTGTGCTCGGTGAGCCTGCAGTCGTTCGATGTACCAAGTGCAGAACTCCTCGAGGTCACTCTCCGTGGGCGCATAGGGGCCGGGGACGTAGGCCGGGGATGAGATTCCTCGGTGGGCCTTCGCGCACAGGGCAGCGTCCTGCTCATTCGTCTTCACCCAGACGGTCGTGAGGTTCTCCACGTCGTAGTCGACGCCTTCGACGGCATCTTCGTGGACCAGCCAGGTCGAGCGCACTCGCGTAGTGTCGGGGCCCAGCGGGATGACGGAGAAGGTGACCGCGTGGTCGCCCATGAAGTGGAACCAAGCGTTGGGTTGGGTGTGCATCGACAGCCGTCCCAGTTCAGGGGTATCGAGTTCTCCCAGCAACTTCGCCGAGGCGGCCGCCCCGTCCATCGTGTAAGACTCTCCTTTCCCGTCGAGGGCGGCCCGTTCTATCCGGAAACCAGTAGGACGACCGCTGAGTTCTTCGATGAGCTGAGTGGGCAGATTGTTGCGTTCGCTGTTGGTCCGCAGCCGCTCTTCAGCATCGAGGTAGCGCTGATAGGCGGGCTTGAGTCGCTTCGGGACGGCTTCCGGCGCGTAGCCGTAGGTCGGGAAGAACGTGCATGTCAGCTCCGGGTGGCCGGCCTCGCAGTGATAGCACTCGCGGTTGTTCTCCATCACGAGCTTCCAATTGGCGTGCTCGATGAGGTCCACCTGGGCGGCGACTTTTGTCTTGCCCAGGGCGTGCGGTTCGATGTAGGGCGCGATCCGGTCGGCCACCTCGGCGAAGTCCTCTGGAGGATTCTGCGCCAGGCAGATGAAGACGAGTCCGGAAACGACACGGACATTGACCGAGCGCAGGGAGAAACAGGTCCGGTCGAAGCCGGGAGCCTGGACGCCTGCGGACATGAGATCGCCCTCGGGCGAGTAGGTCCACTGGTGGTAGCTGCAGACGATGTTGCCCACGGAGCCGTTGGTCTCGGACAGGAGGCGAGCGCCGCGGTGGCGACACACGTTGTGATGGGCGCGAATCTCCTCGTCGTCATCGCGGATGATGATGACCGAATAGTCGCCGATGTCGAGAGTGACGAAATCGCCGGGCTCGGGCACCTCGGCCGCCGCCGCTGCGAAGATCCATGTCGCTGCGAACACTGCATCGATGTCCCTGCGATAGAACTCCTCGGAGATATAGAACGGGGCGTCCAGGCAATAGCCGGGCCGACGGCCGTCGATGAGCCGGTCTGGATCGTCTGTTCGGACTTCGTCTGTTCGGGAAGCATCTGTTCGGGGATCAACTTCGGGTGCCAAAGTCATCGGTGTCACCGCCTCGCTGCGATTGCTGCTGTTGCTGCCTAAAGCCAGTGTCCGCCGGAAGACTCACGAATAAAAGCGAATCTTTTTCGACTTGATCGTGCAACAATATTGCATGATCGATCAGCGTCTCCACGTGCTCCGAGTCCTTGCCGAGGTCGGCACTGTCACCGAGGCCGCGCACCGCCTCGGCTATACACCCTCTGCGGTGTCTCATCAGCTGCGATCACTGTCCAAGGACCTCGGTCTGACCATCCTCGAACAGCGTGGCAGGGGCCTCGCGCTCACCCGCGTGGGCCAGCTTCTGCTCGAGAGGACGCAGGAGCTCTTCACCCGGTGGGAGGAGATCCGGGGTGAACTCGCCGAGGCGGATGCGGGTGGCTCCCTGCGGCAGAGGCGTCTGCGACTGTGTGGCTTCTCGACCGCTGCGGCGACTCTGCTGCCGCCGACCGCCGAGAGGGTGAATGAGATGTTCCCCGATTCGCACGTGACCATCATCGAAGCCGAACCGGAGGAATGCTTCGAGCTCCTTGTCACTGAACAGGCCGATATCGCCGTGGTGGTGGCCACGGATCCGCTGCCGCCGCGCAGCGATGTCCGGTTTGAGCAGAATGCCCTTGTCAGCGATCGTCTCGATCTCCTCGTGCGCAGCGATCATCGCCTCGCGACTCGCTCTGCGGTGTCACTGAGTGAAGCCGCGGAGGAGAGCTGGATCCTCGACCGCCCGGGTTCGCCCTACTACCGATTGGTGCGAACGGCCTGCGCAGCAGCCGGGTTCTTCCCCGAGAACGCCCACCAATCACGGGAATGGGAAACGGGTGCGGCCCTGGTTTCGGCCGGATTGGGCGTGGCCCTCATCCCCCGCCTGGCCAGACTGCCCGAGGGCTACGATGTGGCCCGCGTCCCGCTGCGCGGGGACCCCGTTCCCTCTCGGAAGATCCTCACTGGGGTGCGCAGCGGCTCCGCCGGACAGCCGATCATCACCGCCGCACTGAAGATCCTCCACGAGGTCGCCGCCTCGGTGGCTCAGCGCGGAGTGTGAACGGGTTGAGCTTCGCCTTGTTCGAGGTCTCACATCCGGGAAGGCCTCATCTCAGACGAGAGCTGACCAGCACCTGCCCCCACCTCTCACCGTCGGTACCTTGTGCTCCCCATCGTATCGGCACCTCGGCGCTCTTGGTCCGCCCTGCCGTGGCCGGACTGTAACGAACA
This sequence comes from Brevibacterium sp. 239c, assembly GCF_900169365.1. GTDB lineage: Bacteria > Actinomycetota > Actinomycetes > Actinomycetales > Brevibacteriaceae > Brevibacterium. The sequence continues at coordinate 57,310 of NZ_FXZH01000008.1, forward strand.
CGCCAGCCTTTTCGCATGCCGAAGAGCATTCACATGCTGACCAGGGGTGACATAAGGTCAGTTCCAAGACCGAGCCACTGTTCGCAGTCCCACCCGCAAAGGAAGTGCACACCGATGGACAACGTGAAGTCCCTGGACACCGAGACTGTTTTCGCCACGCTGACTCCCGCCGAGGCGGTTGCTTCCCTACGGGAGGCACTCGCGGGCGATTTCGATCCCAGCAATGACATCCCGCGCACGATCAGCGACATCTCTGCCGGGAACATGATATTCATGCCCTCCGAGATCGGGGGCTGGGTCGGCGTCAAGCTCGCCGGCGTCTCCGTCGGCAATCCCGAACGTGGCCTACCGCGGATCATGGCCCAATACCTCATGTATGACAGCACCACCCTCGAACTGCGGACCGTCATCGATGGTGCCGCTCTGACGACCCTGCGCACCCCGGCCGTGTCTCTGGCCGCGGTCGAACCCGCACTGAACAGGTTCACACAGCCGGTCAACGTCGTGATCTTCGGTGCCGGACCGCAGGGAACGGGGCATGCCGATACCATTGCCGATGTCCTCGACGTCGAGCTCGCCGATCTCACCTTCGTCGTCCGCTCCCCCGATCGTGTCACCGCCGATGTCCGTAACCGCGGCAAGGTGCTGCAAGCTCAGACCGCCGAGGTGGACGAAACGTTGCGTGTCGCCGACATCATCGTCACCGCCACCACCGCCAGCGAACCCCTGTTCTCAGCGGATCTCGTCAAGCCCGGTGCCGTGGTCATGGCCTGTGGCTCCCACGATCCCCACTCACGTGAGCTGCCAGCCGAGCTCTTCACCTCGGCGCTGGTGATCGTCGAAGACCTCAGCAACGCTCTCAGGGAGGGCGGCGACGTCGTCCTCGCGATCTCCGATGGAGCACTGGACGCGGATTCACTCGTGACCATGAAGCAGTTCAGCAATGGCGAGGTCAGCGCCGATGCTGACCAGACGGTCGTCTTCAAGGGTTCAGGCATGTCCTGGGAGGATCTGGCTGTGGCCACGAGGCTGGTCGGCAAAGCATGAGTCCTTCTGCCGAAGGAGCAGCAGGAGCCGAGGGAGCCGCGGGGAACGCAGGTGAGCTTCGCCGCAGCATCGGATTGACCGAGCTGGTGTTCATCGGCTTGGTGTTCATCGGCCCGGCGGCGGCTGTGGGCGTCTTCGGCACGCTCGACGCGAACTCGGGCGGGGCGGTCGCTCTCGTATATGTCGTGGCCACGATCGTCATGTCGTTCACCGCGGTCAGCTATATGCGGATGTCGCGGGAGATCCCGCGGGCCGGGACGGTCTTCGCCTACGCTTCGACGGGAATCGGTCCACGTGCCGGGTTCACCGCCGGGTGGATGATCCTCCTCGACTATCTGTTCATCCCGTCCGTGGCGTACCTGTTCACCGGCATTGCTCTGAACTCGATCTTCCCGAGCATCCCGGTCTGGCTGTTCACCGGCATCGCCGTCATTCTCACCACCGGGCTCAACCTGGCGGGCGTGAAGATCGCCTCACGGGTGATCACGCTGGTCGTGGTCATCGAGGTGCTCGTGCTCGGACTGGTCCTCGTCCTCGGCATCATCTTCCTCGCCGCCAACGGGCCCAGCAGAGATTGGCTGTCCCCGCTGACAGGCGTGGGCGCATTCTCACTCGCAGCGGTTCTGGCCGCGGTATCCGTGGCCGTTCTGTCCTACCTCGGCTTCGACTCCCTCGCGACCTTCGCCGAGGAGGCCAAAGGTGGGCCGAAGATCGTCGGACGCGCCACCCTCATATGCCTGGTTCTAGCGGGTGTCTTCTTCGTGGCGCAGACCTGGGTGGGCAGTCTGCTCTCACCGGTGTCTCCCGCTGAGCTGCAGGCCCACCCCGAGCTGGAGGGCGCTGCCTATTACGATGCCGTCGATGCCACCCTCGGGTCCTGGGTGCACTGGCTGTTGGCCTTGGCCAAGGCGGTCGGTGCCGCGTTCTCCGCCATGATCGGGCAGGCCGCCGGCTCACGCATTCTCATGGATATGGGCCGCAACGGCCAGGTGCCGAAGTTCCTCGGTCAGGTGTCCCCACGCACCGGTGTTCCGTGGAAGGGAATCCTCGTCGCGGCTGCTGGCAACGTCATCGTCGCCGGCTGGGCCACGACCCGGGCAGACGGACTCGACCAACTCACGTCCATCGTCAATGTCGGCGCGCTGACCGCCTTCATCTTCGTGCAGACCTCGGTGGTCGGCTACTTCCTCGTCAAACGACAGGGCTCCGAGACGCCGAGCTGGTTCAAGCACGGTCTGATTCCGATTGTCGGCGCGGCCCTGCTCGTGATCGTCCTCGTCAGTGCGAATCGCTTGGCACTGATCATCGGCGCGATCTGGTTGGCCCTCGGTCTCGTCGTGTATCTGGTACGCAACCGCAGACGGGTGTGATTGCGGGGACCAGCTTCGACCGGGGGAGAGTCGCGTTCAGTCCTGGAGCCGGGTTGTGCCATCGATCCCACCTGAGGTGTTGAGCTGCTTGGCATAGCAGTAGTCGGCGCCCAGACCGTGTGAGGAGCACCAGGAAAGCGCTTCCTCTGGATCATCGTATCCGATTCCCACAACGGTGACCCAGAAGTTGTCTTCTTTGAAGCTGGCGAAATCGCCAGACCAGACCAACTGCACGCGAGGGTATTCTTCCCGCAGCTCTTGGTGTTCGGCGAGGATGTCCTTTTCCTTCCAGACCTTCCCTTCTGCCTCCAGATCCAGCCTCTTCGAGCTCAGCTGCGGCACCCATTTTCCGTTGAGGTCGGCCTTCACGCTGGGTCTGTCACCCTTGATCAGCTGATCAAGTGCTTTCGCAGGGTCGTTCGACAGTGACGGTGATTCCGAAGGCTCGGGGCTCTCTGAGGGGCTTTGACTCGACGAGGCTTCATCGCCCGGGCTCTTCGTCGCCGATGAGGCGGGCGCCGCGACCGTGTCACCATCGGAGTCATTGCCGAATAGAGTAGCTGCGCCCCACCCGATTCCGAGTGCGACGAACACGATGAGAACCACACCCATCGCGATAAGCCCCTTCCGACTGCGGGGCTTCTCTGCCGGTGCGGCGGCATAGGGTCCTTGGCCATATTGGGCGTTGGCGTTCTGCACCGGCGCCTGCTGGTGGTGTGGGTACTGCTGATATTGCTGGTACTGGCCCTGTGGGGCCTGCGGCGAAGCGGATTCACTCTGCGGGCGCTTCGGCCTGGGGTACGGGTGCGCTGGAGGAGGGGGAGGCGTGGGAGTCGCAGCAGACCCATCGCCCCAACCAGCGTTGGAACGCTCTTCCGGTTGACCCCAACCGTTGTTCGACTGCTGCTCCGGCTGGCCCCAGCCGTTGTTGGCCTGTTGATTCCAGCCTGCATCCGACTGCTGATTCCAGGCTGTATTGGGCTGCTGCTGCGGAGAGTTCGCCCCAGGTCCTTGCTGACCGTTGCCGTTCCATGCATGGTCGCGGCCACTCCCGGATGGAGGCGGGTTCTCACTCATCAGCGGCTCTCGATCTTTCTTTGCGAAATAAGTCCGTTAAGACAACTTCGATGGTGCCACAATCCTAATATAGGATTGCCACTACAAAATGAATATACAGTCGAACAATGACTTATATCCACCTATAGAACCACTCGCCTGCATCGCAGCAGGCCCACACGGATGAAGGACCTGACATGAGCGACTCATCTCACGACGCCAAAGACAACGGAGCCGCGGACGAGTCGAGCAGCGCTGCCGCTGAGGAGCCGAAGAGCACAGAGACGTCTCCCGTCCCGAAAAAGCCTGAAGAATCCCCCTCCGCTGAGCCGGACTCAGATGCTTCATCTGCTGAATCGGAAACTGTTGCTGACTCTGAAGCTGCCACTGGCTCAGAAAATGACGATCCGGACTCCACAGCTCGATTCGCACCTGGCTGGAACCAGGACAACCAACAGCAGTCTCACCTTTATGGCTCAGGACCGCAGAGCGGATCACCACGTCCAGAGTTGGGAACGCCCCACCCGAACCAGGGCTCTCCTGCTTCGGGACAGGGCACGCCATATCCTGCGTACGGCTCTCCCCATGGACAGCAGTATCCGGACCCGAGCTCGTACTACTCTCAACCGGGCAGTCAGCCGAATGGGTATCCGGGAAGCCAACCCGGTGGATACTTCGGCAGCCACCCCAGTGGATACCCCGGCCGCCAACCGGGTGGACACATGGGCAGTCAGCCCGACGGCCATCTCGGCGGTCAACCTCAGGGAGTTCCCTATCCTCAGCCGCCCCAGCAGCCTCAGTATCCTCAGCCTCAGATGTCTCCGTCTGCGGCGAAGTACCTGTCAGCATTCGGCCAGGGATCCACATGGCGCAGCGCTCTGATCCCGGCTGGGCTTGCGCTTCTGGTCGGAATCATCGTCTCGATCATCGTCGCGGCGCTGCTCACCTCGATGGGCGATTTCACGGATCTTGCTGAAGAGACAGGCTTCAACACCGACGGAATCAGCTATGCGCTGCCCTTCGTCCTGCTGGCAATGTCTCTATTCGGTTCGGGTGTGTTCCGCTTCAATGTGCAGGCTGGAGACATGGGCCAGGCAACCGGCAGCTTCTTCGCCTCCGGTGCGCCGTTGCTCATCACCATCATCGTCATCGGTGTGCTGTGGTGGTTCACGAAGCGCAGCGAGCTGAAATCACCGTCGCCCAACCGCGGCATCACCTGGATCCGCATCGGAATCACAACCTTGGCGATGGCCCTCGTTCTGCTTCTTCTCGAGGTGATTTTTGCGGCACGCTTCTCCATCACGGAAAGCGGCGGCGTGATCGATCTCGAGTTCTCCGCTGTGACCGTTCGTTCGTTCTTCCTGCCTCTGCTCGCCGTCCTCAGCACCAGCATCTGCGCGAGGATCGCCGGGCACTTCAAGGGCAGCGAGGCCATCGGTGCTCCCTTCCTGCGGTGGCTCGTCCCGCCTATTCTCGTGACGTGGACCCACCTCATCGTGACCACCCTTGCCCTGTCGGTCGTCGCGATCTTCATCATACCGCTGTCCTTCGACATGCCCTGGCAGACGATTCCTGCACTCTTCATCAATGTGGGTCTGATCCTCACCATGCTCGTCCACCTCGGCGGAGTCAGTGCCACGTCACAGGGGGACATGATGGGATACGACTCTGGCGGATTCTCGGAGTCACTGACCATCTTCAGCCGCGAGGCGCCCGGGCAGCTGTGGATCGGGCTGCTTGCCGTCGTGGCCGCCATCCTCGCCGCAACATTGGTCGCCACCGTGACTCGTCGTCCCTATTGGACAGTCACTGGCGAGGACAAACAACAATGGACCACTGCGTGGAAGATTCCGTTGGCCTTCTGCGCTATCTGGGGGCTGGTCTCGGTGCTGGCGGTTCCCCTCCGAATTCACTTTGAGGGGTCTGCCGAGGCTGCGTCGATGTTCGATAGTTTCGGCACCGCCCGTGCTGGTGTCAGCCCTCTGGCTTGGTCGTTCCTCATCTTTGCCGTCTGGGGTGCTGTGATCGAGGTTCTGTCGAGGACCCTCGGCCCGCGGCTTGTCCTGACCATTCCAACGGTCGCGAAATTCTTCGCTGGGCGGGCCGTCCACCCGCACTGGGGCCAGGCTCTGAGGATGAGCGAACCACGCCATCCCCTCATCCATCCTGACGCCGTCGCCGGTCGCGGAGCCGGAGTCGGCATGACGGCGGCTGGTGCCGGTGCTGCCGGCGCTGCTGCGGCATTTGGCAGCCAGCCCGGATCGTTTACCTCAGGCACCGGTCCAACCTCCGTTCCTGGTTCGGCCTTGACTACTGGTTCTGCCCCGACTCCTGGAGCAGATTCTTCGGGCTATTCAAACGTCCCGCAATCAGGCTCCCCTACCCCTACTCACGCTGGACCCGGGGCGTACCCATCTGCCGATGCCACCTACCCGATGTCTACTCCTCCGAGTGGGGCCTATTCCACAGCTGGCTCGCCCCCACCTCCCGGACCAGCACCAGCCAAGCCCTTCGACAAGAAGAAGGCCACTCTGGTCGGTGTGATCAGCGGCGCGGCGGTTCTCGCAATCGTCGCCGCACTCATCGTCGTCACGCAGATCAACGGGAACACTTTCAGCCCCGAGGCCGCCGTTGAGAAGTACTTCTCGGAACTCTCCGATGGAGATGCCGAAGGCGCGCTGAAGATGGCCGATGTCGACGTACCCACCGAGCAGCGGCAGCTGCTCACGAACGACGTTCTCGGTGCAGCGAAAGCCCTGCCGAAGGACGTCACCGTCGAAGATGCTGATGTCAATGGGAACTCGGCGACAGTGACCGCGACCTACGACGTCGGAGGCAGCAAGGGCACAACGAGCTTCTCACTGCACAAGGCGGGCAAGAAGGCACTGTTCTTCGACGACTGGAGGCTGCAGGTACCCGAGCTCTTCTACCTCTCCGTCGAGACTCCCGGCCTGGACAAGGTCAAGATCAACGGCATCGATATCGAAACCAATGAATCTGCCCTCTCACTTCCCGCATTCCCGGGAATGTACACCATCGGGCTATCCGAAGAGACTGACCTGGTATCCGCAGACGAGATCGAGGCCCGCGCGTTCTTCGCTGAGGAAGGAGATATGGAAGAGTACGAGCCCGCAATGCTCGCGGCCCAGCCCACCGATGCTTTCCGCACCGAGGTGAACAAGCAGGTCAAGACGCTCATCGACAGTTGCGCCAAAAAGACCGTCGCCCAACCCGACGGCTGCCCCTTCGGCTCCTACAGCGCCGAGAGCCACGACGCGACAAACATCAAATGGTCGATCTCTTCGTATCCGACGGCCAGTGTGGGCGATTCGTCGGGCGAAGGCTACTTCGACCCTGAAGAATCCACCGGACCGAACGGTGGTCCAGCCTGGCCGATCTCGACCGAGTCGACAGGTGAGGCATTTGTGACCGGAAAGTACGAGTCGTACTTCGATGAGTCGGAGACCCTTGATGACACTGTGACGTTCTCGGTCGACGGAACTGCCGAAATCGTCGACGGCAAGGTCGTCATCAACATCGAAGGTGACTCGTACGGCTACTGATCAGGAGTTGAGCCTCGGCAGCAGATCCAGGCCTTCGGCCAGATATCGCTCGTGATCGGCGGGCGGCACCATGGCACCGCCCGTCAACCAGACCAGATGCGTAGCGTTTGCCCATCCGTCACCGCCCGACCCGTCATCGCCCGACCCGTCGCCCTGCCCCTCTCCCTGCCCCTCGCCGAGGTGGTCCATCGTTCGCCAGGGAACGGTCAGTCCCGCGGTCGCCGATGGTTCGACATCGAGGCCTTCGGTCTGGTGGAGCACTGCCACTCCCGCCTTGATGACCTCGTCGGTGACCGTAGCGAATCCCGAGATCAGAGGGCTGATGACCGGACCGATGAAGCGCGAGGGTCGTGCCACAGCCAAACCGTCGGCGGCTGTGGCTCCGCTCAGGCCGATGTCCTGAACTGAGATCGCGCTGTGCAATCCGGTTCTCACGCCGAGGAACATGGCGGGTGCTTGGCTCGGCTCGACGAAGATGGCGTGCACAGCGTCGCCGAAGACGCGTTTGAGTCCATAGGTCACTCCGCCGGGTCCGCCGCCGATCCCGCAGGGCAGGTACACGACCAGAGGGTGATCAGCGTCGACGGCCACTTGTGCAGCCTCGAACTGTTCTTTGAGACGCAGAGCCGCCACCGAATACCCGGCGAAGAGACTGCGTGAGTCTTCGTCGTCGACGAAGTGAGTGCGCGGCGCTCCTTCGGCCGATGTTCGGCCGGCTGACACCGCTGCCACGAAGTCACCGGCGTGTTCGATCACCTCGACGCCGTGACCGCGCAGGAGCTCCTTCTTCCATTCTCGTGCGTCGGCCGACATGTGCACAGAGGCTGCGAAGCCAAGTGCCGCACTGAGGATGCCGATCGACAGCCCCAGGTTTCCGGTTGAACCAACAACGATCCGGTGAGTTGCGGCGAGCGCGCGAAATTCCTCGGAGCTGTAGGTGGTGGGCTCGTTCGTGCTCAGTCCCTGTTCGGCGGCGACCGCCTCGGCGTATTCAAGTACTTCGTGGAAACCTCCACGGGCCTTGATCGATCCACTGACCGGAAGGGCATCATCGCGCTTGAGCCACAGCCTGCCGGGAAGTTCGACACCGAGGCGCTGGTTGAGATCGGCTTGGGCAGCATCGGCAGGAACAAGAGCAGATTCGATGATCCCCTCAGCGCCTGAGGTCTCCGGGAAGGCTTCAGCGAACCATGGAGCAAACCGTTCGAAACGCTGCGCGGCCGCACCCATGATTCCGGGATTCACACCTGTTCGGCGTTCCGCATCGGCTTCGAAGCTCGCGGCCATACCCTGAAGTACCTCGGCTGTGGGGTCGAGGTCGCTGCGCAGCCAGGTTGTCGGTTCACCGGCTGCTAGGGACCGGATCACCGGGTCGGCTGCATCGAATTCGATCTCAGGGTTCGGCTGAGACTGTGATTGAGGGGTCATACGGGCAGACTCCGGTTCTGAGCAGTGTCGAAGGACTCAATACGCTGATCTTATCCCTGGGGTTCGGAACTCAGTCCTTATTGATGTCCTTCGCTTCTTCCAACACATCCGCGAGTTCGCCGAGCCAGTCGGTGTAGCCGTCGTAGGTGTAGGCGCGTTTGTCGTCCCAGGTGCCGAGCTGTTTGTGCTTGACCGGGGGCAGACTTTTGAAGATGGGGTTGTCCTCGTAGTCGGTCGATGCGTCGTGGACGAGAATGACGTCTGCTGGGTAGTCGCTCATCTTCTCCCAGGAGACTTCGGCCCAGCTGGTGTCCTTCCCAGACTCGGGCCCAACGAGATTCAGACCGTCATCGGTGAGCATCTTCGCGACACCCAACTTCTTGGCTGTGTAGTTGATCTCGGGGCTGAAGTTCGCGAGCAGCACGGTCAGCCAGTCCTTGTCAGCAGTGATGTCGCGGATTCTCTGTCGAGCGGCATCGAATGCTTTGCGCTGCTGTGCGATCTCCCCAGTCTCAGTGTCTCTGCCGAGCGCCTGTGCGATCGCGGCATATTGGGCAAACATGTCCTCTGGCGTTCCACCGTCGAGCTTGACCGGGACAAACGGAACGAGCTTCGCCACCTGGTCTTTCAGCTTGTCGTCCCACCATGTCCACCCATCGCCTTTGTCATTGCCATAGGCGATGATGATGTCGGGATTCGTCGCCGCGAGGGCTTCGAGGTCGAACTCCATATCGGTGCCGACGACTTCTACCCCTGTCTGGTCAAACGACTTTCCGGGGGACTCATTCTGACCGAAGCCGTAGACGGCTACCGGCTTGATTCCATAGGGGGCAAGCGCCGCGGCGGAGTAGAAGTCCATTGCGATCCGTTCAGCTGGGCGGTCCAGCTCAATGGTGAGGTCATCGTAACCTTTCGGACTATAGGAGAAGCCCTGCGTCCCGGTTGTCCCTGTGGTGGCAGCTTCACTCCCGGGGCTGCCGCAGGCGGCAAGGGCGAATGGAGCGAGTACGGATAATGCGAGCAGTTGGCGGCGGCGCATGGATGACCTTCCGGTATTCGTCTGTGCTGCGATCGGTGGAATCGAGCGAGGGGGTGAACAATTCGTTTGGCACGCAGCTGGATCTTCGTCTGGTGAGCAGCTGAACGTCACCGATCGGGGCCCTTGGACGCCAGCCGAGAACACCGTAGCATTATTTGGGAAGGCTATCCTTACTCAAGTGGCGTAGACTGGTTGATGACCCTGCACCACACCGCCCGCAGAGAGCTTCTCTCCACGGGCGGACGTACCGAGTTCCCCGCCACGGCGAGGGACGAAGGAGCATTTGTGCCACAAGCACCCATCACCGCCTTCGAGGCCACCGTAATCGGCATCGAAGATCTCAGCCCCGTTTTCCGCCGAATCACCTTCGGCGGCGAAGGACTCAGGGACTTCGGATGCAGCAGTCACCCCCGTGACCTGCGGTTCAAACTCATCATCCCCTCGGCCGGAGCAACGAAGCCGCAGTTCGATCTCCTCCGTTTCCTCGATGAGCAGGACCCCGACTCCGGCGTGTCCTGGTACCAGGCATGGTTGCAGCTCGACCCTGAAATGCGCGGTGAAATGCGCACCTACACGGTGCGCGAATGGCGCGAAGAAGCCTGCGAACTCGTCGTCGACATGGTTCTCCACACCGACGATCAGGGCCACTCGGGCCCCGCTGCCGCCTGGGCGCAGAACGCCGAGGTCGGCCACAGCCTGCACATCATCGGACCATCGCGTCATGCCGAAGGACCCACGGCCGGCATCGAGTTCGCACCCGCGGATGCCGACACCATCCTCCTCGCCGGTGACGAGACCGCGGTGCCCGCGATCGCATCGATCCTTGAGTCACTGAAGGACGCCAAGGTGCAGGGCAAGGCAATTCTCGAGGTCCCGACCGCCGAGGATGTTCTTGATCTGGACGCGCCCGCAGGGTTCGAGATCCAGTGGCTGCCCCGCGACACCGCCGCCCATGGTCAGCGGCTTGAGCCGGCTGTCCGTGATGCTGTCAGAGTCGAGGACCATGCCCTCGCCGAGGTGGGTGCTGGTACGGGTGCGAACATGAGTGCCGGCGCGCCAAGCAAACGGTCTGTTGAGCTCGACGACGTGAACATCGACGAAGAGATTCTGTGGGATGTGCCGGCTGCGCTGACGCAGGCCGCTCAAGGCAGTTCGAGTGGCACCGACAAACATGCCCGCCCGTTCTATGCCTGGATTGCGGGTGAGGCCGGCCCTGTCAAACGTCTGCGTCGTTACCTCGTCCAAGAAGTGGGCGTCGATCGTCATCAGATCGCGTTCATGGGTTATTGGCGTCAGGGCAAAGCCGAAGGCTGATCATCGTCGCGGCGCCACTCGGGTTCAGTTGTGAGCAGTTCGATTCGCCGTCGAGCTCTTTGAGGTCGAACGCAGCACTTGCGGGACTATGGTGAAAGCCGCACCGAAGAGACAGAATGCGCCGCCAAGCGCTGCCAGCGGCGGTGGAACTTCGCCGAGAATGAGCCAGGCGAGAACGACGACGATCGCGGGGACAAGCAGCCCCGAAGAGCTCAGGACACCAGCCGGAAGGTAACGGATCGCATATCCCCACAGGTTGAAGGCGAGTGCGGTGGGCACTACGCCGAGGTAGATGATCTGAACGGTGATGTCGACGGGAGCTTGGGCCACCTCGGCGATCAATCCGGGCGCGAAGACGAGGCAGGCAAGGGTTCCGGTAAGAATGCCTCCCCAGGTCACGGTCACAGAATCAGTGTGGGACAGGAACCGTTTCTGCAGCAGCACGCAGGAGGCATAGAGAATCGCTGCGGTGAGACTGAGGAGCATGCCGCCGATGGTGAACTTTCCGGTGAAGCTGGCCACCGTGATCATCCCGATTCCAGCCATCGAAACCACTATGCCGATGAGCAGCCTGATCGGCAGCCCCTCGCCGAGAAACAGCCCCGCAAAGACGGCGACCAAGAGTGGGCCGATGTTGACGATCATCGCAGCTGTTCCTGCGTCGATCGACTGCTCGGCTGCGTTGAGGACGACCGTGTACCCGGCGAACCAGGCAACTCCCCAGATGAGCATGATCAGCCATGTCATCTTCGAGGTCGGGAACCTCGGCTTGCGAAAGAGCATCCAGGCGGAGAGGACGATCACAGCAGCGCCCATCCGCAGCAGTGACATAGGACCTGGGGAGTAGTGGTCGCCGGCATCGCGAATGACGACGAACGACGAGGCCCAGAAGACCATCGTCAACAACGCCGCTATCCACGGCATGATCCGTGGCGGAGTTTCTTCCGCGACTGGCTCGACCGGTGGCGGGGGCACGTCAAACATCGAGGCGGCAGTGGTGGTCATCTGAATCGGCGCGCAATTTCCGGCGTCTGAGCAGTCCTTCATGGCTACGATTATTCTGCTGCTTGCCGTCAATTAAAAGCGCACACTATTGCACATCTGTGCGCAGAGTCCGTACGGTTGCTGAATGAACAATGTCATCCAATTGCGATCGTTCAAATCCGTTGCCGCCACCGGCTCCGTTCGAGCAGCAGCTCAGCATCTCGGCCTGTCACCGTCGGCAGTCAGCCATCACCTCAAGCTGCTCGAAGAGAACGCTGGACTGACATTGTTCCGACGCCGAGGCCGAGGCCTGTGCCTGACTGATACCGGCACCGCCATTATGGGAGAGGTCGACGGAGTCCTCGAATCGTCGAGCCGACTGCAGCGGCGCATCTCAGATCTGAAAGACAGCCGAGTCAACCGACTGTCGATCGGATATTTCAGCACCGCAGGCAACCGATGGATGCCGGAACTGGTGCTCTTCCTCGAACATAAGTTCCCGAATACGGCAGTTCAACTCAACTTGGCTGAGGATCAATGGCATGAGGGTCGGTCCGACATCCAGATCATCATCACCGAATCCAAAAACCCACCGTTTCCACCTCAGATCAACAGCAGCCTTCTGCTTGAAGATCCGTACGTCGTCGCTGTACCCGAAAACCACGAGCTGGCCACACGCAGAGAACTCTCGCTGATCGAAGTGGAGAGATACTCGTGGATCGACAACGATAGAGGCGAGGGGCCATGCAGGACGATCCTCTTCGACGCCTGCGCCCGGGCTGGAGTTCAGGTGCAGTTCAAACACGAAGCCCACTCGTACGTCGCCGCGCTCCACATGGTCAGCCGTGGATTGGGGATCACCCTGCTCCCCCGCCTCGGCATCGACCAACTTCCAGCCGGAGTGGCTATCGTGCCACTGGCAGCACCCGAGCCGATCCGCTATGTCCACGCCATCAGCGACCCTGGTCATCCGCAGCAGGAAGTCATCGATGATGCGATCTCTGCTCTTCATGAACTTGCCAGTGACGATGCCGAGAAGAGCAGAGGAACCGCGGCTCGATTCAGTAGCTTCGCGGCATCCCGAGAACGTGGGAACCGAGGTAGTTAAGCACCATCTCCTGACTCACGGGTGCAATTTTCATGAGCCGAACTTCCCGAAGATAACGCCCCACATGGTACTCCTCTGAGTATCCCATTCCACCGTGCACCTGAACCGCGCGATCCGCAGCGTCCACCCCAGCCTCGGCACACAGATATTTTGCTGTGTTTGCCTCCCGACCACTTGCCAGCCCTTGATCGTAGGTCCAAGTAGCCTTCCGAAGTGCCAGCTCAGCAGCGTCAAGCTTCGCGAGGGAATCTGCCAATGGGAACTGGAGCCCCTGATTCATACCAATGGGCCGATCGAAGACGACCCGCTCATTTGCATACTTGACCGCCTTGGCAAGTGCCGCACGTCCGATCCCCAGAGCCTCTGCCGCGATGAGCATGCGCTCCGGATTAAGTCCGTCCAAGAGGTACTTGAACCCCTTGCCCTCCTCGCCCACTCGATGTGATTCAGGGACCACGAGGCCCTCGATAACGAGCTCGTTGGAGGAGACTGCGTTGCGTCCGATCTTGCGGATCGGGTTGATCTGCACATGAGTCCGGTCGAGGTCAGTAAAGAACAAGGTCATACCGTCTGTCGGCTTCTCGACATCTTCACGCTTCGTGGTGCGCGCCAACAAAAGGATCTTGTCGGACTCCATCGCCTTCGAAATCCAAACCTTACGGCCAGAGATTACATATTCATCGCCCCGCCGCTTCGCGAAAGTAGTCACTCGAGTTGTGTCAAGACCTGCGTCAGGCTCAGTCACTCCGAAGCATACGTGCGTTTTACCCTCCGCGATCAGCGGCAAGTTAGCCTTCTTGAGCTCCTCGCTGCCGTGCTTGATTACCGGGTGTAGACCAAAGATCGTCATATGGATCGAACTCGCCGCGTTCATAGCACCACCCGCAGCTGCAACCGATTCGAGCAATAGGGTCGCCTCTGTGATGCCAAGACCGTGGCCCCCATACTCAGTCGGCGTAGTCAGACCGAGCCACCCCTTCTCCGCCAGCAGGTTGTAGAACTCCGTCGGGAACTCATGGTTGGCGTCCCTGTCAGCCCAGTACTCGTCGTCGAATTGAGCCACAATTTCCTGGGCGGCTTCGCGCACCATCAGCTGATCATCAGTCAAGGCGAAATCCGCCATAATAATCTCCTCGATAAATTCAGTGCCATAAGGTCGAACGATTCGACGATTGCGGCTAATACGCGCGAATCGCTGTCACACCTATACCCGAAATTCTCATCCGGCCCTCCGTGGTTGTCGTTGTACAACGAGTTCGATCGCACTTTATTTGGTAGTACCAATATAGAATGTAATCGAGGATCCCGTCAGACTCAAGAAAGAACTCATGAACACGACCGAGACTTCCAGGTTCGTCGCCGAGCTGCGCTCACGAATTCTCGACGGCACATTACCTGCAGGCACCAGGCTAGACGCGGAACGCGAACTCGCCGCGCACTACGAACTCAGCCGCACCACAATTCGTGCCGGCCTGCAGGCATTGGCCTCCGAGGGAATGATCCAGCGAAAAATCGGACGGAATGGCGGTAGTTTCGTCACCACGCCGAGTGGGGACACAGTGACAAGCTCTCTCCAGCTCGTCATCGGAACTGGCGGAATCGCGGAGCGTGATCTCATGGAGACTCGCCTGGCCATCGAGCCCCAGTGTGCCGACCTCGCTGCGACTCGAATGAGCGAGGATGAAATTGGCAAACTCTCAGCAATCCAATCGGAGATGACTGCGGCTATCCGGCCAGTTGGCAACCCAGCCGATCGGCCGGCTTTCCTGCGGGCCAACGCTCGCTTCCATCTCCACATAGCCCAGGGAAGCCACAATCACGCCCTATCCGCGATCCTCGCGGGGCTCATTGGCCCTATTGAAGTACTCACCGACGACCCTCATCTTGTCGGGCCGGGTCAGCTTCGGGAACTGGTGCAAGCCCATGAGCACATCTTTTCTGCAATTAAGTCGCGTGACGGAGTCCGTGCTGCCGACGTGATGCGCAAGCACCTACGCGCCCATATCCGGTTGTCCAACAAACACTGAAGTCACTCACCGAGCGAAGTTTAACCAGTGAGATCACCCTTGTTGGGCAACCTGTTTTCGTCTACAGTATTCGTTAATACGTACCGTTCGTGCGCATATACCAATGGAGGTGTAATGAAGTCACGCACACAGGTCATAGCAGCACTGTCCGCCGTCCTCATTCTGGCGTCAACGACACTGAGTTCATGTACCCCGGCAACAACTGCAGACACGACTACTCTGTCCTTGGCCGACAGCTATGCTCCCACACATATTTTCGCGGAATCCGGAGTCAGCATCTTCATGGACGAAGCTTCGGATCCAGACAGCGGTCCTATCGGCGGTTCAGAGGAAACACTGGACTTCGCCTATTACCCGGCAGGACAAATGGGGACTCCGCGAGACCTCGTGTCTCTCAATCGATCGGGAGTTCTTGACATTACCCCCGCTTCGGCGGCCTATCTCTCCGACCAGCTTCCCTTATCCAGTGTGTCCGACTTGCCAGGCATGGTTGAGGATTCTTGCGTGGGCGCACAAGCTCTGTTCGACATGATGTCCCCGGGAGGGATTCTCTACCAAGAGGAATATGCACCACGTGGTCTGCGTCCACTGTGGGTGTCGGTGCTTCCCAGCTACGAGATTCTGACTGTCAGCCGCCAGATCAATTCTCCTTCGGACCTTCGCGGACTCAATATCAGAACTTCAGGCGGAGCTCTCGACGCGACTCTTTCCGACCTCGGGGCGGCAGCTGTCAGCATGCCGGCGCCCGAGGCATATGAAGCGCTGTCCCGGAAGACTGTGGACGGCGTGGCTTTTCCCTTCATCAGCGTGCTCCCGTACAAGCTGCAAGAGGTACTCGACTACTCGACGACAGGACTGAACATCGGAGCATTCGCGATTCCATATGTCATCAGCGAAGAGACATGGAGCGAACTTGACCCTGCAATGCGGAGTCGAATCGAGAGGGCCGGCCACGATGCGCAGAACAGCCTGTGTCAGGCGGTCAATGACGAGACCCCAGCAGCAATCGACGCGATCGGCAAGGACGGGGTCGAGTTCAAGACCCCCGATGCTCAGGGAATGAAGGAATTCGAAGACAAGCTGGCACCTGTGCGCAAACAATGGGCCGAAAACATGGATTCGATCGGCAAACCGGGTTCACAGGTGCTCTCCCAGTACGAAGCTCTCATCGCGCGATACGAAGGGAACTCGAAATGACTCGTGAACACAGATCGGCGATACAGCGGACGATTCACACCATCAAGATCGTCAGCGTGACGCTTGCCGGTGTGGCGATCACAGCCATGGCGCTGGTCATGCTGGCAGAGACCTTGATGCGTTATGTCTTCACCAACCCTCTTGGTTGGAATATCAGTGCAGTTGAGCGGATCTTCATGCCAATGTCCGTCTTCCTTGCGCTGCCCTGGCTGTATCTGACTGCGGGACATGTCACTGCGGAGCTCGTCTACGACAGATTGCCAACTGCGTGGCGTACGAGTGCCCGCATCATCGGGCATCTAGTACTCATCCTCATTACTGCGGCTCTTACATACGGAGGCATGGTGACGGCCATGGATTCGTTCACTCTAGGCGACGCTCCGCCTCCGGGTTCAAGCGAGATTCCAATTCCGACATGGCTGTGGCAACTTAGTCAGCCAGTGGGAGCTGCGGCCCTGTTCTTCGTCGCTGTCGTCGACACTCCTAATGTCATCACAGGTTCATCATCAGCCAATGCCAACGCAACCGGGGGTGAAGACGCGTGATCGCCATAACAATCAGCGTCGTCCTACTGATTCTCATCCTCATCAAGGTTCCTATTCCTTTCGCGATCCTGGGCGCAGCTGGTATTGGTCTGTTGTGGGTGGGAGGTAGCGAGAACCTCATCGGAGTCTTCGAAGTCATTCCGATGAGCTCGGTCGGTAGCAATTCGCTCGCTGCAATCCCACTCTTCATCCTCATGGCCCATCTCGTTCTCAAGAGTGGGGTCTTGGACACCTTGTTCAACTCGGCGAGTACGTTGATCGGACGAATTCGAGGCGGAACCGGCATCGCAGCGGTATTGGCAGGCGCAGGCTTCGCGGCAGTGTCGGGGTCTTCAACAGCCGCAGCAGCCACACTTGCCCACACTTCTACAGGCACAATGCTCAAGCAGGGTTACAGTCCCAGACTTGCAAGCGGAACGGTCGCAAGCGCGGGCACACTGGCTGCGATGATTCCGCCGAGTATCCTGCTGGTCTTCTACGCCATCACCGCTGAAACCAGCGTCGGAAAGACGCTGCTCGCCGGAGTCATCCCCGGCATACTCATGAGCTTGGGACTGGCAATCACAGTCTGGGTGATGGGTCTACGTGGACATGCTCCTGCAACCGAGCGCACTCCATGGATGGCCAAGCTCACCGCTTTGAAAGGCCTACTGCCGATTGCCTTCCTGTTCGCTGTAGTCGTAGGAACGGTCTTTCTCGGGATCGCAACCGCCACCGAGGCCGCGGCGCTTGGATGCTTAGGCGGGCTCTTCCTTATGGTGTCGATGAAGACGATGACCTGGTCAAACCTCAAATCCGCTGTTGTGGGCAGTGTCTCCAGCAGCGCGATGATACTCTCCATCGTCTTCGCGGCACATGTGTTCGGGATCTTCCTTACACAAACTCAGGTCGCTCCAACAGTGGTGGAATACGTCCAAGGTCTAGCGATCGCTCCGACTCTCGTCATCGTCATCTTTGCGCTCATCTATTTAGTGCTCGGGTTCTTCATGGATCAAATGGCGATTATCGCTCTGACAGTTCCGGTGACTCTTCCAGTTGTCGAAGCGCTCGGCTTCGACCCGATTTGGTTCGGCGTAATCGTCATACTTTTAGCAGAGATCGGGCTGATCACCCCACCCCTGGGGCTCAACGCGTTTGTCGTGTCTCGCGCGGCCGGAATCAGAGTCGAAACCGTTTTCATGGGCTCAGTTCCCTTCATTATTGCAATGCTCATCGTCACGACCCTGATATTCGTGTTCCCCGATCTGTCATTGTTTCTGACCACAAGTGTGAATTGAGGAAATAAGCAGTGAACTCCGCTCCTTCTCAACCAAGTTCGGACAAAACCGATCCTTCAGCGTCTACCCGGCCCGTCTTGGACGGTTTGAAGGTTCTCGAATTGGGCACTGTCATAATGGCGCCGTATGCAGGGAAGATCCTTACCGATCTTGGTGCCACGGTGATAAAGGCCGAGCAACCGGGCGGGGACATCGGCCGACGCATAGGACTTGGTGGGGTATCCGGAGACAGCGTGCTATCGATGAACCTCAATGCTTCAAAACACAGCATCGAGATCGATGCCGGCTCCGAAGCCGATCGGCCCGTCCTCGAACACCTCATCGGCTGGTCGGATGTCATTATCACCAATCTGCTGCCCCGGCGACGACGTCGCTACGGGCTTGACTGGGAGAATGTCCGCCGACTGAATCCTCGAACGATCCTGTGCACTGCGCAGGGCTTCTCCTCCCATTCCGACCTGGGTGATCGGCCAGCTTACGACGACATCATCCAAGCAGGGTCTGGTGTCGCAGACACATACAGCTTGCGCGATGGCAGGCCAAGCTATTCTCCCTATGTCGTGGCCGACAAAGTCTGCGGAATGACCATGGTCCAGGCAGTTTTGGCAGCCCTATTCAAAACGCAGGCGAGCGGAAAGGGCACGTGGGTCGATGTTCCGATGGTCGAAACCATGGCGGCGTTCACGTTGGTCGAACACCTTGGCGGCCGGACCTACTCCCCTCCCCGCGGAGATGTCGGATGGTCGCGTGTACTCTCCCCCGAACACAGGCCTCATCAAGCTCTCGACGGCTTCATGTGTGTAATGCCCTATACAGACAAGAACTGGGCTGATTTCTGCGCAATCATTGATCGACCCGACTACCTGGACCACCCTGATCTACTTTCAAATCAGGCAAGGACTCGTAATCCGAGAGTCTATGAGTCCGTTCTCGCCGAGTATGCCTCGACACGTACGTGTACGCAGATCAAGGAGGAATGCGAGGTTCTTTCCATTCCAGTTCAAAAGGTCATGAAGGTCGAGGAAATACCAACTGACGAATATCTGGGAGCGTCGTCGATGCTCTCGCGTGCCTCACACTCAAACGAGGGCGACTTCGTCCACGTAGGATCACCTCTCACTTTCGTCAACCATCCACGGCCCCCGGTGAGAGGGACTTCGGCAATCGATGCCGACCGCGCCGAGGTCTTCGACATGATCGGCTATTCGAATTGACTCTGTACGCTGTCTCTCACACCACTATCCGGTAAGAGAGAGTCCATGACATCGACACATCGTACGGTCAATCGTATTGTTCGAATACTTGAGTCGGTCGCCCGATCGGGAGATACAGCTGTCAGCCTGACGACCCTGGTACGCGAGCTCGAAGCCCCCAAGAGCAGTGTCTACGGTTTCGTGAAGGGGTTGTGCGCGGAAGGATACCTCGACGAAGTCCACGACGGCTACATGCTCGGCACAGGCGTCGCGCATGTCCTCGGCCCAGCTGAGAACTCGATTGTGCTGCTCATTGAGGATGTGCTCGAAGAGATCTCAGCTCGCACTGGTGAGACCGTAACTGTGGCCATTCGTGTTGCCAGCTCGGTTGTCTATGTTCACAGTCTGCCCGCTGACTATGAAGTCTGCTATGTCCCGCAGCTCAAAGTCAGACGCCCATTGTTACCAACGTCCTCAGGAAAGCTGTTCTTCGCACTACAGCCGAAACCCGGGGACGAAGAACTGCTCGCAAAATTCGAGCCCAACCAGCGGTCGAAGCTGCAAGCAGAACTGCCTGGAATTCGCGCCTCCGGAACCGCACTCAATCGCGGAGAGACAGTTCCCGACGTGGCAGCTACCGCAGTAGGAGTGTTCGTCGACTCGGTGCTCAATGCAGCGATCACAATCGCGGGCCCAACCACCAGGACAGAACCACACTTGCAACACTACGGAGATATTGCGCGCGAGCTGCTCGAGCGCGCGGGGTTCGGTCAACCCTGAAATTATGGTCATCTACTTCCACGTGGTGTAGCGCCGGGAGGCAGCTGCCAGTAAAACCAGTTGCCACCGGAGACCGGTGTTCAAGTTCGCCTCGCTTCCAGAAAGAGGTCCTCTTCCCGCAAGCATGATCTGGCACGCTCAGCTTCCAGCGAGTGGAAGCCCAGGCACCTAAAGCGGCTATAGTCCACTCCAACTCATTCGTCGAAGAGTGTGTCGATGACGTCTTGAGCCACGAACTTCGCATGCAAGATCGGTCGCCTACCCGGATCGATCGAGGCAGGAGGCACCCACGCCGGACGACCATCCTGAAGCATCACTGTCTCCCAATCCGACCGATCCAATAAATGGTGATGAGCCGAACAACTCAACATCATGTTATTGATATCGGTTTTACCTTCTTGTGCCCACTCCACAATATGGTGGGCATCGCACCACCCCGGCGGAGCATCACAACCAGGGAACGTACACCCCTGATCACGAGCAGTCAGGACCGCGATCTGCTTCGCATTCGCGAACCGATTCTCCGTGACCACCTGCATCGTCTTCGCCTTCTCGGAGATCAGTTCGAAGAACACCGCCCCGTTCAAACCATGACGAACCAGCTCACTGATAGGGACCGGATTCTCAGTCCCCGTGGTACCGACCCCGGTTCCATTCGCAAGATCTTCGGCCTTGGCTGTCACGACGAGTGCGTATTGCGAGCCTTGACCAGTCCGCGTCATATCGATACGCCCGATCAACGTCGCGAAGCGTTCGTAGATCCACTCCTGAGCACTCAACCGCTGTCCCGACATGTCAACGAGAGTTCCATCCTCGAGAGCACCGGACTCGCTCGCGGAATGATCGTTACTGCCAGCAATGGTGTTTCCACCGTTTGCATCGATTGCACTGTCGTTCTTCGCGATTTTGGTTCTCTGTGTCAGTAACCCGTTGAGTTGGCCACCGGTGACGGGGTCGAGGAGACCCGTGATCTCCCAGTCCCCGTTGTCACACGCATGCATGTTCACTTTGTACTTGGTCCGGTCCGTGGCATCGACGGGTTCTTGACCATCGGGATCGATGTGGGCCAAGAGGCGGGCGAAGATAGCGTGGAGGTCATGGACCCGCACCACTGGTGCCTTCTCAACCAGCATCGCTTCGGCATAATCACGATGAGCCTGGCTCACCCAGGCCGGCAGCTTCTTCAAACAGTCCTTGATGACTCTGGCCTGGTCGGCTGAGAGCCGACCTTCGTTGAAGGCATCGGCGACGATAGGACAGACCGGTGCCTGTGGCTGACCGGTCAGGGTGACCCGACCGCCGAGGTTCTTCGCCATATCAGTACGCCGGTTGGCTTCGCGGCTGGTGATATTCAACCGGTCTTGGATGAGGGCCTTCGTGGTTTTGGCACCATAGTCGGTGGGTGTCCCGACTCGTTCACACACGGCCAACGCCAGGGTGGATAGGGCTTCGTTGACGCGGCCCAGGGCTTCGAGCCCGTCGATGAGTCTGATGGCCTCTTCGGGACCCATACGCCGGTCGAAGGTCCGCAGCCCCTCCTTGAGTCCGCTCAGCGCGGTGAGACTGTTCGTGACTTCGGGAGCGAAGCGTGCAAGATCCGTCCACTCTTCACTCGACAGCAAAGGGTGAGGACTCGAACTGCTGACATCAGAGACTGGGCTGTCAGCTGAAGCACCGAGAGTCGGAGCCGGACTGGCCGCAGCGAAGCCATCGCCAGTCAACGGCTCGGTAACGTCGCTGACTCCCTCGGTCTCGTTGTCATCAGCGGCTACCGAAACATCGGTGCCCACCTCACCCTGATCATCGGCAGCACCCTGACCACTCGACTCACCCTCCTGACCCTGATCAATCGGGTCTTCATGGTCACCTGTGGGTACGGCTGGCAGGGATTCGAACTTCTTCGCCAGAGGGTGGCCGGTGAGGTCGAAGTCGGAGTCTTTGAGCTGGTCGAACAATGACGGCGGCCCGTCTGCTGACGACGAAGCCTCAGCCGCCTCAGAAGCCGCATCGTCCCCCGCCATGGCATCACCGGTACCGGGGCGTGGGTCACGCTCTTCCGAGTGTCCTGGTGTGCGGTCGGGGGTGAGAGTCATGGTACTGAAGTCCATTCGCCAACATCGTCGTTGCTCTTCCTCTAACTATACTCCTGTTTCGCTTATTTTGACCTGCGAGTTTCGATTTTCTTTCGTTTATTCTTTGACTGTTGTATCAATTGATGCTCGAGGGCCTCGTCACGTCCCAGGTCAGTGTGTGGAACGGTGATAGGTGTCTGATCGTAGGAACATGACGAGGAAATCCGTCACACACAAACACTGAACACAAAAAGAGCCGCGACACTGTGCGTTCACAATGTCGCGGCTCTCACAGTCACACGCCAATCGTCCCAAGCGAGGACTCGCACCTCAGATCGCGCTGAGCATCTTCCCTGGGTTGAGGATCCCCCGCGGGTCAAGAGCATTCTTCACAGCGATCTGGATCCGCCTCGAGCCCTCATCAAGCTCGTTGTTGAGCCAATCACGTTTGAGGAAGCCCACGCCATGTTCACCAGTGATCGTGCCGCCCAGCTCCAGACCGATGCGCATGATCTCGCCGAAGATCTCCTGCGCCCGTGCGGTCTGCTCCTCATCACTTGCGTCGAAGAATACCGAGGGGTGCGTATTGCCGTCACCAGCATGGGCCACCAGGGCGATCATCAGGCCCGAAGACTCCTGCAGCTCCTTCAACCGGTCGCAGAACTCGGGCATCGCCACCCGAGGCAGGCACACATCGTCGAGCAGCTGGCCTCCCCCATGACTGTTGGCGAACTTCTCGTAGGCGGGTTGGATCATCCGTCGTGCGGCAATGAGCGCGGCCGAATCGCTCGGATCGTCGGAGTACGCGACGTCGAGTGCACCGCAGGCCTCGGCCACCTCGGCGAATTGGGCCATGACTTCCTGCGAATCCGCAGGATTCTGGTCGACCTGCATGATCAGCATCGCCCCCGCGTCACCGTCGAGGCCGAAATCTCCGAACTCGTTGAGCATCTTCAGGCTGGACGAGTCGAGGAACTCCATCAGGCTCGGCACTCCACCGGCAGCCATGAAGTCCGCAACCGTCTGCAGGCCCGAGCGTTCGTCGGGGAACGTTGCGACGGCGGTGAATGGATCCGGCAGCTTCGGGATCAGGCGCAGGGTCGCCTCGACGACGATGCCCAGCGTGCCCTCGGAGCCGACGAACAGATGGCGCATGTCGAGGCCGGCCACACTTTTCGCCGTCTGCGGGCCCAACTTCGTCAGCGTGCCATCGGCCAAGACAACGGTGAGGCTGCGCACGTAGTCCCTGGTCACACCGTATTTCACACAGCACAGGCCACCAGCGTTGGTGGCGATGTTGCCGCCGATCGATGACAGCGCGACCGAGCCAGGATCGGGTGGATAGGACAGACCGAAGGGAGCCAGATGATCCTTGAGGTCCTGGTTGATGATGCCAGGCTGGACGGTGACGAGTCTTTCGGCCTCATTGACGCTGAGGACGTCCTTCATCCGGGAGACGTTGAGCAGGATCGCTCCTGGTGAGCCGTTCGCGCCTCCAGAGATCCCCGACCGCGCACCCTGCGGAACGACCGGCACGCCGTGCTCGGTGGCGAAGCGCATGACTTCTTGGACATCGGCCGCCGACGTGGCCCTGACCAGAGCGATCGCCCCTTCGTGAGGGCAGAACAGAGCTTCATCACGAGCGTGAGCTTCGATGACGTCGGGATCCGTCGTCAGCGCCCCATCACCCAGCCGGGCCGCGAGCGCATCGAGTTCGGCCGGTCCCACCGTGGTCTGGTTCTGTGCTGTCATGACATCCTTCCGAACGGAAATGTCGGGACGGTCCCGACCGCCTCGGCGATTCTCATCTGTGACGACGCAATTCCCGACCGGGGCCCGGGTCGGGCCACGTGCGAGGCTACGTCGTCATCTCCGGATTCACCTTATCGGGCGCGGGTGCGGCCTTGAGAACGAGGGTGACGACTCCGGCTGCGACCATGGCTGCACCGACGACCCACATGCCCGCGTTCTGGGTTCCGGTGAGCTCGGCGAGTCCGCCGGTGATGTAGGGCGCGAAGAATCCGGCGGAGTTGCCCAGCGAATTGATCAGCGCGAGCCCCGCGGCAGCTCCGGCTCCGGCGAGGAAGGTCTGCGGCAGCGGCCAGAAGGTCGGAAGGGCCGCACAGATGGCCATGCAGGTGATGGTCACAGCGATCATCGTGGTGAACGGCGAACTCAGGTACAGAGCAATAGGGATCGTGACGCCGCCGATGAAGAGCGGAATCGCAACGTGCCACACTCGCTCGTTGGTCTTGTCTCCGTGACGGGACCAGAAGTACATGGCGAAGGCACCGAAGACATAGGGAATCGCGGTGATGAAGCCGATCTCGACGATCGAATACTCGACGCCGAAGGTCTCCTGGAAGCCGGAGATGATGGTCGGCAGGAAGAAGCTCATCGCGTAGAGGCCGTAGACCATGCCGAAGTAGACGAAGGACAGTGCCCACACTCGCGGCTGGAGCAGCGACCGGCGGACCGGGTAGTGGAACGAGTCGGCCTTGCCCTTCTCTTCGGCGTCCATCGTCGACTGGAGCCAGTTCCGCTCCTCCGGAGACAGCCACTTGGCGTTTCGGGGGTGGTCGGTGAGGTAGAAGATGCACATGATGCCGAGCAGGATCGCGGGCACACCTTCGATGATGAACATGAAGCGCCAGCCGGCGAAATTGGCAAAGAGCGAGTCGCCGCCGGAGATCAGCCACGAGGACAGCGGTGAACCGACGACGCTGGAGAGTGGGATCGCGAGCATGAACAGCGCGGTGGCCCGGGCTCGCATGGATGAGGGGAACCAATATGTGAGGTAGAGGATGATGCCCGGGAAGAATCCCGCCTCGGCGACGCCCAGGAGGAAGCGCAGGAAGTAGAGCCACCCGTGGCTGGGCACGAATGCCATCGCCGCTGCCACGATGCCCCAACTGATGAGAATGCGGGCGAGCCAGATCCGTGCGCCGAATTTGTGCAGAGCAAGATTCGAGGGCACTTCGAGGAGGAGGTAGCCGAAGAAGAAGATGCCGGCGGCGAACCCGAACTGAGTGGCCGTCATCGCGAGGTCTTCGTTCATTCCGCCGGGGCCCGCGATACCGAGATTGGTGCGGTCGAGGTAGTTGATGAAGTACATCGCGATGATGAATGGGATCAGCCGAAGAATGACCTTTCGCAGGGTCCGCTTCTCCATTGCTGAATCGCTCGGCGGCTGCTGGCTCACAGGTGGGTTCACCTCGGATGACATGTGATCTCCCTCGATCAGTCTGAGTCGCCGATGACGGCCCTCGGCACACTACGTCGAAAACATTACGTCAGCACTGCCTGCGTTCCTATACTTCGCTCGATTTGTACCGAATACCGGGACTGGGTGCCGCCTTTGTCCGTCCGAATGCCGACCGTCGCCGAGGTGGTGCCGGAGTTCGCGTCAGGGCCAGGGTCTACGCTGGAGCCACGACCACAGGAAGGCAACGATGCAGCCGATGACCGAGCTTGACGCCGATTCCCTGCGTGAGTACTACCGCAAGTTCGCCCAGCTCGAGGCGACCGACACCTCACCGATCTACGCCGCCTGGGCCTCGGGTGTGGCTCAGGACGACGAGGTCATCAAGCACCTCCTCGATCTGCCCAAGCCGAAGCGCCAGGCCAACCTCCTCTTCGCAGCTGCCCGCCACCTCGGCGCCGGTGAAGGTGACTACGCAGCTCTGCGAACCTGGCTGCTGGAGCACTGGGAGATGACCCGGGATCTGATGCTCGCGCGGTCGACGCAGACGAACGAGGCCGGACGCTGTGCCGTGCTCCTGCCGGCGCTGGCTCAGATTGAGCGCCCGATCTCACTCATCGAGGTCGGCGCCTCGGCGGGCCTGTGCCTGTATCCCGATCGCTACAGCTACACGTACACCACAGAGTCAGGGCCGGTGACCCTCCACCCCAAAGATGGCCCGAGCACGGTCGCACTCGCCTGCGAACTGACGAATGCACCTCCACCCGACCGGATTCCCGAGGTTGCCTGGCGAACCGGAATCGATCTCAATCCCATCGACATCACCGACGGTGACCAGCAGGAATGGCTGCGCTCGCTGATCTGGCCCGAGCACAAGCTGCGCCGGGATCGCCTGAGTGCCGCGGCCTCCATTGTGTCCGCTGAGCCGCCGAGGCTGGTCCCGGGCGATCTGCTCGAGACCGTCGATTCCGTGCTGTCTGAGGCTCCCGCGCAAACGCAGAAAGTCGTATTCCACAGCGCGGTGCTTGCCTATGTCGAACCGACCGAACGCGAACGCTTCGCCGTCCTCATGCGATCGCGTGATGACGTCGTGTGGATCAGCAATGAGGGAGGCGGAGTGCTGCCGGAGATCGGAGCTCAGGTTGATCGCGAAAAGGACGGACGGTTCGTGCTCGCTGTCGATGGACGGGTAATTGCACTGACCGGACCACACGGGCAGAGCTTCGAGGGATTGGATTGACGACGCTGCTATTCAAGCAATCGATGAGTTAGCCGTATAGAGCTTGCACATCCGCAGCGAAAACACCGCGCTGACGAGCTCGGCCAAGCTCAGCGGATCTTTCAGCGAGCGTCCCGTGAGTTCGTGCACACGGCGGAGTCGATAGCGGACCGTGTTGGAGTGGCAGTACAGCTGTTCGGCGGCGCGCTCGGCCGAGCCCTCATTGTCGAAATAGGCAACAAGCGTGTCGAGTATCAACGACCGATCTGCGGCGGGCAGTTCCAAGACTCCTCTGAGCACCTCATAGGCCAGCCGCCGCCCCTCGTTCGGCTCACACGCGAGGAGCGCCGCCAAAGGACTCGAGTTGAACTCACACACCTCGGTCTGACCTGGGCGCAATGTCGACAGAGCCGTGCGTGCCAGCTGCAGGGCCCGCGGAGTTTCAGCCAACACCCTATATGGCGGGCTCACTCCTGCACGTGCCGCAATAGTTCTCAGAACGCCCAATGCAACTTCGTGCTGCTCGGAGTGGAACGACACAACCCCGAGCTGCAGCGTCGGCGTCAGCTGCCACCCCGAGACGATCCCCTGGTCCGCAAACTTCTGCTCCAGGTCGCCCAGACCTCCGCCTGCCGGGTTGCGGTTGTCAACCGCAACCACGATGAGATCCGCATCCGGAGCCAGACCGAGCAAGGTCGCCATCTCCCACGAGCTGCAATCCGGACTCGGCCGTCCTGCGAGCAGCGACTCAACCAACGCCGCACGTCGGCGCCCCTCCTCGGCGAGAAGCTCAGCCGATGCTGCCCTATACGATTCAGTCAATGCCACCGCGTGCGCGTCCGCGACTGACCACAGCCACGTCGCCACCGCGAAGATGGCTTCCGGAGCTTCGCAATCGCCTCCTGGTCTCGCCGCCTCGACCAACGCATCCCAGAGAACGCCGAAGCTGAAATGGTTCGCCTGCAAGATCTCGGCCAGAGGGATCCCCTGCTGAGCCCGACGTCTGCCCGTCTCATGCGGCGTGCTCAGCTGCAACGTGTCGTGACACTGGTTCATCGCGCTGACCGCGGCCCTCAGATTGTCCTCGATCGACTGATGAAGCTCCGCCTGAAGATGCGGCTCTGAGCGCTCGTAGAGTGGAATTCGCTCGAGAATCCTGTCATAGGCATCTCCGACGATGCGCGGCATCTGAGTCTCGGCCCAATTCACGAGTTGGTTGGCATCAGACATCGTCAGCGCCCCCGCCGGCCGGCTCATCTCTGAAAGGTGCAACCCTGTACCCATTCCTCAACCTCGCGTCCAACCGATGTGTACCGATAGTACAAGTTTCAAGCTAGTCATGCACGCATCATCCATGGCCACCTCCACATTCACTCAAATGACAAATCATCTTGATTTCACATGAGCACAGAACTCATCAGTGCACACATTTGCACAGGTTCGCGAAAACGCCGGAAGGGTGAGCATGAAAAAACCTCCCGCGCTGCGGCTATATCAATGGAACCAGATCGAGTATGACGCAGAAATTCAGATCGGCCACCGGTATCCAACAATTGTTCCAGATTACAAACTAGCTTGTTCTTCATGTCAAAGTTTCAAAAAACTCTCAAAATCCCTGGACACGGCCTGAGTGCTTCGCAAGGATGTCCTGTGGGCAACGCTCGTTGGTGCATATGCCGACATCTGAATGAGCGGGCCAACCAACGAGCGGTACTTTGGAGGTAAATTCGTGTCTCACCACGTGCAATCACGTCCCCACAGTGGTCATCGAAAGAGAAAGATGGTTCTCAGGCGAATTCTGCCTGGCATGGCCATCGGAGTTGCGGGCACACTGCTGGCGTCGACCGCGGTATCGGCACAGGGCCTCAACGTCCACGCCGACGAGCCGACGGAAGCTGGAGCCAGTGTCGCAGGCATGACCCTGGACTCGAAAGAACTCGTCGCACTGGGTAAGTCCACGGCCGCATCCAAATCGGATCCGGGTCCCAACCGCGAAGCATTCAACGGCGCCATCGGCGACGACGAAGTCGTCGACTTCGGTGCAGGCTACGAGATTCCGCTCGATGATTTCCTCAGCTTCGGTGAAGCCGGCGCTATCCACAGCGAATCGACCGCAACCGACTCCAAGAACGGCAAGGCCGTCACCGGAATCGTCGGCGCCGATGGTGGACTCACGCTCGATGGTAAAGACAACGAGTTCGGTACCGCCAACGTCGACCTCCTGTCGCTGGTCGACGCCACTGGAAAATCTGATGTCACCGACGGACTCATCGACCAAGCAGACCTGAACTTCGGCCTCGGCGGCGCCTGGGTCGAAGCAGTTGACGGCGAATTCCAGGATCCGGACGGTGTCGGCGGAATCGGCCAGTACCGCGTCGGCGACGCAAAGCTCAACCTCCATTCCCCAGCCATCGAGGACGCCGGCGACGGCGTGTCCGACGCTGCAGGTCAGATGGAAGACGAAGTCGCCGACAGGGTCAACGACGCGCTCGGCCTCGGCAAAGCCCTTCCGGGGATGAAGGTCGACACGACCGTCACCTCCGACATCCAGGATGACGTACTCGATGCAATTCTGCGTGAACCGATCAAGACCGATGACGGACTCGCCACGATCGACCTTGGAAAGGGTTCAGTCGAGGTCGACCTCGCCCGCCTCGGCGGCAACGACGACGGTGTGACCGATCGTCCAGTCGGAATCAACAACCAGGATCCGAACTCAGAGCTGATCGACGATGAGACATACCCGCTCATCGCCAGCAGCATCCACGATGCCATCGAGAAGGTCATCGACGTCGCAGTGGACACAGCGATCGAATCGCTGCGCAGTGCGAACGTGAACGTTGATATCACTGCTCTCGACGGAACCACCGCTGGATGGGACATGGACCTCACCGGAAAGGTCAGCAACTACGACTGCAAACCTTCCGGTGCGACGGGCGCCGTATCCTGCACGACGATCGACACCGTGATGAACTCGATGGAGACCGTCCTAGGCCCGATCCATGACAAGCTCGCAGACCCGGCCGGCCTGCTGTACAAGGCGTTCACCACGATCAAGACCGACATGATGACGGCCCCAATCCGCGCTGCAGTTGATCCGTTCCTCAAACTGCTGGCAGATAACCTCGTCTCGCTGCAGATCAACCACCAGGAGAAAACTGAGTGCGAGACTGCAGACGGCAAGAAGGTCGTCAGCGGAATGGACGTCTCTGCGCTGAGCCTCGGCGTTGCAGGTGGCAAGTCACGGATGGGCTTCGGTAACGCTGGAGTTCGCACCGATCCCTGCGGCAAGTCGGCAGACGCCGCGAAGCCGGGACCGGTGGAGCCACACAGCGGCACATCGATGTTCGACCCACGCAACCTGTTCCCAGGCTTGTGACACCTTCGACAGCTGCTGATCGCGATGCCAGGCATCGCAGTCGACGCAGATGCAGTACATGCGTTCATGAACACAAGGAACGTATGAGGCTCATCGCGAGATGAGCACCCGGGTGGTGGCGACACATTTCAGGTGCCGCCGCCACCCCTATCTGTCCATGAGATGCCGCCGGGAAAGACGAACTGAGCAACTGTGAGAAGACATGCCTACACGAACAAACGTCTGTTGCAGATCGTGGCAGGAGGGCTATGTCTGATCCTCTTCGTCTCGGCGTGCACTCGAGGTGACGCCTCACCCGAAGATGCGAAGACCGCGGAGTCCTCAGCAGTCGCCTCCAGCACCTGCAAGAAACCCGCGAAGAAGGTCTCGCAGACTCTGTCCAGCGGAGCGACCTGGACGATGTGCTGGGGAGTCCATCCCGATTTCGGTCTCTCTCTTTCCGAAGTCTTCATCGCTCCTCCCGGCAAGGATCCGATCAGAATCATCGATTCTGCCTCCATCGCCCAGCTGGAAGTCCCGTATGACACCGGAAAGCGCAACACATCCGATATCACTGCGGCCGGCTTCGGCGGCCGCAAGATGAAGACGCTGCAGTCCGATGCCTGCGCGGGAGACCTGAACTCGATGGAGATCCCGAAGATCGGCGACGGCAAGTACGGGGAGACCGAGACCCGCAACGTCCTGTGCACCGAGGTCATCGACGACGGACTCGCCTATCATTCGAGTGATCTCGTAGCACCGACCTCCGCCCGAAAGAACGCTTTGCGACTGTCAACGGTGTCTCGGGTGGGCTGGTATGAGTACGTCTCTCAGTACACATTCGGCTCTGATGGATCCATCGATGTGCAGCTCGGCGCAACCGGTGACCTATCGCCTGTCGACTACACGGATGAGGATCACGGTTCGGACGTCGGACATGACGAACATGCGGCGAGTCATTCGCATAACGCCGTCTGGAAGGTCCGCTGGGGGCTCGGAGGCGAAGGCGGAATGAAGGCGCAGCAGTTCGACGCCAACCCGACGGGCAAGTCCGGACCGGAATCACCGATCATGAAGGGGAAGCTGAAGGATATCGAGCACCCTGCCCTTGCACGGTGGAAGGACCGCCGGTGGTGGCGGGTCCTCAACCCCGCGGCGCTCAACGACGACGGGCATCCCATCTCCTATGAGATCGACACCGGAAAGTCGGACTCATTCGAGTTCGTCGATGACGTTGAACATACCCACTCCCACGAGGAAGAGCCCGGGTACGACGTCGGCTTCACGAACTTCAACGAATGCGAACAGTATGCGACGAAAAATCGCGGTGACTGCGGCCGTGGAGTTCCTGAGTTCGTCGACGACGGCAAGGGTCAAAAGCTCGATGACGTCGTGTCATGGGTCGCTGTCGGATTCCACCATGTCCCCCGTGATGAAGAGCAGTCGCCCATGGAGATGCACTGGCAGGGATTCAAGCTGCTCCCTCGTGATCTCACCGCTCAACGATTCGACGTTCCCAAAGGTCATGAAGAAGTGAATGGTGTTCCGGACTCAGAATGGAATCAGGAGCCGACGAATTGATCAGCTATCGCCCATAAGTAGTATTTATATTATTCAATAGACCATGCTTGGAATAGTTTCCTATAAACTTGCATTTGAAAACCAGATCGGCACGTAAATTTTTATTTAGATATCGATAATCCGATATTGTCGATTCGCCATTTTGGCTATTTGCCGATCGCGCTAACTTTTCTCAGAACGGAACAGCTGCGGCCCATGCGAATAAGCCAACTCCCAGCGCATGTAGAGGCTTTTATAGGGCGACTACAGTCGTTTATCTAAAATATTAGATTGGCTAAATTGCCCGATCTCGACGAGCTCTGCATGCGCTGCGCAAGTGTGCTGCGCCAGTGGCCTGCTCCAGCTCCCTGCGATCGGGATGGATCAGATGGATGAAGCCGGACCCCTCACTCACGCCCATCCGACAACTAGACGTGCCGCCTCGGCGGGGATCATCGGGTCGACTCCGGTCAGGTCGGCGAAGCGGCGCAGGCGATTGGCCACAGTATTGCGATGGCAGAACAGTTCCGCGGCGCTGGCTCCGATGCTGCCCGAGTGCAGGTAGGTGTGGACGGCCTCGACGAGACGTTCACGTTCGGCCGCTC
Source organism: Brevibacterium sp. 239c (assembly GCF_900169365.1). GTDB lineage: Bacteria > Actinomycetota > Actinomycetes > Actinomycetales > Brevibacteriaceae > Brevibacterium. The sequence goes on from NZ_FXZH01000008.1 coordinate 89,254, forward strand.
CGCAGACGGCGAGCGCACGTTCGACGTCGGTGACGATGGAGTTCCCGGCCGCGTTCAGTGCCTGAGCGGCGAGTCTGGCCCAACCGCGTTCCCAGGTCATCGCCCCCACCTCATCATGTGTGAGCAGCTGCGCCAGATCTCGAGCGGTCAGCGCTGACCTGCGCAGGGACCCGATGCCGGCCGCGTGGACCAAACCCACCCGCACCTCGGCGAGGCGACGTTCGGTCGCTTCCAACCGCGACCCGGCGAGCTCGGACGTGCGAGTGAAGGCAATGAGGACATCGCCGAGGTGGTGCGTGAACATGGTCCCGCCTGCGCGCTCGTGATCGGAGATGAGCACCCGCAGCGCCGAGGTGTCCTCACCGCGGGCGGCCACGACGAGCAGCGGACGTTCCGGATCGAGGCCCAGCGCCGAGGCGATCGTGGACAGACGCTCGTCCGTCGGGTGAAGATCGTCGAACAGTCCCGCGATGAGTCCCTGCCGGACGGAGGATTCTTCCTCCCGCATCCGCTGCTGTTCGGCGGCGTAGGCCTGCTGAACCTGGGAGACGTATTCGTCGACGGTGGAGAGCACGATCCCCGTGTGTCGGATGACGAGCTCCGCGTCGTCTTGCGTCGCGACCCTGGTCAGCGCCTCCCACAAGACGTTGAAGTCATGCCGGATCGCCGTCATCAGTGCCTCCAGCGGAATCCCCACCCGAGCGCGTGAGACCCCAACCTCCGTGGACACCGCAACCGGGCCGTCGAAACCACCGGCACGCAGACCTTCGACGAGGGATTGAAATGAACTATGACCGGTCCGCCGCAGTTCTGAGACCGGAATCGGGGCGGGATCGTAGCCGGGCACTCTGACGACTCGTGACATGAACCGTTCGGTGAGCTGTTCGAGATCGAGGGCATCGAGGAGTTCGATCCAGCGCTGACGGTCTCCCGGCAGCGGCTGATCCCTGAGCTGTCTCTCATGTGTTGGCGGCATCGTCCTAGACTATGTGCAGTTGCACAATCTAAAACAGCGTTTCCGGGGCAAAAGATGCTCGAAATCGTGCGATCTCACTCTGTAGTGTTCTAAGTTACAGGTTGAATGCCCAACCACGTCCTGCGCTCGATGGAGAAATACATGAGTCACAACGACCCAACTGCTGCGGCGGAATACTCCGCGACGCAGGAGCTCAGCATCAAGGATGCCAACAAGGTCGCCCTCGGCGCCCTGCTCGGCACCGCACTCGAATGGTATGACTTCTTCCTCTTCAGCGCGGCTGCGGCATTGGTCTTCAACGTCCAGTACTTCACCAGTGAGAACGCAACCGCGGCCGCAATGGCTTCGTTCGCCACCTTCGGCGTCGGACTTGCCGCTCGCCCGATCGGCGGACTCATCTTCGGTCGCCTCGGCGACAAGGTCGGCCGCCGCCGGGTCCTCATGGTCACGATCGTCGGCATCGGCATCGTCACCGGCCTCATCGGCGCTTTGCCGACCTACGCCGCGATCGGCTTCGCCGCTCCGGTGCTGCTCGTGCTCCTGCGCATCCTGCAGGGCCTGTTCGTCGGTGGTGAATGGTCGGGTGCCATGACGCTCGTCGTCGAGAACGCCCCACTTCACCTGCGCGCACGCTACGCCGCGATTCCTCAGATCGGTTCGCCCATCGGCACCATTCTGTCCTCCGGCGGCTTCTTCATCATGACCCTGATCCTGTCGGCCGACAGCTTCAGCGCCTGGGGTTGGCGCATCCCGTTCCTCGCCGCCATCCCGCTCCTCCTCGTCGCCGTCTACATCCGCAGCCGCCTCGAGGAATCCCCGGTCTTCCGCCAGCTCGAGGAATCCGGTGAGCTCGAGAAGAGCCCCGTGCGCACCACCTTCCGCGACAGCTGGAAACAGATCATCGTCGGCATGGCCGCTGCCCTTCTGGGCGTCGGCGGGTTCTACCTCGTCACCGCATTCTGCGTCTGGTACGGCGTCAACGTCCTCGGCTACGACGATTCGCTTCTGCTCCTTGGCAGCATGGTCGCCGCCGCTGTCGAGATCTTCTGCCTCATCTGGGGTGGAGCGCTCGGAACGAAGTACGGGGCCAGCAAGGTCATCCTGTGGGGTGGAATCGCCTCGGCGGTGGTCGCCGTTCCGGCCTTCCTCATGTTCGCCTCCGGCCAGCCGGTCCTCGTCGTCCTCGCTATGACACTGGCTGTCGGCACACTGTCACTGCCCTACGCCGCCTCCGGCACCGTGATGACCGGCCTGTTCCCAGCCAGCACCCGCTACACCGGCGTCGCCCTGGCCCAGAACGTCGCCGGCATGCTCTCCGGTTTCATTCCGCTGGCAGCCACCGGACTCGTCGCCGCGGCGGCCAATCACTGGTGGCCGGCCGCTGCGATGCTGGCCTTCCTGTCCCTGTTCACGGCTTTCGCCGGGGCCGTCGCACCGCGCCTGAGCGTCGATCTGCCCGGCTTCAAACACTGAGCAACGCTCGCCGAGGTGGGCCGCCGTGAGCACGGCGGACCACCCGCGCCCCCGCCTGCCCTCACACACCATCGCTTCGCCTTAGGAAGGACCCACACGCATGTTCCGCTCGGCCGGTCATCACATCGTCAATACTCTGGAGAACGCTGGAATCCAGCGGGTCTACGCCGTTCCCGGCGAAAGCTACCTCGACGTTCTCGATGGTCTCTACGACTCCTCGATCGAGACAGTCGTGTGCCGTCAGGAGGGCGGTGCCGGGTTCATGGCTCTGTCCGAGTCGCGCCTGACCGGCCGGCCCGGAATCGCCATGGTCACGCGTGGGCCGGGGGCGGCGAACGCCATGATCTCTGTGCACACCGCCTACCAGGACGCCACTGCACTCGTCCTGTTCGTCGGACTCGTGCCCATCGCGGACCGTGCCCGAGAGTCCTTCCAGGAATTCAGCCTGCCCGAGTGGTTCTCCTCGACCGCGAAGAAGGTCATCATCATCGATGATGAGGATCGCGCCGGTGACCTCACGGCCGATGCCCTGCGCATCGCCGCATCCGGGCGCCCCGGCCCCGTCGTCGTGGGACTGCCAGAGGATGTCCTCGTCCGCATGACAGAGGCACCGGACACAGCCCCGGCCCCGATCGCCGAACCTCAGCCCTCTGCAACAGACCTCGAATCCCTGGCCACACGCATCGGCAATGCAGCGAAGCCGGCCTTCGTCCTCGGCGGGGACGGCTGGCACGAGGGCCACGGGCGGGCGCTGCTCGACCTGGCCGCCTCGGCGGGGATTGCGGTCTACTGCGATTGGCGCGCCTACGACGCCGTCCCCCACACCGGACCCGCCTGGGCCGGCTGGTTGGGCTATGGCCGCGCCGAGGCAGTCGCCGCCGGATACGGTGATGCCGACCTTCTCGTCTTCGTCGGTGCCACCCGATCCGATGTGGCCAGCGACGGCTACACGCGCGGCTTCGACGCGGAGACCGTCGTCGTGGGGCTCGACCCGGAGGCAACCCAGCATGCCGGGCGCATCGACCAGCAGATCCTGGCCTCCCCACGCAGCTTCGTCACGGCGCTGACCGCGTCCACCTCGGTGAACGGCTCGATCGATGCGGCTGATCTGCGCGGGGAGCGCACCGATGAGTGGATGACCTCCCGTTCGGACGTGCAGTCGAAGGTCGCCGCACATCGTCCCGACGCCGAGGTGGCCGGAGCGGTTGCTCGAACCGGCGTCGATCTCGGGGTGGCGTTCGGGATCCTCGACGACCGACTCGACGGGGAAGCCGTGCTCACGTACGGGGCGGGCAACGCCACGATCTGGGGCCACCGCTTCATCAGGCATCTTCAATCGGCGAGCCTCGTCGGTGCCCGCAACGGGGCCATGGGTCTGGCTGTGCCCGGCGCCGTCGCGGCCTCACTCGCCTTCCCAGAACGTCGTGCGGTCGCGATCTGCGGCGATGGCGACTTCCTCATGAACGGTCAGGAGCTGGCCACGGCCTTCGCTCACGGGGCGAGTCCGCTGGTCATCGTCGCCGACAACGGCGTGTACGGCACGATCGTCCAGCACCAGGTCAACCACTATCCGGGCAGGCCCTCGGGCACACGCATGGTCAACCCCGATTTCGCGGTATGGATGTCATCCTTCGGCGGACACGGCGAACGCGTGGAGAAGACCGAAGACTTCGAGGCGGCCCTCGACCGCGCCCTGGCAGCAGAGGGCCCGGCGCTCATCCACGTCCTCATCGATTCCGAGCTCATGCCTCCGGCCGCCGATGAGATCGCAGGCTGACGCTGCCACACGCATGACACAGTCGCACTCCTGACTCTGCCTCACCCCTGACATCTCCCCAGCACACCCGAAAAGGACGCACCATGACACAGACCCCCATTTCGCAGACTCCCGCAGCACAGGCCGACCGTGACGACGAGTTCCTCGCCGACTGGTCCGTGCATTCGCGATTCGGAGCCGTCGAGGGCACGAACGGCGTCGATCGGCAGGCGGCGAGCGCTGCCGATGGCGAGCAGCGCAAATGGTTCGCCGAGCTGCTGGAGAAGCACGGGTTCAGCGTTCACCGGGATGCGATCGGCAATCAGTTCGGTCTGCTCGAACTCGTTCCCGGCGCCCCTTACGTCCTCACCGGATCGCACATGGATTCGCAGCCGACCGCCGGCCGCTTCGATGGGGCGTATGGCGTCATGTCCTCGGCCCACGCCTGCTTCGCCGTCGCCGATGAGCTGCGCGCCGACCCTGCAAGGGCGAAGTACAACCTCGCCGTCATCAACTGGTTCAACGAAGAGGGCTCGCGCTTCAAACCCTCGATGATGGGCAGCAATGTCTTCACCGGCAAGGCCGAGCTCGAGGCGGCACTGGCCACCACCGATCCCAAAGGAATCACCGTCGCCGAGGCGCTCGATGCCATCGGTGAGCGCGGAGACTTCACCGCACCCGAGATTGCCGCCTATGCCGAGATCCACGTCCAGCAGGGTCGCAGCATGGAAGAGGACGGGGTCACGATCGGCCTCGTCAATGCCACCTGGGCCGCCCATAAGTACGAATTCCGTGTCACCGGGGAGCAGGCCCACAGCGGATCGACCCTGATGAGTGACCGCCGCGATGCTCTCCTCGGTGCCGCTCGCCTGGTGGTGGCCGCCCGTGAGCTCGTCGACGAATTCGACGCTGGGGCGCTGCACACCGCGTGCGGTGAGCTCAACGTCTACCCGAATTCCCCGGTCGTCGTCGCGAGCGAGGTCGGGCTGCTCCTCGACCTGCGATCGCCGCGCGCCGAGGTGATCGCCGCCGCCCACGATTCCCTCATGTCCACAATCGCGAAGGTCAAGGACGAGGTCGGTGTCGAGATCGAGATCGTCGCCGAACACAGCTGGGATCAGAACCCGTATTCCGAGGACGGGGTCGAGCTGGCACGATCAGCCGCCGAGGACCTGGGACTCACCTCGGCGAGGGTGATGACCGTGGCCGGCCACGACTCGACGAACATGAAGGACACCGTCCCCACGGTCATGCTCTTCATCCCCAGCGTCGGCGGTGTCTCGCACAGCCTGCAGGAGTTCACGAAGGACGAGGATCTCGTCTCCGGCCTGCATCACCTCACCGAGGTGGTGCGGCGGCTGGCCGCTGGCGCGCTGGGCTGAGCTCGCCCCTCCCGCTTCCGCTTCCGCTTCCGCTTCCGCTAGCCAAAAGTGCCCTGGTAGAGCACAAATGCTCTACGTGAGCACGTTTGGCTTGCGGGCGTCAGGGCTCGCCGCAGCCGGGACACATAGGTGCGTCAATTGATGGGCTCGACGTCCTGGTTCTCATCGACGAGCTCTTCGGCCAGCGTCTCCCACTTGTCATAGGCATCGGGGTGTCCTGAGCCTTGGACCGCCTGGGCCGCGGCGCCGGGATCCATCGTCTCCCACCCCGCGATCTGAAGCAGCCCCGGGTTCGGGCACTCTGGATTGACTCCGTAGAAGGACTTCGAGGCGTACACCGCATCGGTGATCTGCCCGTGGGTCCCCCAACCGTATGACGGCCGCTGTTGGAACAGTCCGGCAGAGTCTTTGTCGCCGCTGTCGAGATTCCGCAGACTCGATTCCTGCAGCGCGGTCATGACAGCGATCTTCTGAGCCTGGTTCGAGAGTTCAGAGCCCTTGCCGACGGCGATGATGGTGCGCGCATTGTCGATCTGCTCCTGGGTGAGCTGGCTGGTGTCCTGGGTGCTGCTGATTTCACCGCCGTCGGGGGCCTTGCTCGTAGGAGGAAAAATCTCCGCAGGCACTGCGGTCGCCGCCGACGCGCCACCGGCGAGGAAGCCTGCGGAAAGAGCTGCCACCGCTAATGCTCGTGCAAGTTTCATCGGTTCTGATTCTCCTGAAATTTTCTCAATAGAGCAATGGGCATTGTGTTGAGCGGTTGGTCCGCACACAGTATCCTCACTCGAGAAAGACACGGACCTCTGAAAACTCGCCCACGCCCCAGCCTCTCGAAGGGACAATGTCGCCTGCAACGAACACGGAGCCAACGGCTGTTGAATTGTGCTGATCCGGCGGCGTGTCGAAGCCGCACCGCGGCCGACGCTGCACTGCGATTGACGCACTACGGCCGACGCCGAAGCAGTACTCTTGCCCCATGGACTCGACACTGCCTGAGGAAGCTTCCCGCTCAGTCGAGTCATATCTGCGAGTCGCCGACCGACTGCTGCCGGGTGCGGTCATCGCATGCGCAGTCGGTGGGTCCATCGCCCTTGATGCCTACCGACCGGGCCGCAGCGATATCGATGTCATCGCTGTGCTCAGCGATGAGTGGAAAGACCACCGCAGCCTCATGGCCCGCTTGAGGCTTCTGCATCTCTCTCAGGTGCCCCGCCTGACCGTCCGTGCTGCACGCGGTCTGGGGTTCAGCGCATGCTGCAACACCGTGTTCGTCTGGCAGTCCGAGATCTCCCGCGCGGTGGCCGAGATCCACCCGGTCGCGTCCCACGTAGGCGAGGTCTTCGACGCTCAGGGCGCGTTCGACGTCAATCCGGTGATCTGGAAGGAACTTATCGACGGCGGCATCTCCGTCCGCGGCGGCCCCGTCTCGGATTGGAGTCTCGACTCCGAGCCGGGTGAACTCCGTAACTGGGTGGCGCGCAACGTCCGCGAGTATTGGGCCCCGCTAGCTGAAAGCGCCCGCGGAGGTCGACACACCTTGTCAGCTGGAGCTGTGGAATGGTGCCTTCTCGGACCGGCGCGAATGCACTATACCCTCCTGACCGGGGAGATCATCAGCAAGGAGGGTGCAGGAAGGCATGCGCTCGATGCTTTCCCTGATCACTCGGCGATCATCGAGGTTGCCCTCGCCCAGCTGCGAAGCGATCCGCTTCCGACAACCCCACCTCGTGATCAGTGGCGTGCTCTGACTGCGTCTGCGATGGAGTCGATCATCGCCGACTCCCCAGTGAACGACCTCAATTGATGTCGTCGACGTCCTGGTTGTCATCGACGAGCTGCGCGGCAAGGGGTTCCCACTTCGCGTATTCGTCGGGGAAAGCCGAGGACTGCACGTCCTGCGCGGCCCGACCCGAGTCGATGTTCTCCCAGTTGTCGATCTGGGTCAGGCCCGGATTGGGGCTGTCGGGGTTGACTCCATAGAACGACTTCGAGGCGAAGACGGGATCCTCCACCTGCTCGGCCGATCCCCAGTTCATCGAGGGGCGCTGCTGGAACGCTCCGACGGAGTCACGATCCCCGCCGTCGAGATTCTGCAGGTTCGACTCCTGCAGTGCGGTCATCACGGCGATCTTCTGGGCCTTCTCCGACAAGTCTGCGCCCTTACCGACACCGATGATGGTGCGAGCATTGTGGATCTGCTCGGAGCTGAGCTCATCCGGATCGTCGATGCCCACGGCTGTGCCGTCGCCCTGGCCCTGACCGGCCCCCGAGACGTTCTCGCTCGGCTGGTCGACGGCTCCTGAGATCGGACCCGCCGCGGCCGAAGTCACCGCCCCCAGGGAGAGACCCCCTGCGATGACGGCAGCGGACAGTGCAGTCACCGCAAATTTGCGCACGCTTTTCATCTGTTCTCACTTTCCTGTTGGATCGGGCGAGCTGCCCGGACGGCGTCCTGATCGGATTCGGAACACATCTGCTTCCTGCTTTCGGCACAGGGATGCTCCGGTAATCGCCTCACACCACACTGTCGGACGCAGGTAGGCGGTTCAATGCCGAGACGCTCATAGGTGGCTTAGTCTCGCAGCAACGAATCGGAAGGGGCTGGTGAGCATCAGCTCAGAATTCGCTGGATGCTCTGCGACACTACGGGGCGCCCGCACGCATCCGTGACCCGGGTCTCGGCCCGCCCATCGGGCCACTCGAAGGTGAGGGTCAGGCTCCATTCAGGCGCGCGTCTGTCTACCTCACAACCTCGCGTGATGTGTTGTCGATACGGCGGGTCCAACCGCGACCGTCGAGGTATTCGAGCAGGGGAATGACGACGCGCCGCGTGGTGCCCAGAGCCTTCCTGGCCGCACTCGTCGTGAACGGCTGGTCCAGTCGCGCAAGCAGTCGCATCGCCTGTGCCGGTGTCCGTGGTGACACAACCACACCATCGCCGAGGCGCAGGAGCCGTCCCGCGGATTCGGCGACAGCAAGCTCTCGCACTCCCAGTCGGAGTTCTCGCAGGTCATCGGCTTCGGGAGCTGCGAAGGGATTGGCCGCCAAGCGTCGTTCCACCTCGGCGACGCCTGCCTCGGCCGGACCCAGATCGGCGGTGTGACCGGGCGGGCGGACCATGCCTTTGACCATATCGAGGCCGGCGCGAGAGGCGATGGCAGCGACGAGTTCCTGACCGCCGCTGTCAGGCAATGGAGGGTCGACGCGGCGCAGCTCTTCGGCCAGTGCCTTCTCGGGCACACCAGCAGCCAGAGGCTCTGCCGCCAGCTTCGCCCTCACGATGGTCTCCGCGTTCTCGACCCACTTCTCGAGTGTCTGCCGGTGGACGAGCCATCCTCCGGCGATCTCTTCAACGCCCGCGACGGCGTCGGGAAGCGTCAGTCCGAAGCGCACCAATCTGGCCCGTTCCACGGCTCCACGGCGGGCCACCTCGGCGAGGATGTCCCCGGTTTCCGGACGCCCGTTCAGCTCTCGGGCACGCCGGGTGCCGGCTCCACGGCGGCCGAGTTCGGGAGGGTCGACATCGAGGACGACGACGCCTGCAAAGACGTTGCGGCTGCCGGGGCTGCGCAGCACGATCCGGTCCGTGACCTGCAGCGGCAGCGGACGCTCGAGTGTGAGGCGGGCGTGGTCACCGTCGAAGGGCCTCATGTGCACCGCGACCGCGGCGGTTCCGATGTGGAGCATGAGTCCGTGCACGCCCTCGTCGAGCAGCTGGCCCATGGTTCGGCGAACGTCGATGATGTCGACGATCGGCCATGCATCGTCGGTGATGAGAGCGTCACCGCGGTGGATATCATCGGCTGCGACCTCGCGCAGATTCACGGCGACACGGGCGCTGGGGGCGACCTCCTCGGCGGAGGAGTTCCGGCTCTGCAGACCACGGACGGCCGGCGCCTCGTCCGAGGTCTCCCCGACGAGGCGCAGGCGGTCCCCGGTGCGCAGAGTTCCGGCCGTGAGCGTGCCGGTGACCACGGTGCCGGCGCCCTTGATCGTGAAGGCACGGTCGACCCACAGCCGCAGTCGGGCCTCCGCGTCGGGGGCCGGAGCTTTGGCGGTGACGGCATCGAGCGTCGCGACGAGTTCGTCGAGTCCGTCCCCGGTAGCCGCGGAGACGGTGAGCACCGGAGCATCGGCCAGCGGTGTACCCCGCAGTTCTGCTCTGATCTGGGCCTCTGTCGCTGCGACCGACTCGGGGGCGAGGTCAGCGCGGGTGATGACGACGAGGCCACGGGTGATGCCCAGCGCGGTGATCGCGTCCCGGTGGTCACTCGACTGGGCCTGCCACCCCTTGTCCCCTGCGACGACGAAGCACACGATGGGGGCCGGGCCGATGCCTGCGAGCATGTTCGCGAGGAACTTCTCATGCCCGGGAACGTCGACGAAGGCGAGTTCCCTCCCGGACGGCAGAGTCGTCCAAGCGAAGCCGAGGTCGATCGTCAGACCCCGCTTCCTCTCCTCTGCCCACCGGTCCGGTTCCATCCCGGTCAGGGCGTTGACCAGGGTGGACTTCCCGTGATCGACGTGGCCGGCGGTTGCGAGAACGTACATCTCAGGCATGGTTCGTGAAGTCCGGATCATCGCCGAAACCCACATCATGGTCGCCGAGGCGGCTCCGCGTGTTCGCACGAGCCCGGTTCACGGCCTCGCCGATCAGATCGTCATCGGCTTCGGGAACGCAACGCAGGTCGATGAGGCATCGTCCCTGGTGAACTCGGGCGACGACTGCCGGGTCGCCGAGGCGCAGCGGGCGGGCGAGCTCCTCGGGCAGTTCGATGGCCCATCCGGGAAGGGGAACACCGGGGGCTCCCCCGCCTCCGACGCGACCGTCATGGGCGACGACGGCTCCAGAGGCAAGCTCTGCCAGGTGCTCGGTGCGTTCTTTGAGTCTGTCGAGATCGATGTGCAGTGCCTCATGGACCGGGTTCTCGGTGTTCGCAACCGTCGCCTCGATTGCGGCCAACGTGAGTTTGTCGGTGCGCATTGCCCTGGCCAGGGGGTGCTTCGCGATGCGCTGGACGGCGTCGCTGCGACCGAGGATGAGGCCCGCTTGAGGACCGCCGAGGAGTTTGTCACCGCTGACGATGACGACATCGGCTCCGGCGGCGAGCGCGCTGGCGATATCGGGTTCGTTGGGCAGATACGGGTCGGGTTCGAAAAGTCCGCTTCCCAGATCGGCGATGAGGGGAAGGTCGTGCTCGTCGGCGAGTTCACGCAGCTGCGCAATCTCAACCGAGGCGGTGAAGCCTTCGACTCGGAAGTTGCTTGTGTGGACCTTGAGCAGGCTCGTAGTTTCGGCGGTGATGGCCTGCGCATAATCGTCGAGGTGGGTGCGGTTCGTCATTCCGACTTCGCGCAGCCGGGACCCGGTCGTGGCCATGAGGTCGGGAAGGCGGAAGCCGGCTCCGATCTCGATGAGTTCGCCGCGGCTGATGACGATCTCACCGGGACCACCCGTGTTACCAGCGCCGACGCCGTCTTCACGGCACAGCGCTGTCACGGCGAGCAGCAGGGCCGCGGCACCGTTGTTGATGACCAGTGCGTCTTCGGCGTCTGGGCAGGCACGCAGAAGTGCCTGCTTGGCGCCGGTCCCCCGCTTGCTTCGCTTGCCGCTGACCAGGTCCAACTCAACGTCGACATAGCCGGCCGCATCGGCCACGGCCCGGCGAGCGGACTCGGACAGAGGAGCCCTGCCCAGATTGGTGTGGACGATGATTCCGGTGGCGTTGAGGACCGGGGTCAGTGACGATGCCGAGTCGGAACTTAAGCGGGAGATGATGGTGGGGGCCACCTCGGCGACGGGAATCTCACCGTTGCGAGCAGCGGTCTGAGCTTCGGAGATGATCGCTTTGATCGTCGCCTGACTCCGGCTCTCACCTGCGGCGATGACCTCGGGAAGGGCGAGGAGATGATCGGTGCGCGGGATGCTGCGCCGCGGATCCGTATCGACCAAGACTGCGTTCTCCTTCACTGCGGTGGTGGCGGAGGCGGACGGGAATCGAACCCGCCAGACCGAGATACTCGGTCTCACCGGTTTTGAAGACCGGGGAGCCCACCAGGACTCGGACGCCTCCGTGTGAAATCCTACCCCGCGTGGCCGGTGCTATCGCTCTGCTCGTGCTGATCACCGAGTGCTAGCCTGAAAGCGGAGGCATCATGGCTGATTTCACCTGGAACCCCGACACTTACCTCGACGTCATGTCCGAGGAGATCCCCGATTACCGACTGCTGCAGGACGAGCTGCTGGCTGCTGTGGTGGAGGTCGGCCCACGGACGATCCTCGACCTCGGCGTGGGCAGCGGGCTGACCGCCAGACGCGTCGCCGAGGTGTTGCCGGAGACTCATATCCACGGCATCGATGAGAGCGTTGAGATGCTCGCCGGTGCCGCGAAGGTCCTCGACCCGGATCGCAGTTCGCTCTCTCATTGGCGACTCCAAGATTCCCTGCCGGCCGTCCCCGTCGACCTCGTCATGTCGACCCTCGCTGTGCATCATCTCGATGCCGATGAGAAGGCCGATCTGTTCATGAGAATCCATGAGGTGCTCGTCGACGGCGGTCGGTTCGTGCTCGCCGACCTCGTCGTCCCTCCCGATCCGTCAGATGTGGTCACGCCGATCGACGGAGTTGTCGACACCCCCAGCCCGCTGGCCGAGCAACTCGAGTGGCTGACCGAGGCCGGTTTCACGCCACGTGTGACCTGGCAACATCGCGACCTCGCTGTGGTCGCCGCAGACAAGGCGGGGCAGAGACACCGACCGGATTGAGTACACCTCCCGGTGAAGTCGCCTTCGGGTGACCCGCTGCCTTGACGCACGTACAATACGTCCGTATGGTGAATACAATACGAACGTATTGGAGAGTGGTCGTGTTCCGCATCCTCGAGCTCGTGGGCCTGCTTGCCCCGGCGGCAGGAATCGTTCTGCTTGTCATCTATCGACGAGGAGCCGCTGGCGGCGCCTGGGTGGGCATCGTCGGCTGCCTCCTGGCGTTGCTCGCGTCCGGGATCGGCATTGCCGATACGCGCCTGGCTGCGGTCGGGAGTCTTGGAGAAGCCAGTTTCGGCGAGCAGCTTACCGGGTGGACGGTCGGACGATTCGTCCTGCTGACGCTCGCGGTTGCGCTGCTGCTCACCGGAGCATCAGCCGGACGCAGACGGACAGTTCGCACTTCACCTGGGAGTGCCGCCGCCCCGGCCGGCCCCACAGCAAACAGAACAGTGACGGCGCTGATGATCACCGGAGTGGCACTGTCCCTCATCGGCATCGTCGTCCAGTTTGTACCGATCGACCTCGGCGTCGACCACGAGAGACTGACCACGATCATCGGCTTGCTGATGGAGACGGTGGAATTCGCTCTGTTGGGAGGAGGAGTGTTTGCCCTATGTCTTGCCATCGTCACCGACAGACCACTATCCGGTTCCCTGCCCGATCCTGGCGACTGGCTCAAACGTTCAGCCGTCGGGGCCCATCGCCTGTATCGTCAGTTCCATGAACGACGCGGATGAGCAGAGCGGTCCGATCATCAGCGAGTCCGCCCAACACCTGATTGATACGATGATCGATCTCGTCTCCGAAGGAGGATTCGAGGCACTCAGCGTGCGAACAGTGGCGACTCGAACCGGGGTATCGATCGGCGCGGTACAACATCACTTCCCCACCAAGTCGCAGATGCTTATCGGTGCCATGAGCGAGATCGCACGGCGCGAAACCAAGAGATTCGAGCAGGCGACCGCCGACAAGAACCCCACTTCTCGCCGTAGCGCTCTGCTCGACATACTCCTGCCCTCGAATCCCGATGACCCGGCGGCTCGAGTCTGGCTCCAACTCTCCGCGCAAGCAAGCGTGGACCCTGCGGTCAAGGAAATAAACTCCGCCAGGTGGGGCCGCTTGCGGTCCGAGCTGGCTGATGCGCTTCGTCCACAGATCGCACAACCTGAGGACGCGATGCTTCGGGCAACCGAACTGCTGGCCCTATGCGACGGTCTCGCTGTGACGATCCTCGCCGAGGATGGGGCAGTCACCTCCACAACCGCTCGCACAATCGTCGAAGGGCACATAGCAAGACTGTTGCCGACTGCGAACTGACACATGGTTGCCCCCTCTGCGAGGCCTCCGCCGAGGCGGAGAAGATCGCCGAGGTGGCCCGTAGAATCGAGCGTCACCTCGGTGCTAGTCTCGCGGTATGATCGCCACCCAGGAACGTCTGACATCATTCGCCCACGGCGGAGGCTGCGCCTGCAAGATCCCGCCAGGTGAGCTGGAGGAAGCAGTCAAAGGACTGACCGGTCAGTCCGGACCTGATGTGCTCGTCGGACTCGACGACGGTGACGATGCCTCTGCCGTGCGGGTCCGCGAAGACCTCGCGGTGCTCTCGACGGCCGATTTCTTCACCCCTGTCGTCGACGACGCCTACGATTGGGGCCGAATCGCGGCCGCGAATGCGCTCTCCGACATCTACGCGATGGGTGGGACCCCGGTGACAGCGATCAACCTCGTCGGTTGGCCGCGGGAGAAACTGCCGATGGAGCTGCTCACCGAAGTGCTGCGCGGTGGCCTCGACGTCGCCGCCCAGGCGAACTGTCCCGTCGCCGGTGGGCATTCGATCGATGACCCCGAGCCGAAGTACGGCATGGCTGTGACCGGCATCGCCCACCCCGATGAACTCATGCGCAATGATGCCGCCGAGATGGGCCTGCCGTTGACGCTGACGAAGCCGATCGGTGTGGGTATCCTCAACAACCGACACAAGCAGACCGGTGAGAACTTCGACGAAGCGATTGCCACAATGACCGCGCTCAATCGCGATGCAGCGCAGGCGGCCGTGGCTGCTGGCGTGCGCGCGGCCACCGATGTCACCGGGTTCGGTTTGCTTGGCCACCTGTTCAAGATGTGCCGTGCCTCAGGCGTGGGAGCGGTCATTGATGCGTCCGCGGTGCCCCGCCTCGGCGGAGTCGATGAATCGATCGCGGACGGATACGTGTCCGGTGGGACGCGTCGCAACCTCGACTGGGTGCGCCCCAATCTCACGACCGACGACTCGGTGACCGAGGACGATCTCTTCCTCCTGGCGGATGCTCAGACGTCCGGCGGACTGCTCGTCGTCGGCGAACTGCCTGGTCACCCGATCATCGGTGAGATCGTCGTCGGTTCGGGCGTGCGCGTGCGGTGACCCGTGAGGCACTCCACACCGCTAGTGTCGCGAACACCCTGTGCAGCAGGTGGTTTCGTCACCGACAGGGTGGGGCGCGCAGGTACCTGTTTGCCGTGACTGACCGCTCCCCCTCTTCAGTTCAGGAGGGCGTGACGTCCTCATCGCGGAAGCGACGGAATCCGCTGGTAACGACCCAATAGAAGCCTCCGGTCAACAGCGCGCCGAGGATAACTTCCCACCAGCCGAATGAGCCGTGGCCCCAGCCGATCAGGTGCATGATGTACCGGACGAGAGGGACGAGCACAGTCACGACTGCAGCTTCTTTGAGACTGCGGCGGTCGGCGAGAAGCTCCTTGATTGCGTTCTTCATACGTGTCCCACGTTACTACTCGGGAAGTTTTTCGCAAGCCATCTTGGCAATTGTGCGAACTAGGACCCGGTCGTGATCGAATCGTCGACGATGCCTCGGGCACGGCGTTCTTCGAGGCGAGCGCGCTGCGGTTCCACCACGTGGCGCGGATCCTTCGTCGATTCGATGCCGGCCTCAAGCACCCCGAAACGCGTGTACGCCGAGGCGGCTGCGAGTGCCGTACCGGAGACGACCGACAGCGTCCGCAGGGCAGCACGAGTCTTCCAGCTGCGCTTGCCAGCTCCAACCAGACCGGACCCCGCTCCAGAGTGCTGGCCCAGCTTCTTCGCGAACACCCTAGCCCCCACCTCGACGGCGGCAGTGCCGATCGCACCGGCGATGAGCAGCTTCTCTGCCCGGTGGAGCTTGTGGCCGGGTTCGCCCTCTTCGAGCGGGTCCACCTCGGCGGGGTGCATGCCCTGCTTCATCCGATTCATCGCGAAAGCCTCACCGGCAGCACCGCCGAGCGCGAGCAGACGCGCTGGCCCGGTCTCCCGCACGGGAGCCAAGGCCATTGCCGCACCTCCAGCGGCCACTGCGGCCGAAGATACGAAGACGAACGAGAGTCCGCTGCGACCAGCAGCGTTCCAGGTGGGAACCGCCGTATCGCCCAGGAGAGCCCCGGTGTAGGCCGCCAATGGTGCCGCAAAGAGCGCCGATTCGAGCGCGGCAGGAGTCTCGAAGGCGTGCAGAATTCGACGCAGCGGACCGAGAGGCAGACGCTCACCGGTCAGTCGATCGACCTCGATCGCGGTGAGGACACCGGAACCAACGCCGAAGCCGGACAGGATCCAGGTGCCCATACTCATGGGAGAGCTGACCTTGAATACGCGCATCATGTTGAGGAAGCGTTCGGGCCGGCCGAGGTCGGCCACGAGTGCCGCTCCCCCGACAGCCGTCGCTGTGATCGCAGTCAGTCTGGTCGCAATCCGCAGCTGCGGACGATCACTGAATTGCGCCCCCAACCCAAGCAGCGAAGAGCCTCCGGCCAGACCGCCCAGGAACAGGTAGATCGCGATCTCATCGCCCCATGGCGGAGCCTTGACGATCGGCCTGCCGTAATAGGAGGAGAATTCGACGTCCTCGACCATCGGCATCTCACGATTGCCGTCGGCCCCACGGTTCTTCCAACCCTGACCGCCACGCCCTCCGGCACCCGGTCCGCTACGGCCACCACCGGGGCGACCACCTCGGCGACGCTTCTTCCGTCCGCGATCGAGCTCAGGTGGGCGGTAGGAATCGTATTCGGATGTGCTCAACGCCGGCTCCCGAGGAAGGCAAGTCCGGCGGCGGCCACCATGCCGAGCGCCGCGATGCCGGCCTTGGCGTACATCTGAGGCAGGTCTTTCGTCGGCACACGTGGGTCCGGCGGCAGTCCGTAGACCTCGGGTTCATCGAGGATGAGGAAGACCGATCCGGTTCCGCCGACGCCGTCGTTCGGGTTCGCGCCGTACAGGCGAGCCTCGGTCAGACCCTTCGCATGGAGGTCGGCCACGCGGGCGTGAGCCTTGTCGACCATGTCGTCGTGGTCGCCGAACTTGATCGACTCCGTGGGGCAGGTCTGCGCGCACGCCGGTTCCTGCCCATCGAGGAGGCGGTCGTAGCAGAGCGTGCACTTATTGGCCGTGTTCTTGTCCGGCACATCCATGTCCGAGGCGCTGCGATCACGGTCGGTCGGTGTGTTGATCGTGCCGTCATCGCGGCGCTCGATGACGCCGAAGGGACAGCCGGCCACGCAGGTCCCGCAGCCGTTGCAGACATCGTTCTGCACGACGACGGTGTCGAATTCCGTGCGGAAGAGAGCTCCCGTGGGGCACACGTCGAGGCAGCCGGCGTGGGTGCAGTGCTTGCACACGTCCGAGGACATCAGCCAGCGGAAGTCCGCCGTGTCCGGGGGCGTCGTGTCGAGATTGGCGATGTCCTCGGGATCGCTCGGATCCAAGGCGCCGGGTGCCAACAGGTCGATGCCCATCGGTGGGGTCGATGGCAGTCCGCCGCTTCCGGCAGACCCATCTGCCGCCGCGCCGAGGGCACCGCCGAGAGGCTGTGCACCCGCAGACTCGTCCGTGCGCGGGCGGATCGTCGGCATGCCGAGGTTGACGAGCTTCCTTCCCGATTCACGAGCGGCTTCGATCCTCTCGGAGTCCTGTTCGATGAAGGCGACGTGACGCCAGGTATTCGCCCCGAGGCTGCCCGTGTTGTCGTAGGAGGACTCGAGGAGTTCGTAGGTCCCGTCCTGCGGATTGTTGTTCCACTCCTTGCAGGCGACCTCACAGGCCTTGCAGCCGATGCAGATCGACGTATCGGTGAAGAACCCTTTGCGCTCGTGCGCGGAACCATGCCAGTGCCCGTCCGCAACGGCGTCGTTCTCGACGGTCGATGTCGACATCAGCCCTCCTCCTCGTTTCCTGTGTTGTCCACCGTATCCGTCTGGGCACCCTCGCCGAGGTTGCCCTGCTGAACCTTGTCGACATCCTTGCCGATGTAGCCGCGGTCGGGGTCCCCATCGGTCGGGTCCCCGTCGTCGGCGCGGTTCGCGTCTACGGTCTCGGTCGGGTTCTGGTCCACGCTGTCGGTGGGTCGGAGATCGGCCCGGCCCGTGCGGTCGCCGGCACTGTCGACAGCTTCGTCTCCGAGGGTGCGCCCGGGAGTGACACCGACGGCGGAGTCTCCGCCGCGATGCGGATGCCCGCCCTTGCTGGCCGCAGAGTCCGCGGCCAGGGACTCGGCGACGACATCATCGGAGACCGTGACCAGCTGATTGCCCGATTCGGGGCTCAGACCGGCCTCACGCTGATACTTCTCGACGAAGTCGACGAGCTCCGGACCTCGTGGGCGGCGTCCCGGCATGATCGTGCCGGCCACGTACTTGCTGTTCTGGATGAACACATTGGGGTCCATCGTCACTCCCAGCAGGTCGTTCGCGGAGTCGCCTTCGACGGTGGCGTCTCCGCCGACACCCCAGTGGTAGGGCAGGCCGATCTGGTGGAGGGTCTTCCCGCCGATCGTCAACGGCGTCATCCTCCGGGTCACGAGCACGCGGGCCTCGATGGCCGCACGTGGGGAGACCAGCGTCGCCCACCCGTAGGGCTCAAGTCCCACCTCGGCGGCGAGTTCCGGTGAGATTTCGCAGAACATCTCCGGCTGCAGCTCCGAGAGGTAGGGCAGCCACCGCGACATTCCTCCGGCGGTGTGATGCTCGGTCAGGCGGTAGGTCGTGAACACGTAGGGGTAGACCTCGGAACCGGGATTGCCTGCGGCCGGGGCTGAGAGGTTGTCCTCCCTGCGCATCACCAGTCGTGTCGGGCTCGACTGCTGGTCGTAGAGCGGGTTGGATACCGTCGATTCCTGCGGCTCGTAGTGCGTGGGCATGGGGCCATCGACCATGCCGCTGGGAGCGAACAGCCAGCCCTTGCCGTCGGCCTGCATGATGAACGGGTCGTCGCCGTCGAGGTTGGCCGGACCACCGTGGGCCTGATCCGAGCGGGCCGAAGGAGACCGGTCGATCGGGAAGTCGGGTACGTCCTTACCCGTCCACTTGCCGGATTCCTCATCCCACCAGACGAATTTCTTTCGCTCCGACCAGGGTGTGCCGTCGGGTGCCGCCGAGGCACGGTTGTAGAGGATCCGACGGTTCGCCGGCCAGGCCCACGCCCATTCGGCAGCGGTCTCGTCCTGTTCGGCTCGGGGCTTGCGACGGGCGGCCATGTTCTGCCCGCCTGCGTAGATTCCCGCGTAGATCCAGCAGCCGCCGGCGGTGGTGCCGTCGTCGGTCATCTGGTTGAAGTTGTCGAGCGGCTGCCCGTCCTTGTCGCCGCCGATGTGGTATCCGTTGATCTCGGCCAGCACGGATTCGGCGTCGACCTCACCCTCCTCGTCGACCGGGTAGTCCCAGGTCATGTCAAGGAGCGGACGGTCGCGAGGATCCTCGGAATCCTTCAGCTTCTCGCGCACTCGCTTACCGAGTTCGAAGAAGAAGTCGAGTTCGCTCTGTGCGTCGCCGGGCGGGTTGACGGCCTTGTGCCGCCACTGCACGAGGCGCTGCGTCTGCGTGAAGGTGCCGGCCTTCTCCGTGTGGTTGGCGGCGGGCATGAAGAACATCTCGGTCTCGATGTCTTCGGTCTTCAGCTCACCACTGGCGATCTCGGGACCGTCCTTCCACCAGGTGGCGGATTCGATGAGCCGGAAGTCGCGGACGACCATCCACTTGAGGTGGCTCATCGCCATGCGCTGCATTCGGCCGTTGGCCGAGCCGACTGCCGGGTTCTGACCGAGCAGGAAGTACCCGTCGACACCGTCGTTGAGCATGCGGACCTGCGTCTGATAGGTGCCGTGGGCACCGTTGATCTTCGGCAGATAATCGTAGGCGAAGTTGTTCTCCTTCGTTGCCGCATCGCCCCACCAGGCCTTGAGCAGGTTGGTGGCGTAGCTGCGCCCGTTCGCCCAATAACCTTTGTGGGTCTCCGGGGTACCGACGGCGGCGACGTAGTCCTCGAAGGTCTCGTGAACTCCGGCGCTGGGCATCGGCAGGTAGCCGGGCAGCAGGTTGAACAGCGTCGGGATGTCGGTCGAGCCCTGGATCGTGGCGTGTCCGCGCAGTGCCATGATGCCGCCGCCGGGACGACCCATGTTGCCCAGCAGAAGCTGGAGGATCGAGGCGGTGCGGATGAACTGCGCACCCAGGGAATGCTGGGTCCAGCCCACGGCGTAGGCGAAGCAGGTGGTGCGTTCGCGCCCGGAATTCTGGGTCACCGACTCGACCAGGTATTCGAAGTCGGCGGGTTTGATGCCGCAGTTCTCGGCTACCATCTCCGGCGTGTACCGGGAGTAGTGCCGCTTGAGAATCTGGAACACCGACCTGGGGTCGCTCAGGGTCTCATCGGTGATGGGCGCCCCCGACTCATCGGTCTGGTACGACCAGGTCGAGTTGTCGTAGGAGTTCGTCTCCGGGTCGAAGCCGGAGAACAGGCCGTCGAGATCCTCCGTGTCCTGATAGTTCTCACTGATGAGATTCGTGGCGTTGGTATACGCACGGACGTACTCGTCGAAGTGCAGACCGTCGCTGAGGACACGGTTGATGAGCGCACCGAGCAAGACGATGTCGGAACCCGCCCGGATCGGGACGTGCTTATCGGCGATCGCCGTGGTGCGGGTGAAACGAGGATCGACGTGGATGACGCGGGCACCTCGAGCCTTGGCCTCGGTCACCCATTGGAAGCCCACGGGGTGGCACTCGGCCATATTGGATCCCTGGATGATGATGCAGTCCGCATTCGCCATATCCTGGACGGGTTGTGTGGCGCCGCCTCGCCCAAACGAGGTTCCCAAACTGGGAACCGTGGCGGAGTGTCAAATACGCGCCTGGTTCTCGATCTGTATCGCGCCGGCCGCCGTGTAGAGCTTCTTCGCGAGGTAGTTCTCCTCGTTGTCGATGGTCGCCCCGCCGAGGCTGGCGATCCCCATCGTGCGACGCAGGGGGTGGCCCTTGTCGTCGAAGTCCTCCCAATGGTTGCGGCGGGCTTCGATGAAGCGGTCGGCGACCATGTCGATCGCGGTGCCCAGATCGAGCTTCTGCCAGTCCTTGGCTTTGGGAGCTCGGTAGAGGACGTCGGTGATACGCCCGTTGGCGTTGACCAGCTGTTCGCTGGCGGCACCTTTGGGGCAGAGACGTCCACGAGAGATGGGTGAGTCCGGGTCGCCTTCGATCTGGATGACCTTGTCATCTTGGACGAAGACCTTCTGGCCGCAGCCGACGGCGCAGTATGGGCAGACCGACTGCACCACTTTGTCCGCTGTGGCGGTGCGCGGGGTGGTCTCCCGCGTCTTCTGGGACACCACTGATTCGCCGCGTCCCGACGCATCGGAGGAACGCAGCTGCCGGATCACCGGCCACTCGAGAGGACTGAACCGAGCCATGGCTCACATCCTAGCCCTTCTCGGTGGCCGATGGAGACCAATTCGGTCACGATCATCCGCAGCGTTTCACGAGGTGAGATACGGTGATCTCACCCGCCGAGGTGGTCCTTCAGTCGGTGATCCTGTGTGCCAGGAGCACGCTGTCGTCGAGTTCGGCCGGCTGACCGTCGGGTCCTTCGACCTCGCGGGTGCGCAGTTCGGCGAAATCTATCTCCCAGCGGACGGGACTGCCGCCGATGAGGAGAGCGAAATCGCCGTTCGGGGTCACCGGCTCATGATGGTGACCGAGGCCGTGACCCAGTTCGTCATCCTGATTCTCGGCCCACGGCGGCATCTCGGCGTGCGAGATGAGCAGCAGGCGGCCGTCCGGCGCGACATGTTCGGCGACCTTCCCGACAAGTTCTTCGCGGGTGTCGGGCAACCGGGTGTGAAGGAAGCAGCCGACGACAAGGTCATAGCCGCCTCGGCGAGGGTGCTCTCCCTCTGCTTGTGAACCCGAGGGATCCCAGGTGGAGACGTCTCCGACCTCGAAGGATGCGGTGACACCCTTCGCTGCGGCCGCTTCTGCGGCCCGGTCGACGGCGGTCTGCGACAGATCGATGCCGGTAGCTTCCCAGCCGTGCTCGGCCAGCCAGATGACATCTGCGCCCTCACCGCAGCCGACGTCGAGGACCCGGCCGGGGGTGAGGCTTGAGACAGTGGCGACGAGCGCCTCGTTCGGCTTGCCCGACCAGATCGGATCGCTTCCGGAGTAACGCTCTTCCCAGGCCGCCACGGAGTCAGGGACTCCCGCATTTGCGGCCTGTTGGGGTTCGGTCACTGCTCTGTTCCGGATTCGGAGGAAACCTCGGTCGCCTCTGACACCACGGCACCATCCGATCCTTCGGCGGCGTCGACCTCGGCTTCCTGCTTGGCCAGCTCCTCGCGGACCTCGTTCATGTCGAGTTCCTTGACAGCGTTGATGACCTGCTCGAGCTGGGGCGCAGCGAGCGCACCCGGCTGAGCGAAGACGACGATGCCCTCACGGAAGGCGACGAGGGTCGGGATCGAGGAGATCGCGAAGAGACCCGCGAGTTCCTGCTGTGCCTCGGTGTCGACCTTGCCGAAGACGACGTCCGAATACTGTTCGGAGGCCTCTTCGTAGACGGGGGCGAACTGCTTGCAGGGTCCGCACCAGTCGGCCCAGAAGTCGAGAAGCAGGATCGAGCTGTCGGTGATGGTTGACTCGAAGTTGTCTTTGGTGATTTCGATCGTAGACATCCGGGCAGTCTAAACGCCGACTATGAATACTGTCTGGACACTGTCGCAGTCAGGACAGTTCGTGCGGGTCTCGACCCGCTCGAATCAGTCGGCGAGGTCGACTAGGCCGGCGATCGGCTGATCTGCAGTGATAGCAGAGAAGACGGCGTCGGCCGCCGGAGACTTGACGACCCGGTTCTGATTGTCCGGAGCCTGCTGCCACGGCATGATCGCGAACGTGATCGAATCCTTGGGCACGGAGGACACGGTCGCAGCCAGTGACCCGAGTGCTGAGACCGAATCGAGCTCGTCATCGACGCGCAGAGACGAGGTGACCGCGTCAAGGAAACCATAGAGCCGATTCGGCCTCGACAGCGTGTGGGAGCTCTTCGCTCTGTCGATGATGGATTCCATGACCATCTGCTGGTTGCCCATGCGCGAGATGTCACTGCCGTCACCGACAGCATGGCGTGTTCTTGCCAGCGCCAGGGCATCGACGCCGTCAAGAGTCTGTTCACCCGCAGGCAGGTCAAGGTTCGCTTTGTCGTCGTACAAGGGTTCGTCGAGGTCGACGGTGATTCCGTCCAATGCGTCGACGATCGTTGCGAAGCCGTCGAAATTGACCTCGACGAAGTGGTCGACACGAACTCCCGTGAGTTCTTCGGCAGCGGAGACCGAACAGGCCGGGCCCTGATTGAGTGCCGAGTTGATCATTCCGCGCAGGGGCCCCGAGGCACCAGAACCGGTGTCTTCGCAGGCAGGCATGTCCATCATCGTGTCGCGCGGAATCTGGACGGCGTCGATGCGAGAGGAGTCGTCGGAGATGTGGGCCAGAATCATCGCGTCGCTGCGCGCACCATCTGCCGCGCCATAGTCCTCAGCGTCGAGTTCACGGGTGTCGGATCCGAGGATGAGGACATTCAGTTCGTCCGTGATCTTCTCGGGCACCTCACCATCACCTGCACGCAGTGCCGAGGAGGTGATGTTCGACTTCAGACTGTGCATGGCCGCCACGACCGTGACCGGGACCGCGATGACGAGAACAGCGATCATGGCGACGATGGTGCGGCGGCGACGGTACTTCATGGCGAGACGACGCTGACGCCGTGGGCCGATTTCGGGATGCTGCATGAACTTCAATTCGAGATCGGGGTCAGATTGCATACAATCCTAAAAAACTTTTCTTCGAACTTTCTGACACCGCTGGTCGATACATTCTGTTAGAGTTAAATTGTTCCCGTACGAGACAGTGCGGAACACATGGTGCCGCGAGCGTAGGTAGATTCGCTTGGTACCGTGCAGTTGCCAGTTGGCGCGTGTCTACCGTCCGCGCCTCTTATATTTTTTCAGACTTTTCAATCCGGCCGTCCTTCGGCCTCCATCCCGCACCTTCGGTGCATTACCGAAACCGAGCTTCCCCGTTTTCGCCTGAGACAAGGATCTTCACATCAGCACGAATTCCGGAACACCGGTTTCTCCACAGATTTTCGTTGGATCTGCGTTCAATGCGCAGACCATCCAGCGAGAAGTCACACGTTCAGACGATCTACTGATCGACATCGTCGGTCAGCCCAGGTCCCTGAGAGTGTGAACAGCCGGGCCCACTCAAGGGTCCGACCATCCAGATCGTTTCGGCGATCACCAGTTTAAAATAAGGATACAAAGATTATGGCTACAGGTACCGTGAAATGGTTCAACTCGGAAAAAGGTTTCGGATTCATCCAGCCTGACGATGGTTCAGCAGACGTCTTCACTCACTTCTCCGCGATCGAATCGACCGGCTACCGTGAGCTCGCCGAGGGCCAGAATGTCGAATTCGACTCGGAAATGGGTTCCAAGGGCCTTCAGGCCACAAGCGTTCGTCCCCTCTGAGACTTCCGTAACTTTCCGGTCCCGGCCGGATCGCGATTGATTCGTCAATAGCGAGCACCTGCCGGGAACGCAGTTGCACTGAGCTACACCAAAAGCGTGTGTTCGCGTTTGGAGTTTGTGTTTTCACTTGCTCTGAATGCGATCACACGCTTTTCGGCGTCCGCAGGCCCTTTTCCGTGTCGACGCATGAAACCAGGGAACGCCGAGCACCGCCCGGCAAACCGATCACTGATGGCCTGCCCGGATCCTTCACTCACACCCGCAAACAGCCCCGAACCCGAGACCGTTGCACACGCCTGCCATCCCAGCTCGCCATACAGCTTCGGATCAATACTCAACCACTCAACGCGAACGCGCGCTTCACCCCACTCCAGACAACCCAGCAACTCGTTGAGCCGTCCTGAACTGGCATCACTGTCTTCAGCGCGTGGGACCGTCTTACGGGCAATGAGCTGAGGGTCGTCGAGCCATTGTCGACGGTTCGCGGTGCGCTATACGTTGTGATTTATGCAACCACGGCCGTGCGACCACAACGCGCACGCCCCACCGCCGCCACCTGCACCACGGGCGCTTCGCTGGCTGGTGGTCGGAGTCCTCGCCAGCATCATCCTGCTCATTGCACTGCCCATCGTCATGATGATCGATCAGGCCGGCCTCAAAGCAGCCATCGAGGAGGGCACCGGAGCGGGCCTGGATCCCGAGTGGATGGACTGGGCCCGCATCACATTGACGGCATATCTGGTTGTCGCCAGCTATTTCAGCCTCTACTCGGCCACCCAGGGAGCGATGTTCCTATGGGCCGTGATTCCCACCGATATTCTGCCCGTTCTGATGATCGGTCTCCTCTGGATCCCCGCCCCCGTACGTCGGTACTTCAAACCGCAGCGACCCACGGCTCACCAACCGTGACGCCGCCGAACCACCTACGTGACCGCAGCTGCTCATCGTCGCCATGAGACTGCTCATCGACCGGGCCGGCGAGCGCGTGCATGCTCGACAACGACGACTTCGTGCCCTGAAGTCTGTACCGTAGGAATTCTTGAGTTCCCCACACAGAACAGGTGATGTCACGATGACTCAGCCGACCGACCTGCACCCCACCACCGTCGTCTTCGATCTGGGCAACGTTCTCATCGGCTGGGATCAGACTGGCCCTCTCGCCGACCGGATGACCCGCGAAGAGTGGAATGATTTTGCCGCCGAGGCGAACTTCGGCATGCTGAATACGCTGGCTGATCGCGGTGTGCCGATCACAGAGGTGATCGCACGGGCGGCCGAATCCGATCCCCGCCACGGCGAAATCGTCGCCGCCTACTATGACCGTTTCGATCTGTCCCTGACCGGTCCGATCGAAGGAATGGCCGAAATCGTCGCCGAGCTCAAGGCCTCCGACATCAGGCTGCTGGGTCTCTCGAACTGGTCGGCAGAGACCTTCCACCATGCGCCGAAGGTCGCGCCGGCGATCAATGAACTCGAAGATATCGTGGTCTCAGGACGGGAGGAGCTGATCAAGCCCGACCCTGAGATCTTCCGTGTCCTGAGCCGACGTTTCGACCTTGTCCCCGAACGGACGGTCTTCGTCGACGACCTGCCGGCGAACATCGATGCCGCCGAAGAGCTCGGCTTCATCGGCCTGCTCTTCACCGATGCTCAGCAACTGCGAGGTGACCTCGGAGGCCTTGGACTCTTCGTCTCCCCAGCCGCCGATGAAAGCTGACGGGGGTTGTTCCCGTGCGCACTCGAGGACTGCTTCGATGAATGGGTCGTTCTGCCGGCGGCTCCGGCCACCGCCTCGGAGGACTTCAACACAATTCCGAATGCCTTCGAGATTCCCTACGCTCATCAGATGATCGGGTCCAGCGACGCGGAGAGGTACAAGTAGGCGGCCGAGGCGGGAACCGTGAACACCGATGCCCCGTCCAACCACTCATCGCAGTTCGCCCCAGTCATGGATCCGACACTCAAAATCGCCACGAAGGCCCGGGTCCTCGCGGCATTGTCGCAATTGAGCAGCTGAGCCGCCGCTGATCCCGCGGCGATTCTTGCCTGGAAGCGGATCGGGCTCGACTCTTCAGACTCAGTCGGTGACCGACCGCCGCACACGTGCCGGCGACCCGACCACGACGGTTCCTGCACGCACGTCCTTGGTGACGACCGAGGCCGCTGCGACCACCGCATCATCACCGATGGTTACGCCGGGCAGGATGGTCACGTTCGAACCGATCCAGACGTTGCGTCCGATGATGATCGGCGCCGGGTGCATGTCGCCACGACGGTCCGGGGTGATGTCGTGGTTGAGAGTCGCCAGCACCGTATTGTGGCCGATGAGGCTGTCGTCTCCGATCCTGATCCCGCCTTGGTCCTGGAAGCTGCATCCGGAATTGATGAAGACCCGCTGACCCAGCGTCGTGTTCTTCCCGAAGTCGGTGTGGAACGGCGGGAACATCGTGACGGTCTTGTCCACTGGCTTGCCCGTCAGCGAGGCCAACAACTGCCTCACCGCGTCGGGGTCGTGATACGAACCGTTGAGCTCGGCAGTTATCCGCAGCGCCTCTTGGCTGCTGCGGTGCATGACCTCGTGCAGAGGCGAGCCGCTGACGATGGTTTCACCGTTGTTGAGTACTTTGACCAGATCCTTGAGTTCCATACTGGCCATCCTTTCGTGTGTCCTACTTTCGTGCATTCTCGGTCGAAAACACGTTCACGGTTTGAGCAGGACCTTGATTGCCTCACGCCTGTCCAAACTCGTCCTTCATCGTGGTCAGAGTCCTGTGGATGTTCAGCCGCTGGAAGTCGGCGAAGCTTTTGCCGCCGGTGAGCACTCGGTCAACGATTGCTGCTACCCAGTCGGGCCAGGTGGTGCGGTCATCGTTCCAGGTTTCGGTGACACGCGTGCGCCCATTGTTGATGTCTTCGAATTCGTAGACCCAGGTGGCGATGCCTCCGCTGATCTTCGGTGAGCTCGCACCGATCTTTCGAACCTGGAACGCGAATCGTTCACCCGGTTCAGATGCGGTGACGACACACTCGGTAACCCATTGTGCCCGGCTGCGATGATTGCTGCCCTCGAAGACTTCGCCCACCTGCAGAGGACGGGGCTCCGCAGGAGTGTGAGCGCCGATGTTCTCAGGACTCCACCGAGGCATCTGGGTCGGATCGGCCACCTGCTCCCACAGAGTGTCCGCATCGACATTGACGATCATGCTGTCGCTGACCTGCGCAGTGCGTTTCATCGAGTTCCCTTCGTCGGTTGAGTCCAGCCTAGTGGTGAAGTTGAAGCGTAGTCTGACTCCCATGCTTCCGAACGCGACGCCCCGCTTGATATTCCGTGAGATGTCACCGAATGATCTCGACGATTTGGCAAACCTCCTCGGCGATCCCCAGGTCATGGAGTACTACCCGCGTCCCAAGGACCGGCCTGAAGCCGCTGGTTGGATCAACTGGAATCTACGCAGCTACGCCGACCACGGCCAGGGCTCTGGGTCATCACGACTCATGATGGTGAATTCCTCGGCGACTGCGGCCTGACCTGGCAGACGGTCGATGACACGCCTGTCCTGGAGCTCGGATACCATGTGAAGACCTCAGCTCAGAAGCTCGGCTATGCTACCGAGGCGGCCGTTGCCTGCCGCGAATACGCCAGTTCGCATACACTGGCATCCCCTTTGGTCTCGATTATCCACAGGGACAATAGTGCTTCCCAGCGCGTGGCTGGGAAGGTCGGCATGAGACTCGATCAAACACTGCGCCACTCATCGCCGGTCCACGTCGTCTTTGCCATGGACCTGTGAAGGTTCGAGCTCGACAGCATCTGGGGTTGACCCGATTTCACGCTGATCGTACGTGCAGTCCGAGGTCAGATCGTCCCCCGGCAATGTCCGAATGGAGGAGGCGTTTCTCGTCATAATCTTCGAGCATCCGCCGGTAAGGGATCGCTGAGGCATCGTCGATTTCACTCAGGCGCTGCCTGACTTGGCTGCGGGCGTCGTCGATTGATTACCACGCTGTCCCAGGAGAGCCTTTTCATGAGCAACCGTCTGATCCTGCAGTGCTTGGACGACCGCGGCAACGGCCGGTCGGCGCATCGAATCGGGACGCAGCACCATCCAATAGGGCAGTCGTTCGGACAGAGTCTCGGGGAAGAGTCTGACCAGGTCATCATGCAGGTCAGCCATGAAGCAGGGCAGGAAGCCGATGCCCGCGCTGGCACGGGTGGCTTCGACATGGACGAACACATTGGTCGAAGACAGTCCGTCTTTCATCGTGGGGACCAGGCGACGTGGCGCGTCGAGATCATCGACCTGGAGCATGGAATCCACGAAGTACACGAGGCGATGTTCGGTCAGCTCATCCTCGGTGGCCGGAGTTCCATTCTCGATCAGATAGTCCCGTGAGGCATACATGCCCAGTTCATAGTCGCCGAGTTTGAATGCTTCAGCGCGGTGCACCTGGGGTTCGCCGACGACCACTTCGATGTCGAGGCCCGATCGCTGCTGCAGTGCCTGTCGCGTCACGGTCACGATCTCCACGCTGAGACCCGGATGCCGACGCCGGAGTTTCGCCACGGCCGGAGCCGCCACATAGGCACTGAACCCATCCGTAGCCGTCATTCGGACCACCCCGGTGATGGCGTCGGGACCGCGCCCTGAGCCGCCGAGGCTGCTCACCGCGTTCTCCACCTGCTCGGCCACCCGCACGGCCTCATGTCCGAGCTCGGTCAGTTCCCATCCACCGGAGGCACGTGAGAGCACGCGGCCGCCGAGGGATTTCTCGAGGGCGGCGATCCGGCGGGAAATGGTTGTGTGGTTGAGGCCCAAGGTCTGTGCCGCGGTCGTGAACTTCGCCGAGCGGGACACCGTGAGCAGCACCAGAAGATCATTCGGCTTCATGTCCATATCTGCAATATTAGGCAGAGGATGTGCTGAAGCGGATCTCAGAACCACAACTTCTGTGCACAAATGTGCATACCGACGTCAGTCATAATCGGTCGAATGGACCCGCGTACTGGAAGGCTCCACCCTGATGAGCGTAGTCCGAGAGCGTACGAATCTGGAAGTAGTCGCCCCAGGCCGGGTCAGGCGGAGTCACTGCGGTCGTCGAAGCCGGGACGAAACCGAAACGCGAGTAATAGGCAGGGTCGCCGAGCAGACCGACGACGGCCTCACCTCTGGCATCAGCAGCACCGAGCACCGCGTGCATCAGCGCCGAGCCGACGCCGTTTCCCTGCCGCCTTGGAAGGACGCTGACCGGCCCGATACCGAGAGCCGGAAACGAACCCACGTGCGCCCGTGTCGCCACGACATGCCCGATGATCTCATCGCCATCGAGGGCGACAAGAGAGAACTCGGGAATCCATGCAGGATCGTCCCGCAACCATGAGATCAGGGTCGCTTCTCCAGGGTCTTCGCTTGGCTCCACCGGTGGAGCGCTGTGGTCTGCACCGCGGAATGCGGCTGCTGTGATTGCGCGGATCTCTTCGGTGTCGCCTGAACGTTCTCGTCTGATCAGCATACGAGCTGAGCCTACCGTGCACCGATGGGGACGAGAATGCTCACCGTCTCGCTTCATATCGGGTCAGAAGAACACCGTTGGGAAATGACTGAGTGTCCAGCAGTTTCAGGTTCACCCAATTGTCCAAGGGCGTGAAGAAGGGCGTTCCCCCACCCACCAGGACCGGGTAGGTGAGCAGAATGTATTCGTCGAGCATTCCAGTCGACGGCACTGATCGTCGAGGAGAACACCACCTTCGGCATCTCCAGCCACCGGCGTGCATACTCACCCTCAGCTGGTGTGACCCCGGGCTGTTGCCCGGCTGTGGGCCAGTGAGAGCTCATCGCCTCCCATAGCCGCCGACCGTACAAAGCCAGCTCGGTGGACCCCACACGGTCAGACCACCATCGGAACACCTCGTCATTCGGCATGCTCCAGCCCAGATCGTCACCGGGCGCAGCTACGTAGCCATCCAGGCTCACGTTCATCGCAAAGCTCAATTTCCGCGTCACATCGGCCCCTCTCAAGTCGGCAGCCGCTGGTGCTGATGAGTCTACTGCGGCATGTTGACGAACCGGGACTTCGCGCCCTGGAAGGCCACGGAGATGTCAGCGGTCGGACCGGCACGGTGTTTGGCGACGATGATATCGGCCTCGCCGGCGCGTTCGTGCTCCTTGTCGTACATGTCGTCACGGTGGATGAGCAGCACCATGTCGGCGTCCTGCTCGATCGAACCGGACTCACGCAGATCCGAGATCATCGGCCGCTTGTCCGTTCTCTGCTCGCTGCCACGGTTGAGCTGCGAGAGTGCGATGACCGGGATCTCGAGTTCTTTGGCCAAGAGCTTGAGTGAACGGGAGAACTCGGAGACTTCCTGCTGACGTGATTCGACCTTTTTGCCGGAGCTCATCAGCTGCAGGTAGTCGACGCAGACCATCTTCAGGTCATGCTGCTGTTTCAGGCGACGGCACTTCGCTCGGATCTCCGTCAGTGCCATGTTCGGCGAATCGTCGACGAACAGTGGTGCATCGTTGATGCGCGATTCCGTTGCGGCCAGGGTGGTCCAGTCGTGGGGGCTCAGCTCACCGCGGCGAAGGTTCTGCAACGGAATCTCCGACTCGGCAGACAGAAGTCGCATGACGAGTTCGTTCTTGCCCATCTCCAAGGAGAAGAAGACAGCGGCCTGGCCGTGGTGGATCGCCGCCGAGCGCATGAAGTCCAACGCCAGTGTGGACTTGCCGACACCGGGACGAGCGGCGATGACGATCATCGTGCCCGGGTGGAAACCGTTGGTGAGCGCATCGAATTCGGTGAATCCGGTCGGCACGCCGGCGGTCTGGCCATCGGTGTCGCCATTGCGTTCGATCTCCTGAGCGACATCGCTGAGAATGTCGGAGAGGATCACGTAGTCCTCGGTGGTGTGACGCTCAGTGACTTGGTAGATCTCCGCCTGGGCCGAGTTCACGACCTCATCGGTATCGCCTTCCGCGTCATAGCCCATCTGCACGATGCGGGTTCCGGCTTCGACGAGTCGACGCAGGACAGCCTGCTCGCGCACGATCGCGGCATAGTAGCCGGCGTTCGCGGCAGTCGGAACGGAGGAGATGAGGGTGTGCAGGTACGCTGCGCCGCCGACACGGGACAGGTCGCCGGTCTTCGTGAGGTAGTTCGCCACCGTCACGGAGTCCGCGGGTTCACCACGCGAATAGAGGTCGAGGACGGCTTCGTAGATGGTCTCGTGAGCAGGCTTGTAGAAGTCATCCCCGGTCATGGATTCGACGCAGTCGGCGATCGCATCCTTGGACAGAAGCATCGCACCGAGGACGCTCTGCTCGGCCTCGACGTCCTGCGGCGGGGTCCTCATCCCGTCAAACCCCTGGTTGTTGCTCAATCGTCTTCCTCTTCCTCGAACCTCGTCGGCGGACACCCGCTTTCAACGCCCTCCAACTGTACCTGGATCGAGAAGCCACAGACCCACCTCGGCGGGGGTATCCGGGTGTGAGCACACGCTCACTCCGGCCGGCTCAGCAGGCCGACCTCAGTCCCGTGAACGGCCTGCCGTCGCCACGGTCACGAGGATCGGCTTCGCCAGCTGCAATCCCAATCTGATGATGAGAATACCGAGGACCACTGACGCGAGAATCGTGAGGAATGTGATCGGCTTGAGCACGAGCGCAGCACCGGCCAGAGGCAGAACGAGAACCAAACCGAGCCCCCCGGCCAACAGCGACACCCAGATCACCGGCCCCAGGACTGCTCTCACCATGGCTGTGTGCATCGTGTCGGGATCCATCCCGGCGGCATAGAGGTCCTGGAAGGTATCGGCTCGATCGTAGATGTCTGCAACCTGGTTGATCAGCGCGGATACGGCGATCAACAGGATCGAGATTCCCATCACCAGCATGACTCCGGTGAAGATGTCCTGCAGCAGGAACCGGTCGGCGTCGTGCATCCGGGCGCCCGGCTCGTCCCCCGCGTCGAGGCCGAGCTGCATGAGCGAGATGCCGGTTCCGCCCACGGCAGCGACGAACGCAGTCATGGCCAGCCCGGAGACTCTGCGCCAGAACCGTTTGGGTTCGTCGGAGACCAACCGCGCGGCGATGAGTCGTTCCGGAGTCTGCGCTCTATTCCCGCTCAGGTACGCAAACCACCTGATCAGAAGTCCGCCGAGGAGGTCGACGACGATCAGACCGAGGAAGAAGGTTGCGATGACCGCAGAGAGGACGATTCCGAGCCCGAGTTCTCCGCTCTTCGACAGCATCACGACAACCGGCAGGGTCAGGACCACGAGGGCCGCCAGAACCACCTGAACGACGGGGAACTTCCGCTCCAGGGCCTTGGTGCGCACACCCAGCGGTGAGATCGCGACCTTGCGCAGGCCCAGCAGCGCAGCCGCGATGCACACGAGGATGAGGAACACGACTACCGAGGCCACCAACCACGGGGGCATGAGCATGTTCTCGTACCCGATGGGATGTCCCATGAAGCGGATCAGGCTCACCGGCCAGGCCAGGCCCAGGTAGCCGAGGACGCCGAGGACGATTCCGCAGATCGCGGGCACCAGCGGTTCGGCCACCGCGAGAGTGACGATGGATGAGCGCCTGGCACCCAGCAGCGACATCGTGGACAGCCGCTCATCCTGTCGCCGGGCGGACAGAGTCGCCGAGGCGGAGGCCAGGGTGCTCGCGGGAATCACGAGGAGGATCGTCGCGAAGCTGGCCAGGAACTTGTACATGAAGTCCATGCCCGCCATGTCCGGGTCCGAGCTGGGTGGGGTCTGGAAGAACATCCAGGCTCCGGCGGCGACGGTGAGGAACAGGGAGGTACAGGCGAAGAACGCGCTCATCACCAACAGCGAACTCGACGAGGTCAGCGTCTTGCGCCCCAGGACGAGGGGTACGACGCGGGTTGATGTGGGCGGAACGGTGGGCATGTCGATCTCCTTCTCAGGCCGCAGCATTCACAGCGGTGACGGTGCGCACGAGCGGGCGGGTGAACTGCAGTCCCAGCCACACCATCGCCACGCCGCCGACGAGCACCGATGCGACAACCCCAATGGTCAGAGGATCGCCGAGGTCACTCGCCGAAGCCATGAGTCCTGCCAGGATTCCGCCCAGCGCCAGGGATACGAGGGTGACGAGGACGATGGGTGACATGACCGCGTTGACCGTGACCCGGTGCATCATCTTCTGTGTCATTCCCGCCGAATGCAGCTCCCGGTACGTCGATGCCCGGTCGAGGATGTCTGCTGCCTGGTTGATCGTCGCGGAGATGACGATGAAAACGAATGCGATGGCCAGGGTGAGGACGAGGCCGGTGAAGATGTCATCGGCCATGTACTGGTACGGGCCCATGATGGCCTTGTCCTCAGCGGTGAGATCTCCTTGATTCGCCCGCATCATCGCCGTGCCGGCACCACCGACGACCGCGATGAAGGTGATCATGGAGAGGCCGGCCACGCGCCGCCAGTACTGAGCGGGGGCATCGGCGATCATCGACGCTGCGATCATCGACGTGGGTGTGCGGGCGATCCGGTGGCTGAACCATCCGTGGATGCGCATGACGAGAACGCCGATGACATTGATGAGCAGAAGGGCGACGCCGATCGTGATGATGCTGGCAACAACGAAGACCATCGTCGGCTGGTTGCGGTCGAGGGAGAAGACGAGGGCTGCGATCATTCCGACCACGAGCACGATCACGGCTATGATGCGGGCCGCAGGGAACTTGCGAGCCAAGGACCTGGTGCGCACGCCCAGCGGTGAAACCGTGATCCTGCGCAAACCCAGCAGCGCGGAGAGCAGGCAGACCAAAAGCAGTCCGATGACAACTGCGGCGAGCAGCCACAGCGGCATCATCAGTGCGGAGTAGCCGAGGGCTTGGCCGTTGAAGACGAGGAGGCTGAGTGGGACTGCGAGCAGAAAGTAACCGGCGATTCCCGCAAAGATTCCTGCCGCGGCGGGAATGAAGGGTTCGGCGACGGCGAGGAGTCTGACCGTGCCAGGCTTCGCACCCAGCAAGGAGAGTGTGGACAGCCGTTCGTCCTGACGTCGGGCACTGAGCTTCGCCGAGGCGACCCCCAAGCTGATCGCGGGAACGATGAGGAAGACGGTGGCCAAGATCGCGAGCATGCGATACAGGTCGGCCACCTCGGCGTATCCGGAGACATCGGGACGGTCGTTGAATGCCCAGGCACCGCCGGCGACGGTGAGGAAAAGAGTCGAGCACGCGAAGAAGGCGAAGGCGACGAGCTTCGATGTTGTCGAGGTGAAGGATTTCTTGGTCAATACGACGGGAAGGATATTCATGGTTGGCATCACCAGTTGTTCTGGACGTACTGGGTGTTCTGTGCACGCTGGTCGTTCTGCGCGTACTCGTTCGCGGAGTCCGAGACGATGCGCCCGTCAGCGAGTCGGACGATGCGCGAGCACCGGGCAGCCACGGTCTCATCGTGAGTGACCACGACCAAGGTGGATCCTCGTCCGGTCGTGGAGGCGAGGAGTTCGGAGAGCACCTCGGTGGAGGTGGTGGAGTCGAGCGCGCCTGTGGGCTCATCGGCGAAGGTGACCACGGGCTGGGTGACCTGGGCGCGGGCGATGGCCACGCGCTGAGCCTGTCCGCCGGAGAGCTGCCCGATGCGCTTGTCCAGGTGCTCGGCCAGTCCCAGGCGCTGCAGCCACGCACGAGCGTGCTCGGTCGCATCGGGGCGCTTCAGACCTGAGAGCATTGCGGCGAGCGCGACATTGTCCAAGGCGGTGAGCTCGGGCAGGAGCAGACCCTGCTGGAACACGAACCCGAAGACCTCGCGACGCAGAGCGGTGCGACCCTTCTCCTTCAGCGACGTGATCTCCGCGGCGGCGCTGCGGTCGGTGGGCAGGAGACGGATATTCCCCTCGTCAGGTCGGATGATGCCAGCGAGGCAGTGCAGGAGGGTCGTCTTTCCGGAACCGGAGGGCCCCATGACGGCCACGGATTCGCCGAGGCCGATGGTGAGGTCGACTCCGGCGAGCGCATAGGTCTGGTTGTAGTGCTTGGTCACGTTCGACGATGTGATGATCGCGGGAAGCTGTGTGTTTGTCATGTCTCCATGTTTTCGCAATCGGACTTGCCCGACTATGAAGACCTCCCACCACTGGGGCGAGGAAAACCCGATAATCGGCACGGAGGTTGAGGAGCCCCGCATGCGACCCTGCAATGGACCAGCACGGCTCACGCCTCTATTGTGAATGCGTAGCGGATGCTTCGAAGGCTCCGCTGCCGAAGAACCACTCTGCGTGAACCACTCCGGGTGAACTCACGACGAGGACCAGTGAAGAGACGTCTACAACTGAGGAGTCATCATGAAAGCACAGTGGATCAGCATTCTCGTCGACGATCAGGCTCGCGCTCTGAAGTTCTACACGGATCGGCTCGGCTTCATTCCGAAGGTCGACGTGCCCGTCGGAGACGAGTTCCGCTGGCTCACAGTGGTCTCACCAGAGGATCCCGATGGCGTGGAAGTCGTCCTCGAACCCAAGGGACACCCCGCCGCGAACGACTTCACTTCCGCGCTGAAGGCAGACGGAATCCCCCTCAACCAGTTCGCCGTTGAGGATGTCCAGGCCGAATACGATCGCCTGAACAAACTCGGTGTGACTTTCGTTCAGGAACCGACGACGATGGGCCCGGTCACCACAGCAGTCCTCGACGACACCGTCGGCAACCTGATCCAGCTCATTCACCAGGAAGAGGCCGAGCCTGACCTGCCGTGAGCAGGCTGGCAGATGCCGTCGAGGACCAATCCGGTTCGCCGCTCGTAGGCCGCTCTGGAAGGGCGAACCCCGTACTTGAGTGCGAGTGAGTTGTCGACGGCCATCGCTTGAAAGTCATCCGACGTGACCCCTTCGGCCAGAGCGTTGGCCGCATGCCCATCCTGCACCAGCTCCTCGTGGAAGCTTCCCCCGAGGTGACAGAGTTCCATGAGTGGGCCCGAGGCAGGAAACGCCTGCAGGAGAACGTCGTTGACCGCCGGCAGTCGGTATTGAAGTTCGCGGATGGCACCGACGTAGAATCGAATCCGCTCACTGATACCGGCAACTGAGCGGGCGTCATCAATCACGGACTTCAGCTTAGTCGCGACGACCTCGTCGATGACGGAATCGATCAGTCCGATCCGCCCGCCAAACCTGTTGAAGATCGTCGCCTTGCTCACCTGGGCGGTACCGGCGACGTTCTCCAGCGGTGCCGAAAGTCCCTCGACGCGAAACACCTCGATTGCGGCAGCGCGGATCCGCGCGACATTCCGGCGGGCATCCGTACGCAACGTCGGCCCAGAGTTCCTATCAGCCACCCTCAGCTCTCCCCTGTTCTCTCCATAACTTGACTACATTGGTCACTTTACCGCAGGATGGATGTCGGCACTAAGTTGACCATATAAGTCAACTTGAAAGGGGTGCCTCCATCAGCACCGGTCTCGGACCGGCTTCAGCGAAAGGTCGCCATAATGATCATCGTGACCGGAGCAACGGGCGCTCTCAACGGATTCACTGTGGAGTATCTCCTCCAACGGATTGCGCCGAGCGACATCGGTGTCAGCGTCCGCAACCCCGACCGCGCACAGCACCTGGCAGACCAGGGCGTTCGCGTCAGACAAGGAAGTTACGACGATCCAGATGCGCTCCGTCACTCGTTCGCCGACGCGGAGCAGGTGCTTCTCGTCTCCTCGAGTGATGTCACCGCGGACGTCATCACACAACACAGAACAGCCATCGACGCGGCAGTCGAGGTTGGAGCCCAACGAATCCTGTACACGAGCGCTCTCGGGACCGGTTTCAACTCCCCCTACCCTCCGCTGTCAATTCACGCTGCCACCGAGCAGTACCTTGCCGAGTCGGGCGTCTCTTGGACGGCACTGCGCAATGGCTTCTACGGAGACCTAGGAGATCTGCTCGGACCATGGCAGGCAACGGGCACGATCGCCAAACCAGCCGACGGTCCCTTCTCGTGGATCGACCGACGCGATGCCGGCGAAGCGGCCGCGACAATATTGACCAGCGCATCGTCCTTCGACGGCCAAGTCAATCTCACGCTGCCCTCACCGGTGACTCTCGCTGACTTCGCCGCACGCGCCTCCGAACTATCGGGCCGCCCTGTCGAACGAATCGTTGTCAAGGACGAAGAATGGATTGCAGGTGAAGTGGCCAACGGGGTGCCCGAGGCTGCCGCACGATTCACTCTGACGATGTTCCAGGCAACGCGAAGCGGCCATTTCGCGCACCCCGATCCCACCCTGTCTCGTCTCCTCGGACGGGCGCCCCGTACCATCTCCGATCAACTCAAGGAACAGGTGGTGCGGACTGAGTGATTGTCCACGGACCGACGTCCAGCGATAAGGCACACGGCTTCACACCTAGTTCACGATTTCACATCGATGTCTCGTCCTTCAGCAACGCCTTGCGGATCTCGACCTTGAGGACCTTGCCTACCTTCGACCTGGGCAGATCGCTCCAGGCATCGATGCGCTTCGGGGTCTTGATGCTGCCGATCCGGGCTTTGACGTGCCCCCGCAGCTCCTCCGTCGTCACCGCACCACCTGGGCGAAGCTGAACCACGGCGGTGACCATCTCGCCCCAATGTTCATCGGGCAGACCGATGACAGCGCAGTCCTGGACCTCGGGGTGGGAGAGCAGG
This sequence comes from Brevibacterium sp. 239c, assembly GCF_900169365.1. Taxonomy (GTDB): domain Bacteria; phylum Actinomycetota; class Actinomycetes; order Actinomycetales; family Brevibacteriaceae; genus Brevibacterium. The sequence goes on from NZ_FXZH01000008.1 coordinate 127,087, forward strand.
GCCTGCTCCACTTCGGTGGAGTAGACGTTGAACCCGCCGGTGATGATCATGTCCTTGGCACGATCGACGACGTAGAGGTAGTTCTCTTCATCGAGATAGCCGATGTCGCCGGTATGATGCCATCCGAATCGCGTCGCCTCCTCGGTCGCGTCGGGGTTCTTGTAGTAGCCCTCCATGACGAGGGATCCCCGAACGACGATCTCTCCGCGTTGCCCTCTGGGCAGGATCTCGCCGTCTGGAGACATCACTTCCACGGTGCACAGCGGGGAGGCTCGCCCGGCCGAACTCAACCGGTCCTTGGCCAGGGCCCCGTCGGGCAGGAAATGTTCTCGCGGTGACATCGTCGAAATCATCATGGGCGCTTCAGTCTGCCCGAACAGCTGAGCCATGACCGGACCGATCCTCGCAATCGCCTCTTCTAACCGCACCGGAGACATAGGGGCAGCCCCGTACCACAGGCATTCGAGGGAACTGAGATCTGTGGAATCCAGCCCCGCCTCGGCGAGGATCATGTAGACGATCGTCGGCGGCAGGAACGAATGCGTGACTCCATGCTCTTCGACATGGGCCAGGAACGCTCCAACGTCGGCACCGCGCATGATGACGATCTCCCCGCCAAGCGAGAGGATAGGAAAGCACAGAACTCCGGCCGCGTGTGTCAGCGGTGCCATCGCCAGGTACACGGGCTTCTTCGTGAATGGATAGGACATCAGGGTGAGCGCGGTCATCGTCTCAAGATTCTGATTCGACAACATCACTCCCTTGGGACGACCGGTAGTGCCCCCTGTGCCGACGACCATCGCCAGATCGCCCACGGGTGTGCCCGAAGTTTGCCGGTTGTCTCCAGCGGTGAGGAACTCTTCCCACCCGAGGGCTCCTTCGGGCTCGGCATCCAGGCACACCCAGGTATGGATCATCGGCAGATCCGCGCGGATGCTGTCGACCAATTGCGTGTAGGCGCTCGCGAAGATCACGACCGTGCAGTCCGAGAGCTCCAGTAGCTCACGATTCTCCTGGGCCTCGTTACGAGGATTGATCGGACACCACACGGCACCGATCCTAGAGATGCCGAAGACACAGGTGAAGGCCGTCGGATCATTACTCGAGATGATGGCGACCTTGTCTCCAGGTTTCACTCGCCTGGCAGCAAGCCCTGCCGCGATCTCTGCAGACAGCGACTGCACCTGTTCGTAGCTGCGCGACACTCCATCAGTGGTCAGGCACGGTGCCTGCGGGTCGATGGAGGCACCCTTGTCGAGGTAGTCGGAGAGTCTCATGATCTGCGTTCCTTCGCGTCGGTTTCAGTCTGTCAGCTCTGGACCGTGAGCACCGGTTCGGCGACCAGCCCGAACTCCCGCAGCACGCCGAGGAGTGCTTCGTGACCGAATGCCTGACATCCGGAAGCAAAGCCGACCCGCCGAGGTGCCTGCTGGGTCAGGTGGTAAGCGAAGTAGGCTTGGAGCAGACCGGTCTGCTGATAGTTGCTGTTGCCGTGGATGACACAGTGGGCACGCCCCAAAGGCCCACTGGCATGGACCGAGTCCAGTGACTTGTTCACCAGCGGGTTCTCTCTCGGTGGCATCTCACTCATCACCTGAGCCGCGGTCTCGGTGAGCACCTTGTCGCGTTCGGCATCGGACATGTCCTTGGTCTGTTCGAGCGCATTGGCCACGATGACCGGCACACCTCTCATCAGCGCCGTGTTGAACACGCCGCCCTGGGCCTTGACGTTGGCAACCCGCGGGTCGTTCTTGAACCAGACCGGGTGGCTCGTTCCGCCCCAGGGAAGGGACTGTGCGAGCTCATGCTGACCGGGAACGACGAGCGGAACCAGCCCCTCGTTGGGGTCGAACTCGCTGTAGGCATTGCGTTCGAGGTAGTACGCCTTGGAGGTCGCGGCATTGACGAGGATCGTCTGCGTCGAGGCGATCGTCGGGCTCCCGCCCCAGAATACGGCGATGTCCAGGGTGTCCAGACCGGGCTTCTCGAGACACAGGTTGGCCGCGATCTCTCCGATCGTGTACATCTGCGCCAGACCCGGTGAGAGCAGACGGTTCTTCTCTGCGAACTGCTGACCGAACTGCTCCTCGCAGGTGATCAGCCAGTCCTGCTCTCCCGAGGTGTCGGAGTAGTGGGCTCCCGCAGCCAAGGCGGCTTCGACGACCATGGGGCCGTACTTGCTGAACGGGCCGACAGTGTTGATGACAACCTCGGCGCCGGAGAACAATTCGGTGAGAGCTCCGACCTCGTTGTCGACGGCCTTGACCTCATAGTCAGCGGTCTCGATCCCGGGAACGTTGGTGTTCATCGATTCCTGCAGGCGTTTTTCGCTGCGTCCGGCGGCGATGAACGGCACACCGTATTGGCGCAGATACTCACAGACGATTCGTCCTGTGTAGCCGCTTGCCCCGTATACGACGACGGGCTTCTTCTGCTCGGACATCAGTGTCTCCTTCTCGCGGATAGTGTTCAGATGTGCGGATGATGGTCAGCGTGGTGCGGATTGTGGTCGGATGTGTCCCGGATGATCAGCTGCGTGCGGACATCACATGCCCATGCCGCCGTCGACCTGCAGGGCGGCTCCATTGACGAATCGTGACTCGTCGGAGGCCAGGAACATCAGCGCATCGGTGATGTCCTTCTCCTCTCCCAGACGACCGGACGGGGTCAACTCAACAACAGCGGCGACAGCGGCGTCTGGACTGTCGAAGAGCCCGAGTTCCGATACGTCATTGGCCAGTCCTGCACCCATCGCGTTGGGAACCAGGCCGGGGAAGATGCAGTTGACTCGGACTCCGTATCCCAGCTTTCCGCTCTCCATTGCCGCCACTCTGGTCAACCGGTCGATTGCCGACTTCGTCGCGGAATAGACAGAGATCCCGGGAAAGGCGATCGTGGCCGCCACGGAGGCGACGTTGATGATCGTTCCTCCGCCTTCCGCCGGCCCGCCTGGGCGCATCGCACGCAAACCGTGCTTGAGACCGAGAACCGTGCCGAGCACATTGACGTTGAGCATCTTCTTGGCGTCATCAGGGTTGATGTCCGTGATCAGGCTGGTGATCTCCAGTCCGGCATTGTTGACGACGATGTCCAACCCACCCAGTGCCGCGACCGTTGAGTCGATCGCCGCCTGCCATGAGGAATCGTCTGTCACATCGAGTCTGACGAAGTGATGGCCTTCGCCCAGTTCCGAGGCGACTTCGGCGCCTCGGTCCTGCAGATCGGCGATGGCGACTGTGGCTCCTGCCGCAGAGAGGGCGCGAGCGTATGACTCGCCGAGGCCCTGCGCTCCACCTGTGACCAAAGCTCTGCGCCCGGTGAGATCGTACGGTGACATTTTCGGCTCCTTTGCCTGCGATTTAAGCGACGAGACAAGCGTCACATTCAAGCTTGACAACTGTCAAGACCAACTGTCCAGACCATTGATCAAGAAATGGACTGCGGCTAGTATTGAGATGTGGCAAGCACCCAGACTCAGCAGAAGGCTGCCCGCAGCAGGAGGGGCACGGGCAGTTACGACGAGCGTCGAATAGCGCTCGCGGAATCCGCGTTGCGGACCCTCGGCGAGCTCGGCTATGCGCGGACGAGCTTGCGCGACATCGCAGCGAACTCCGAATTCAGCCACGGCGTAGTTCATTACTATTTCCGCGACAAGACCGAACTCATCGTCTTCTGCGTCAAGCATTACAAGACTCAGTGCATGCACCGCTACGACTCGGTAGTTCAGGAGTCCACCACGTCGGCGGGTTTGCTCACCGGATTCGCCGACAAGTTGGTGCAGACACTGACGGAAGAGCCGTCAATGCACCGTCTCTGGTACGACCTGCGCTCCCAGAGCATGTTCCAGGAGGTGCTTCGCGACGATGTGCATGACATCGATCGTGGTCTCGAGGACATGATCTGGCGTGTGGTCTCCCGCTATGCAGAGCTCAGTGACGGCCGCCCATTGGTCGAATCACGCGCTGCTTACTCGATGTTCGACGGCATCTTCGAGAGCACTCTGCGCGATTTCCTCGCCGATCGATCGGGTGCGGTCGACTGGATCAGAGCTCAGGTGACAAGCCTGCTTCCTGCACTGTGCGCACCCGTGGACTCAGCCTCGAACTGATCGACCAGCCCTCAAGCTGTCCATCCGGCGCTCAGATCGAACGTCCGGCTTTCAAGCCGGCAAAGGCCCTCACCCAGGCAGCAGCACAATGATCGTGTGGATGAGAAGTCCGACCAGGGCGCCGATCACGGTTCCGTTGATCCGGATGTACTGCAGGTCTTTGCCCACGTAGAGTTCGATCCTCTCGGCGGCTTCCTTCGCATCCCAGCGTTCGATGGTGTCTGAGATGACGCTGGCGATTTCGGGGCCGAAGCTCTCGGCCAGGTCTCCAGCTGTGGTGGCGATCCGGTCGTCGATCTTGGCGGCAAACTCCGAGTCAGCCTGCAACCGCTGGGCGAACTCTCCGATGAGTTCTGAGATCCGTCCCCGCACCTCACCGTTCGGATCGATGATGGCCTGACGCAGGAGCTGTTTGAGGCTGCTCCAGATCTCGAGCACCGAGTCGACGACCCCGGACTGGCTGAGCAGGTCGTTGATGATGACTTCGGCCTTCTCCGACAGCGGAGTATCCGAGTTCAGGTCGTCGGAGAGATCGACGAGCCAGGAATCGAGGGCCTGACGCGCCTTGTGGTATTCGTTGTCGCGGACGTCGGCGACCCAGCCGAGCACCTCGCGCTGGAGTCGGTTGGAGAGCTGCTCGTTGACGAATTCGGGGATCCAGGAAGGTGCCCGATTGTGAACGATCTCATCGATGACCTGCGGATTGTCACTCAACCAGGAGTACGCCTCGGCGACGATGAGGTCGACAAGTTTATGGTGCGCCCCGTCAAGGACGATCTGGCGCAGAAGCTGGGCCAACACCGGAGTCTTGCGGGTCGCGACCAGGCGCGGAATGATGACATTCCTGGTCAGGGTTACCACGGAATCGTCATCGATGCGGGCCAGCACATATTCGAGTCCACCGGCGGCACGATCGACGACGAGGTCACGGTTGGCGGACCTGCTCAGCCACTCACCGGCGCGGTGGGAGACTTGGGCGGATCGGATCTTCGTCGACACCGCCTCGGCGTGGAGGAAATTCGCGGCGACGAACGCGGACATGCTCGCGCCCAAGGTGTCCTTCTTGCGCGGAATGATCGCTGTGTGAGGAATGTGCAGACCCAGCGGGTGACGGAAGAGCGCGGTGACGGCGAACCAATCGGCGATCGCACCGATCATCGCGGCCTCAGAAGCGCGGGAGACGAATCCCCAGACTCCGGTGTTGTCGGTGAAGATGTGGGTGATAAGGAAGATGAGGGTGGCGAGGATGAGCAGTGACAGTGCCAGCGTCCGCATCTTGCGCAGACCCCGCGCCCGTTCCTGATCCTCCGGCGTCAGTTCGCTCGGACCGCCGAAGCGCGGCACAGATGGTGCTTTTTCGATCGACATCGTTTCCCCCTTGTCACCTGTCATCGACTTTAGCGAAGTCCCTGCCCAAGATGGTCATCGGCAGGCTGTGCTGAGCCTGAGAACCTGAGTCGCGGACTCCGCACCCTGACATCCTCGCCCCCCAACATGCTTGTATGGGGAGAAGAGCATTCGACGATTTTGGGGAGGATGACATGGCGGAGAACTTCTCTGTCGGCGATCACGTGGGTTGGAATTCGGAGGCCGGCGAGGTCTCGGGCACGATCACGAAGGTCCACACTTCTGATTTCGAGTACAAGGGCCACAACCGTCGGGCGTCGAAGGACGAGCCGCAGTACGAGATCAAGAGCGACAAGACCGATCACATCGCCGCTCACAAGGGCAGTTCGCTCCACCGGATCAGCAAGAAGTGACCGATTCGCAACCGGTTGATCCACGGTTCTTCACCATCGGGCATTCGACTCATTCCCTCGAGGAATTCATCGAACTCCTGACCGAGAATTCCGCCGAGGTGGTCGTCGACGTCCGCAAGCTGCCCGGATCGAACAAGTTTCCCCAGTTCAATGCGGATACCCTCGTCGATGACCTGGCCGAGGCGGGCATCAGACTCCGGCGCCTCGAGGGGCTGACAGGCAGACGCCCGGTGAATCATGACATCGACTTCGACGTCAACGGATGGTGGAAGAACCGCAGCTTCCACAACTATGCCGATCACACCCTGACCGAGGAGTTCCGTCACGACTTCGACCAGCTGCTCGGATGGGGCGCGAAGAGTCGTTGCGTCCTCATGTGCTCTGAGGCGGTGTGGTGGCGCTGTCATCGGCGCATCATCGCCGACAACCTACTCGCCCACGACTTCTCAGTCAGCCACATCATGGGCAAGAACCAGACGACTGCCGCTGAACTCAGCGCCGCAGCCGTTGTCGATAAGGACGAAAACGTCACGTACCCGGCAACCGACTCAGCCATCTCCACCAGTAAGCCCACGGATTCATAGCGATTCGTGGGGGCGCGCAGCAATTCTTGGGGGTACCAAGCGATTTGCAGGTAACAGAACCCCGATTTCGCACGCTCAGATCGAGGTTCTTCTCCCTCTGAATTGAGCTGCGCCCCGCTAGGCTCACTTCATGGCATATTACGAACAGCGCCAGCGGGCAGAGTCCTTCGGTCAGGTTGCTCAGAACTACGATGCCTTTCGCCCGCAATATCCTGAGGCCTTAGTGCGGGAGATCCTCGACTCATCGACTTCCAACGGGCCTCGCGTGCTCGATGTCGGCTCTGGCACCGGGATCTTGGCTGCTCAGCTGCGGGAAGCAGGCTGTGAGGTTCTCGCCGTTGAGCCCGACTCGGAGATGGCAGGTATCGCCAAGGGAAAGGGTCTCGTCGTCGAGAAATCGACGTTTGAGGATTGGGATCCCGCTGGACGCACTTTTGACATCATCGCCTTCGGACAATCGTTCCATTGGGTCGACCCGGCTATTGCCCTTCCCCAGATCGCACAGGCTCTCAATCCACGAGGGGCCCTAGCCCTGGCCTGGAATGATATCCAGGCAAGCGGAGAGACGGGTAGCGCCCTGGCTCTGATAATGAATAGATTCTCACCACCTCCCGCACCATCGTCTGAGCGGTCAAACGAGGAACATCCTGTGCTGAGTGAACTCAAGACCAATGGGTTCGATGCCGAGGAGCTGACATTCGAGGAATCATTGGCCTATTCCCGAGATTCGTGGCTGTCAATGGTCTTCACCCACTCAGCGCAGTTGACCATGGAGCCGGCAGAACGGGACCAGATGTTCGCCGAGATGGCTGCAGTCATCCCAGACAGCGGACTCAGCGCTCACAACGATGCGCAGCTCATTCTCGCCAGTCCTTCAAGCTGACGCCATCCCTCTCAACCCACGTCCTACATCGCTTGCACCCATAGACAGCAAGTCCCAGATGACGAGATATTTCTGTCTCATCGACATTTCGGACGTAGTCTGTTGGGGTCTGGTCACCGCTGTCCCGCACGGGAGGGATCCGACCAGGTTTCCGCTTCAGGCTGACCGGACGGTTCACCCCCGTACAGTCAGGAGCAGCCGTGCCAGCACAACCGGCCGAGGCCACCATTTCCGAGATCACCGATCTCATCACCTTCGACACCACGAGCCGGGACACGAATCTCCCCCTCATCGACCATGTCGTCGACCGCCTCAAGGCCGCAGGCATCGCATCTCAGCTTGTGCCCAATGCCGAAGGCACCAAGTCAAACCTGCTGGCCACACTGCCGGCCGCCGACGGATCGACCACAGGCGGTATCGTCCTGTCCGGGCACACCGATGTCGTGCCCGTCGACGGTCAGGACTGGTCGAGCGATCCTTTCACTCCGCAGGTCAGGGACGGCAAGCTCTACGCCCGTGGCAGCGCAGACATGAAGTCCTTCATCGGCGTCATCCTCGCCAAACTGCCTGAGCTGACGGCCGCAAAACTCAAGGAACCCATCCACCTCGCCCTCTCCTATGACGAAGAAATCGGCTGTGTGGGTGCGATCGACCTCGTGGACAAGATCACCGAGGCGGGCCTGGCCCCACGCGGCTGTGTCGTCGGTGAGCCCTCGAGCATGCGAGTGGTGCGCGGCCACAAGTCGATGAACGTCTTCCGTGTCGACTTTCATGGCGTCGCTGCACATTCTTCGCTGACTCCAGAAGGCGTGAACTCGATTGCCTACGCGGCCGAGTTCGTCAGTTTCGTCCATGCGGTCGCCGCCGAGTTCCGCACTGAGGGTCCATTCGATGAGAACTATGTCGTGCCCTTCACCACGGTCACGGTGAATACGATCAGCGGAGGTATCGCCGTCAATACGATCCCCGCCGAGGCGAGCGTGCAGTTCGAATTCCGGTCGCTGGGTTCCGTGGACCGCGAAGCCCTGGTCCAACGATTCCGCGACGAGGCGGCCCGCCTCGAACGCATGATGCGCGCAGATAACGAGAGCACCCGCGTCGACTTCACCGTTGAGGCTGCTGCTCCCGGCTGCGAGACTCCTGCTGACGCGGACATCGTTGCCCTGGCCGGTCAGTGGGGCGGAGTGGTCAGTGATGACAAGGTCACCTATGGCACCGAAGCGGGATTATTCTCCAACGCGGGCATTCCCACTGTTGTCTGCGGCCCTGGCGACATCGCTCAGGCCCACGCACCTGATGAGTTCATCGAGCTCGACCAGATCGTGGCCTGCGAATCGTTCATCGGCAACCTGATCACCGACCTCAGCACGAATTCCGACAGCGACGCCCACTGAGAGTAGGCGCCGTGCTCTCCCTCGGCACAATCGCACTGCTCGTCAGGTTGCGGAACAGTACATGGGTTGCATCGTTTGTACTGTTCCGCAGCCTGACTCTTGTTCGAGGCCTCATGCTGGGACAGCCTGCTTGGTAGCCTGGACTCATGCACCGCCCGTTGACGCCACGAGAGCATGAGACTGCCTTAGCAGTGATTCATCATGCAGTCACGAAACCCAGCGAAGACGACTACGCGGACTTCACGGACGTGCAGAAGCAGGGATGGGACCCACCCACTCCAATCACGCCTCAACAGCGCTCGGTGTGGGAATCGAACCTCGCCGAGGTTGTCGTGACTAATCCGTGCGACTGCGGGCACTGCCCGTCGATCGGCATGCGCCCAGTGCTCAGAGTCGACGATGAGAACAGAGATGACGCTGGCGGACTCGGCGACTACGTCGAACGGATCATCCTCGATGCCACCGTCGACGGTTACATGCTGCTGCTGTTCGTCGACGACGACAGCCCCAGCTATCTCGAACTGGCACCAGCCGATGACGAGATCTACACGGAGTTCCCGCCACCCGAAGCGATCAAGTATTGACTAGGGTCAACAGAATCCTCAGCGTCAATGGATTTCGATGGAGAAGAAGTTTGATCTGAGTCGCTCAGATCGAACTTCTTCTCCCTGCAAAATGGCCCCTAGAGGACGCACCACGCACCCCCAAACGTCGAGAGCATACAAAAACGTCGAGGGGACACTCTATAAAGTGTCCCCTCGACGTTAAGCTCTGCTTTCGACTACGAGCCGGGCTGACCGAGGGTCGGCCAGACTCGCTGCGGAAGCATCAGGCCTTGCCGACGACCTCGAACTTGGCGTTCGCGGTGATCTCGTCGTTGACGCGCACGGTAGCTGTGTAGCTGCCGGAGGTCTTGACGTGAGCAGGCAGTGCGACCTGACGGCGATCGAAATCGTGTCCGGTTGCGGTGTGCAGTGCTTCGGCCACGAGTGCCGGGGTCACGGCGCCGAAGAGGCGACCGTTCTTACCGGACTTGAGCTCGATGCGTGCACTGGAGGATTCCAGCTGTGCCTTGACCTTGACTGCATCATCGTGGTCGGCGATCTGCTTGGCCTGACGAGCCTTGCGGAGAGCAAGCACGTGCTTCTCCGCACCCGCGGTCCATGCAGATGCCCAGCCACGGGGCAGCAGCAGGTTACGTGCGTATCCGGCGCGAACCTCGACGATGTCGCCGGCGGCTCCCAGACCATCAACTTCCTGGTTCAGAATAACTTTGCGATTAGGCATGTTCTCTCCCTCCGATCAGCGAGCAGTGCTCGAGTAGGGCAGAAGAGCCATCTCGCGGGCGTTCTTAACGGCCTTTGCGATGATGCGCTGTTCCTGCACGGTCACGCCGGTGACGCGACGAGCACGGATCTTGCCGCGGTCGGAAATGAACTTACGGAGCGTAGCGGTGTCCTTGTAGTGGATCTTCGCCGCTTCGCCCTTTTTGAGCGGATTAGCCTTCTTCTTGATAGGCTTCCGGATCTCTGGCTTGGCCATGAGTATCTCCTGATTTACGAAATGTCTTGAACGTGTTTAGAACGGTGGCTCATCGGCGCCCGGGTTACCCCAGCCGCCGTTGCCGCCCTGTGGACTCGATGATGCCCACGGGTCGTTCGCCGGTGCGTTGTTCCCCTGGCCGTAACCACCCTGGCGCTGACCACCCTGCTGCGAGCCACCCTGTTGTGGGTTGCCCTGCTGCGGGTTGTTGCCCCAGCCCGAGGACTGCTGCTGAGAGAAGCCACCCTGCTGGGCGCCTCCGCCCTGCTGCTGTCCGCCGAAGTTACCGCCGCCGGAGAATCCGCCTCCGCTGCGTTCGTTCTTCGTCACCTGGGCGGTGGCGCGTCGCAGGCTGGGGCCGACTTCGTCGACATCCAGTTCCATGACGGTGCGCTTTTCGCCCTCTTTGGTTTCGAAGGACCGCGACTTGAGGCGGCCCTGAACGACGACCCGAGTACCACGTTGCAAGGATTCGGCTACGTTTTCGCCCATCTCACGCCACACCGAGCAGCGAAGGAACAGGGTTTCCCCGTCCTTGAACTCGTTGGACTGACGGTCGAACATACGCGGCGTCGAAGCCACGGTGAAGTTTGCGACCGCAGCACCGTTAGGTGTGAAGCGCAGTTCGGGATCACTTGTCAGGTTCCCGACGACCGTGATGACTGTTTCGCCTGCCATTGACTGCTCCTTGAAACGAGGTGCTTGACGCTATTACTTGGCGTCTGGGCGGAGGATCTTGGTGCGCAGGACGGACTCGTTGAGTCCGAGCTGGCGATCGAGTTCCTTGGTCGTTGTAGGCTCGGCGTGGAAATCAACCACGACGTAGTAGCCCTCGGACTTCTTCTGGATGTCGTAGGCGAAACGCCTGCGTCCCCAGATGTCCACGTTGTCGACGGTTCCGTTTTCAGCCGGGACAACCTTGATCAGTTTGTCCACGGTGTCAGCCAACGTCCGCTCTTCGAGCTCGTTGTCAAGAATGAGCATGAGTTCATAATGACGCATGTGCCACCCACCTCCTCTGGTCTTCACGGCCATGGTCGTTCCATGGCAGGAGGGTATATGCATATCCGTTCCAGCCCCCACGATGGTCGTGAAATGGGAACAGACCTACACAGTCTAGTGGACGCGCACCTGTGGTGTCATGTCGGATTCCCGTGCTCTTGCCCACTGACCGCAGCTTGGTCACCGTCAACGTCACCGATGGCTCGCCGAGGTGGCTCTATTCTGCGCAGTCGACCGCGGATCCGTCTACGGTACAGATTCTCACCAGCACAGATGACGACGGCGACGAGGGCCAGCAGCCGGAGAAGGGTCACCAGTGCGACGAAGGTAGGCTCGAGGCCCTTGCCCGATTCGTAAGCGTTGACATCGCCGAGGTGGATGGCAATGGCGAAGGCCGTTTCTGCCAGTGCCCAGATGATGAGCACCCACCAGCGACGGACTGTGAGCGCGAAGAACGGCAGGATCCAGAGGCTGTTCCAGGGCATCATCCCAGGGGCCAGCAGCAGGCAGCCGCCGATGAGGAGGCAGGCTGCGACGGCCGGGTCGAGTCCCGTTCTTCGCACCATGTACAGCGAGATGGCGATTGCGGCGATGACGCCCGCGCTGCCGATGATCCACACCGGTGCCCACACCTCGGCGGTTCCGAGACGTGCCATGACCAGGATCGAGGTGAATGATCCGCCGTCGACTGCGTCCCCCATCCAGTGGACGATCCGTTCGATGGCACTGCCATCGAGGACGAGGATGATCGCCGAGGTGATTGTGGCGGTGGCCAGCATCATCCGCGGGTCCTGTGGGCACAATCTTCCGGCCGGACGCGGGCCGGCCAGGCTGAGTGCGAGAAGAACCAGCAGGGCAAGCGGGTTGATGAATGCGGCCAGTCCGAGCAGAACCCCGGATAGCCACGGGCGAGAGGTCAACGGCGAGGAACCGACGAAGATGACCATTGCCCAGACGCTCAGTGCCAGCGCCACGGGATCCAAGGTCGACCCCAGGGTGAAGAGAATGACGGGTGAGGCGAAGGCGGCAACCAGCCAAGCCCGCTGTCGGGCCAGGACCAGAAGTGCAACGCCGAGGGCGGCGAAGGCGATGACGTTGATGAGGAGCACGATGGCCATGAACACGGTGACATCATCGGTCACAAGCTTCAGCAGCTGCACGAAGCGGGAATCGAGTGCCGCCAGTCCCGCCATCCCTCCGTGGGAGCGTCCCAGAGCTTCTTCAGGGTTGACCTGCCCGAGGAATGCTGCGGACAAGGGCCCGGCACACATCCTCGCCGAGGCGGACGGCTGTTCGTAGCCCGAGCTCATGCAGGGGCCCTGCAGGGCGAGCGCGAGGAAGGTCGTGAGACCGAGGATTCCGGCGAAAATGTACGCCTGACCGCGTCGGAACCGTGCGCCCGCTGACGCGAGATGAATGCCGACCGGACCGCCGAGCAGAGGCTCGGCGATCCGGGTACTGGACTGATTGGGCATGGCTAGAGGTTAGTCGTCTCCAGGCTCTGGCAGTTTGGTCGGCAAGCCGCCGGAGCCATCACCATTGGATGACCCGCCTTCCTCGCCACCGTCGTTCCCGCCACCGGTATCCGAACCGCTTCCTTTGTCGGACCCGTTTCCGTTCTTTGAACCACCGTTGCCGTCGTCCCCGTTCTTAGAGCCGCCGTCGCCGTCCTTCGAAGAACCGTTGTCCTCGCGGCCGTCATCGGACCCCTTGGAGTCCTTGCCGTCGTCCTTCGAATCCTTCGATCCGTCGGAGTCCTTATCCTTGTCCTTGTCCTTATCCTTGCCCTTGTCCTCGTCGTCCTTGGGCTTCTCGCTCGGCTTGTCGATCGGAGCCTTCTTATCGGATCCGTCTCCGCCATCGCTGCCGCTGGGTGACGTGGGCTTCGGCTTCGGAGCAGGGGCGACCGGCTCATTCGTGTTCTTGGGCTTCGGCTTGTCCGGCAGTTCTCCGCGCTCGGGGAACTGCTCGACCTTCTCGCCCTGGAGGGCTGCCTTCATGTACTCGGTCCATACCTGGATCGGGAAGGAGCCACCAGTGACCTGACCGCGTCCGCCGTAAGCACCGATGGACACCGACTTGCCATCGACCTCACGGTAGAGGACAACCGAGGTCGCCAGGTTCGGCGTGTAACCCGAGAACCATGCAGCCTGGTTATCACTGGTAGTACCGGTCTTACCGGCTGCAGGTCGACCGAGCTGCTGTGCATAACTGCCCGAGCCGCCGTTGATGACCTGGCTCAGTGCATAGGAGGTTTCCGCTGCGACCGCCTTATCGAAGACGCGCTTGCCCTTGGTCTCCGACTTGAAGACTTCCTCGTCGTCCTCGCCCTGAGTGACTTTCTTGATCGCGTGAGCGTCATGCTTGACCCCATTCGAGGCGAAAGTCGAATAGGCGTTGGCCATGTCGACGACCTTCACACTGGGTGTGCCCAGCACGTTCGACATGTTGGGTGTCAGACCGATAGTGCAGTTCCGGGTGTCGCCCGTCTTCATCTGCTTATCTGTGCAGTTTCCGCTCAGGCCTGCCCGCTGGGCAACATCGACCGTCTTATCGGGCCCCACCTGAATGTTGAGCGCTGCATAAGCCGTGTTGATCGACGACTGCGTCGCCTTGAGCAAGCTCACAGGGCCATAGCTGGAATTGCCGAAGTTGTGTGGCGTCCACGTGGTGCCATCGGCATTGAAGGTCGTCGGGCTGCCGGGATACATGTCGGTCAGCCGCACGCCGTTCTCCAATCCAGCCACAAGAGCAAAGGGCTTGAACGTCGAACCGGCCTGGGCGTGGCCCTGAGTCGAGACGTTGAACGCCTGATCCAAGTAGTTCTTACCGCCGTAGAATGCTTCGATTCCACCGCTGTCCGGGTTGATCGAGACCAAACCTGCCTGCAGGCCCTCGGGTTGATCGGGCGGCAGGTTCTTGATCGCCTTCTCGGCTTCCTTCATCCGGTCTTTGTCGAAGGTGGTGGTGATGTTGTATCCACCGCGGTCCAGCTGAGCCTCGTCGATGTCGAGCTTGCGCAGGGCCTCGCGACGCACGTATTCCCACATGTAGCCTTTCTGGCCCTTGAGGGATTCTTCCTTGCTTGCTTCCTTCACCTTGGGCATCTTGACCTTGGCGGCCTGTTCCTCGGTGATGAAGCCTTCGTCGGTCATCGACTTCACAACGTAGTCAAATCGGTCCTGGTAGGCCTCCGGATTGTCTGCAGGGTCAGCTGCCCCGGGGCGCTGAATCATCGCGGCCAGCAATGCTGATTCGCTGACATCGAGGTCCTTCGCCGACTTGTCGAAGTAGTTTTGGCTGGCGACCTCGATGCCGTAAGACCGGCGTCCCAGGTAGATCGTGTTCAGGTAATTGGCAAGGATGTCATCCTTGCTCTGCTGCTGGTCGATCTTGAGGGAGATGAACATCTCCTTGACCTTGCGGTCCAGAGAATGTTCATTGGTCAGGTAGAAGTTCTTCACGTATTGCTGTGTGATCGTCGAACCGCCGCCGGCGTATTTGTTCGTCGCGACACCGACAACGGCACGGGAGAGCCCCTTCATCGAGATTCCGCGGTTCTCATAGAACGACGTGTCTTCGGCAGCAATGGCAGCCTTGCGCATCGGCTCGGAGATCTCATCGCTCGACACCGACTTGCGATCCTGGACCTTGTACTGGCCGATGGGAGTCTTGCCATCGTTGTAGTAGATGGTCGAAGTCTGACCTGTGGCCTCGATGTTGGGCTCAGGGACGTCTGTGACGGCATAGCCGATGGAGAACAGCACGCACAAAGCGATGATGATGCTGAGCCCGCCCACGACGAGCAGCCGGATACTGGGCAGAAAACGCGTCCATCCGCTCACACCTGTGCGCGGATAGTTAAGAATATTCTTTGTTTTCTTGCCTCTGGTTTTGGCTTGTCTTTGTCCCTTAGCCACCCAAGGTCCTCCAGGTCAGTTTGCCTGCCGCATTGCGTGGCGACGAGGTTCGATAAGGTCACACGTGAAGTTCAGTGTGGCACGCATTCTTTGGAACAGAGTGAAAATACCCTGAATCCAGCGCCCACTCACCCCACTTGTTACCTACCAGCACATATAAGTAGCGTTGTATATCCGCTCTCACCAGGGATTTTACCGTTACACCGCGGCATCGACCACATCAAGTGGCGAATTGCTCACATTTAGCCACATTTTCAACTATCAGCGCCCCTGCCGGCCCCACCCTGAACACAGACCTGTGCATACACGAACACAGAACCGTGCACACTGGCCGGCAGGGAAACGGCCTCAGCTCTTGAGATCGAAGTCCGTATCTGCATACTCCTGGCCTTCGACGGCAGGTTCACCGCTGAATGGGTGGAGCTGGTCTTCGCGGGCGCGGAGTTCGACACGACGGATCTTGCCGGAGATGGTCTTCGGCAGTTCGGTGAACTCGAGTCGACGGATTCGCTTGTAGGGAGCGAGGTGTTCGCGGCAGTAGGCAAGGATCGACCGCGCTGTCTCAGCATCGGCTTCGAAACCGCCCGCCACGACGACGTAGGCCTTGGGCACCGCGAGACGAACAGGATCCGGCGAAGGGACCACAGCCGCCTCGGCGACGGCCTCGTGTTCGATGAGCACACTCTCGAGTTCGAACGGGGACAGGCGGTAGTCGCTGGCCTTGAATACGTCATCGGAACGCCCGACGTAGGTGATGTAGCCGTCTTCGTCGCGCTCGGCCACGTCACCGGTGTGATAGACACCGTCGGCGAAGGCCTCTGCGGTCTTCTCCTCATTGGACCAGTACCCGCTGGTCAGTCCGATCGGGCGAGGATCGAGGCGAAGGCAGATCTCACCCTCGTTGCCCTCTTCACCAGTCGCAGGATCGATGAGCACCACGTCATAGCCGGGCAGCACCTTGCCCATGGAACCGTATTTGAGCTCCTGATCGGGGGAATTGCCGACCAGCAGAGTCGTCTCCGTCTGACCGAATCCATCGCGGATGAGCACGCCCCACTCCTGCTTGACCCGGTCGATGACCTCCGGGTTGAGGGGTTCGCCTGCACCCAGGGCCTTGGTCGGCGGGGTTTTGAGATGGCTGAGGTCCGCCTGAATGAGCATGCGCCACACGGTGGGAGGAGCACAGAAGCTCGTGACACCCACCCGGTCCATGGTCTCCATCAGCGCATTCGCGTCGAAGCGTGTGTAGTTGTAGAGGAAGACGCAGGACTCGGCGATCCACGGGGTGAAGATGTTCGACCAGGCGTGCTTGGCCCAGCCGGGTGATGCCACATTGAGGTGGACGTCGCCGGGAGTCAGGCCCATCCAGTACATGGTCGACAGGTGGCCGACGGGGTAGGACACGTGGGAATGCGCGACCATCTTCGCCTTCGAGGTCGTGCCCGAGGTGAAGTAGAGGAGAAGCAGATCGTCGGCGCGGGAGGAGCCCTGCGGGTCGAAGCTGACTTCCTCGTCATCGGCATCGACGTAGCTGTAGTCCTGCTGACGTTTTGCCTCGCCACCGACGACGATGCGCACCACCTCGGCCTCTACATCGTCGAACTTCGCGGCATCCTCAGGTCCGGCGACGACGAACTCGGCCTTGCCGCGATCGACCCGATCATTGAGGTCGATGGGCCCCAGCTGAGTGGTCGCGGGCAGGAGGACCGCGCCCATCTTGATCCCGGCGAGCATGGTCTCCCACAGCTCGACCTGGTTGTTGAGCATGACCATGACGTGGTCGCCGCGTTTCACACCTGCCCGACGAAGGAAGTTCGCCACCTGATTCGAGCGACGAGAGAGCTCGGCGTAGCTCCATTTGCCCTCGGAACCATCCTGTTCGACGATCCACAGCGCGGGGCTGTCATTGCCCTCAGCGACCTTGTCGAACCAGTCGATGCCGAAGTTGAAGTGGTCGAAACGCGGCCATTCGAAGCCCTGACCAGCGGCTTCGTGGTCACTTCGCAGTTCGATCAGTTTGTCTCTGGCTGCCCGGAATTCGTCGGTCACGTTCATCATGGTCTCCTCACCTCGTAGCCCGCGCCACATCATGTGACGACGAGCACAAACATACGCGATTAACGAAGCTATCAGTAGAGGTGAGGAGCACAACAGGCGGGGTGGTGCCTAGGGCTGTTCGGCCGACCCGTAATCGGCCGACCCATTCTCAGCTGGCCCGTTCTCGGCCCACCACTGACGCAGAACCTCTTCGGCGCGCTCAGGACCCAGCGGACCGTGTTCCATCCGCTCCTCGAGCAGATGCTTGTAGGCCTTGCCCACCAGCGGTGAGGGCTTGATGTCGAGGATGGCCATGATCTGCCGACCGTCGAGGTCGGGACGAATCGCGGCGAGTTCTTCCTGTTCGCTCAGCTTCTCGATCCGATGTTCCAGATCGTCGTAGGCGAAAGAGAGTCGGTCGGCCTTCTTCTTGTTCCGGGTGGTCACATCTGCCCGGGTCAGGATATGCAGACGTGAGAGCAGTCGACCTGCGTCGGTGACATAGCGGCGCACCGCAGAATCGGTCCACCCGGCATCGCCGTAGCCGTAGAAACGCAGGTGCAGCTCCACCAGACGACCAACAGCCTTGGTCGTGTCCTTGTCGAAGCGCAGCGCCTTCATCCGCTTTGCAGTCAGCTTCGCACCGACAGCATCGTGGTGATAGAAGGTGACGGCCCCACCTGGCAGGAACCTGCGGGTCGCGGGTTTGCCGACATCATGCATCAGCGCCGCGAACCGGACGACGAAGTCCGGCACAACGAGGCGGTTGGGGTCATCGGGACTCATTCCAGCCTCGCGCTGCTTCGCCGCATACTGCTCTTCGAGCTCGACGGCCTGGCGCAGCACGGTCAGTGAGTGCTGGTAGACGTCCTTGTGGCGGTGATGTTCATCGGTCTCCAACCGCAGGCCCGCAACCTCGGGCAGAACATGATCGGCAACATCGGTGCGCACCAGCAGATCGATGCCCGCAGCCGGATCGATGCCCGTCATGAGCTTGAACAGCTCCACCTGGATGCGTTCGGCGGAGATGATCGCAATCCGATCGGCCATGTCACGCATCGCCGCTTCCACCTCGGCGACGGGATCAAGACCGAGCTGAGCGGTGAAACGCGCGGCGCGCATCATGCGCAGCGGATCATCGGAGAACGAATCAGCGGCCGTGCCCGGGGTCCGGATGACACCCTCGATCAGGTCGGTGAAACCCTGATGGGGGTCGACGAAGGTCTTCGCAGGCAGGCGAATCGCCATCGCGCCGATCGTGAAGTCACGACGGACGAGGTCGGCGTCGAGATCTGTGCCGAATTTCACAGTCGGCTTCCGTGAATCCGGGTCGTAGGCCTCGGCGCGGTAGGTGGTGATCTCGATCTGCACACCGGACTTGATGGCGCCGATGGTCCCGAATTCGCGGCCGATGTCCCAGTGTGTGTCCACCCAGTCGGAGATGAGGGCGAGGATGTCGTCGGGGTGCGCATCCGTGGTGAAGTCGAGGTCGGGCATCGGACGGCCCAACAGTGCGTCGCGGACGGATCCGCCGACGAGTGCGAGTTCGAATCCAGCCGCGGCGAAGCGTGTGCCCAGGGGCCCGAGAATGTGCTCGAGCTCATCGAGTTTGTCGTACAGACGGGCGTGCGCGGTCTTCGGGTCCACCGAGCTCCTTCGTGTTCTACCGTGCCGTTCCGATCGGAGACGACTCATCTACAGCCGAGTCCAGCCTACCGGGAGCGCGCCCGACGACACTTCCAAGAATCGCCTACTAAGGTAGGAGAATGACCACACCGATGCCCAAGCCGGGACCGAGAGCGTCCCGTCGCACCACGGTAGAGGAGATTTCCGCCGGGGGCATCGTCGTCGACTTCACACGCCCGGAACTGACCGTGGCCGTGATCGCCCGGATCAACCGGGCAGGACGAATCGAGTGGTGCCTTCCCAAGGGGCACCTCGAAGGAATCGAGACCCCCGCCGAGGCGGCTCGACGTGAGATCGAAGAGGAGACAGGCATCCTCGGACAGATCATCTGCCCCCTGGGCACCGTCGACTACTGGTTCACGGTGACCGGAATACGTGTCCATAAACTCGTCCACCACTTTCTGCTGCGTGCGCGTTCCGGGACGTTGACCGTGGATAATGATCCTGACCAGGAAGCGATCGACGCTGCGTGGATTCCCTTCAAAGATCTGCGCTCCCGGCTCTCATTCGCCAATGAGCGTCGCATCGTTGCCGCCGCCCGCCCGATGGTCGCCCGATTGGAGCAGTGAAACCCATCAGTCATATGCGTTTCCTCTTCGCCCTGCTGAGCACAGTCTTCCTGCTCGCAGGGTCAGTTTTCGCTGTCCCGCTGATGGGGGCTAGTCCCTCGGCCGCCGCCACGAGCTCCAAGGTCTCCATCACCCTCGACGAGGTCACGCCCTGGGTCGATGAGAAGGGCACGCTCAAGGTGCGCGGAACAATCACGAATCCCACAGATCATGCGATCTCCGACCCTGATCTGAATCTGGCGATGTCCACGCAGAAGCTCGATTCCGGACGCCAGATCGAGAACTGGAAGACTGACCAGTCCCAGAACCGCAGGATCGCCGGCCTCAAGGACAACGGTCCCGATGCCCGCAAGAAGGCTGAGAAAGCTGAGAAGGCGGCACAGGACTCAGCCAAGAAATCCGACCCGATGACTGCTGTGGACACCGCGTTCGACGATGAGATCGCGGCCGGGTCCTCCTCAGAGTTCACAGTCTCCGTGCCTGCGGAGCAACTCGGGCTGCAGAAGTCCTCTCCGGTCTCGGCTTGGGGCCCGCGCGGTCTGAGCGTGCAGCTCGATGATGCCACCGGGCGCGTGGCCTCCGAAGTCGGCTTCTCCACCTGGTACCCGAGTCCGAAGTTCGACAAGACCAAGGTCAGCATCCTTGCCCCGGTCACGCTTCCGGCTCACACCGCTGACGGCATCATCGACCCCAAGGACCTCGACAAGGCGATCGGCAAGGGCGGTTCCCTGACCGCGATCATGAATATCCTCGACACCCCCGGAGTGGGCATCGCACTCGACCCCCGGATCATCGCCTCCTTCGAATCGGCTGTAGCCGAACCACCGGCGGAAGATGACGGATCGGAACCCGAGGAGACCAAGACATCATCGCCAGAGAGCACTGAAACACCTGCCACAGGGCCCGATGCCCAAGATGCCGACCCCGATGCGAACTCCAATGACCAGGGTGGCCCCGATGGGCTCAGTGCCGACGAAGAAAAGGCGCAGGAAGAGCAGCGCAAACGCCTCGACACCTGGTACCGCGACTTCCTCGAAAAGGCGGAGAAACACACCGTCATCGCTTTGCCCTACGGCGACCCTGATCAGGCATCACTGCTGAACAGCGATCTGAAGAACCTGGGCACATTCGCGCAGAAACAGAGGAAGATCGTCAAAGATGTCCTGCCGAAGGCAAAGACCAACGTCGCGTGGCCCGTCGACGGCTCCGCGCAACGCGATCAGCTCGGTGATTTCGCCAAGGCGGGTGATGAGACCGTGATCCTCAGCAACAAACAGCAGCCGTCGCTGGCAGGCATTCACGACAACGCCCATTCCAAGACCCGCATCACCGCGGATGCGAAGTCATCGATCGACACCCTGATCACCGACTCGGCCTTGGAACACCAGAGCGCCCAGATCATCGGCTCTGAGCATCCGGCATCCGGCATCTCAGAACTGGTCGCGACGACTGCTGCGATCCAAGCAGAAGCCCCCTACCGGACACGGCACCTGTTGGTGCCTATGCCACGCACAGCAGCCTCGGCGAACTGGGAGAAGACGGTCGGGGCCCTCGCAGACGCACCGTGGGTCGATCCGACCGGTATCGATGATCTCCTCGACACCGACGTCGTGCCCCGCGGTCTGCTGCAGACGGGCACGAAGCCGAAGAGCATCGGAACCAAGGCCGTGCAGAGCCTCAGCCAAACCCGGGCGACGCAGAAGAAGTTCAACAGTGTGTTCTCTGACCCGCCGAGTGCGAATACACGGCTGGACCGTGAGCTGCTCAGCTGCACCTCGGTGGCGTGGACCCTGGAGGGCAGTGCAAAGAGCTGCGCCGACGATGCCCAGGCTTCGAGTGAGAAGGTGAGGAACAGCCTCTACCTCGAGAAGGGTTCCTCAGTGCTGTTGGTCACCGGCGAGAAGACGACCATCCCAGTCACGATCGTCAATGATTCCCCTGCCGAGGCGAAGATGCGCATCCGGATGAAACCGAAGACCCCCCAACTGCGAGCCGAACCGACCAAGACAGTCATCGTGCCCTCCCAGGAGACCATGCGCGTCGACGTTCCCGTCGAAGGCTTGGCCAACGCCGACGTACCGACGACGATCGAGATGGTCGCCACCGATGACGTCGCCCTGCCGAAGGACGAAACACTGCTCGTCAGGGTTCGGGCCGACTGGGAGAACATCGGCACGGCCGTCGTCGGATTGGCACTGGCCGCCGTATTCGTGATCGGCTTGATCAAGACGATCTCCCGTGGACGCAGGAAGCTCCCCGAACAGCAGCTGGCCGATGCGATGGCTCGTGCCAAGAGCGACGAACAGGAAAAGAGGTAGGGCTTGTCCAAGCTTTCATCATTGGCCAAATCCTCGGCCATCATGACCGCAGGCACCCTGACCTCGCGCATATTGGGCCTGGTCAAGGCCTTCCTGCTCGCGATGGCGATCGGTGTCACCGCAGTTCAGGCCGATGCCTTCGATGTCGCCAACAAGGTGCCCAACACCCTGTATATGCTGCTGGCCGGCGGTGTCGTCAATGCGGTCCTCGTCCCGCAGCTGGTGCGAGCCTCGAAGAGGAAAGATGGGGGCCAGGACTACACGAACCGACTTCTGACCCTGTCGTTCCTCATTCTGGCCGCGGTCGGTCTCATCGCAACCCTGGCCGCTCCGCTGCTCGTGTGGCTCTACTCTTCAGGGTGGGGTCCTGAACAGATGGCTTTGGCAACGGCCTTCGCCTTCTGGTGCCTGCCTCAGCTGTTCTTCTATGGCCTCTACACACTCCTGGGCCAGGTCCTCAACGCCAAATCATCTTTCGGTCCCTACATGTGGGCACCTGTGCTCAACAATGTCGTGGCCATTGCGGGTCTCCTCATCTTCATCCTGGTCTTCGGCACGGACAAGGCAACTCCGCACGGGTTGAGCACCTGGACTCCGGATATGATCGCGCTCCTGGCAGGTTCGGCCACAATGGGAGTCGTCGCTCAGGCGCTCATCCTGATCTGGCCATTGAAGCGCATCGGCTTCAAATACAGGCCGACCTTCGGCTTCCGCGGGGTCGGTCTGGCTACGGCTGGAAAAGTGGCATTCTGGACCTTCTCGGCCATGCTCATCGGGCAGATCGGCTTCCTCATCATCTCTCGTGTTGCCGCTGGAGCCTCCGTCCCGGGTGAGGGCAACGCCTCCAACGCCGCCTATTCCTACGGCTATCTCGTCTTCATGCTCCCGCACTCGCTCATCGCGGTATCGCTGGCCACAGCACTCTTTACCTCGTTGAGCAGGAACGCAGCCGAAAAGGACACCGAGGCAGTCGTCGGCGACTTCTCCATGGGTGTACGCATGGTCGGCTTCGTCAATGCCTTCGCGGTGGCTGCTCTCGTCGTCCTCGCCGCGCCCGTGGCGATGGTCATTTCAGGCGACAATCGTGAACAGGCCACTGCAGTGGGGCTCGTCATCACCACCATGGTGTTCGGTCTCATTCCCTTCAGCGCCAATTACCTGGCACAGAGGGTCTTCTACGCCTACGAAGACGCGAAGACACCGTTCCTCATCCAGCTTCCGCAGGTGATCTTCCAGTCTCTGGCGGTGCTCTCAGCCTCGATCTTCCCGAATTCAGTCACAGTGGCCATCATCGGTCTGGCGATGAGTTTGGGTTATCTATTCGCCATGATCCTGTCGTTCTCGCTCCTGAAGAAGCGACTCGGCGACATTGATCTCCGTGGGATACTGACCGCTCATATGAAGTTCTTGATAGCAGCCTTGATTGCCGGAATGGCTGGTTACGGGCTTCTCTTCTTCTTCCCTGACTTCGCCTTGTCGGGCCAGTGGCAGGCATTCGTCTCCACAGCCGCCGTCGGCACACTCATGCTCATTGTCTTCTTGGGAGCAAGTTATTTGCTGAGAGTCAGAGAGTTGCATTCGATTATTGGCGTCGTTGCTGGAAAACTAAGGAAATAGCCTGCGCATCGAAGCCCCTATGGAGGTGGTCACCCTGATCGATATCGAACCCGGCATGGTTGTTGCCGGTCGTTACGTCGTATCAACGGTCGACCGTCGGTGGCTCGAGGATAATCCGCAGGCGGGTGCCGTGTGCACTGCGCTCGATGCCATCCTCGATGAACCCGTCCTCATCCACGTCGCCGATGCCGATGGATCCACGGATGTGCTCGAGGCTGCGCGACGGGTCTCCATCCTCGGCGATCATCGCATCGCTCCCACCTTGGACGTCGGACATTCGAACGGTCTCGACTATGTCGTGTCCAAACGCATAGCAGTCACGTCACTGGGCGAAATCCTGCCCAAGTCGCCGCTTCCCATCGATGCCGCCCGTGCTCTCATCGGAGAGATCGGAACGGTCCTCGTCACCGCTGCCCGACGCGGCCTCTTCCACATGTTCCTGCGCCCGAACACGGTGGGGATCACGACCAAGGGCACTGTGCTGGTCTCCGGCATCGGAATCGACGCAGCTCTGGCGCTGGGCACAGGAGTGATCCAGCCTGCGGATTACACACCGACGAAGGCATCTCGTGAAGATGCGCTGAGTCTCATCCGGCTCTTCTATGCCGCCATCACCGGCTATTGGCCCTCCGAAGAACCGTTCAACGGGATACCTGCAGCGGGTCGTGAGAATTCCCGCATTGCCAGGGCCAAATCCCTCAATCCAGAGGTCTCCAACGAACTCGATGACTTCGTCAGCGGAATCCTCGCCGGTTCCGATCCGGGACCAGGTTCTGTGGCCGAGGTGCTGGGCTACCTGGATGAGTGGGATGCGGAGCTCCTGCGCTACGTCAACCGTGCTCCAGTGCTCGACAACGACAGTGTCTTCAACCAGTCGCCGCGCAGCTTCGACGAAGCAACGAGCTTGCCCACCCCACGCACAACGTCGATGGGGTCACCCACTGCAAACACCGCCAGCGACGACCAGGTCAAAGCGGCTCTGGTTCGCATCGGCATCACCCGCCCAGGAACTCGCGGATTAGCCGTCGGCGTCGTCGGCAAGACAACCGGACAATATGCGGACCGGATGCAGATGAGGGAGGCGTCGAGTTTCCCGATCGGCAAGGACCAACTCGACAACGCCGCCCATGATTGGGAGGAGTGGGAGCCGGAGCAGACCTACTCGGAGTATTCCGCGTATGCCGACCACGAGTATGACGAGAACCTGACAACTCCGATCATGAATCGTGACGCCCAGGACTCGGATCCGGACACCCAGGCCCTCGACATCGTCTCCGAAGACAGCGTTGAAGAGACCGAAGACGACAATGACACCCGCGTCATCATGGATGATGAGGATGACGGGTCGTGGTTCCTCGGCGGAATGTTCGAGACCAATGAGCAGCAGCGCGAGCATCAGCTGCGCGAATACGAACGCGAACGCCGCATTGCCAAGGCCAAGGAAGACGAAGCACGCCGACGTATCGCAGCGCTCGAAGCGGCCTCAACCTCCAGACGACAAGAGGCGAACGCCGCCACACCGCCCAAGCAGGTGCGCAGGCTTTCACCGGCCTCCGTCGATGACTCAGACACCGATTCGACTCGATCCACTGGACCCGTCCCTGCCGTCTCGCCCAAACAGAAGTCAGAGCACAGGGCTGGAGCTGCAGCGGGTGGTGCCGCTGTTGCGGGAGCGGTCGCAGCCGGTGCGGCTGGGGCTTCCAAATCTGCCGGATCTGCAGACAAGAACAAGACTTCTGGTAAGAAATCGTCTGCCGTTGCTGGAGCAACGGCCGGTAGTGCCGGTGGCGGAGGTGCAGCCACCGGCGGATCTGCGAACAATGGCAATGACGCCGATGACGATCCGGCGAATTCACGAAAGACCTTCGCCTGGCTGGTCCTTGCCCTGGTGGTCGTCGCCGCCATCGTGATCTCGATCGCGGTCTTCAACTTCACCTCGGGCGACGACGAGTCCTCAACGGTCGCCGAAACCTCGGCTCCTGCCAAGACCGGGGATGGCAAGGACAAGAAAACCAAGACGCCCAAGGCAGATCCGCCGAAGATCAAGACAGTCACGGCATTGGATCCCGAAGGCGACAATGAGGAGAACAACGACAAAGCCGAAGACGTCATCCCCAATACTGAGGGATCGTGGCGTACCGACCGCTACAATTCGGCATCGTTCGGCAACCTGAAATCCGGCGTTGGACTGCACTTCGAGCTCAAGAAGAAGACGACGGTGAAGAAGGTCAAGGTCAAGTCGTCGAACTCGGGCGGGTCCTTCGAAATTCTCGATGGTTCCGATCCCGAAGATGCCAAGAAGGTGGGCGAAGGTACATTCGACTCGAACGACGTCACGATCAAACTCGATGATGGTGTCAAGACGGACAACCTGATTCTCTGGGTGACTGAGCTTCCCCAAGACGACGGCGGATTCCGGGCGGTCATCAATACCGTCGACTTCAAGTGACCGACCACTCTATGCGGATGGTCCTCACTGATTCGACGCCGTCCTCAGTTTGACCGGCAGAGGCCGAACTGAGCCGCAGACATCGACTAGTCAGCTTGCCTGCAGGTCGGCGAGGTACGACGAACCTCGCTTGAACGCAGATGCGGAATAGTCGCAACCGCCGTACCGTTACACGTACGATAAGCATTCCGTGCCGCCATTGAGCGGGGCATTGAGAACACAGCGAGCAGAAGCAGGGAATTTTCACATGACTGATACACAATTGGTGATCATCGGGTCGGGTCCGGCCGGATACACCGCGGCCGTCTATGCGGCTCGTGCGAACCTTTCGCCCGTGGTCATTGCAGGTTCTGTGACAGCAGGTGGTGAACTCATGAACACCACCGACGTTGAGAATTACCCCGGGTTTCCCGCAGGCGTTCAGGGTCCAGAGCTCATGGAGAGCATGCGCGAGCAGGCCGAGAAATTCGGCGCCGAGGTGATCTACGACGATGTCGCGACCCTCAAACTGGAACCCGGTGCACATCAGATCGAAACTGCACTGGGAGCTAGGTACACGGCTCAGGCAGTCATCCTCGCCACCGGATCGGCATATCGCGAACTCAACCTTCCCAATGAGAAGAAGCTGTCTGGTCACGGTGTCAGCTGGTGCGCCACCTGCGACGGGTTCTTCTTCCGGGATCAGCACATTGCCGTTGTCGGTGGTGGCGACTCCGCCCTCGAAGAGGCTACGTTCCTCACTCGTTTCGCATCCAAGGTCACACTGATTCACCGCCGTCAGGACCTACGAGCTTCGCAGGCAATGCAGGACCGGGCAGCAGCCGATGAGAAGCTCGAATACCTCCTCGACAGCGAGGTCGCCGAGATCCATGGCGAAGATTCGCTGACCGGACTCACTGTACGCAACACCGTCACCGGCGAAACGTCCGAACTGCCGGTCACCGGCAT
Source organism: Brevibacterium sp. 239c (assembly GCF_900169365.1). Taxonomy (GTDB): domain Bacteria; phylum Actinomycetota; class Actinomycetes; order Actinomycetales; family Brevibacteriaceae; genus Brevibacterium. The sequence goes on from NZ_FXZH01000008.1 coordinate 153,904, forward strand.
GTTCGTAGCCATCGGCTCGGATCCCCGCACAAGTCTCTTCGGCGATCAGCTTTCGCTGCGCCCAGACGGATATCTCAACGTCGAAGGACGAACCTCGAAAACCGCGGTCGAGGGCGTCTTCGCTGCTGGCGATGTGATCGATTCCGTCTACCGACAGGCCATTACCGCTGCTGGATCCGGTTGCTCCGCCGCACTCGACGCTGAGCACTACCTTGCCGACCTAGAGACTCTGACAAAACAGGCCCAGGCCGTCGCAGCTGAGACACCACAGGTTACGGAGCCAGTCGCCTCCTGACACGAATCCTGTTGTAATACTCGGCAACTACCACTGCGCAGCCCAGTGCGATTGTTGTGACGCGAGCCGACGGGACCACTGTGGGAATGAAACCCCCGCAAAGGCTGTTTCCGATAGAGAACATCATTAACAGAAAGGTTGCTCATGTCGACAGAAGTCACTGATGCCACGTTCGAAGAGACCGTTTTGAAGTCAGACAAGCCAGTGCTCGTCGATTTCTGGGCTCCCTGGTGCGGCCCTTGCCGTATGGTCAGCCCGATCGTAGACCAGATCGCGGAAGAGAACTCCGAGAAGCTCAATGTGGTGAAGGTCAACACTGACGAAAACCTCGAAACTGCGAGCAAGTACGGAATCACCTCGATTCCTGCGCTCTATGTCTTCAAGGGTGGTGAGGTAGCGAAGACCATCATCGGTGCACGGCCGAAGCCGGCGCTTGAGGATGAGCTCTCCGACTTCATCTGATCATGTTCTAAGGCGCCTGTTGTACGATCAACAGGCGCCTTAGGTCTATCCAGATGGCTGACAGGAATACGTTCAGAACTTCGCACAGCAGATTGGCATGGCATTGACTCACAACCCACACCCGCAGTTTTCACGCGGGGACAGCTCTGAGGTGTTGCCCAACATCAAATCTCAGATGGCTCGCCTGGGACTCAATGTCGGTCAAGCAGAGTCCGTCGAGTTCGACCGCGCATTCGAACTCGGCGTGCGCCAGTTCCAACAGGTGCGTGGAATTCTCTGTGACGGCGTAATGGGCACGGAGACCTTTTCGGAGCTCGAACGGGCTCGATATCAACTAGGCGATCGAGTGCTCCGCTATGACCCCGTCAGAGTCCTTACAGGGGATGACGTACTCAAACTACAGAGAACCCTCGCGGGCCTCGGGTTCTACGCCGGTCGCATGGATGCAGAGTACTCTGCGGTAACGGATGCCGCCGTCAAGGAACTGCAGATGAGCCTCGGAACCAAAGTCGACGGCGTCGCCGGGCCACAGACGCTGCGAGGACTCGACGCCATCGATCGCAAACAGGACACCGGCAATCTCTTCGCGCTCGAGGAACGGGCGCGCGTCGCAGCATCCGGAACGTCACTGGCCGGTCGGACCTTCGTCATCGAAGCAGCCACTACAGTTGTAGATTTCGAGACTCTGCCCATGACGGCACTGCAAGCGGACACCGAGCGTCGCATCACTGCCGATATTGCAAGCCGCCTTGCCGGCCGGCTCGAGGCCGTCGGCGCTGGAGCAGTCGTTCTGCACGGAGATGCTGTCGAGGTCAACAAGGCCGATCAGCTCGGTGCTTCTGCCGTAATTACAGTCACTGCAGACATTAACAAGTCCAAGGACGCAAACGGAATTGCGACCTTCTACTTCGGACACGAAACACATTCCGATATCAATTCCCCTACCGGAGGACGTCTTGCAGAGCTCATCCAGAGCGAGCTCACTGCGCGAACGGGGATGAGGGACTGCAGGAGCCATGCACGCACCTGGTCATCCTTGAAGCGTCTCCGGACTCCGAAGGTTCACGTAGTCGCTGGCTATCTCACCAATAACGACGATCTCGACAATCTAGAAGACGCTAACGTTCGCGATGCAATTGCCGACGGAATCGCCGCAGGCTTGCAGAGGCTGTACGTTCGCGAGGACTCAGACCCAGAGACCGGGACTCTCAGCCTGGCGGAAATCAAAGCATACAGCTAAGAACACGCTCACAGCCGTTTCACGTGGAACGGAATCTTGAGGATCGTGTGCCACCAATCGGCAATGGTGCCTACACCGGATATGCCCGAAAGTAGTTGTGTCCACCGACCCTTCCAGCAAATCTGGCGGTAAGCTGCCGTGATTGCGACCCCACGGTCGGCGTCCAGCTCGAGTTTACACTCAGTGGAGATGTCGCGATGCTTGGCTGTTCCTTCTTGCAACTTCAAGCGAACGACTCGATACACAAATGGCCTACTCGGATCCGCCTGGAATTCCCGTCTGAAGAGAACTCGTCTGCAGACGACCGGACCGACTTGTTTCATCAGCCTCCGACTCACAGGACATCACACCCGAAATGAAACAGAGTCTCTGCGGCGCGTCCTCTAGGCCTGGTGCCCGACGTCGCGAATGCTTATCCTGATAGTCATCAAGGACAGCGTCGCTAAACTTAAAAGACACAGCGAATGATGAGATCTATCCACACAGACGGGCGATCATCAAAAATACTCAGTCTGAGGATTGCGTTCGTATCGCCCGATATCTAGGCAGCCCAACCGCGCTCCAACGCACATATCTTGCCGATATTCGTCGACATACAGCACATCGTTTCACCTGAAACACCAGAAGCCCAGATAACTGCCCAGCCCTCTGTGGGAACATGCATTGAGATGACCGCCTACAACGACGGCGTCAAACGAACCACCGTTAACCATGCCGGGACGGCTACCTCGATGGAACCTGTCATCAGAGCGACGTTGTACCTACCAACTTACATCTGGGTGAGTCCGACAAACTCGACATCCCTATTACAAACTCAATGTTTCACGTGGAACGAGAGTCCGTACGGGCGCTGGCCTGGCTGAAGTGGCGGGAGGGCGATTCACACTGCACATCGCTATCGAAAACAGAGGCGCCAAACAGACCGAACGATAGCCATTCGATTCGAAATATATGCCACGACTCATCAGTATAGATCCACCTTTCATCAGGAGGAGGAGTCGATCGTCTGGTCCGCGCCAGTCTGTTTCACGTGAAACTAATTCGCAATTGGCGACTTCGACACAACAGTATGCAGATGAGTAGAGGGAAAGATGCCGTATGTCATTAGATCGACATGCGGCATCCACGAATTTCGAATCGGACAATGAGTGGACAACGGACAACTGAGTTGTGTCGGGTGCTGAATTGCGATGTATCGCCAAATTGACACTAATCAGACCTGCCCGGTATGCATCAAATTGTCCAGAAGCACGAATAGCAACACCGCACACCCACTACGGAATGTCGCACTTTCCGACCGTTACGAATCGGTCAAAACCGGTATTCTGTGTATCTCCGCGCTCGCGCGCTTTAGAGCACCTGGCATAGGGTTGGGTTGCTCCTACCCCAAACGCTAGGAAGGACCGTTGAAGAATGACCGTTTCACGTGAAACAAGGGGATCCTCCCGAACTTGATCAAGATGGCTGAGATGATGTTTCACGTGAAACCGTGCCCCAAAGGGATCTCCTACCGTCGAACACGAAGCACAACAATCTGAACTCTCAACAGTCCATGACGGGGACGAAACGTCATTGTCCCTTCGTTTCACGTGAAACGCACCCCGGTGCGGACCTCGAGGACACCGCATCGCCAGAGAGTTGTAAGAAATGAAGCTAAACATATTGGACACTTAGACTCTAACCAAGGCGTCCTAAAGTACGCACTGTTCGCTGAAGCCCAACTGCATATTGATGCCACAGGGTCTCGTAGCTAGACCCATCAGGTTCAATTCCACCTTTCAAACCCGGCATATCAGCATTCACCGAAATGAGGCTTTCGCCAGTCAAGAAGACCTATAAACTGCTCGCTGAGCAACGCGGAGAAAGAAGACGTGTTGTTTCACGTGAAACGGAATAGGAATATCAACGCTCATCGGTCTCAAACCCTTGCCTCAGGAAGGTATTGACGCGCTTAATCACAGGCCAGGGAGACACATCTTCCTGCGGGGATTTTTCTGAACCGAAGTGCCCTTTCGGTGTCCTATCCACAACGGATACCGGCCGTACAGGTGGCTGCCGGTCGTTATCGGGCTGCCCATCTGGGACTCCAAAACACCGGGTCAAACATGTTTCACGTGAAACTATTCCCACCTTTAGGAGAGCCGGCCTCGAACAACTGCAGGAAGTCACTAACCTGAAGCGGAGGTGTCTTGAATGCTACCGGTCAAATGGTCGTCGACGAGGATGACCTCGCTCGACCGTCTACACAAGGTCGAGCGAGTTCTTCATCCGAGCCCACAAACATGACCGCCGTCGCCTCATAAGCAAGGCAATTCTAATCCCAAAATGCGCGGCCCTTCGCACAGCTGTTTCACGTGAAACGGCAGAACCTAAATGATCATCCGCCAAAAGTCGAGAGTGCCGAAGTCTGAAGAGTCAATTCCGCGTGTCCTTAGTCGAAATATCTGCTTAGTGAAACGACGGTACAACCATGAACCGAATAGAAGTCTATGGCTCATAGCCAACGGTCAAACATGATGGTTGCCCTATGGGAAGGAGAACTCTGCGAACAATTGACTAGAAGACGTACAAACGCCAAGCCGATTCGGATGAAACTGGGAACGTTTCACGTGAAACCTAACGTCGTCCGCCAAAAAAGACATATTTATAACCATCGATTGTAAATATGAACCACTTCTCAACACCGCGGTTCCAGCAGCCCACGGCTGCATTTTGGAGTGTCAGCTACCGTGAAGCACTATGGAAGATCAATGTTGAACCGTCGCAGATCGACGGGACCATCCGCCTACGAGTCCTCGCAAGACAGAAGTGGGGCGGGGAAGTGAACATTCGTCCACCTCACCCGCCCCAAGGAGAGCAGCAAAGAACCAGCTATTCAGCCGGTGATTCCACGCCCAGCAAAGTCAGGATGCGATCCAGATCGTCCTGGTTTGCGAACTCAACGCTGAGTTTGCCCTTCTTCTTTCCAACTGTGATGTTCACTTTGGTGTCCAGGCGGTCCCCAAGCCGCTCCGCGACCTCAATGAACTGAGGTGATACTTGTGTCGTTGCACGTGAAACATTCATGGAGTCGCCGCGGTTGAGAAGAACCACAGCCTCCTCGGACGCCCTTACAGACATTCCTTCGGCCACAATGCGTTGCGCCAGAACCTCCATGTGCTCCGGCTCCCGAAGACCCAGGATTGCGCGAGCATGCCCAGCCGAAATGACTCCGGCCGCCACGCGCCGCTGGACAAGAGGTGGCAGGCGAAGCAGACGAAGGGTGTTGGAGATCTGCGGGCGCGATCGCCCAATACGTTCAGACAGCTCCTCCTGCGTACATCCAAAGTCCTCGAGCAGCTGGCCGTAAGCTGCAGCCTCTTCAAGAGGATTCAGCTCTGCACGATGAAGGTTTTCGAGGAGAGCATCTCGCAACAGATCCGTGTCATCAACGTAGCGAATGATCGCCGGAATGGTCGAAAGACCCGCGTCCTTCGTCGCGCGCAGACGTCGTTCGCCCATAATGAGCTCGAAGCGCCCGGCGTCGCCGGGCTTCTGCCGAACAACCACCGGCTGCAGAACGCCGATCTCGCGAATGCTGTGGACAAGTTCACTGAGCTGATCTTCATCAAAGAAGGTACGCGGCTGACGCGGATTAGCATCAATGCGGTCCACTTCGATCTCGCCGAACTCTGTATCGGGGATCGAATCCACTCCGGCGATGCTACTGTCGTCGCCAGGCGCAGAATCTTCTGCGACTACATCAACATCCGGCTCTGAGGATGAGCTGACAGACTCAAACCCGGTCGACACTTCATCTGTAGTACCTAATGTTCCGGCCGTGGCGCTTTGTGCCTCGTCAAAGACTTCATGTCCCGACCTGTATACACCGGGATGCATCTCAGAGACATCGTCAGTCTGTACCGACTCAGCGTCTGGACCGCCCCCGACAATGTTCGTGTTAGCTTCCACGTCAGGCTCAGCGGTCTCGTTGACCGGCGCTGCGATGCTGTCGGTGGCGCTATTGTCGGAGACGGCTATGCTATCCCCGGCAGTGGCTGGCGATACGGAGCCAAAATCCGGAACCGTCTTACTTTTGGCTGGTTCCTTAGTCGGAGTCGTCTCTACCGGTGCGTCATTCGACGGTTCCGTCGCAGCTTTCTTCGCAGACGGCCTTTCAACCGCCGGTTTAGCGGCACTGGGTTCAACGGCCGTCGATTTTGTGTTCGAGGACTTCGCGGCACTGGCCTTCGCCGAATTCGATTTCGTCGTGCCGGCCGTGTTCGCGCCAGTGGTTTTGGCTCCCGCGGTCTTGGCACCCGTTGTCTTGGAGCTGGCCGACTTCGCACCTGTGGTTTTGGCACCGGTCGATTTGGCACCTGCAGCGGCCTTTTTCGCCGTGGATTCAGAACCACCTGAATTGACCGCTGCTGATCCCGTGGCCATCTTGGCCGAAGAGGCCTTAGCAGCCGGAGTTTCCTTCTTCGCGGGTTTATCCGTCGACGCGCCTGTGGAGGCCCCGGCCTTAGGCTTACGACGGCGAGAAGACTGCATAGAAGCGGCAGGATCCGTACGAGCAGCTCGAGGTGCCTTTGGCTCCTCTGCACTCTGCTTGGCCTCTTCAGGCTCGCCGCCGGAGAAGAACACGTCGAATGGACGGTCACTCGACGCCGCATCCGGAATCAAAGCGCCTAATCCACGGCCCAGTCCACGCTTCTTGCGTTCAGCCACGATCTACTCCTCGTTGTGCGATTTCTTCGGCGGCTTCCTGATAGGACAAAGCGCCACTGGAATGGGGGTCGTACGAAATCACCGTCTGGCCGTAACTCGGCGCCTCTGAAATGCGCACGGAGCGTGGGATCGAGGATGACAGAACCTGCTCAGGGAAATGAGTGCGAACATCGTCCGCCACCTGTTTGCTGAGGTTGGTTCTCCCGTCATACATCGTCAGAATAATGGTGGAGATCGCCAGCTTCGGATTGAGATGCTTTTGGATGAGCTGAATGTTCTTCAGCAACTGGCTCAATCCCTCAAGTGCGTAGTATTCACACTGAATCGGGATGAGAACCTCTCGGGCAGCAACGAATGCGTTGACTGTCAACAGACCCAGACTCGGTGGACAGTCCACAATTACGTAGTCAACCCGATTGCCCGCTGCAGCCTCTTCTTCGAGATAGAGGCCCAACGACCTCTGCAGACGCTGCTCACGAGCGACAAGGGACACCAGCTCGATCTCGGCCCCGGCCAAGTCGATCGTTGCCGGCACGCATTTGAGGCTCTCGAAGTCCGGGCACTGAGCAACAGCATCCCGCATCGGCACGTCATCGATGATCACATCGTAGATGCTGGTGACTTCGGAATAATGGTCAATACCCAGAGCGGTACTTGCATTGCCCTGTGGATCGATATCGATGAGCAGGACGTTGAGGTCTTGATTCGCCAAGGCAGCGGCGATATTCACAGCAGTGGTGGTCTTCCCGACGCCACCCTTCTGGTTGGCGATTGTGAAAATCCGGGTAGAGTCCGGTTGTGGAAAACTCGCCTGGGACAGTCGATCGGCGCGACGGTTATCGCGCGCGATTGCAGCACCTATGGGAGACGACTCGTCCATGATCGGCATTCGGCGCACTCCATCATCCATTGGTTTCACAAAGCTATACTCAGCCTAGACCAAATCTACTTCGTACTATTTCTTGACTATCTCGACGACACGGCTCGGGACTTCAAGGATTCCACCGTCAACGATGTGAATCTGCGGCTGAGACAGTCGGTACCGCTTCAGCAGTTTCTTCGTCTTCGCCAGCTCGGCTTCGACCGAAGCACCTTTGAGCGCGAGGATCCGTCCGTCGGGACCCATCACTTCATGAGTCCATTCGATGAGAGTCGTCATCGCTTTGACCGCCCGAGACGTCACAACGGTGAACATCTCTTCATCAACGAGTTCTTCGACGCGAGCTCGGACGATACGAACGTTGTCTAATCCCAGATCGTCGACGACCATCTTCAGCCATTCGACTCGGCGTTCCATTGGTTCGATGAGAACGACCTGTGCTTCGGGGCGCAGCAATGCGATGGGGATACCCGGCAGACCGGCGCCGCTGCCAACGTCGCCGACGACATCACTGTCACTGATGAACTCGGCGACCACTGCACAGTTGAGGATGTGTCTGGTCCACAGTCTGTCGATCTCACGCGGACCGATCAGACCCCATTCGATGCCGGTGGTCGCCAAGTGCTGGGCGTACCGCACTGCCGTTGGGTAGGAGGTACCAAAGAACTCTTCGGTGCCTGCCGGGGGAATTTCGAGAGCGGAAATGTCAGTCATGGGCAGGACGAACCAACACGTGCCGGCCGTCACCCTCACCTTCGGACTCCGAAACCAAACCGGCCTGAGCAACCTGATCGTGGATGATCTTGCGTTCAAAGCTATTCATCGGTTTGAACGCGTATTCGTTGCCCGATTCCTTGACGTCCTCGATAGCCTGCTTCGCCTTCTTGATCAGCTCGTCACGACGGCTATTTCGGAATCCGTCGATGTCGAGCATCAGCCAGGAGCGCTGACCTGTGCTCGTCTGGACTGCCAGACGACTGAGCTCCTGCAGAGCACCGAGCGTCTTACCCTCGCGGCCGACGAGCGTGCGCAGGTTAGATTCTTCGTCTTCCTCGCAGACAATCGACAGCTGTGCGCGTCCATCCCCGACATCGATATCGATGTCGCCATCGATATCAGCGAGGTCCATCAGTTCTTCGAGGTAATCAGCCGCGATCTCGCCCTCTTCTTCGAGGAGCTCGGCTCTTGTCGGCTTCGCAGCTTTTTCGACACCATTGTCGGTGGTGCCAGCGTCGACAGTCTCGTCGACGTTCTCATCAACAGTCGTGTCGACATTCTCTTCAGTCATTTTCTTCCTCAGCGCTTCTTGTTCTTCTTGCGGTTCTTGCTCACTGGTTGCTGCCGCTGACGGCTCTGATTCGTGGCCGGCTCAACTGCGGTCGCGGTTCCACCCTTGATCTCAGGCTGCGCAACGGGTTTGCCCTTGCGTGCTTTACGCTCCAGCATCTCCTTCTCCGCCTTCGAACCGGGAGCTGGCATATTACGGATGACCACGTGCTGCTGGCACATCGTCCAGGTGTTCGAAACGAGCCAGTAGAAGAGAACGCCGAGTGGGAAATAAAGACCACCGAAACCGAACACAACGGGCATCACATAGAGCAACATCTTCTGTGACTGCATCATCGGATTCGCCATAGCGGTCTCCGACATGTTCTTCGCCATCATCTGCTTCTGCGTGATGAACATCGTCGAGGCCATGATCACAATGAGCACGCCGGTAAGGAGTTTGACTCCGATGCCCGGAGTCTCCAAGAAGGTCGCAGACAGAGAGATTCCGAAGACAGAGGACGCCTCGGCCTGTTGGGCCAGGTTCTGGGTGAAGCCGCCGATGGCCCCGATGGATCCATCGGCCACATTCGGCATGTTGTGAATGACTCGGAAGAGTGAGAAGAAGATCGGCATCTGCACAAGAAGCGGCAGACACGAGGCCCAAGGGCTCGTCTTGTTGTCGCGGAACAGGTTCATCTGCTCTTCGGCCATGGCCTGACGCGAGTACTGGTCTTTCTTGCCCTTGTATTTGGCCTGCAGGCGCTGAATCTGAGGCTGCAGCAGCTGCATCTTCCGCTGCGACTTGATCTGATAGACGAACAGCGGGATCAGGATTGCGCGCATCACAAGAGTGAGCCCCGCAATCGACAGCACCCATGTCCAACCATTGGCGGCGGGAAGACCGATCGCAGTGAAGACCTCGTGGAAAATCGCGAGGACCCAAGCAACTACCCACTGCAACGGGTAGAGCAGCTTGTCCATCCAGTCCATTCAGTACTCCTCGTTACAACGATTCTTCACGATCGTTCATTTTGCCATTGTTAACAGGTCTGCGCGACACGGAACCTTTGGTCCTGCTCTCGCGTGCCGGAGGAATCAGCCTCCGAGCTGCTCGTGATGCACAGATGCACTGGTCATCTGCGGCACACGCAAAGTGTGTTCAGGTGCTCTCATCGTCATTCATCGAATTTGAGCGGGACTGGCGCGCTGAACCGGGAACATGGTCCACCCCACCATGGGAAAAGGGATTGCATCGTAGTATTCGCCACCCAGTTAACACCATTCCCTTGAGAACTCCGTGTATCTCGAAGGCCTCCAGGCCGTACATCGAGCAACTGGGATAGTACCGGCAGACCTGTCCATACAGTGGAGACACGACGACTCGATAGGCTCTGATGAACCATACGAACGGCATGCGCGGTCCGGTTCGGATCACCCACCAGACTGTGGGCCAGAAACCAGCCGGTCTGTGGGGCACCTCCGAGGGGCGCTTCAGATCACGTTCGGCGTCCACGGCTCTCTAGCTTCTTCTGCGCTTTGTCGATCAGCATCGTGACCTCGGACTCCAGCACAGCGAATTCAGCTTCTGCCGCGTGGGGCAATGCTCTGACCACGAACAATGCACTGGAGTCCAGGCTGTCGAGTCGAACCCGCACGATCTCTCGCAGACGACGTTTCACGCGGTTCCGGCTGACGGCGTTTCCGACGGCCTTGGATACGATGAAACCCACGCGCGCAGCGTGGGAATCATCATTATCTATCAGGCTGTGTGCCATCAAATGGTCCGAGCGCACGCGGACGCCAGCTTTGAAGACCCTTCTGAAGTCGTCTCCGCTGCGGATCCGGTGAGCCGCGGTGATCACACTTATGCCGAAACTTCGGCACGTCCCTTGCGACGACGTGCAGCCAGGATTGAACGGCCGGCACGGGTGCGCATGCGCAGTCGGAAGCCGTGCTTCTTGGCGCGCTTGCGGTTATTGGGCTGGAAAGTACGCTTACTCACTTCAAGTCTCCGATTTCTAGGTTGCGGTCGAACGACGTTGCGTTCTCACAAAAAACGGCGGTGCGAGTCTCGACCGCCGAGCACTCCTGTGCATAAGAGCCAAAAGATATTCAAGATAATCGGATGAAGCCCGGTACACAGGACACTCCATCTTAGCCAAGGTCAAAGTTGCTGGTCAAACTCGATAGCAATGTTTCACGTCACTGTTGTGCACTGTTCGCCGCAATTCATCCTCTTCTCATCTGCCGCTGTCCACAAGTAACAGGCGTGTAGTTTTCCACATGGTTATCCACCAATGTGGAGGATTACTGGGATGACTCGTCAGTTCTCCACAAACTGTGGAAAACTATGTGGAAGTCATACACAGGTGTGGACCACGCCCAGAAGAAACTACGAAAACGGAGGAAGATTGACGGTGTCGAATTCCAAAAATGAGCTCATCAGCCAATGGCGGACGGTGGTCTCGACCCTGGATCAGGACCCCAGTCTGACTGCCCATCAGAAGGGCTTCCTCTCACTAGCACTGCCCAAAGCTCTCGTCGACAACGCACTGGTCCTTCTCGCTGTCCGCGATGAGCACACGCGCAGAACCATTGAAACCCGGCTTCTCGGTCCTCTGACCAGGGAGTTCTCCCATGTTCTCGGTTTCGAGGTGACTTTCGGGTTCGTTGTCGATCCGGAACTCGACGTTCCGATCCGGTTCGAAGATCTCATCGGGGAGCCCACCCCGGGCTCACCCATCGAGATCGATCCGGAGACATCCACCTCGGCGATGGGGTCTGCCGGTTCTCCCACTTTTGCACCGGCCGAGGCCCCAGATCCCGAGCCTCAGATCCCTACTCCCCATTACCGCGCACCGCATCCGCAGCCGCAGTCACCCAGGTACGAGGACTCGGGTCCTGCACCAAGCAATGGGGCACCTGTGGAAAGAACGACGCGAGAGATGAAGATCGCCGAGGCGACCGCCGCCCAGTCCACTCCACCGGTAGAGGTCCCCGGGGTCGCCCAGCTCAACCCCAAGTACACCTTCGATACCTTCGTCATCGGCGCCTCCAACCGCTTCGCCCATGCTGCGGCCTTCGCAGTGGCCGAGGCACCGGCCAAGGCATACAACCCACTGTTCATCTACGGCGACTCGGGACTGGGTAAGACCCACCTCCTGCATGCGATCGGCTACTACGCGACACAGCTGTTCCCCGAGATCCGAGTGAAATACGTCTCCAGCGAGGAGTTCGTCAACGACTTCATCAATACGATCGGTTCTTCGAAGACGTCGAACTCTCTGCGTCCTGCGTTCCAGCGTCGTTACCGTGAGGTCGACATCCTGATGATCGATGACATCCAGTTCCTGCAGGGCAAGGATGCGACGGTCGAAGAGTTCTTCCACACATTCAATGCTCTGCACAATGAGGTCAAACAGGTCGTGATCACCTCTGACCAGCCGCCGAAGATGCTCAAGGGCTTCGAAGAGCGGCTGCGCTCACGCTTCGAATGGGGTCTCCTGACGGATGTGCAGCCCCCAGATATGGAGACGCGCTTCGCCATTCTGCGCCGGAAGGCCGCCGGCGAGCATCTTGATGTCCCCAACGACGTGCTCGAATACATCGCATCGCGGATCTCCTCGAATATCCGCGAACTCGAGGGAGCACTCATTCGGGTGACTGCCTTCGCCAACCTCAATGACCAGCAGGTCGACGTCAGTCTGGCTGCGACCGTGCTCAAGGATTTCATCACTCAGGACGACACCCCGGCCATCACCGCTGCCGACATCATGGGTCAGACCGCTGCCTATTTCAGCCTCACTCTCGATGATCTGTGCGGCACCTCCCGATCACGGACTCTGACGACGGCTCGTCAGATCGCCATGTATCTGTGTCGTGAACTCACGGAGCTGTCCCTGCCGAAGATCGGTCAGGCTTTCGGCGGCCGAGATCACACCACGGTGATGCACGCGAACAAGAAGATTCGAACTCAGATGGCCGAACGACGGGCTGTCTACACTCAGGTCACCGAGTTAACAAACCGCATTAAACAGCAACACCGCCTATAGAACGCGGTATACACATCTGTGGATAACCATGGGGACAAACCACGTAACCTGGGGATAGAATGGTGGATAACTCCACGAGGTGAGTGGACGACTGTGAACTACACGGATGTGCTTACCCAAGCGCCCACCGAAGCACGTGTGAGCGTACACAGGGGATCCACACCCTCGGAGGTCGCTCGGGCCTTGATTACTAGGGCGTAACCGTTGGTTATCCACACACTCCACAGGTGCTAATACTTCTACTCATTGAATTGAAGTTGTAAGAGGGTGACCGCCACCGACTGCATCGGCTAGGTTGGCAGGCTCTTGGGGGAGAGTTCGACACAGACTCTGAGCACTGTGAATTATTCGAACATACGGTTACAGTCGATTCTCGAATGCGAGATCCAGCTGGTTCTGCTTCGAGTACGGCCCGACCACGATCATGATGTTGGCCGTCCAATGCCGGGAAGCTGAGATTTCCGATAGGCTGTGTAAAGTTTTCCGAGCAACGTCAAGCCAGTGTCTTGAGTACGTCGGGTGGCCACCCCGAAGGAGTAAAGTGAACGCCGAAACATCTCCCCTAAAGTTCAAAGTCAACCGCGATGTCCTTGCCGATGCGGTGACTTGGGCTACCAAGACCCTCCCCAGTCGTCCGTCGGCACCTGTCCTCACCGGCATTCTGATCACCGCCGAGGCGGGTGGGACGGTTCGTCTTTCAGTCTTCGACTACGAAGTCTCATCCCGAGTCGAGATCGCAGCTGACGTGGTCACAGCCGGCACCGTTCTCGTCTCCGGTCGACTCCTGGCAGATATATCCAAAGCACTTCCCAACCAGGAAGTCACACTCGAGCAGATCGATTCGAAGGTCGACGTCACCTGCAGCTCCTCGCGGTTCTCACTGATGACGATGCCCGTCGGCGAATACCCGTCGTTGCCTCAGATACCCGATGCTTCGGGAACCGTCTCTGCCGGTGAATTCCAGAACGCGGTCTCACAGGTCACGATCGCGACGTCGAAGGATGACACGCTGCCGATCCTGACCAGCGTTCGTGTTGAGATCGAAGGCGAAAAGGTCACACTCCTGGCCACCGACCGCTATCGGCTCGCTGTTCGTGAGTTCACCTGGAACCCCGGTCGTCCAGACGTCTCGGCTGTTGCACTTCTGCGCGGACGTACACTCTCCGATGTCTCGAAATCCCTCGGCGGCGATGTCACCATCGGTCTGAGCAACGATGCGGGCAAGGATCTCATCTCCTTCACCTCGGCGGGCAGAGTCACAACTTCGCTCCTGGTCGAAGGCGAATACCCCAAAGTCCGTTCGCTGTTCCCCGATTCGGTGCCGATCCACGCGATCGTCGAAACGGGTGTTCTGCGGGAGGCCGTCCGTCGTGTGTCTCTCGTCGCCGAGCGAAACACTCCGCTGCGCTTCGAAGTCAGCGACGGAATGCTCACGCTCCATGCCGGGACCGGCGACGATGCTCAAGCTTCGGAAGCCGTCGAAGCCGTGCTGCAGGGCGATCCGATCACCGTCGGCTTCAACCCGCACTACATCGCCGAGGGTCTAGCCGCCATCGAAAGCCCGTACGTGAACTTCTCGTTCACGCAGCCGATGAAGCCCGTCATCATCTCGGGACAGAGGGAACTGGAAGCTCCGGCCGACGAGTCGTATCGATACTTGCTCATGCCAACGCGTATCTGAATGTGGATATCCCGACTTTCGCTGCGTAACTACCGGTCCTACCCCGAGCTCGATCTCGAATTCGAGCCCGGGGTCACCACATTTGTGGCCGACAATGGAACCGGCAAGACCAATATCGTCGAAGCCATCGGGTATTTGGCCCATCTGCGCTCTCATCGGGTCGCCTTCGATGCGCCGCTGGTCAACGAGTCCGCGCACACGGCAACCGTGTCAGCGCTCGTCAACCGCGATCAGCGGCATGCCACGGTTGAAGTCTCGATCCAGTCCAAGGGTGCCAACCGGGCACGGGTCAACCGTTCTCCGGTGAAGATGAAGGAGATACTCGGTCTCGTCTCCTGCGTTGTCTTCGCACCAGAAGACCTCAGCCTTGTCCGAGGTGAACCAGCGGAACGACGCTCGTGGATCGACACGCTGGTCGTGTCCCGTAATCCTCGCTACTCCTCGGTGATCACGGACTTCGAACGGGCGCTCAAGCAACGCAACGCACTGCTCAAACGTCTGCGCGAAGAGCGCGACCCTGGCCTTGAGGCCACATTGGATATCTGGAATATGGCCTATGCAGACTCCGCCGCGGAGCTGGTCTACGGCAGGCGGCGTATTCTCGCCGACATCGTCGAGCCGCTGCAGGAGAACTTCGCCTATATCGCCGCCGATGCTCGTCTGGAGCGTCAGGGCATCAAGGCTCGCTACGAATCACGCATCGACTATTCGCAGGCAGAATCTGCGGCCGAGTGTCGGGAACTGCTGCTGGCCGCCCTCGAACGCCGGCGTACCACTGAGATCGAACGGGGTGTGACCCTGCACGGTCCGGGTCGTGATGATCTGGCGCTGACGATCGGTGATCATCCGGCGAAGGGCTATGCCTCCCACGGCGAGACCTGGTCATTGGCGCTGGCAATGCAGCTAGCCGGATGGGATCTGCTGAGCTCGGACGCTGGGTCGAGTGCCGAACAACCCGTTCTCGTCCTCGACGATGTCTTCGCCGAACTCGACACCGGACGTCGGAACCGACTGGCCTCACGGATCACCGCGGCTGAACAGGTATTCATCACCGCAGCCGTCGATGGAGATCTGCCCGCAGACCTAGAAGGCCGAAGGATCAGCCAGGAACGGCTGCTCCCATGAGCGGGATCCAGAAGGACACCTCAACTCCGGTCGCGGCACTCGAAGCTCTCGACCGGGTGCGTCGGATGGAAGCGACCGAGGCCAAGTTCGTTCGCAGTCGACGCCGGTCACGACTGCGAGGAGAGGCCATCTACTCTTCGGCAGGCAAAGACAAACGTGACCCGGCAGCCATCTCATCGGCCCTCGGAAAGCTGATCTCCGCCCGAGGTTGGTCCTCTTCGATCGACATCGGCAAGGTCCTGGGCCGGTGGCCGGATCTGGTGGGTGAACAGGTGGCGATGCACTGCAAGCCGGTCGACTTCTCTCCTCCGCTGCTGATCATTGCAGCGGACTCGACGACCTGGGCGACCCAGCTGCGAGTCCTCAAACCGACGATCCTCCGAGCATTGGAGGCAGGCCTCGGATCCCAGACGATCACGGAGATCGAGATCCGCGGGCCACGCGGCCGCAGTTTCAAAAAGGGGCGGCGCAGTGTGTCCGGGCGGGGACCACGCGACACCTTCGGCTGAGGTTCAGCAGAGCCGGAACCGCGACGAGTGCGCAAAACGATAGAGGGCCTTAAACGGCGATAGCCGGTCCCGTTCGTGTCCGGGGGTACATCCGAGGCATGCGAAATCCGGAAATGCACCTTAATGGGCCGCTTACGGGCATTTCTGGTCGCGGCGCGGTAGAATAGGTAGCTGTTAGCGCCCACCCTTACAAGGAGTCATATGACGACCGAGGATCTATCCCATTACGATGCCGGGGATATTACGGTACTCGAGGGTCTCGAAGCAGTTCGCAAACGACCTGGCATGTATATCGGTTCGACCTCGGAACGCGGTCTTCACCACCTCGTTCAGGAAATCGTCGACAACTCCGTCGATGAGGCGATGGCCGGATACTGCTCTCATATCGAGGTCACGATCCTCGCCAACGGTGGCGTGCGCGTCGTCGATGACGGTCGCGGAATGCCGGTGGCTATGCACCCCACGGAGGGCAAGCCCACCGTCGAGGTGATCCTGACTATCCTGCACGCCGGCGGTAAGTTCGGCGGAGGCGGCTATGCCGTAGCCGGCGGTCTGCACGGTGTGGGCTCAACAGTGGTCAATGCGCTGTCCGAGCGTCTCGAGGTCGAGGTCCGACGCGATGGCTACGTCTGGAACATGAGCTTCGAGAAGGGTGTGCCCACGGGCGAACTCACTCGTGGCGAAGAGACTTCCGAGACTGGCACGATGGTGACCTTCTGGCCGGATTCGTCGATCTTCGAGACCACCGACTTCTCGTATGAGTACCTGCGTGCGCGCTTCCAGCAGATGGCGTTCCTCAACAAGGGCATGAAGATCAGCCTGACTGACGAACGGCATGCCCAGGTCGATGACGACAACGTCCAGATTGATGAAGACGAAGAGGCAGAGGCCAAACCACGTGAGGCCACCTACCACTATGAACACGGGCTGCTCGACTATGTGCAGTATCTGAATTCGACGAAGAAGGCTGATCTCATCCATCCGGATGTCATCGTCTTCGAGTCCGAAGAAGCCGAGGAGACGCTCTCCCTCGAGATCGCCATGCAGTGGACGAGCTCCTACAGCGAGTCGGTCCACACCTACGCCAATGTGATCAACACCCATGAGGGTGGCACCCACGAGGAAGGCTTCCGCACGGCACTGACCTCGCTGATCAACAACTATGCTCGCGAACAGAAACTCCTGCGGGAGAAGGATGCGAACCTTACTGGTGATGACATCCGTGAGGGATTGACCGCAGTCATCTCGGTCAAGCTCGGCGATCCGCAGTTCGAGGGCCAGACGAAGACGAAACTGGGCAACTCAGAAGTCAAGGGCTTCGTTCAGCGCGTTGTCCGCGATGAACTCGGGCACTGGATGGAATCCAACCCGGCTCAGGCCAAGGATGTTGTTCGCAAGGGACTTCAGGCCTCTCAGGCGAGGCTGGCTGCACGCAAGGCGCGCGAAGCCACTCGGCGCAAGGGACTGCTCGAATCATCGGGGATGCCCGGCAAGCTCAAGGACTGCCAGTCCAAGGATCCGACGATCTCCGAAGTGTTCATCGTCGAGGGTGACTCTGCAGGCGGTTCTGCAACACAGGGTCGCAATCCCAATACTCAGGCGATTCTTCCCCTGCGCGGCAAGATCCTCAACGTGGAGAAAGCTCGACTCGATCGGGCTCTGGGCAACAATGAGGTCCAGGCCATGATCACTGCTTTCGGCACCGGAATCGGCGAAGAGTTCGATCTTGACAAGCTGCGTTACCACAAGATTGTGCTCATGGCCGATGCTGACGTCGATGGTCAGCACATCACGACGCTGCTGTTGACCCTGATCTTCCGCTATATGAAGCCGCTCATCGAGCACGGCTACGTCTACCTTGCGACTCCTCCGCTGTACCGGCTCAAGTGGTCGAATGCCGCTCACCAGTTCGCCTACACCGACAAGGAACGCGATGGGCTGCTCGAAAACGGTCGAGCAGCAGGCAAACGCCTGCCCAAGGACATGGCGATTCAGCGCTACAAGGGTCTGGGTGAGATGAACTATTCGGAGCTGTGGGAGACCACGATGGATCCTGATCACCGGCTGCTCAAGCAGGTGTCGCTCGACGATGCGATCGTTGCCGACGAGATCTTCACGGTGCTCATGGGCGATGACGTGGATTCGCGCCGACGCTTCATCCAAGAGAATGCGAAAGACGTTCGCTTCCTCGATATCTGATCCGCGCCGTCGGCTCCCGTCAGTGGACGAGAGCCGTCGGCGACACAGACTTTCACGTACTCAATCACCGGCCTGCTGAGCGGGTTAAGACACAAGGGAAGAGCCCACATTGGCTGACGAAAACGATATCGGAACCGAAATCAACCGTGTCGAACAGGTTGATCTCAATCTCGAGATGCAGAGGTCGTACCTCGATTATGCGATGAGTGTGATCGTCGGACGTGCTCTGCCCGACGTCCGTGACGGTCTCAAGCCCGTTCACCGGCGTGTGCTGTATGCGATGTTCGACGGCGGTTACCGTCCGGATCGCAACTTCTCGAAGTGCTCACGCGTCGTCGGTGATGTCATGGGCCAGTACCACCCCCACGGCGATACGGCGATCTACGACGCCATGGTTCGCCTGGTGCAGCCATGGACGATGCGCTACCCGCTCGTCGCTGGTCAGGGCAACTTCGGTTCGCCCGGTGACGATGGCGCGGCTGCGCCCCGTTATACCGAGTGCAAGATGGCTCCCTTGGCCCTGGAGATGGTCCGGGACATCGAAGAGGGCACCGTCGACTTCCAAGACAACTACGACGGTCGCAACCAGGAACCGACGGTCCTGCCCTCGCGGTTCCCGAACCTGCTGGTCAACGGCTCCTCCGGCATTGCTGTGGGCATGGCGACCAACATTCCTCCGCACAACCTCCGTGAGGTCGCCGCCGGCGCGCAGTGGCTGCTCACACATCCCGAAGCCAGCAAGGAAGATGCCCTCGAGGCTCTGCTCGGCATCGTCAAGGGCCCCGACTTCCCGATGGCCGCGACGATCCTGGGCCGCAAGGGCATCGAGGACATGTACCGCACAGGCCGCGGCTCGATCACACAACGCGCCGTTGTTGAGGTCGAGGAGATCCAGGGACGCACCTGCTTGGTAGTCACGGAACTGCCGCATATGGTCAACCCTGACACCCTGGCCGCGAAGATCGCCTCCTACGTCAAGGACGGCAAGGTAGCCGGAATTGCGGACCTCCGCGACGAGTCTTCGGGACGCACCGGTCAGCGCCTGGTCATCGTGCTCAAGCGCGATGCGGTGGCCAAGGTTGTGCTCAACAACCTCTACAAGCACACCTCGCTGCAGGAGAATTTCTCCGCGAACATGCTGGCGATCGTCGACAGTGTGCCGCGCACCCTCAGCCTGGACTCGTTCCTGCGTCTGTGGGTCAAGCACCAGATCGAAGTCATCGTCCGTCGCACCGAGTTCCGGCTGCGTAAGGCCGAGGAACGCGCACACATTCTGCGTGGCTACCTCAAGGCACTCGATGCCCTCGATGAGGTCATCGCTCTGATCCGTCGTTCGCCTTCATCGGATGAAGCTCGTACCGGTCTGATGGAACTGCTCGAGGTCGATGAGATCCAGGCCAACGCCATTCTCGATCTGCAGCTGCGTCGCCTGGCCGCACTGGAACGTCTGAAGATCCAGGAAGAAGCCGAGAAGATCGAGCAGCAGATCGCCGAGTACAAATACATCCTCGCGACTCCCGCTCGTCAGCGCGAGATCGTGTCGGAAGAACTCGACGATATCGTCGATCGCTACGGTGACGACCGTCGGACCAAGATCCTGGCCGGATTCGACGGCGATGTGTCGATGGAAGACCTTATTCCGGAGGAAGAGGTCGTCGTCACCATCACCCGCGGCGGCTATGCCAAGCGCACCCAGAACCACCTGTACCGGGCCCAGCACCGCGGTGGCAAGGGGATCAAGGGCGCGAACCTGCGCGGCGATGACGTGGTCGAACAGTTCTTCGTCACCTCCACACACAACTGGCTGCTGTTCTTCACAAACACCGGTCGTGTCTACCGTGCGAAGGCCTACGAACTCCCCGAAGGTTCACGCGACGCCAAGGGCCAGCACGTGGCAAACCTGCTCGCTCTGCAGCCGGGCGAGACGATCGCCAAGGTGCTCTCGATCAGGGACTACGAAGAAGCTGAGTTCCTCATTCTGGCAACACAGTCCGGTGTGGTGAAGAAGACCCGTCTGAGCGAATACGACTCGAACCGCACGGGCGGCGTCATTGCAATCAACCTGCGCGAGTACAAGGGACAGCCGGATGAACTGGTCTCGGCACGGATCGTCAGCGCCGAGGACCACCTCCTGATGATCTCCCGCAAGGGAATGTCGATCCGTTTCGCAGCCGACGACGACTCGATTCGTCCCCTGGGCCGAGTCACCGGTGGCGTCACCGGCATGAAGTTCAAGGACGATGACGAGCTGCTGACCATGGATGTCATCCAGCCCGACACCTTCGTCTTCGTCGTGACAGAGGGCGGCTATGCGAAGCGAACTCCAGTCGACGAATACCGTCTGCAGGGCCGTGGCGGCCTGGGCATCCGGGTTGCCAAAATCACCGAACAGCGCGGAGACTTGGTGGGCGGACTGATCGTCGACGAGGGTGAAGAAGTCCTCGTCGTCATGGAACGCGGTAAGATCGTACGGTCGAATATCGATGAAGTTCCGGCTAAGGGACGCAACACGATGGGTGTGGTGTTCGCGAAACCGGGCAAAAATGATCGTATTATCGCTGTAACGCGTGGACCCGAGACCGTGGTCGAAGAAATTGACGAAGAAGCTGAGGAAACTGAGGGCGAAGACGTAGAGCCTCAGACCGGCAGCGAGGATGTGGAAGAGTGAGCGACAACAAACAGCCAGGCTCAGGCAAGATCATACGCACGTCCAGTGGTTCCACCCGCTTGACAGCAGGATCGTCGAAGAACGGGGAGAAGGCCGACTCTTCGGCCGCCGGCGGCAGTTCGACAGGTTCTGGCAACGCGGGCAACTCATCCGATAAGACCCGGGTGGTCGCTCCTCCTGCTCCCAAAGCCTCACCCAAGCCCAACCGAGCTCCTTCGGCGGGGCAATCCCCAGCCGGGCAGTCGACGGCTGCTGGAACCGCCACAGGCGGCTCCGCGCCCCCGAGCCAGGCGACAGGCTCACAGAAGCCTTCGTCAGGAACTGGCCAGACCACCTCGGCGAGGGAATCGGCAGCCAACACCATTCGCGCCAGCTCCGGCAACGTGAAAATGGGTGTCAAGAACATGGTCGACAGCGGCAAGGGCAACAAAAAGAAGAAGGGCCCGCGCACCGTTCGCCTCACCGTCTCAGCGGTGGACCCATGGTCAGTCATGAAGATGTCGTTCCTCATGTCAGTGGCCATCGGCATCGCCACGATCGTGGCATTCATCGTCCTCTGGGTGGTCCTCCAGGCCACAGGCGTCATGAGCGGTCTGGAATCGACCATGACCGAAGTCGCGGGCGCGGAATCGGCTGAGAAGATCATCGGGATCTTCGGATTCGGCCGCGTCGTGGCGGCTGGCTTCATCATCGCGGTCATCAACATCGTCCTGATGACTGCCCTATCCACCTTGGCTGCGTTCATCTACAACATCGGATCTCTCATCGCAGGTGGCTTCCACCTGACGCTGACCGACGACTGAGACCTGCAGCAGCTTGGTACGGCTCTCAGCTGCTCCACCCTGCTCCCAGAACCTGAGGACGGCTCCGGGTCCCTACACGGGGATTCTGAGCTGCCCTCAGGCGTTCTAAGGGTCGATCTCAGAGTATGATGAGATCATGTGAGGCGAGTCACTGTCAGCCGATTTGTGTTGGAATGACCCGTTGGGTATCGTTTTACTTCGGGTTCACCCCCTGAAAAGGGCCTATAGCTCAGGCGGTTAGAGCGCTTCGCTGATAACGAAGAGGTCCCTGGTTCAAGTCCAGGTAGGCCCACATCCTTTCGAGGAGGATCATGAAGAAATGGATTCTCAGTGGTCTCACACTTGTGGGACTCGGAGTTTTCTTCCGGTGGCGGCACGGCAATCAGAGTGCCCAAGCCGAATGGTCCGAACACACCGACTCGGTGTGAAGGTGAATCCCTTCTGGGGGTATGGCGCAATTGGTAGCGCACCTGCTTTGCAAGCAGGGGGTTAGGGGTTCGAGTCCCCTTACCTCCACCAGAAACACGAAGGCTCCGAACCGTATTGGTTCGGAGCCTTCGTATTCCTTCGCAGTGAGGATGCCGCATCAGCCGTCTGCGGTGGTCTCACTCCCGGACGGTGAGGGTGAGCGATCAGACTGTAGAAGGATGCCATTTCTATTGTGTCCTCCGGCCGGGACCGCCGAGTTCGATCCGACCATTTGCCCAGAGCAGCGACAACCAAGGGTCCGCGCCGTGGTCGATCGCAGGAACCAAGCGCTCGAGTACTTTGGCAGCGAGCTTCGGATCCGATTGACAGTCCAGCCCAGATCATCTGGGGGTGTCCCAAGTGTGGACCAGCATCTCATCTCACGCCAATGCGGCGAAACCACTGGGATCAGGCGAACCGGGAGACATGACGGTTGGATCCAGCCATGCGAGTAGGGTTTTCCCGATATTCTCATGATCACGGAATAAGCTGATGTCGATTGCCGTTGTCCCCTTTGTCTGCACACAGAATCGGCTGCTGTGAGCAGGTTCCCGCCCAGTCCGGGCGATAACAGACCTTTTTCGATCGGAGCATCTCTTTGTCCAGCGACATCTCCCCCTCTCGTTCCCACGACCCGCGGGCTGACTCCATCGATCCAGCCGGGATGCGGGTGATCTGGCTGCTTCTGGTGGCCGCGTTCGTCGCGATCCTCAATGAAACGACGATGGCCATCGCGATCCCAGAGCTCAATGCTTCGCTGGGGATCCCACCGGAACTCGGTCAGTGGCTGACCAGCGCGTTCATGTTGACCATGGCCGTCGTCATTCCCACGACGGGCTTCCTTCTGCAGCGTTTCAGCACCCGCCATATCTTCCTGGCGGCAATGATCCTTTTCTCCGCCGGCACACTGATCTGTCTCGTGGCTCCAGGGTTCCCCGTCCTGCTCGTCGGGCGCGTTGTCCAGGCTGCCGGCACCGGCATCATGATGCCGTTGCTGATGACGACCATCATGAATGTCGTTCCTCCTCACTCGCGGGGTCGGATGATGGGTCGGGTCGGCCTGGTCATCTCGCTTGCCCCTGCAATCGGTCCGACGATGTCGGGCATCGTGCTCGACTCCCTGGGGTGGCGCTGGCTCTTCGCCATCGTCCTTCCGATCGCACTCATCGCCCTTGGCCTCGGTGCCAAGTGGATGACCAACCTGGGTGAGAGCACCCATGCTCCGATCGACTATGTCTCCGTCGTGCTCTCGGTCTTCGCCTTCGGTGGCATCGTCTTCGGCCTCAGCCAGTTCGGCGGCGGCCATAGCGGCGAAGGTGGAGGCGGCTCCACCACCGGCTTCGCTTGGACGGCGATCGCAGCCGGACTCGTCTTCCTGGGTCTCTTCGCCTGGCGACAGCTGATGCTGCAGAAGGAGGACCGGGCGCTGCTCGATCTGCGTGTGTTCACCGCGAAGAACTATGTCATCGCCGTCATCATCATGGCCGTCGTCTCGCTGGCCATGTTCGGCACTTTCTCCCTGCTTCCGCTCTACCTGCAGAACGTCGCCGGCCTCAACGCCACCCAGTCAGGTCTCGTCCTTCTGCCCGGATCGATCCTCATGGGCGTCCTCGCTCCCGTCATGGGACGAATCTACGACGCACGCGGCCCCAGAACCCTGCTGATTCCAGGATCGATCATGATCGCTGGGGCGATGTTCTCCTACGCCATGGTCGGCATCGGCACGCCCACGTGGGTCCTCGTCGTCATCCAAACTGTCATGTCACTTGGACTGGCCGCTTCGTTCACACCCCTGTTCTCCGCCTCACTGGGATCACTTGAACGGAAACTGTACTCACACGGATCCGCGGCGCTCAACACCATGCAGCAGGTGGCCGGAGCGGCCGGAACCGCGCTTCTCATCTCCATCTACTCCTCCGCCCTGCATTCGGGTGAGGCCGCCGGACGCACCGTCGCGGAGTCCGGTGCCCCGGGAGCGCACAATGCGTTCCTGCTGGCCTCAGTCATCGCCCTGGTGCCCGTGATCCTGTCCTTCTTCATCAAGAAGCCCGAAGACCAGGAGGATGCCCCCGCCGAGGCGGCCCCCTTGGCCCCGGAGACACCTGCCACCTGATCTGAGGACATCCCATTCCGGGGCCACACCATGCTTTGGTGTGGCCCCGGACGTGCATCGGGCCGGTCTCAGACCGATTGAGCGCTCGGGGAGGAAGAGTTCGCCGACGCATCATCCTCAATGTCGTGAGCCGCTTGTTCCGTTCCTCCCGGTGTCTTCGAGGTCCTTCGCAGCTCTCCACCGCGTGCGAAGCCGGCGATGAGAAAGACGATGAGACCTGCAACCGTGACCAACGAGCCGGCCCACAGCGGAGACGAATAGCCGAGACCGGACGCAATGGTGAGGCCACCGATCCAGGCACCGACGGCATTTCCCACGTTGAAGGCGGCGATGTTCGTTCCCGACCCCAGGGTCTGTGCCTCCTTCGAGTGGATCATGATGCGCATCTGCAGCGCAGGCACGGCGGCGAAGCCGAAGCCGCCCATGAAGAACAGGGCGATGATGGTCCCGATCTGATTGCCGGCGACCCGGGAGAAGACGGCCAGAATGATGACGAGCCCGATGAGCAGGACCAGCAGCGTCATCCCGATGTTCTTATCCGCAGAACGCCCGCCGAGGAAGTTTCCGATGAACAGTCCCACTCCGAAGAGCGCCAGCAGCCACGGCACGGTCGAGCTGGCGAATCCGGACACGCCGGTGAGGGTGAAGGCCATATAGCTGAATGCTCCGAACATCCCGCCGTAGCCCAGGATCGTGATGAGGATCGAAGCCCAGACCTGCCCGGATGCGAAGATGCGGAATTCCCCGAGGATGCTGCCGGTCTTCTGCACCTGTGCAGCTGAGGCGGGGATGACCACGATGATGCCGATGAGTGCGACGACACCGATGATGCTGATCGCCCAGAAGGTCGACCTCCAACCGGTGGCTTGACCCAAGAACGTTCCCAGCGGCACACCGAGAACGTTCGCACTGGTCAGGCCCGCGAACATCATCGAGATGGCCGCGGCCTGACGGTTGGGAGCGACGAGACCCGCGGCAACGACCGAGCCGATGCCGAAGAAGGCTCCATGGCAGAGGGCTGCGATGATGCGGCCGAGCATCATGAGTTCGTAGCTCGGTGCGAGCGCTGAGAGGACGTTGCCGATGATGAAGAGGACCATGAGGCCGATGAGTGCGCTTTTACGGTTGAGCCTTGTCACGGCGACCGTGAGCACGATCGCTCCGACCGCGACTGCAAGGGCATAACCGGAGATGAGGTAGCCTGCAACGGTTTCGGTGACGCCGAAGTCGGCAGACACCTCGGGCAGCAGACCCATGATGACGAACTCTGTGAGTCCGATTCCGAACCCGCCGATGGCGAGTGCGAGCAATGCAAGTGGCATGGTGTGAACCTTCCAGGAATGTGTACCGTCGGTGCGATAGTTCAGTGCGTGTGCAATAGGCCGCGCATGCATTAGTTGCACACGCATCGATATATATAATTGCACACGCGTCTTATGCGCGCAAGTGATGTAATATGAGGAGGTGTCGACACAAGGAGGAGTTCGTGGGAATCAGGGATGACGCAGTCGAGGTCCGCGCTCAGGGCTGGCGCACCCTTGCTGCCTTGCACGGTCTGATCGAAACAGAGCTCGAGCGCAGCCTGCAGCGCGAGCATGGCCTATCGGTAGTGGAATTCACTGTCCTCGACGCACTCAGTCGCCAGGACGGATGGCATATGCGCATGCGCCAGCTGGCCCGAGCCGCGGCTCTGTCGAGCAGCGCGACGACGCGTTTGGTGACCCGCCTTGAGAACCGGGACCTGCTCACCAGGGTCCTGTGCGATGATGACCGCCGCGGGATCTACACCGAGCTGACGGCGGCGGGACGGACGCTGTTGGACGCAGCGAGGCCAACCCATGATGAGGTGTTGGAAGTCGCGCTGACTGAAGCCAGGCAGATGCCTGAGCTGGCGCCGCTTGTCGCTGCCGTCTACGCCGAGCAGGTCGCGGTCTGAATTCAGGGTGCTGGTCGGTCCCCTCTGGAGCAGTCAGCGATAGTCCGTGGCTTCGGCAGCATGCGCTGTTCCATCGACCCTCGTTGAGCCACAAGCTCCTCATGCGTGAGCTTGACGGGTCCCGGATGGTGCACGGCACATCGTGTTCCTAGCTGCGTGGGTCGGTCTCCTCGCTTCGTTCCTGCTGACCCTGCTGGATTCACCTGTCGAGCTATGGGACTCGATGCTGGCGATCAGCCTGGTCTGGCATATTCCGAATGTCACCGATTCGGGAGTGGACTGGTGGGGACTCGTCTACTGTTTTCGAGGAGCGTAGGATGCTACCCACGATGAGAGGAAGTACTCAGAGCTGAGGAAGTGCTCATGACAGTTGAGATCCGACCCGCCGGAATCGAACGCTTCAATGATGTGGAGACGATGCTCGGGCCCAAGCGCAGCCCCAATGCCATTGCCTGCTGGTGCCTGACCTATCGCTTGGGCAGCAGAGAAGCTGCGAAGCTCGATGCTGTGCAGAGGCGGCAAACGGTTCGAGAACTCTGCACCCAGGAGCACCCACCAGGAATCCTGGCGTACTGTGACGGGGAAGTCGTCGGTTGGGCGTCGGTGGCTCCACGATCGCAGGTCGTGGAGCTCGCGGATGCGGAAACGTACCCCCACCTCGGCGAGGTGGAGCCGTGGTCGATCTTCTGCCTGCGCACTCGTGGTGGGAAACGTCGACGTGGAATCGGACAGTATGTTCTCCGAGGCGCAATCGATTTTGCCTGGGACAACGGCGCCGAGGTGATCGAAGCTTATCCCCTTGACACGACCGAGAAGATGGCGCCGATCTTCACCTACCCGGGCCTGCGGTCGATGTTCGAGAAGGAAGGATTTATGAAGGTCGCTGACACCGTGTCAGAGGTGGGAGGCTCGAATCGTGTGGTGATGCAGTTGGACAGGTCGTCATAGACCGCTCCGATTGCATCGGCCCTCCTCATGCGGGTAATATCGGCCTGTACTCCAGGGGGTATGGCGCAATTGGTAGCGCACCTGCTTTGCAAGCAGGGGGTTAGGGGTTCGAGTCCCCTTACCTCCACCAGAATGTCGTTGTTCAAACCAGCGACATCACCGGTTTGAGTTCCGGATTCCGTCGTCCGTCCTTGTTGGCGGACGGCGAGGGTCTGGACGTCGCGGCTGAGAAACACGTTGAACGGGACGCCGGGCTCCCCGTGGATGGTGTCGTCGTCTTGGACGATGAGCTTGTCGAAGAAGGCTTGGTTGGCGATCCGTCGCAGTGGGTCGTCGATGCTCATGTAGATGGCGTGCATGTCGCCGGCCAGCGCCAGGCAGTCGTCCAAGTGGGCCTTGGCCTGTTCGTACTCGATGTCGCCGGCGTTAATCTGCGCTTGGAGGAACGCAAGCCGACGGGCGATGCGGTCCTGCTCGGTCCCCAGTAGGTCCAGGGGGACGGCTCCGGCGTAGTGGGCTTGCAAGAGTTTCTGGCGTTCATTCCGGAGCGCGTCGCGTTCGCCCTTGTATGCCTGGGTCTCCTGCTTGGCGGCGGTGTGGAGCCGGTCGAATTCACCGGTGACTAGCTCGCGGAGCGCGGTGAGGACTTGCTCGGGTATCTGGACGTGGCGGTAGTAGTCCTCGACGGCGGCTTCGATGTCGGGCACGAACATGGACTTGCGTTCGCAGGTGGTGCGCTTGGCGTGCCGGCCGGAGCACATGAAGTAGGGGTAGATGACGCCGCGGCGGCTCTTCGCCCGGGTCAGGGTCAGTCGGGACCCGCACTCCCCGCAGTACAGGCTTCCCTTGAGGTAGTGGTCGTGGGATTGAGTCTTCTCTCCGGACGTCTGATGCGCGGTCAGGACGGCCTGAACTCGGTACCAGACCTCGGGCGCGACTAGGGGTTCGTGGATGCCGTCGTAGCTGGCGCCGCGGAACCGGACGCTGCCCTTGTAGTAGGGGTTGGTGAGCATCTTGTGGATCGTAGACAGCACCGGCGGCTTCGAGGGCCGCTTCGGGGTCGGGACCGTGGTCAGGCCACGGTCGATGAGTTCTTCACGCAGGCTGATGGTGGAGTGGTTCCCGGTGGCGTAGGCCTCGAACGCCCATCGCACCAGCGGGGCACGGTCGGGGTCGACCTCGACGGTGCGGACGTCGCGGCCGAGTTCGTCGCGGCGGGTGACGTTGAGGTAGCCCATGGGTGCTTTGCCGTTGGTGCCGCCACTGAGCGCTTTCTGGTTCATGCCCTTGGAGACTTCGCCAGCGAGGTTGCGGGAGTAGAACTCCGCGATGGTGGACATGATGCCGTGCAGCAGCATCCCCGACGGGGTCTCGTCGATGTTCTCGGTCGCGGACACGAGCATGACCCCGGCCTCTTTGAGGGCGAGGTGGATGGTCACGTCGTCGGCGCGGTTGCGGGCGAGCCGGTCGACCTTGTGGACGATGCAGTAGGCGACGTGGTGGGCCTTGACGTACTCGATCATCCGCATCAGCTCGGGCCGGTCGGCCTTGCGGGCGGACTCGCCGGCGTCGATGAACTCTACGGTGATGACCGCGTTGAGGTCTCGGGCCTTGCGCAGGTTCGCCTCCCGCTGGGCGGGGATCGAGAAGCCCTCGGCACGGCCGCCGCGTTCGGCTTGTTCCTTGGTGGACACGCGCAGGTAGGAGACTGCCATGGTGGTGGTCTCGCCGATGCGGTCCAGGGCGGTAGTGGCTGGTGGTTGTGTAATGGTCACGGGTCGTGTTTCCCTTCCCCGGATTGATCGGGCCCAGCACGAACGGTGGCTACCGCTGGTGCGGTGCGACTCGTAAAAGGGAAACAGGACCCAGCCGACTCGATATCGGAGCCTGCTGGGTAAGCCACGAAGGCCAAACAGGACCGCGCACCACGACCGAACCGGAGGTTTAGTCGTTGGCTTCTTGCTGATCTGATTCTACCTCGTGCCCCCGACATGCGTCGGGACCCGGCGACACGGTGTCCGGTGCGGGACGGGCGTGGTCTTGTTCGGCGCGGGAACGGGCCATGCCGATGAACAGTTGTGCGAGCTTGTGCAGGTCGGGTGTCTCACGCGGCTCGGCCTCAATCCGGTAGTCCCGCATCCGATCCGGCAGCCGCTCGTCCCGGCCGGGCGTTTCTCGGTGCGTCATGAGATTTCTCCGGTGCGTTCATCGAGGGCGCGGAAGAACGCCTCCTCGGCTTCGCGGCGGGCCTCGACCTGCTCGAACACGAACTCCACGAAGTCCTCGCCGCGGTCGGCGATGATGACGTCCTCGACGGGCGGGGCGGGGTCTTCACCGGGCCAGACGGTGTTGGCGGCCATGGGAAACTGCCCATAGGCGGACAGTGGAAATGCCCACTCCTGGCCAGTAGAACTGCCCAGTGACGGCCACGATTTCTGCCCATCCGACCACATAGTGCCCCCGCTCAAGGGGGA
>NZ_FXZH01000043.1 GCF_900169365.1 Brevibacterium sp. 239c
TGGTGGTCGCGGCCGGACACAAATAAGTGGATGGGCAGAAAACGTGGCCGCCCGTGGGCAGTTCTGGTGGCCATCAGCGGGCACTTTTCGTGTCCGCCCGTGGGCAATTCCTAATGGCCGTTGACAGCGTGTCGAATGCGTCCACGCCAACCATGTGCCTTTCACATCCGGAATGTGTGTGATATCAACCGGGCCCTCCTGCACCAGGTCGGCCACTGCCGCGATCTCTCTTTCGGATCTGCTATTTTGCTCGCTATCGACGTTGAGCAAAGGGACTAGGGCTTCTTGTTCTGCTCGGGTCAAGGGGTATGGGCATGCGTCCTGGTCCTCGCCGAACGCATCCAAGCGCTCCTGCGTCCAAAACTCTCTATCCGAGTCTGGTGGGGCCGGTGCCCAGGCAGCCATCCTCGCAATCTGAGGACGAACCACGGACTGGTCGTCAAGTGGCTCCCATTTCCGCGGGCCAAGCCCGCGCGCCACGACCCGAGCCCACGTGCCCACTCCCGTCGGTAACCACTTCAAGTCCTGACTGCTTTCCTCAAACAGATGGACGACCTTCCACATCACTCCGAACAGATCGATGTCTTCACTCGTCAGCAGCAGAGGCACTAACGCTTCCTGCTCAGCCCGAGTCATCGGAGTCTTAATCGCATCCAACTGCGCCGAAAACTCTTCAAGCACCTCCTGGGACCAAAACTCCTCGTCCTCCTCAGGACGCAACGGAACCCAGGCCGCCACACGTGCAACGGTCTCCGATAAATTATTCACGTAGAGCCGCGCCTATCCGACAGTTCCGGAAACGTGATAGCCGTGTAGCGCTGATCATCGCTTCCTTTTGGCATCGATCCTCTTCTTGCCTTCCTCAAATCGGCGTGTCGAATGCGTCCACGCCAACCACGTACCCTCAATATTAGGCAGATGCGAAATTTCAACTGGACCGTCTTGCATCAAATCAGCCAGTAGCAAAAGTTCACCCTCAACCGATGTCCTCCGCTTATCGACGTTGAGCAAAGGGACTAGGGCTTCTTGTTCTGCTCGGGTCAAGGGGTATGGGCATGCGTCCTGGTCCTCGCCGAACGCATCCAAGCGCTCCTGCGTCCAAAACTCTCTATCCGAGTCTGGTGGGGCCGGTGCCCAGGCAGCCATCCTCGCAATCTGAGGACGAACCACGGACTGGTCGTCAAGTGGCTCCCATTTCCGCGGGCCAAGCCCGCGCGCCACGACCCGAGCCCACGTGCCCACTCCCGTCGGTAACCACTTCAAGTCCTGACTGCTTTCCTCAAACAGATGGACGACCTTCCACATCACTCCGAACAGATCGATGTCTTCACTCGTCAGCAGCAGAGGCACTAACGCTTCCTGCTCAGCCCGAGTCATCGGAGTCTTAATCGCATCCAACTGCGCCGAAAACTCTTCAAGCACCTCCTGGGTCCAAAACTCCTCGTCCTCCTCAGGACGCAACGGAACCCAGGCCGCCACACGTCGAACTTCATCGGAAATATCGGCCATTCAGCTCACCTCTCTAGCCAAGTGAGGAAAGTTGTAAGTCAAGAACTCTTCGTACTTTTCGATACTGTTTTCGAGATGGTGCCTTCGTGGACACCGAAGTCCTTGGCGATCTGGGCGATCGTAGTCTTCTCGTCGCGGTTCAAAGCCACACGGACGACGTCATCGCGGAACTCTTTCGGGTAGGGCTGAGGCATGGTGTCTATCCTTCCAGGCTTGCCTGAGAACAAGCCAGATCAGATGTCACCACACCCTGCATCAGTCCCGAACGCTTCAAATCTCAGCGATCACAAAAAGTGACGGCACTCCCGCGACCTTCGTTGAAGTAGAACCGTGGGTGTGGCAAGAAGTCGATGGACAGCGACGGATTGCTGTTAACCAAGACGCCGGTCAAGTGCAAGCCATCGGGCTCAATGCTGCGTTCACTTTGCTGCCCATGCCTCCTTCTGCAACGTTGCTCCTGCCGGTCGCGTTGTTTTCCGCCGGGGTTGTTCTCCTTGCCCTTCTGGGACGACCTTTCACCGTTCTTATCCGCTGGATCAATCGAATAACTGCTAACCGGGATACGCGAAACAAGAAGTTGCGTCTCTCTCTTCTGTTCACCCAGTTCGCTTTTGTTGGTTGCTTGGTGTTCTGGTGGTTAGTTGCACAACCACTCCTCAATGATTCACTGCCTCCCGATGGACTCGTGATCCGATCCGCACAGCTGCTGACTGCGATCGCCGTCCTCGGCGCCGCGCCTGCATCAGCGATCGTACTCAGCACCGTTCGTGCCCCAGCCACCGAGTTCGGCATGTCACCAGTCAGAAGATGGACGATAGTCATAGGCCACTCCGTCGTGGCCTGTGCCCATTTGGGACTTGGATACGTGGCCATCGTTGGAGGCTTGTTCGCACCGAGTATCTCCTACTAGACTCGCGCCGTCTGAAGATAGACGATCACGCGCAGTTGTTGACGACGTTGGTTAAGCGGGGGTGCGTTCCAAGCGCGAGGCGGTGGAGGTAAGCATGGCAGAAGCTGTCATGAGGTTCCTAAGGTGCAGTGGTGGCATGACAATTAGCTGACTCAATAGGGTCAACAAACTGTTCAATCGGTACCTTGGGGACAACATCGTTGCGACAACAAGTTGACTCCACCAAGTAGGCGCAGCAGTCGATGCCATGCGTGAAATCCAAATCAGCCGTGCTCGAGGGACTCGAAAAGCCTTTCCGCCGCTCCGTCAATATTGATCTCCGGGGTCAGCAACTCCTGCAGCAACAATCCCCGAATACCTGCCACAGCGAAGAGGCTCTGGTCCCGTGCAGCACCCGGTGCCATCCCGTCCCGGGAAGCAGCTGCCGCGAGAAGCTGTGTGAGTGTGTCGAGGTCAGCGACGAACTCACTGTAGGCATCGCGATCGTAGACGGCCAGGCCGGCCAGGTGGAAGAAGGTCTGTGTACGCAAGCGCGCTGACTCGTTCGAGTAGAAATCCCAGATTGCTCGACACAGACTCGTGAAATCCCTGTCGCCGGCAGCTATGAAGGAGCGGTTGTCGCGGTTGCGCGCTTCCGACAGTACGGCGGCTAGCAATGCCGGGCGAGAGCCGAAATGGTATGTCAGCAGGGTGTGGTGCACACCCAGACGATCGGCGATCTGTCTCATCGAGAGATTCGCCGACGGGCCGTTGCTACCGAATTCGTTGAAGAGAGCGTGCATCAGCCGCTCCCTTCCCTGTCCTACCGGCGATCTCACATTATCTCCCTTGACGAACTCACCACTGTTGAGTAGATTACATCACACTGAACTCACCACTGTTTAGTTCATTCTCGATCAAAGGGAAAATTCTATGAATGAGTACTGGCTCACCGGCGGCACCGTTGCCGACGGCACAGGATCTGCGCCCTCACGAGTCGACGTGCGCGTCACCGATGACACGATCACCGCACTGGGAGATGCTCCGCCGGGAGCAGAAACGATAGAGCTGCAGGGCCGGGTCCTCACACCCGGTCTCATCGATGCCCATGTGCATCTCGGCGTTTCGAGCCCTATCACCGCTCAATTCGGATTCCAGCTCTCAGCAGCAGAGATCGCAGCCGACATCTTCACCTGCGCGGGCGATGCCCTCGATGCGGGATTTACCACGGTTCGCGATACCGGCGGAATCGACGGCGGAGTCGTCGAGGTCATCAAGAAGGGGAAGGTGCGCGGGCCACGTGTGCTCAGCTGCGGACCGGTGCAGTGCCAGACGGGTGGCCACGGGTACTACGGAAGCGCATGGGAACCGACAGACCTATGGACACAGCACCATGTACCGGGACTGTGCGCATTGTCGCTGATGTCCGGTGACGCCGGAGAGCTGCGACGCAATGTACGCGAGTCTTTCCGCCGGGGAGCAACATTCCTGAAATTGTGTGTCACTGGAGGGGTTGTCGGAGGCAATGACCATCTCGATGACACGCAGTTCTCGGTCGAAGAGATCGCGGTCGCGGTCGAGGAGGCTTCTGCACGGGGTACTTATGTCACGGTGCACGCCCACAACAACGGAGGAATCCGCAATGCCGTGCTCGCCGGCGTTCGCTGCGTCGAGCACGGGACTGACATTGACGTCGAAACCGCCGAGCTGATGCGCGAGCACGACGTGGCGCTCATCCCCACCTTCGCCGTCGTCGAGCAACTCGCTGACACCGAGGCGATGGGCCTCGGTTCCGAAGCTCGCGACCGCATCGCCGGAGTCCGCGAGCGGATGGCATCAGCGCTGCGTATCGCCACCGAGACAGGGCTGCGGGTCGGGCTGGGTTCAGATCTCATCGGCCCAAATCAGGCACGCCGCGGCGAAGAACTGCGACTGCGCGCAGCGCTCGAGACGCCTATGCGTGCACTCGTGTCGGCGACCAGCGTCAACGCTCAGATACTGGGGGTCGGAGAAACCGTAGGAAAGATCGGCGAGGGAATGCTCGCAGACATGGTCGCTTGGAGAGAGGATCCGCTGCAGGATGCAAGCAGATTCGCCGATCCGGCAATGGCCGCGATCGTCATCAAGGACGGTCGACTAATGAAGAAGGAGAACTGATGAGCAAGGTGTTGCACGGGAATCTACCCGACACGGAGTATTTCGAGATCACAGCGGAGTCCGGCAACAACTACGGAATCTGGGTCACCGCTCCACCCACTAACGCAGAGCCCGACCAGCCGCTTCCGCTGATCTACGTTGTGGACGGAAACTGGGCGGTCGGCCTGACCGCGCCGCTGAACGTGACCCAGGCAGACCCATACCTGTCTGTTGCCCCGTATATCCAGATCAGCATCGGCTATACCGGTGCCGAAGCCGGCGATTGGGCAACGCTGCGCAACCGTGACCTGGTGCCCCCGGGAGAGCCAGTCAACGACGAAATGATCGCTACTCTGACAGCAGCTCGAGACTCCGGGTCGATGACGCAGGAACAAGTCGATGACTACCTGGCCATGCTCGCGGAGACACATGCGGACGTCTTCCTCGACTTCATCACCGAGGAGCTCCACCCTCACCTGCAGTCGCGCCTGAACGTAAGTGCCACGGGGCACGGACTCTTCGGTTCCTCCTACGGTGGTCTCTTCGCGCTCTATGCGTACTTGCGCGGCACCACCATTTTCTCGACCTTCGGGGCTGGCAGCCCCGGAGTGACCTCCCCGGAGAGCAAGGTGTTCGATCTCGTCTCGGGTCTGCCCGAGCTAAACAAAGTATCGCCGGCTAAGAAGTTACACATCACGCTCAACGAAAACGAAATCATGGGCGACATCGCAATCTACCGAGGAATGTCACGCAATGTCCTCGATGTCATGGAACAACTCCACAAGAACGGGTGCTCGTCAGACATGACACGAACGATCCTCCGGGAAACACACGTCACAGGGGTTCAAGCCTCGTTCCTCAGCTACCTGAAAACGTGCCATGCGCGCTGAGAAGTGCAAACTCCTGGGGCTAACCAGGTGCCTAGCAGTCAGGACTGAGGGAAGAGGAGCGGAAGAGTGCTGATCGACCGCCTGCGTGAGGACCTTCCCGACGCAGATCTGATCACCGATCCGGACATTCTGCAAAGCTTAAGCTGCGATGAAGCAGAATGGGCACCCACAGGACGGGCACTTGCTGCCCTCCGTGCGCGCTCGACCGAAGAAGTCGCCGCGGCCGTCCGAGTCTGCGCCGCCAATGGCGTTCCCATCGTCGCCCGTGGCGCAGGAACTGGGCTCTCAGGCGGATCCAACGCGGTCGATGACTGCCTCATCATCGATCTTTCGCGCATGAACGCGATCATTGAGATCGATGCGGAGAATCATCTCGCCGTCGTTCAACCCGGCGTCGTCAACGACGATCTCACCGCCGCTGTGGCCGAACACGGTCTCTGGTACCCGCCCGACCCGGCCAGTGCCCCGTGGTCGACGATCGGCGGGAACGTCTCGACCAATGCCGGGGGGCTCTGCTGTCTCAAATACGGCGTCACCCGCGACTACGTGCTCGGCGTCCAGGTGGTCATGGGCGGTCCGGCAGGGGAATATGGGAAGGTCGTCCAGTTCGGCAGACGTACGACCAAAGGAGTCGCGGGCTATGATCTCGCGGGCCTCTTTGTCGGGTCCGAAGGAACCTTCGGCATCATCAGCGAGATCACCGTGAAGCTGCGCCCGGCGATCTCCGAGCCCGCCCGAACGGTCATCGGTGCCTTTGCCAGTCTCTCCGAGGCCGGTCGAGCGGTGGGAGGTGTGATCCGACGCGGACTGCAGCCGGCTGCACTCGAACTCTTGGACCGAGAATGCCTGCAGGCGGTCGAAGACTGGAAGCACCTCGGCCTCGAACCCGATGCCACCGCACTACTGTTGGCGAAGATCGATATCCCTGGTTCCGCCGGCGCCGTCGAGGCCGAGGCGATGGTGGATGAGTTCGAGACTGCCGGCGCACAGTGGGCCGAGAAGTCGACAGATGAGACAGAGGCCGAGGCTCTCTTCGAGGCACGTCGACTAGCCTACACGGCACTGGAGAGACTGATGCCACTGCTGACAGAGGATGTTTGCGTGCCGCGGTCGGAAGTTGTCAAGGTGAATGAGACCAAAGGGAGTTAGGCGGCTTGCTGATCGACGACTGATTCTTCGGGTTTGTTGATCCAGGCGGTCTCAGGCAGGTCGAGTGCCTTTGGGACCTTGCCAGAGCC
>NZ_FXZH01000023.1 GCF_900169365.1 Brevibacterium sp. 239c
ACGCGTAATAGCCAGCCCGGGCCACTTTCAGGAGTCTAGCCATTCGGGTGATCGCGTAGTTGTCCTTCTCCGCGTGCATCAGTTCGAACCGTTCCGACGGTGTTGCTTCGACGCGAAGAAGGATGCCGCTTTTCCCAGAAACTCGTTGTCCTGTTTGAGTTCGAAGTTCTCCCGTTGCAACCGGGCCAGCTCTGCTCGCTCGTCCTCGCCCAACGGCCCCGTCGATGCCCCCTCGCCTTGTCGGCGCTGCTTTTCGGCTTTGACCCAGGTGCCCAGGGACTGTTCCCCGACTCCGATCTCCTTGGCCACTGCCGCGATCGAGCGACCAGTGTCGATGACCAAAGTCGCGGCCTCCCGCCGGTACTCGGGCGTGAACGTGCGACGCTGTTTCTTGCTCTCTGACATGCTGGACATCCTTCCACCAGGATCACGAATCCCGCTAGCTCGGGTGTCCACAAAACCAGGCTAACCTCAAGTGGTTGTTTCTAACGCCACCCGGGGCATTTCTGATGAAAGACAACAAACATGAAACTTCACGACGGCAACTGCCACGACTTCGACATTGAGCATGCGGGTCTTCCCGACGCGAACGCCTGGGGCATCACGAGTAGGGCCACGCGCCTGGTTCAGCCTGATACGCCGGTCGTTGGGTGGCGGTACATGGTTGTGGCTCATGTGGCCGGGACAGTGATTCGTGCTGATGGTCTGGACGGAGATAACCCGACGTTCTGGAATAGCACGCTTGCTGCACCGCAAGCCGAATGTGATGTGGTCGCGCTCGGGCCAAGAAACCTTGGAGACGTTGCCCGGCGACTGTTGGATCATGGCCGTTCACCTGACCCTGAATGCGAATGTGGTTACAGGGTGGTTCGGTCTGTGACTGAGTTGACGAAGTATCTGCAATGGGCTGAGGGGCAGCTTGCCGACTTCCCTGTGTCGGAGTTGCCGGAGGACCTGCGGGTACTGGTGGAGCCGCTTGGGGACACTGTTTCTCAGTCTGTCGTGTTGTTGCCGGTGCTGGGGTGTGGTCAGGTTGCGGGTGCACGATTCGAGAACTATCAAGACCCTGACGAGACGTTGCGGGTGGAATATTTCGCTTCTCTGGGGCAGTTCATTGCCAGTGAGGGTGACCCTGTGATTGACGCTTTGCGTAGTTGGGGTGCTGAGGTGGTTGTGGTGCCTTCTGTGACGGGGGTTCATGGGCCTGGGGATTGTGATGCTCGCGGCGAGGTGTACACGATTTGGAGGCTGATGCCGCCCGTTGGTGTTGAGGGTGTGGTGCTTCGTGAGGGTGACGCAACCGTGTCTGGTGATGGGTGGACGGAGGCGGGCCGGTTTGGTGAGTTCGGTGCCGCTGGTGCTGCTGTCATTAGCGACGGGAAGGTGTTGCTGGTGTGGTCGAACTCCCGGTGGCAGTTGCCTGGTGGTGCCCGTATGGGTGGTGAGTCTGTGGGTGAGTGCGTGGTCCGTGAGGTTGCTGAGGAAACGGGTGTGGATTTGGTTGGTGTGCCGGTGAGGTCTGCGTTCGCGCGGTCTGATGCTGCTGGTTGGTCTTATACGACTGTGGTGGTGGATGCGCCTGCTGGTGTTTTCCCGGTGGCTGATGCTGAGGTTTCGGATTGGGGTTGGTTCGCTGACCCGCCCGTTGGTATGCACCCGGATTTGTTGGAGACGTGGGACCGGATTACGACCCCGTAAATGATTGTTGCCCCGTGCGTGGCCTTGATTGGCTGCGCACGGGGCGTTTTTTGCATTCACGGCTATGTTCTGGGCGTGCACCCGTAAGCACGCATGTCGCCAGTGCGGTCATAGATGGGTGTGAGGCGGTCTATGCCCATCTCGCCAGTGTTCAGGCCTTGCCTCATATCGTCTTCGCTCATTCCTGCCCATTCAGCGGCCTGAGCTACTGTGATGCCGTGATCGTCCATGCATTCGCGGATTGTGGTCATGATTCCGGTGATGGTGGTCATTTCAGTTCACTCTCCTTTGAGTACGTCGGTGTATTCCTGTTTCTCGGTGCCTAGCTCGACAGTCAGTGCTTTGTACTGTGCCACGGAGTTGGTGAAGAACTCGTTATCCATTTCATCCCCAGCGGCGAGGGTGGCAATGGTCTTGGCTGTGAAGGCCATTTGTGATTCGAGTGTCTGGATTCGGCGGCTGATGTTGACGATCATGTCGGCCTGTGTTTCGAGTATGCTTTTCGTGCTGGTGTTCATGGTGATCCATTCCTCTGTGAGTGGTGTTCACCTAGTCCCCAGGTAGTCCTCAAAAATTGAGTTCTACTATCGTTCCAGGTGGCAAGCTTGTTAGGGAAATTCCCCTAAGCTCCACAGATTTGTCGCACAGACGTGCAGAGGTGATCACAAGTTGAAGCTGCAGACAGAGACCATGACCAGCATTCTCGGACTTGCCGGCATCACACACTTCCTCAAGCCCGAGACCTTCGATTCGATCGTTCCGCCCGGTCTGGGCGATCCGCGCTTCATCACCTATGCCAGCGGTGTCGCCGAACTCGGATGTGCGACTCTCCTGGCACTGCCACCCACTCGAAGGCTGGGCGGACTAGCATCCGCTGCACTCATGGTCGCGGTCTATCCTGCCAACATCTATACGGTGAAGAAGCACTGGCACAACCCTCGTGGACGTGCGATCGCCCTCGCCCGTCTGCCCCTTCAGGTTCCCCTCGTATGGATGTCATGGAACATCGCGAAGGATCGGACCAACGCCTCACACTGAGATCTGTATCTCGGACTGAGAGCTGAGTGAACTCAGTATTCACCCTGACCACGGCCTTGCGGCAGGACTTCTTCCATGACATATTCTGAGAATGGCAGGGACACCGGAGTTTGCGCCTCAGGCATTGCAGGCATTGAATGGTCTGCGCTTCTCAACGGCCACTGCTGCCTTCCAGATCGAGGGCGCACGGACACTGGATGGCCGTGGGCGATCCATCTGGGACGACTTCGTCGACGTTCCCGGCAATGTCCTCGACTCCAGCGCCGCCGATCCCGGCCCCGACAGTTATCACCGCAGTGCCGAAGATGCAGTGTTGCTGGCCGGTCTCGGCGCCGACCGCTACCGATTCTCGATCTCGTGGGTCCGCATCATCCCAGACGGGCAGCGAAGCACGAAGCCCAACGCAGCGGGCCTGGACTATTACGACCGCGTCGTGGACGAACTTCTGGCTGCCGGGGTCACACCGGAACCCACTCTCTACCATTGGGACCTTCCCACCGACCTCGAGGTAGCGGGCGGCTGGCTGAACAGGGACACTGTTCTTCGCTTCGGCGAATATGTCGAAGCCGTGGCGAACCGCCTCGGCGATCGAGTCCGCCATTGGTACACCATCAACGAACCCGCCTCGACCTCATTGCAGGGGTACGCGCTCGGGGAGCTGGCACCAGGACACACCATGCTCTTCGACGCGCTGCCCACGGTCCATCACCAACTCATGGCCCATGGCACCGCAGCGACGATCCTGCGTGAACACGGAGCCCAGCAGGTGGCACCGGCAATCAATCACAGCCTCATCCTCCCCGAGACTGATGAGGAGGCCGATCACCGCGCTGCGACGACTCTCGACCTCATCTTCAATCGTCTCTTCGCCGACCCACTGCTCCTCGGAGAGTATCCGGACCTCGAGGCACTCGGAGTCCAGATGCCGATCCGCGACGGAGACATGGAACTGATCTCAACGCCCTGCGACGTCTATGGGGTCAACTACTACAACCCGACCACGGTGCGCAGTGTCGACGAAGGGCCGTTGCCCTTCGACATAGTGCCCACACCGGGTGCTGCGACCACCGGGTTCGGACCACTCTGGCCGATCCGACCCGACACACTCCTAGATCTCCTCATCGATATGCGCACTCGCTACGGCTCGTCCCTGCCTCCCATCGTGATCTCTGAAAACGGCGCGTCCTTTCCCGAACCCGATGAATGCACCGAACCGATTCGCGATGACGAGCGCATCGCCTACCTGCATGATCACCTTCTGGCGCTCACCGAGGCAATGGCGGCCGGTGTCCCCGTCGACGGGTACACGGTGTGGTCACTGCTGGACAACTTCGAATGGGCGGACGGATACACCCAACGCTTCGGTTTGGTGCATGTGAATATGACGACCGGTCAGCGAACACCTAAGTCGTCGTATGAGTGGTATCGGAATCTCATCGCCGCGGTTCGGGCATGAGCGCAATCCAGCCGGGATCCGGCCAGTGGCCGAGTAAGAAGGTCGGGCCCCTCTGGATGGTGTGGTTCACCCTCGCCTGGCTGGCCATCTGGACGATCCAGCTGACTCCCATCCAGCTGCTTCTGCCATTGCAGCTCGACACCCAAAGCGGACACTGGCTGCACGGAGTCGTCTGGTCCGGAGTCGTCCTCTCAGCAGGTGGACTCGCCGGTATCATCGCCGCCCCGATCGCCGGGAGCCTCTCAGACCGCACTCGCTCACGGTGGGGCCGCCGTCGCCCTTGGGCCATCGGCGGATCGGTGGGAGCCGCCATCGGCCTCCTGCTCACCGGATGGGCACATGGACCACTGTTCGTCGGTGCTGCCTGGATCGTCGTCTCCGTTTCAGTGGCCATCGCCTCAGCGGCGCTGACCGCACTCATCGCCGATCAGCTCGACTCACAGAGGGGAACAGCATCGGCAGCGGCGAGCTCCGCCCAGGCCGTCGGCATCGTCGTCGGAGTCGGAGCGGTCGTGCTCTTGGGACTCGGACTCGGTGCCTCCTATGCGCTACTGGCCGGAATCATCACCGCCGTCGGAGTCGCCACTGCGATTCTGCTGCCCGACCCGGCTCCCGAACATCCGAGGATTCTCACCCTGCACGCCGGTCGAGAACCGATCACTCGGGCTCGGATATCGTCGCTGCTCGACCACAATTTCAAATGGCTGCTCGTGTCGAGGTTCGTCGTCAACGTGGGCAACGCCTTCGGAACCTCGCTGCTCCTCTTCTTCCTCATCTACGGAATCGGGGTTCCGGCCGACACTGCCGAAGACAAGCTGCTCGTCCTGATCGTCATTTACACGGTCTTCGTCGTCATCGCGTCCATCGTGCTGGGCGCCATATCGGACCGCTCGGGCAATCGTCGATTCTGGACGATCACCTCGGCGCTGGTGCAGGCCTGTTCGGGAGTCATCATCCTCATCAGCCCCGAGTTCGTCACCACCACGATCGCTGCTGCCATCATGGGCACCGGCTACGGTGCGTACATGGCCGTGAGCCTGGCCTTCGCCACCGACCTGCTGCTCGATCCCGATGACCATGCCCGCGACCTGAGCATGGTCAACAATTCCGCCGCACTGGGACAACTCGTCGGACCCCTGCTCGGGGCGGGACTCGTTGCTCTCGTCGGTGGGTTCTGGCTTCTCTTCGCGGCCGCATCCCTGGTCTCGATCCTCGGTGCGGTGATGACGCTGACTGTGCGCCCGAAGTCTCTGACCCCGCGCTGACCCCGACCGCCACGATTGTGCACCTGGGCCTGCACCCGTCACGTGCACGTGCACCTGCAGGTGCACCTGGACGTGACTGATTGGCACAGATATCAGGAGATGCCGAGGAGCTTCCCGCTCTTCGCCAGTTCTGGGTCGGTGCATGAGGCCAGGTCGAAGCAGCAGGGCCGACGTTTCCCGGATTCCAGCTTTGAGATCGCCACCTCAACGCGACGGGCGCGGGTGTCGGCATTCTTAGTCGCCTGGATCCACCTCACCCATTCCCATCGCGCCATCGGTGTCAGGCCCGCCCACACCTCGGTGAGTTCGGGTGAGTCGGAAAGCGCCGCATCGAAGTCATCAGGAATCGAGGTCTCCGGCCACTCCTTCGTCGGAGTCAGTGACACGTCCACGCTGTCGGCATTGTCCGTGTCCAGCTGTACCGACAATTCGTCGGTGACGTTGATCCAATGCCCGCGCATGCCGTCGGGTTCTATCACTGTCGTGAAATCGACCCCGCCCATCTGCCCGTTCGCGGCGACCTGACCGCGAGAGGGCAGCTTCGCGCTGGAATCGGCAGGCAGGCGCAGGATCGGCCTGTCGTTGATGACTTCCAGCTGTGTGGAGAACTCAATGGCCGTCGGTGTGCTCTTACGTGTGCTCATGGTCACCAGAATAGCTTCCCCGCACGTGCCTGACTTCTGGATTCCTGATGTGTGGGGGACTGGGGCCGGCTTGAACTCATTTCAGCTGTCGACCGACCCAGTCTGGGGACCCGGTTCGAATCCTCTCGACGCGTTCCCTCACCTGGTTGGGAAACGGTGCTGTGGCCCCAGTTGTCTGGTCCACATGCAAAGCGATGATCTCTTCGGTCGCGGCGAGCTGTCCGTCGACTCGCATCTCATAGGCCAGGTGCAGCTTCTTTCCCCCTGCTGATACGAGAGTGGGGGTAACTTCGAGCTGCGCGCCGAGGCCGACCTCGTCGAGGTAGCGGATGTGTGATTCGACGGTGTACAGCGAGGTGGAATGTGCCTCGCGATGTGCCCGATCGAGACCGATCTGATCCATCACCTGATCTGTGGCGAAACCGAAGACCAAAACGTAGAAGGCTTCGGACATGTGGCCGTTGTAGTCAATCCAGTCAGAGATGACCTGGGTCCGATAAGTTCCGAGGCTTCCCGGTTCTCCCGCTCCCTCATCCGCCGAGGTGACTCGTGGTATCGATTCTTGTCCCGCATCGAGTCCGGCCGTGAGTCTGCGCAATGCGATGATGCCCGCGTCTCGCGTAGCGATGAGATCGGGAATCGTCTTTTCTCCGGCGGCGATATCGCAGCCGGCCACAACGTCGTCCCGCAGCTTCTGGGTGAGTTCGGGAGCATCGAGGCGGGTCCAGGGGGACTTCAGCGAGGGACCGAAGTGGTCGAGCATGTGGGCCATTCCGCCCTCGCCACCGGCCAGATGGAAGGTGAGCATCGGTCCTTGGAACGGCCAGCGCAGACCGGGACCGTCGGTGATCGACCGGTCGATCTGTTCCACCGTCGCCTCACCCTGGTCGATCATGTGCAGGGCCTCTCGCCACTGCGCTTCTTGGAGCCGGTTGGCGATGAACCCAGGGACCTCATGGGCCATTCTGATGACGGACTTGCCGATGCGTGTATAGAACTCGGCCGCCCAGTCGATTGCTGTGACGTCGGTGGACTCACCACCGACGACCTCGACGAGGGGGATGAGATAGGGAGGGTTGAACGGATGTCCGACGACGAGGCGTTCGGGATGGCGGGCATCCACTGCCATCTCGGTCATGCTGTAACCCGAGGTGGAGGAACCGATGACCACATGTTCATCACAGACGGCATCAATGCTGGCCAGGAGTTTGCGTTTGAGGTCAAGGTCCTCGGGGGCGGACTCCTGGACGAAACCGGTGCCCGCCACAGCCTCGGCGAGGTCCGTGTGCACAGTCCACGCGTTTCTGTCCGCTCCGGTGACCATGTCGAGTTCGGCCAGCGCGGGCCAGGCTGCGTCGATGAGCCGACTCAGCTTCTCGGCGGCATCCGGTGCGGGATCCCAGACCCTGACGGTGAAGCCCTGGGCCAGGAAGTATGCGGCCCAG
This sequence comes from Brevibacterium sp. 239c, assembly GCF_900169365.1. Classification (GTDB taxonomy): domain Bacteria; phylum Actinomycetota; class Actinomycetes; order Actinomycetales; family Brevibacteriaceae; genus Brevibacterium. The sequence continues at coordinate 7,547 of NZ_FXZH01000023.1, forward strand.
CCGCCGCCGATGGTGCCGGCTCCGATGCAGGTGACCGTGGTGATCGACTCGAATTCGGGATAGGAGGCAGCAGTGTCAGTCGCGCTCACAGGTCGGCTCCCGTCACGATCGGTGTCTGCACTCGCAGGTCGAGGATCTGACGGGCCTCGTCAGGCGTGGCCACCTCGGCACCGAGGTTCTCGATGATGTCGACGGCACGTTCGGTCAACGAGGCGTTGGTGGCCTTGACCCCTTTGGCCAGGTACAGGTTGTCCTCGAGCCCGACCCGGGCATGGCCTCCGGCGAGAATGGACTGAGCAACCCAGGGCAGCTGATTGCGGCCGATGGCGAAGGAGGTGAACTGTGCACCCGCGGGCAACATGTTCACCATCGCAGTCAGCAACCCGGCATCGACCGGTGCGCCGTAGGGGACCCCCATACACAGTTGGTAAAGCGGTGGGGGATCAATGAGTCCCTCTTCGACGAGTACATTGGCGAACCAGAGGTTCCCGGTGTCGAAGATCTCGAGCTCGGGTCGAACGCCGAGGGTCTGAATCTTCTTCGAGCCCTCACGCAGCATGTCAGGGGTGGAGACATAGATGTTCGAGCCGTCGCCGAAGTTCAGGGAACCGCAGTCGAGTGTGCAGATCTCGGGCAGCAGCTCTTCGACGTGGGGGAGGCGATCGAGGGCATTGACCAGGTCCGTGCCCGGCATATGAGTGGTCGGGTCCTGAGGATCGACGACGAGATCTCCTCCCATTCCTGCAGTCAGGTTGATGACCGGATCAACGTCGGAGGCGCGAATGAGGCGCACGACCTCTCTGTAGTGGGCGACCTCGCGAGACCCCTGTTTGGTGTCGAGATCGCGAACGTGGATGTGCACGACCGATGCGCCGGCACGAGCCGCGGCGATCGCGTCATCGGCGATCTCCTGCGGGGTGACGGGGACGTGCTCGCTCTTGTTCGCCGTATCGCCGGCGCCGGTGACGGCACAGGTGAGAATGACCTTGCGATTCATGATGACTCCTCATCAGGGTTGGGGTTGATGATTGCGCGTTTGAGGTAGGTGGAGAGTCGGCGCCGGAACGTCGCGACATCCATGATTCCCGTGAGGACCTTGACTCCGAGGCCGTCGAGCAGCGAGGTGAGTTCGTCGGCCATGGCCTCGCTGTCACCGGGTAAGAAGTGACCAGAGGACTGACCGGCTTCAATGGTGGAGCGCACCGTGTGCGACCAGCGTTCGTAATGGGCCGGGTAGTCAGAGGTATGGGACTCCTCGAGACCGAGCCTGGCCCAGGTCTGGAGCCAGATCGACCACTCGCTGCGGGTGGTGCGGCCAATCGGTGACTGGAGTTCGAGCAGACGCTCGAGTCGTCGACGTGGGTTGGGGATCTCGTCGAGCCAGGCAGTCTGCCGATCGAAGGCGAGTTTCACAGAATATTCCAGGGTTGCGTCGAAGAGATCGGACTTGCCATCGAAGTAGTAGTGGATGCTCGCGTTCGAGACCCCTGCGGCCTCTGCGATGTCCGCGATTCGCACGGTCTCGTAGCCGGCGCTGGCGAACAGATCCCAGGCAGTTTCGACGATGAGCCTGCGCGGAGAAGAATCCGGGAGTGGGGCTGAGGCCCGATCGTGACTGGGTTGGAAGTGCAGCGGAGTCGCTGAGACTTGGGACTCGTCGCCGAGCAGCCATCTGACCGTCACACCGGTCGCAGTGGCCAGGCCGAGAAGTTCCTCGGTGGCGAATCGGCGCCGACCCGACAGGGACTTCGACAGCTTGGTCTCATCGATTCCGATGCTCGCGGCTACATGCCGCTGGGACAGTTCGCTGGTGCGCAGTGCCTCTTTGGCTCGCCGTGCTGTGGCATCGGCGGCGGTGCTTCCGGTGTCGCTGGCATCGGTATCGCTGCGATCCTTCATAGCGGCCAATCTATCTTTTACATGCGCAAAGCGCAAGCAATACTGAGATGCAATCAGGACTTGCGATTGAAGATTCGGCCTTGTGGAGGCATTTACGTGAGCGGGAGTCCCTCATCACCGGAGGGGAGCGGATATTCTCGAAGGAACGAAATGCTCGCCTGCTGACACCATTCCTACCCCTGGAGGGGCCCATGAACGACAATCTCCATTCGCGTATGCACGTCGTATCTGATGAGACTCGGAACCTCGTTAACCTCGTCCTCGACTATTCTCGCCGGCGCACCTTGGCCGTCGATACTCCGCTCGATCACCCGACGACCGAGACCGAGCTCAAGCGTCTGGCCGGGCCGACCATCACCGAGGATGGCGTCGGGTCTTCTCGTGCACTCGCGATCTTCGAGCACATCTTCGCTCCCGCCTGCATTACGACGGACCATCCGAAGTACCTGTCCTTCATTCCGAGTGCGCCGACGAAGGCTGCTGTGGCGTTCGACCTGGTGGTCTCCGCCAGCGCGCTCTACGGAGGCTCGTGGCTCGAAGGCGCAGGCGTCGTCCACGCCGAGAACGAAGTTCTGTCGTGGCTGGCCGGCGAATTCGGGTTGCCGACGACAGCCGGCGGCGTCTTCGTCCAAGGCGGTACGATCGGCAACCTGTCGGCCCTCGTCGCGGCGCGTGATGCGCGCAAGGCTTCGCTCGGCGATGAGCTGCCAGGGCGCTGGGTCATCGTGTGCAGTGCCGAAGCGCACTCCTCCGTCGCGTCGGCGGCAGCTGTGATGGACGTCGATGTGGCTCCCGTTCCTACCGGTGAGGACGGAATCCTGCGTCCAGAGGGCGTCCGCGCCGCCCTCAAAGAACACGGGGAGGCCGTCATTGCCGTCGTCGCAACTTCGGGGACGACGAACTTCGGCACTATAGATGACATCGCCGGAATCGCAGCGCTCAAGGACGACTTCGACTTCTGGCTCCACATCGACGGCGCCTATGGGCTGGCGGCGATGCTCTCACCTCTAGCCCGGCACAAGTTCGCCGGAGTCGAAGCAGCCGATTCCGTCATCGTCGATCCGCACAAGTGGCTCTTCGCTCCCTTCGACGCCTGCGCACTCATCTACCGCGATCCCACCTTGGGGCGGCGAGCGCACACTCAGCGGGCCGAGTATCTCGACACTCTGACCGAGGCTGATGAGTGGAGTCCCTCTGACTATGCCATCCAGCTCACCAGGCGGCCTCGTGGGTTGCCGCTGTGGTATTCGTTGGCCAGCTACGGCGCCGAGACCTACCGTGAAGCCATCGGTCATTCGATCGAACTTGCGATGCAGATCGGAACTGAGATCAAAAAGCGGCCGACCCTCAGACTGGTGCGTGAACCCGAGCTCTCGGTCGTCGTCTTCGAACGTGATGGTTGGACCCGTGAGGACTACCAGCAGTGGTCGGATCGGCTGCTCGAAGATCAGCGAGCCTTCGTCGTACCCAGCTCGCACCAGGGGCGACCCAACGCCAGGTTCGCCATCGTCAACCCGCTCACGACCTTTGAGGACCTTGTCGACATCCTCGACACGATGGAGTGATCCACTTCGCTGGAGCTCTTCGACGCTCACGCGGAGACGGACGCCGAAGCGTGTGAGTTCTGTTTGAGCCTCAGTCCCGGGCCTGGGGCTGGGGACGTGGTTTGAGTTCGACAGTGAACGTGGGCAGGAGGAACTGCGTGATCGGTCCGATGCCCACCGCATAGAGCGCGGTGCCGATGCCGAAGACGCCGCCGAGCAGCCAGCCGACGATGACCACGGTGACTTCGATGAGGGTGCGCACCAGTCGGATGGACCTTCCGGTGACCCGCGACAGCCCAGTCATCAGGCCATCGCGAGGGCCGGGGCCGAACTGTGAGCCGATGTACATCGCCGAGGCGACCCCATTGAGGATGATGCCACCAGCGAGGAGTCCGATGTTCCACCACAGCTCCTCGGGTTGGGGCAGGAACAGGCGTGTGAGGTCGAGGGCGGGACCGATCAGGAGGGCGTTGAGCACCGTCCCGAGTCCGGGCTGCTGCTTGAGAGGGATCCAGATGAGGAGGACGAGGAACGAGGTGATCGTGACGATGGTGCCGAACGTCAGCGGCAGGTGCTTGATGATGCCCGAGTGGAGGACGTCCCAGGGCATCATGCCCAGCCCGGAAGTCACAATCATGGCCATCGAGGCGCCATAGAGATAGAGGCCGAAGAGCAGCTGCGGCAATCGACGGGGGAGTCGGCCGCTTTTAAGCTGCTGGATGGGACCGATATTCGCGAGTTCGCGCTTCGGTACAGGTGTCGATGGCATCGTAGGTCTTTCCGGGTCGTTCCAACTGATATCACCATCATCTCCCGAACTGGCCTTGTAAAAAATAGCCAATTGGAAGAAAGTGGTCATATCGACACCGCCACGGTGGATGAGTCATCGACACAGCGAGGATGCTATGAGCACGCCGATCATGAGCGGACCCAGGTTGACAGACATCATCGGCATAGGGCCGTGGCCCAGTCCGGCCTATGATTCGCTGACTGCCGCGATCTCGCGCGCCATCGGTGACGGACGCATTCCGGTCGGGGCCAGACTGCCCAGCGAACGCGAGGTCGCCGCCGCGACGGGGCTGTCTCGGACGACGGTCACCCGTGCCTTTGCGAAGCTGCGTGAACAGGATTTCGTCATCACGCGGCGCGGCTCGGGAAGCGTGGTCCAACTCCCGGAAGTCCCGGGTGGGCGAATCGATCACCTCCTGACCCCTGCTGGAGCCGACGAGGCCGAGATTGACCTCACCTGCACCGCCGCTGTGGCACCGCCCTGGCTGCTGGCAGCCTACGAACGTGCGGTCTCGCAGATTCACGCCTATCTGCCCGGTACGGGCTACTACCCCTCGGGACTGCCCGTGCTCAGAGAGCTCATCGCCGAACGCTACACGGCGCGCGGGGTCCGCACCGATCCCGATCAGATACTCATCACCTCGGGGGCCTTCGGCGCCGTGTCCATCGCAGTGCGTGGTCTCAACGAGGGCCGGGGCCGGGTGCTCATCGAAAGCCCGACCTACCCGAACGCAATCGCAACCCTGGAAGGCGCAGGTGTCTCCCTGATTCCCTACCCTCTCGAGAGAGGTTCGGCCGGGCACCACTGGGACATCGAGGCTATGGACCATATCGCCCGCCAGACGCGGGTCCGGTCGGCCTACCTCATCCCCGACTTCCACAATCCCACCGGTGCACTCCTGCCCGAAGCGCAACGACCCGAACTCGGGGCCATGCTCAGACGCAATTCAGTGGTGCCCATCTTCGACGAGTCTCTGGTCGAGCTGGGCCTTGATGGCGAACCGACTCCAACCCCGATGGCGGCCTTCGTGCCCGACTCCATCACGGCAGGAAGCGCCAGTAAGATCTCCTGGGGTGGACTCCGAGTCGGATGGATGCGAATTCCTGCCCACCGCATCGAGGGGATGGCATCCACCCGACTGAGTCTCGACCTCGGCGCTCCTGTGCTCGAGCAGCTGGTCGCCGTCGAACTCATGCGCGACCATGACAGAATCGTTGCCGACTGCAGAGACAAACTGCGCGCGGCCCGGGACAGTCTCGCAGCAAAGGTGCGCGCTCATCTTCCCTCGTGGCAGGTCATTGTCCCCAGCGGAGGTATGGCGCTGTGGTGTCGACTGCCCGAGGACCGCTCGGGGGCGCTGGCCATCGCGGCCAGGCGACACGGACTCGGTTTGGTCTCGGGACCCAATTTCGCCCCTGCTGGGGGCCTGGACAGGTGGATCCGCTTGCCGTACACGGTCGCCGAGGCACAATTGGGCGAGGTCGGCCCCCGGCTCGCCGCTGCCTGGGATGATGCCCTGGAATACACCGACCGGATTCCGGCCGGGCGAGCGCGGATCGTTGCCTGAAACACTCTGGGTACCATGAGGATATGGACGAGGATATGAGCGTGGACGAGGGTCTGGACCACAACGGAGAGTACTCGACTGCTGAGAACGTTGAGGACTTCCGGATCAACATCGCCGAGGTGAATCGGCGCATCGCCTCCGCAGCTGAGCGGGTAGGCCGTGAGCCCGGTGAGATCGAACTGCTGCCCGTGAGCAAGACGGTCCCGCAGGAGAGGATCCGGGCGGCCGTAGCCGCTGGGTGTCACAAGCTTGGCGAAAACAAGGTGCAGGAGGCCTTCCGGAAGTCAGATGAGATGGCTGACCTTGACATCGACTGGGCTGTCATCGGTCACCTGCAGTCAAACAAAGCCCGGGACGTGGCGAAGTTCGCGTCCGAATTCCAAGCACTGGACAGACTGAAAGTCGCAGCAGCTCTCGATCGGCGTCTGGAGGCAGCGGGCCGCAGCCTCGACGTCTATGTCCAGGTCAACACCTCGGCTGAAGAGTCGAAGTTCGGAATGCCGCCGGAGGAACTCCTGGGCTTCCTGCGCGAACTGCCGCAGTTCCCGACCCTGAAGGTCCAGGGGCTGATGACTCTGGCGGTGTTCTCCTCCGACATCGACCGTGTCCGCACCTGCTTCCAGCGTCTGCGCACCCTGCGAGATCAGGCGCAGGAGACCGACCCGGAGCTGATCGGCAGCGGAAAACTCTCCATGGGCATGTCCGGGGACTACGAGGTGGCCATCGAAGAAGGAGCGAACTGCGTCCGAGTGGGCCAAGCCATCTTCGGCAGGCGGGCACTGCCTGACAGCTACTACTGGCCCGAGAACGGCTGACCAACCCGCCGTGCTCGCGTCACTGGCTAGGCATCAGGTTCTCTGGTACTTCACCGCCATACTCATGGGCGCCCTCATCGGCCTCTGCCTGCCAACGGCGCCGACGATCGCCACAGCCGCGATCACCCCTTGCCTCATCGCACTCCTGTTCGTGACCTTCCTCGACATCCCGTTCGATGCGGTCCGAGACTCCTTCTCCGACATGAAGTTCTTGGGCGCCGTTGCCCTGACCAATTTCGTTCTCGTCCCGCTCTTCGTGGCCGGCCTCTATGCCGTGATTCCTCTGCATGAGACGGTCGTCGTGCCCGTCCTCATCGTTCTCCTCACCCCCTGTATCGACTACGTCCTCGTCTTCACCAAACTGGCCGGCGGGGCCTACACACGTCTGCTCGCACTGACACCAGTGCTTATGCTCGTCCAGATCATTCTGCTTCCGGTTTACCTGTGGGTGACTCTGGGAGACACAGCAGCCGCTGCGATCACTCCCGGGCCATTCATCGCCGCACTCGTCATCTTCATCATCGTGCCGCTGGGTGCCTCCATCGGGGTGCGCCTGCTCTCTCGCCGATCGAGCATCGTAGATCGCTCCGTCCGGGTCGTCTCGGAATCGATGGTGCCGCTGATGATGGCGACTCTGGCCGTGATCGCCGCGGCACAGGTCCCGCTGATCGCCCCACAGCTGTCGAAGTTGGGTGGTGCCATCGCGGCCTTCGTCGTGTTCGCAACCATCATGACCGGCTTCGGATGGGTCCTGGCGCGGACACTGCCGCTGTCTGTGGGGCAGGGCAGAGCCCTCGTATTCACTGGCGTGACCCGCAATTCACTGGTCATGCTCCCGATCGTGCGGGCCATCACCGCAGACGGCATCGGCCCGGCCGCGGTCGTTGCGCAGACGATGATCGAACTGGTCTTCATGCTCCTCCTGGTCCGCGCAGTACCGCTCATCCTCCCGGAAACCGTCGTGTCCGAAAACCGCTAGTAAAGTCTTGGGAATGGGAGCAGAATGGCATCATGCTCACCACAGATCAGTGCTATCAAGCGGTGGCCGGGCGGGACAGGCGCTTCGACGGAATGTTCTTCACCGCGGTTCGGTCAACCGGCATCTTCTGTCGGCCGTCCTGCCCGGCCAGAACTCCTCTGCGTAAAAACGTCGACTTCTACCAGACCGCAGCGGCAGCGACTGAGGCAGGTTTTCGGGCCTGCAAACGGTGCCGACCCGATGCCAGCCCGAATTCGCCGGAGTGGGACACCCGAGCCGATGTTACGGCTCGAGCCATGAGGCTCATCCAAGATGGCCTCGTCGACCGAGCGGGGATCTCCGGGCTCGCCTCGGCGCTGGGATACAGCCCACGGCAGCTGGGGCGAGTGCTGCAGTCCGAACTCGGGGTCGGACCGCTGGCCATCGCCCGCACTGAACGTATCAGGACCGCTCGCACATTGGTCGAATCGACAACGCTGTCCATGAGTGAAGTCGCCTTTGCCGCCGGCTTCTCAAGCATCCGTCAGTTCAACGACACCTTCCGCGCAGTCTATTCGTCCACTCCACGGGATTTGCGCAACAATGCAGGAGCCCGGCACGGCACTCAGAGCATCACGGTTCGCCTGGCGTACCGCGCGCCTCTCGACCATACACACCTCTTCAGGTATCTGGCGGTGCGCGCGATCCCTGGGGTCGAAGACGTCACCGGTGATCATTACACCCGTTCACTGCGCCTGGCGCATGGACCGGCTGTCCTGACACTGGCCCCGGGCGCTGGGGACTATATCGAATGCCACCTCCGCCTGGCCGATAGCCGGGATCTCGGAAGTGCGGTCGCCAGAGCCAGACGAATCCTCGACCTCGACGCGGACCCCCTCGCTGTGCGCGCGACCCTGGAAGAGGCAGGACTCTCCGAACTCATCGACCGCTACCCGGGCATCCGTTCTCCGGGCACCGGCGATCCAGTCGAACTCGCCATCCGAACGATCCTGGGACAGCAGATCTCGGTCATCGCCGCACAGACCCATCTGAAGCGTCTGGTAAGCGCCCACGGGCAGTCACTGCCCGAGGAGTTGAGGGTCGGCACCGTCGACCGAGTGTTTCCCACAGCCGCCGAAATCGCTGAGATTCCGGAAGAACATTGGTCACTGCCGCGGCGCAGGATCGACACGCTTCGGGTGCTTAGCGCACACCTGGCAGACGGTTCGATCGATTTGGGGCCAGGGTGCGACCGCACAGAAGTCAACGACAGCCTGCTTGCGATCCCCGGAATCGGGCCCTGGAGTCTTGGCTATATTCGGATGCGAGCGCTGGGGGACCCCGATGTCCTGCTCAGCTCCGATCTCGGGGTCAAGAAGGCGATCGACGAGCTCAATGGTCCTGGCACGGACATGACCGACTGGGCCCAGCAGCTGGAACGCGTACGACCCTGGCGGTCCTACGTCACGCACTTGATGTGGGCCCATCACGCGCGGCCCCAGGCATCCCCGGCAGTACCGCCCGCAACGCAATCACACCGACCAACCGGGACAGACGCAGAATCACCCACAGACACACCCACAGACACAGCCACCCACAGCACCGCGAATCGGAAGCGAAGAAGACAATGACGATGACACTGACCCACCCCACGGCGAACACAGTGAGCTACACGGTCATAGGGTCCACAGTGGGAAAGATCCTTCTCACCTCGGATGGTGAGCACCTCACCGGGCTCTACCTGGATGACTTCGACCAAATTCTGCAGCGACTGGAAACGACTGGTGGTGTCGAGCCGGTCATCGACGAGAAGATGAACGTGTTCGTCGAGGCAGGGGAGCAGCTCGCCGAGTACTTCGCCGGCACCCTCAAGACATTTGACCTCCCCTTGGCACCACAGGGCACAGAATTCCAACGGGAGGTCTGGCAGGCGCTGACGACGATTCCCTATGGCACGACTGCCGGATACGGGGAACTCGCTGTGTGGATCAACAGGCCCACGGCGGCCCGGGCAGTCGGAGCGGCCAATGGTCGGAACCCGATCAGCATCATCGTTCCCTGCCACCGTGTGATCGGCGCGAACGGGGCGTTGACAGGTTACGCCTGGGGAGTAGAGAAGAAACGGACCCTGCTCAATCTCGAGGCCGGTCGCTGACTGAGAGAGCCACAGACGGCTGTTGACCTAGAGCCGCGGCTTTTGAGGGCCACCAGCAGCGGCGTGGAAGTGAAGAAGGACCCGGTCTCATCGTGATGAGACCGGGTCCTTCGTACGGTGGAGGTAAGGGGATTCGAACCCCTGACCTTCTCCATGCCATGGAGACGCGCTACCAACTGCGCCATACCCCCGCTTGCTGGTTCAATATTACTCAGGTGCACGCGGGACGACAAATCGGGCGACAGTGACGCTGACCACACTCGGGCCTGCAAGCGGCGACTGGAGCTGAATCAGTGGAGGGAGCATAACCTGTGACGAGAGTGGGGGCAGCGACGGCGGCCGGGACCGGGCGAACCCCGGTCCCGGCCACCTGCATCAGATCATCGGCCGCACATAGTAGAGGTACTTCGCTACGTCGCGTTCGCGCTGCTCCTTCACCCGCTCCTCTCGAGCAAGTTGGCGAATCTGCGCGTTGCGACGTTCGCGTGCGGCCTGGAGGCGATCCTCGGTGGTGGTTGTCGGGCGGCGAGCCCATTGGATCAGCTTGAGCCCGATGCTCAGCGCTATGCGCCGTGGATAGGTGAATGGAAATGCCGTAGACAAAATGAGTCCTTAATGTTTTCGGGCAGGGGAAACGCCCAAATGAGGGTTAGTGAAAATGTTCGAACTCAATGAGCCGAATGAAAGGCTCAGTGTGCCGAATGAAAGCGACTTCTGTGAGATGAATGCACTGATCGATGACCGCATAACAGTCTGAGACTCGGTGAGGATCAGACGACACAGCGGTGCCTGCCCAGGGGCAGATGCAGTCGGATGAGTGGCTTCACAACACGCAGGGTCGGTGATGTCCGGGAACGAACGCACCTGGTGAACGACGGTGTCCTACGCGAGTTCAGGACATGCATCGATGCTGCGAGCAAGCGCCGACAGTGGCGCGAGTGCGGCATGAAAGCACGATGACCCTGCGGGAGGAAACGTACCGGTGTTCAGCTGACCGATGGAGAAAGACGCAAGAGGCGGCTGGAATTCAGCCGACGAGCCCTTGTCCGCCAATCAAGCAGGCAGTGATTCCGATCCAGCGGTGCTGGGGATGGGGAAATGCGATGAGTTTCAACATGCTCCTGCGCTCCTTTCTTGGTCTTGGATCTCGTGTGAGCGGCGTCAGCGCTCATTGTGTTCAAATGCAATTCTACAGTTTATGCGAATCCGTGATTGCACTGACGAATTTATCACAGGTGAAGAACTCTGTGTGAGTTCTGTTCATTATTTCTGAACTTTATTTCGGCTAATGGGAATCATCGTCTAATCGGGTCTGTTCGAGCCCGATGACCTGTCACCGATCAACTCAAGTTTCAGAATCACAATCTCCATCAGAATCACCTTTCCACAGTCACCGGAACGTGAGGTCGAAGAATGGTGACATGGCGACGTAGAATCTTCTCAGACTCGCGACTCTTTGGGAGAAGATAATGTCACAGCCAGCTGCCCCCACTCGACGACTGATCGTCGGATACATCGCCACCGACCGTGGACGCGACGCCATCGCTCTGGCCATTTCACTGGCGCGCTCCGCCGGGATCGAACTCATCGTGACGATTGTGCGTCCGGAGTCATCGACCTTCACTGCAGGCAATTCGATACCGCAGGACGGTTCCGGGATCGTCTCGCAGCAGCTTGAAGACTGGCTCGATGAGGCTCTGGCCCTTGTGCCCGACGATGTCTCTGCTCGCGGCGTCATTCACACCTCGTCCAATGAGTCCAAGGGCCTGATGGAGGTGGCGAGAGACGAGGGCGCACTCGGCATCGTCATCGGTGCTCGTGCCACGACGCTGATGCGCTCGTTCCGCATCGGGACGGTCGCAACCTCATTGCTGCACTCCTCAGAGGTCCCCGTGGTTCTGGCTCCCTCAGGCAATTCGGACATCGGCCCCGTTTCCCGAATCACCACACTCTTCGGAGCACGGCCCGGAGCGGCAGCCCTCATCGGCGCGGCAATAAAGTCCGCTTCAGCCCTCGACGTCGACCTGCGCCTGCTGTCCTTGATCGAGAGCGACGGACTCGCCGACGACGACACTGTCGAGATCCGAGAATTCGCCGAGGAGTACGGAGGAGCGGTCCTGGCCGGACGCGCAGCCACGATGTTTGAATCGGGCCGCGCCGTCGTGAAGTCACAGGCCGGGGCCGACATCGAGGATGCTGCGGCCAACGTGGACTTCCAGCCAGGCGAAATCGCGTTCATCGGTTCCAGCAGGCTCGGCCGAGGCGGTCGAGTCTTCATCGGTGCTCGTGCCAGGAGACTGCTGCGCGTGCTGCCGGTGCCCGTCGTCGTCGTGCCTCGTCGGGCAGCGGATACCGCACCTGCGCAGTGAGTCGTTCGCCTGCGTCTCGCACCGATTTCATCGTCGATGGCCACCCGACGGCAGCATGGGTGCATTCCTCAGACTCGACGGCCACTCGCCCCGTCCTCATGGTCCACGGATTCCGCGGTGACCACCACGGGATGGACCTCATCGCAGGAACAATCCGCGACCGTGATGTCATCGTCGCCGACCTGCCCGGATTCGGGCTGAACGCTCCTCTTCCAGGAGGTCTGAGTCTCGACAGCTACTACGCTCATCTGGTCGGGCTCATCGCCGAGGTGAGCGCGCGTTGGCAGCTCGCACCGATCGTTCTCGGCCACTCCTTCGGATCCATTCTGGTTGCTCATATGGCAGCCCGGCAGCCGACGACGGCTCCTGAGCTCGTCCTTATCAACCCGATCACGAGCCCGGCACTCGAAGGCTCGGCGAAGGTGCTGACAGCGCTGACTCGCCTCTACTACACCCTCGGCGCCCAGCTGCCGGAGGAGATCGGACATCAGCTGCTGGCCAACCCCGTCATCGTCCGGGCGATGAGTGAGGTCATGGCCACGACAAAAGATCGCGGACTGCGGCGCTATATCCACGACCAGCATGCACGGCACTTCTCCACTTTCAGCGATCGGACTTCACTGGCAGCGGCCTTCGACGTCTCTGTCGCTCATACCGTCACCGAGGTGAGCGACCGGCTGAGCATGCCGACTCTCGTCATCGCAGGGGACAAGGACGCCATCGCTCCGATCAAAGCGACACGGAAGTTCGTCGCCGGACTCAGCGATGCCACCTTCGTCGAACTCTCCGGTGTGGGGCACTTGGTCCACTATGAGCGTCCCGACGAAGCCGCCTCGGCGATCATGGATTTCTGCCGCGGTCGAGATTGAACCCAGCGCGAGGACGTCGTCGGCAACGATGGCTGCGCCTCTGAGGCAAGTAGAAGGGCCGATGCGAATCAACGCATCGGCCCTTCTGTTGGCGACTATCGGGTGTCAGGCCTTACGGTCGACGGCCCAGTGATAGACCATGGGGATGAGGAAGGCGAAGCACGAGGCGAGCAGGCCCGCCCAGAAGAGCCAGAACTCGGTACCAGCGGCACCGTAGAATCCGACACCGAAGAGGTAGAGACCGAACACGAAGAGGGCAAACGAGACGATGAAGACGATAACGTCAGCGAACGATGCTGAGTTACGAGTTCTCTTCGTAGTGGCGATGTTGGACATGTTCTCCTCCGACGGTCATTGGGGTGCAGACTGACACACTGCCAGTAAGTCTACACGCAGTAGAGAAGATTCCGGGTCCGAGGATCGCCCGAGTTGCGGCGGTAATCGATCAGTCGCGTGCGGAGCTCTTCTCTGGCACCAGCCAGCCCAGAAGCGCAGACACGATCGAGACGATGATCGCAGCGAGGATGGCCGAGGGGAAGAAGCTGTCGAGAGTGAACTCGAATGGGGTGAAGCCGCTGAGCCAGCTGGTCAGGGCCAGCATGATCGCGTTGATGACGATCGAGAACAGGCCCAGGGTCAGACACGTGATGGGTGCGGACACGAAACTGAGGATCGGTTTGATGAACGCGTTCGCCAATCCGAAGATCAGCCCGATCACGAGGTAGGAGATGATCGTGGCAGCGATCGCTCCGGTCTGGTCCTCGACGACTGGGTTTCCTTCGATGACGACGCCAGGCAGGATCCAAGCCGCGACCCAGATCGCACATGCGTTGACGACAACTCGAGAGAGGAAGTTCATGTCGCCATCTTCCCATTCTCGTCTGCATTCTTACTGAGTCGCGGGTGAGAGTGGGGTCTGTGCCCGGCGACGATGGTGAGCAAGCTCAAGCGCTGAAGTTCGCAAGCACCCTCGTGTGCGCGTGCCGATCCCGGTAGCCTGGAAGAAGCGCCGAACTGCGCCGACAGAGTGAACAGAGTGCATCTACCGAGTGATTCGATCCAGGTCACCACGGCGGCACCGATCCCCATCGCAGAGATGGGGGAGAAACTGGATTGATATGCCCGGCAACGAAACCCGCACCCGTCCCGACGCGATCGCAGCACCGAAGCTGCTGACCATCGTGGGCCGCAGCTATTTCCCGATCGCCTTCGTGGCCCGCCTGCCCTATGCGATGGTGGTCATCGGAGTCCTCACCCTCGTCGTCGCCGGTCGTGAGTCGCTGAGTCTGGGCGGCATCAACTCAGCCATGGTCGGCCTGGGGACGGCGATCTTCGGCTCCTTCATCGGTGCTGCCGCGGACCGCTGGGGTCAACGACGCGTGCTGCTGACCATCGGCCTGCTCAACAGCATCGCTTTGATCTTCATGGCCTGGGTCGTCTTCAGCCCCCTGCCTGATTCCGTGGTGCTCCTAGCCGCCTTCGCCATCGGTGCCACTGCCCCGCAGGTCGCCCCGATGTCACGCTCTCGCCTCGTCGAGATCATCATGTCCAAACTCTCAGGCCCCAGACAGCAGAAGACCCTCAACGGCACCATGGCCTATGAGTCGGCCGCCGATGAGTTCGTGTTCGTCTTCGGCCCCTTCATCGTCGGTCTCCTCGCCACAACCCTGCACCCGGTGGCGCCGATCATCGGTGCCGTGATCATGACCCTGGTATTCGTGACCTCATTCGCCCTCCACCCCACGGGCAGGGCCGTCGTCAGCACCTCGGCACAGCCACGAGTCCAGGCCCCGGCCAAGGAGCTGTTCACCTTCGGCGTCTTCGTCATCATCCTCGGCGTCTTCGGCATCGGGCTCGTCTTCGGGTCGACGCTGACGGCGCTGACCTCACTGACGAACGACCTCGGACGCCCCGAGGAAGCGGGTCTCATCTACGGCATCATGGGCATCGGATCCGCCATTCTCGCGATCACCGTCGCGGTGTTCTCCCCGCGCTACGCACTGTGGGCCAGGCTGCTGTCATTCGCACCGCTGATGCTCATCGGCGCAGTGATCATGGCGTCATCGACCTCAATGGCCACCGTGGTCATCGCCCTCCTGCTCATGGGCTGCGCGGTCGGACCGACGCTGGTGACCCTGTTCAGCCTTGCCGCTGAGCGCAGTCCCATCGGTCGTTCGGCGACAATCATGTCCATGGCCGGTTCCGCGATCATCGTCGGCCAGTCGGTGGCGTCGGCAGTCAACGGAATCCTCGCCGAGGAGGCCGGAACTTCGGCCGCAATGGCTGTTCCGATGGCGGCTTCCGCACTCGTCCTCGTCGCCGGTCTGCTCAACGTCTTCGTCGGCAGAAAAGCGCGAAAAAGAGACCTGGTTCACTCGTAGTTTCCGCCTTCTGGGACGCGGCGTCCCAGGATTGAGATCGTGTGACCTGAGCAATATCGGGGAGTAGCATTGCCGGTTGTTCACAGTGAATCGCGCACCACAGTGCGCGTTTGCACGCCACAACGGAAAGCACGATATGTCATCAAGCACCTCAACGACTGAGGACGTGCGGAACGACACCCGTTTCTTCGGGCACCCACTTCCGCTCATGCAGCTCTTCAGCCTCGAACTGTGGGAGCGTTTCTCCTACTACGGGATGAACGGCATCCTCGCCATCTACCTGTACTTCAAGGTCACCGACGGCGGGTTGGGTATGCCTCAGCCCACGGCCATCGGAATCGTCGGTGCCTACGGCGGCGCAGTCTTCCTTGCCACGATCCTCGGCGCATGGGTGGCGGACAGAATCCTCGGTGCGGAGAAGATCCTCTTCTACTCGGCCATCATCATCATGGTCGGCCACATCTGCCTGGCGCTCATCCCCGGCTTCGGCGGAGTCGCCGCCGGACTCATTCTTGTCGCGCTGGGCTCAGGTGGCCTCAAGGCCAATGCCTCTGCCCTCGTCGGTGAACTCTACTCAGAGAAGGATCCGCGCAGAGATGCCGGCTTCACCCTCTTCTACATGGGCGTCAACCTGGGCGCTTTCCTGGGACCGCTCATCACCGGTCTTCTGCAGAAGCAGATCGGCTTCCACTTCGGTTTCGGTGCCGCCGCCGTCGGTATGGCTCTGGGCCTGATCATCTATGCCACAGGTCGAAAGAACCTGCCCGATGAGTCGCGGGGAGCGGTCAATCCGCTGCCGAGTTCGAAGCTCTACCTGTTCCTCTCAGCCATTGCCCTCGTCGTCGTGCTCATCGTCGTGCTGTGGATGTCGCATATCGTCAATCCGGAGAACGTGGACTGGTGGATCGCGGGAATCTCGGCCGGTGCAGCGGCGTGCTACTTCATCGTCATGTTCCGCAGCCCGCAGACCAACGCCGACGAGCGCTCACGTGTGCTGGCGTTCATTCCGTTCTTCATCACCTGTGTGGTCTTCTGGTCGCTGTATCAGCAGATTTTCGGGACGCTGACCGCCTATTCCGATTCGCAGATGAACCGTGTGATCTTCGGATGGGAGATGCCGATCAACTGGCTGCAGCTGATCCCGCCGATCTTCGTCATCGCCTTCGCGCCAGTATTCTCAGCGATCTGGTTCAAGCTGGGCACACGACAGATTTCGACCCCGGTCAAGGCCGGATTCTCACTCATCATCATCGGTATCGCGTTCCTGCTGTTCCTGCCGTACGCCAATGCCGGAGAGCATGAGACGCCTCTGCTGTGGGTGGCATTCATCCTGCTGCTGTTCGTCTTCGCCGAACTGATGATCTCGCCGATCGGGCTGTCCTTCTCCTCGAAGGTGGCACCGAAGGTGTTCCAATCACAGATGATCGCAGTGTTCTTCCTCGCCTCAGGCGTGGGAACCGCACTCTCCGGTGTGCTGGGCGGGTACTACTCCGCCGATAACCAGACGCCGTATTGGACGTCGATCGGTGCGGCCTCGATCATCCTCGGTCTGCTGGCTCTGACCCTGACGAAGCCGATGCTGAAGGCACTGCGCGGAATCCGCTGACACCTCGGCGGTTCCCTTACGATCTCAAAAGTGTCTGAAACGCCCCTGCTCACGCCGTGTGAGCTGGGGCGTTTCGTCACACCCCGATGAAGATGGGCAGCGCATCGGGATGATGGGCATGGACGATCGTGAGAAAGACGAGCGCGTCGAAGAGGAGATGAACGGTCACGGTGTAGGGCAGAGACTTCGTCCGAGTGAAGATAAAGGCCTGGACGAGTGCGAACGGGATCGTCAGCACCGGCCCGATCGATCGGTAGCCCAGCTCCCACAGGAAGGAGACGAAGATGATGGTGGTGAAGACGTTCGCGGTCCAGAAGGCGAAGTGTTTGCGCAACAGGGCGAAGACGGTGCAGATGAAGAACAGCTCGTCCCAGATCCCGACCGCATTGACGCCGAAGAAGAGACGCACTATCTCATCCCACTGGGTCATCGGTGGCCAATTGAGGTAGACCCCGGTGCGCATGAAGTACTGGGGGAGGATGAGCCAGGCGACGACGATGACGAACAGCAGCCAGGCCCATTCCAACCGCGACCATTTCTGCCCCCGACGCAGAGGGAAGACGATTGTCCGGTCCTTGAACCCATAACGAGTGATCAGCCAGGGGATGATCACCACCGCAGAGAGCACGACCCCCATGCGGGCGATGTTGGTCCACGAGATGTCGGCGGCCACCGAGATCGAGGAGATCAGCCCCAGGCTGCCGGCGATGACGCTGAGGTCGCGGGCAAATTCTCGATCGGCCATCCATGCGACGATGAGGGAGGCCACCATCGGCAGATACCCGAAGGCTCTCAACTCGGGAAATGTGGTTCCGAGCCCGAACAGGATGAAAGCGGACAGTGCCAACAGGGCTGCGGCCAGTCCTGGCCAGGAAACGAGGTCGAATCGTTTGGAATCAGGTTCGAATCGCGTTTGTGTGTCCACGCTTGACACTCTAAATCACCACAGTCCGAACATGAGTGCTCGAATCGGGAAGTCCTCGTAGGATCTCACTTAGGCGAAAGGACATCAGTGGAACCAGAGGAATACTGCCGACTCATCATCTCATCGGCCCCCGACCGTACCGTGGAGTCGATTCCCGCGGAGTCAGCGCTCGGCAGAATCGCTGCCGAAGAGGTGATCGCCGATGCTCCCATCCCCGGCTTCGCCACCTCGGCGATGGACGGATTCGCATTGGATAAGAAGGCGTTGGCCAGTGCCCGGGCCGGCGCCGAGGTGGTTGTGCGCGGCGACATCCCCGCCGGCACCAAGCCGGTCGACATCAAACCCGGCACCGCCGTGCGAGTGATGACCGGAGCTCAGGTGCCCGCCACCGCCGAGGTGGTCGTCCCCGTCGAGCTCACCGATGCCAAGCGCACGGGGTCGGCTCCCGACCGGATCCGCGTCTCTTCGCTGCCCATGGGGCTGCGAACTGGCTGGAACATCAGGACGGTGGGGGAGGACACCCTGAGTGGGGACGTCGTCATCCGCGCCGGTGAGGTGATCAATTCTGCGGGTGTGGGCACACTGGCCATGATGGGATGCGAGACCATCAGCGTCCACCGGCCACTGACCATCGGCCTCATCGTCACCGGAGATGAACTGCACACCCGGGACGAGCTGCAGGCAGAGCTGCACGCCGATCCTGGCGAGTCGGCGCAGCCGTTCATCCACAACTCGAATCTGCCCATGCTCAGCTCCGCGATCACTGCGGCCGGAGCCATTCCAGTCGAACGCAGCTGCGGGGATGACCCGACAGTTTTCCGACAGATCATCGACGAGCTCCGCGACTGCGTTGACCTGATCATCACGACCGGCGGGATCAGTGCCGGTGCCTTCGAAGTCGTCAGACAGACCCTGAGCGATGACCATTCGACGTTCCTGCGCCTGACGATGCGCCCCGGAGGGCCCCAGGGTTACGGACGCTGCGACGATGTCCCTCTGCTGCATTTCCCCGGCACTCCGACAGGGGCACTCCTGTCCTTCCACCTCTTCGCACGATCGGTCATCGAGGCCAGTCCTCTCGCGGCGCGGTGGAAGAAGGCTGTCTACGCTGGCCCCGAAATCAGTGGCCACGGCAAGGCCCTCAGCCTGGTGCCTGGCTGCTTCAACATTGGGGGAGAGATCGCAGCTTTCGAACGTTCACGACTGCGAGACTTCTCCGGCGCCGATGTCATCATCCGAGTCCCGCAAGGCCCAGGGGCCATTCGCGACGGGGACACCATTAAGGTCCTTGACTGCTGATTCCAAGCATGAGTTCGAATGCCAAGCTGCCCGAGCGGCGATGGCGAGGTGTCTGAGTGTCGATGCCGACTAGACTGAGGCACATGTCAGGACATGCGCTCAGTTCTGCGGACACGGCACGCTATGCACGCCAGATCCGCCTCAGCGGTTTCGGCCCGCAGGCCCAATCCGCGCTCCTCAACTCCCATGTGCTCGTCATCGGCGCCGGTGGGCTCGGGGCACCGGTCCTGACGTATCTGGCGGCCGCCGGTGTCGGACGCATCAGCATCGTCGACCCCGACACGGTGGAACTGAGCAACCTGCACCGCCAATTCATCCACTCTGAGGCACGCGTGGGCCATCGGAAGGTCGAATCTGCCAAACAGCGGATGGGCGAGCTGAACTCGACCCTCGACATCATCACCCACCCGGTGCTGCTGACACCGGACAACGCCCTCGACCTCATCGGTGACGTCGATATCGTCATCGACGGAAGCGATAACTTCGCGACGAGATACCTAGCCAACGACGCCTGCGAGATCCTTGAGAAGCCCCTCGTCTGGGGCACGATCCTCGGATTCGACGGCCAGGTCGCTGTCTTCGACACCACCCAGGGGTCAACCCTGCGCGACCTCTACCCGGTCGTCCCCGCACCCGGGTCGGTCCCGGACTGTGCGACTGCCGGAGTCCTCGGGGCGCTGTGTGGAAGCATCGGTGCAGCCATGGCGATGGAGACGATCAAAATTCTCACCGGCATCGGCTCCCCGCTCTACAACGCGGTCTCCATCCACAGCAGCCTCGACGCCAGCTGGGAGAGCGTTCCGGTAGGTCGGATACCGCACCGGGATCCGGTCAGGGACCTGGAGAGCCACCTCGGCGACTATGGTGCCGAGCACGGCGAACACGGTGTACACGAAAACGGGTTGTCGTCTGGGACCTCAGCGGGCACGGATCCGAGCGTGACGTGGGCGAACATCGCACCCGGCACGCACCTCGTCGACATCAGAGACGATGAAGAAGTCTCGGGAGGAATGGTCCCCGGAGCACAGCACATCCCCATCGACGCTCTCCTCGCCGATCCCGGACAGATCGCCGATCAGGAGCCAGTCGCACTCTACTGCCGTTCGGGCGTGCGCTCCTCGCGGGCCTGTGCTCAGCTTCGTGCGCAGGGTGCGGATGTCACCTCGGTCTCCGGGGGCTATCTCGCGTATCTGTCACTGCCGCGCTGAGACTCCGTGCCGTACTTAGAATCCCAGTCGCACTGACACTCTCAGCCGCCGGCGAAGGGTGGGAGCACGTCGACGATATCGCCCTCGCCCAGAGCCGCGCGAGGATCTGTGGCCGCGATCGCGTTGACCAGGAAGCTTGAACGGGAGATGACTGTTGTCGCCTCCGCACCGGCATCCTTCGTCAGCGTCGCGATCAGTTCGTCAATGGTCGCCGCAGTCGCGGTGCATTCCTTGGTTCCGAAGGCTTCTCGTGCGGCTGCGAAGAACCGGACTCTGATCTGGGGCACTTATCCTCCGATGGCGCTCATGGGACGTTGGGGCTGTTCGAAGCTCTCGGAATCCATGCCGTGACCCGCCAGCTTCTTCCAGTGCGCGCCCTTCCACAGATTAGCGATGGCTTCATCGTCGGCACCACCGCGCATGGCGGTGAGCAGGTCGACCTCGGTGTGTGAGAACAGGCAGGTGCGCACCCGTCCCTCTGCGGTCAGGCGGGTGCGGGTGCAGTCGGCGCAGAACGGACGGGTCACCGAGGCGATGATGCCTACGTCGCCGATGATGGTCTCCGGGTCATCCCTACTGGCAACGAGGAACTTCTCTGCCGGAGCACCGTTCCGAGGGGCCGAATCCGGGGTGAGGACGAAATCGGGCTCAAGCAGAGCGAAGATGTCAGCGGCCGTGATCATGGTGCCGCGTTCCCAGGAGTGTCCGGCGTCGAGGGGCATCTGCTCGATGAAGCGCAGTTTGAGTCCGCGCTCGAGGCACCATGCCAACAGTTCTGGAGCCTGGCCGTCGTTGACACCGGGCAGCAGAACAGCATTGATCTTCACAGGGTCCATACCTGCGGCTTGGGCACCCTCGATTCCTTCGAGCACCCGGTTGAGGAACGGGCGGCGAGTGATCGTGGCGAAGGTTTCAGGGTCGACGGTGTCGAGAGAGACATTGATGCGGTCGAGTCCCGCGTCCCGCAGCTTCGCCGCGCGCTTATCGAGACCGATGGCATTCGTCGTCAGAGCGATATTGGGCCGGGGGTCCAGCGCGGCGACTCCGGCGATGATGTCGGTGACGTCCTTGCGAGTCAACGGTTCCCCGCCGGTGAATCTGACCTGGTCGACGCCGAACTTCTCCACCCCGATGCGCACGAAGCGGATGATCTCCTCGGCCGTCATCGCCGCATCGCGAGACATGAACTCCACACCTTCTTCGGGCATGCAGTAGCTGCATCGCAGGTTGCAGAAATCGGTCAGCGAGATGCGCAGGTCTCGGGCTCGTCTGCCGAAGGTGTCCAGGAGCGAATCCTCCTGATGCGCTGTGAACGTCTCACCCGGGTCCACGGTTGGAGTCCTCAGTACAGGTGTGGGCAGGCTGATCTTCCGCATTCTGCCATCCTCCTTGATCAACATTATGGATATCATCGTCCCATGACTACCGCCATGATGCATCGTCACCGTGTCCAAGAGACGATCTCTGCACTCCTAGACACACAGACCGTGTCGATCAGTGACCTCCTCGATGCACCGCGCAGGCTCGCGACCAGCGTCGCCTCGCCCATCGACGTTCCCGGCTTCGACAATTCGAGCATGGACGGATACGCCGTGGCGGCTTCTACTCTGAATGCCGCAGCACAACGACCTGATCACGATGCGCAGGGAAATGCCCATACAGTCTACGGCCCCTTGCCCGTTCGCGGAAGGGTCGCCGCCGGCGCCATCGGTGAGAAAGTGGCACCCGGTGCCGTCATCGAGATCATGACAGGGGCGCCGCTGCCGGAGGGCACGGACACCGTCATCGCCATCGAGGCCACAGCCCCGGCGGAATTCGGTGCGCCGGAGATCACTATCGCACTGCCGAGCACGGACACAGGCCCTCGGCCCGGCACCTTCGTGCGCACTCGTGGCAGCGACGTCACCGCCGGGACAACGGTGCTCGATGCTGGTCTGATGCTCACGCCGGCTCACCTCGGCGTCGCGGCCTCCTGCGGAATCACCGCGCTCGAGGTTCAAAGTCTGCCGCGTGTGCTCATCGTGAGCACCGGGGATGAGATCACGGCCGAAGCCGCTGCCGGCATCCACGACGCGAATTCGATCACCCTGGGTGCCAGCCTGCGTCGCCTCGGCGTCGACACATCCATCATCACCGTCCCCGACGATCCCCAGGCGCTGCTCGACGCCGTTCGCGGTGCCGACTGCGATCTCGTCATCTCCACCGGTGGGATCTCGAAGGGCGCCCATGAGGTCGTCAAACTCGCCGCTGACCTCGATGGAGAGTCAAGCATGGTCTTCGAGCCCATCGCGATGCAGCCCGGCGGGCCGCAGGGATGCGGGCATCTGGCGAACACCGCCTGGGTGGCTCTGCCCGGTAACCCCGTCAGCGCCTTGATCAGCTTCGAGATGTTCATTCGGCCTGCACTGCTGGGTCTGGCCGTGGATGAGGAACCTCGCGAGACCGAATACCACCGGCTCCTCGGGGGCCTCGATGAGGCTCCGCCCAGTGGAAAGCTGCAGGTGCGGCGGGCCGTGATGGATGCCGAAGGCCTCAAGCTTGTCGGGGGCGCACGTTCGCATCTGCTCCACAACTACGCCCTGAGCACACATCTGGTCTTCATCCCACCGACAGATTCCGGAGCGCGGTCAGCAGCTTCCGGGGCGCAGGCGAATGAGTCCGAGCACGGCGCAGACGATAGGCTGAAGACGTGGAAGATCACATGACACTCACGCACATCGACGACTCCGGTGCCGCCCATATGGTCGACGTCGGCGATAAGGACGTCACCAAACGTCGCGCCGTCGCCACCGCACTCATCACCACCCGAAGCGAGGTGATCGATATCATCGCCGAGGCGGGTCTGCCCAAGGGCGATGCCCTGCCCGTGGCCCGTATCGCCGCAGTCATGGGCGCCAAACGCACCAGCGAGCTCATCCCGCTGTGCCACCCTCTGCCGCTGACCGGCATCGATGTCGACTTCGAACTCCTCGATGAAGGCGTCCGCATCACCGGTGCGGTGAAGACCGTGTCGAAGACCGGGGTCGAGATGGAGGCGCTGACGGCTGTGTCCATCGCCGCGCTGACTATCTTCGACATGATCAAAGCCGTCGACAACCAGGCGATCATCGGTGACATCAAGGTCATCGAGAAGTCGGGTGGACGCAGCGGCGATTGGAATCGGGAAGCATGAGCGTCATCCACACCGGCATCGTCGAGACCCCGATCAGCACTGCTGCTCTTGAACCCGATGTCCTCGACGACACCTGTGGCGCTGTGGTCAGCTTCTCCGGTGTCATCCGCGACCATGACGGGGGGCGAGGAGTCACCCGGCTGGCGTATGAGTCCCATCCAGTGGCCAGTGATCAGATCGCCGAGGTGGCCGCTGAGATTGCGGCAAAGCATCCGGCCGTGCGTCTGTCCGTCGTCCACCGCGTTGGTGCCCTCGAGATCGGCGATGTGGCCTTGGCCGCGGTCGTCGCCTCACCACATCGTCACGATTCCTTCGCCGCCTGCTCTGAGCTCATCGATGAGGTCAAGGCCCGGGTGGCGATCTGGAAGCACCAGTTCTTCGCCGACGGTGACGACGAATGGGTCGGTGCCCTCGAATGACCGAACTGCGCATCAGCGACGCGGCCCGTTTCCTCGGAGTCAGTGATGACACCATCCGCCGGTGGGTCAGCGAAGGCAAACTGACCCAGCGCAAGGACACCTCCAATCGTGCTGTGGTCGAGGGGCGCGAACTCGTGGCCCTGGCTCAGTCGAGTTCGGCCGCCCTCGAAGATCCGACAGGAGTCGTCAGCTCCGCGCGCAACCGATTCGCTGGACTGGTCACCGACGTTGTCATCGACGGCGTGATGGCCCAGGTCAGCCTCCAGTGCGGTCCGTTCCGGGTCGTATCCCTGATGTCAGCAGAAGCATGCAGGCAACTTGAACTCGGACCCGGCAGCCTTGCCACAGCCTCGGTGAAGGCGACAATGGTCTCCATCGACACGGCAGGTGTTCGCTGAGGCAGTGAATTCGCTCATTCAACCATCTATTGTCCGCAATTGCGGAGATGGATTAACGTTCTGAGTGCAAATGCGGGTTTAATGGAGAGATGAAGTTTCTGTCCGCAGCCTGCATCGTCGCACTGCTCTCACTGACCGCCTGCTCCACCGGCACAGATTCGGACTCTCCATCCGGGGAGAAGACGACTCTGACCGTCTTCGCCGCGGCCTCCTTGACTGAGGTGTTCGGCGAGGTCGCCGAAGAGTTCTCCAAGTCTGAGCCTGATGTAGATGTGAAATTCTCCTTCGCCGGATCCTCGGACCTTGTCGCACAGATCTCCGAAGGGGCGCCGGCAGACGTCATCGCCACCGCCGATGAGAAGACCATGGACACTCTCGCCGGAGAGGACCTGCTGGCCGGACAGCCCTCGATCTTCGCCTCGAACACCCTGACTCTGGCTGTCCCCGAGGGAAACCCGGGCAAGATCAAAACCTCGAAGGACTTCGCCGGCAAGGACCTCGTCGTCTGTGCACCGCAGGTGCCCTGCGGTGCGGCGACCCAGACGTGGGCGAAAAAGAACTCTGTCACGCTCGATCCGGTCAGCGAGGAGAATTCCGTCACCGATGTGCTGGGCAAAATCAGTGCAGGTCAGGCCGATGCCGGCATCGTATACGTCACCGATGTCGCCCGCGCAGGAGGAGATGTCGAAGAGGTCGAACTCGACGGCGCCGACAAGGTCATCAACAAATACCCCGCAGCCACCGTTGACGCCAGCGACAATAAGGACGCCGCCGATGCCTTCGTGAAGTTCCTAGCGTCGAAGGAAGCGTCACGTTCGCTGACAGACGCTGGATTCTCCTCCCCATGATGACGAAGACGCGTACACGCCACCATCACTCGGCGCTGCCGAGGTGGCTGTGGATTCCCGCTGCGCTCGGCATCGCCTTCCTCTTGGTCCCGATCATCGGTCTGGTCGCACGAATCGATCCGGGCCACCTCGGCGAGGTCATCCTGGCACCTGAATCACGCTTGGCGATGGGTCTGTCGCTGCTGACTTCCATTATTGCGGCCTTGACCTGCGTGGTCATCGGATTTCCTCTGGGGTACCTGCTGGCAACCCGGAACTTCCGCGGACAACGCGTCATCCGTACGCTCATATTGCTTCCGCTCGTCCTGCCACCGGTCGTCAGCGGTCTGGCCCTTCTCTACACCTGGGGACGAACCGCGGCTCTCGGATCCCTGCTCGCCGACATGGGACTCGGGTTGGCCTACACGTCGGCAGCAGTGGTCTTCGCACAGATCTTCGTGTCACTGCCATTCATGGTCATGTCCGTCGAGACGGCTGTGGCCGCCCGCGGCCAGGACTTCGAACTCGCCGCCGCTGAACTCGGCGCCACACCCAACCGCGTGTTCTTCCACGTCACGCTTCCGCTCCTGCGCCAGGGGATCATGACCGGTGCCGTTCTCTGCTTCGCACGGGCGTTGGGGGAGTTCGGTGCGACCCTGACCTTCGCCGGCTCCCTCTCCGGCGTCACCCGCACGATGCCGCTGCAGATCTATCTGGTCCGGGAAACCGACCCGCAATCAGCAATTGCGTTGTCTCTGCTCCTCATCGCCGTCGCCCTGATCATAATCGTCCTCGCCTATCGTTCCCCTCACGCACCCCGACTCCGCACACCCAGACTCCGAGCACAGACCCTCCGGGTATCCGAGCCGACGACACCATCGATGGGAGTGGCTCAGGCGGGCGGGTCACAGGCGAGAGGCATCGAACCGAGGACGGCGAGCGCCTCCGCGATCCATCTCTGCGCGTCTGTACCCGAGCGTGGTCTGGACATCGGCCTCTCGATTCCTTCTGGGGCGACGACGGCTCTGATCGGACGCAATGGGGCAGGCAAGTCCAGCCTGTTCCAACTCATGACCGGTGCCATATCCGCCGAATCAGGTTCCCTGCGCATCGGCGAGGACACCATCTTCGACCTCGAATGCGATAAGTGGCCTCCTATCCACGCCCGTGGAATCGTCCACCTCGCACAGACACCGCTTCTGTTCCCGCATCTGAACGTCATCGACAATGTGGCCTTCGGGCTCAAGGCTCAAGGACAGGCCGCCGGCGAAGCACGTGCGGCTGCGCAGGACATGCTCAACAGCCTCGGTGTCGGCCATTGCTCTGATCGGGCGCCGGAGGCTGTGTCCGGGGGACAGGCGGCCAGGATCGCGTTGGCCAGGGCTCTCGTGGTCGACCCGAAGCTGCTGCTGCTCGACGAACCTTTGGCTGCCCTCGACGTCGACGTCAAGGTCGAGACCAGGCGAGTGCTGGCCAAGGCTCTCACCGGTCGCAGCGCGATCATCATCACCCATGACGCCGAGGATGTCACCACCTTGGCAGCGACCCTGGTGCACATCGACTCCGGTCAGGTGGCCACCGTGTCACCGGTGGGGCAGGTGGGTCAGCGAATCGCCGACGTGGGATCGGGCATGCTGGGGCACGATTTCCTGACCAGCTTTTGCGCCACCGACGCAGAGGGAATACTGTGCATTAGGTCACAGCAGTCACATTGAAATTGCAATAAGGAGCACAACGACGTGGCAGAACTTTCCTATTCCTCAGGTCCTTCCGAGACACCGCTGTTGGGTCAGACCATTCCCGCGCACCTCAAGGCCACAGCGACCACATATGCCCAGGAGCCAGCTCTTGTCGATCGCTATTCCGATCGCCGTTGGACCTATGCTGAGTTCGACCGCGATACCGACGCCTTGGCGATCGGCCTGCTCGAACGCGGAGTGAAGAAGGGTGACAGGGTCGGAATCTGGGCGCAGAACGTCGCCGAATGGGCGCTGATCCAGTACGCTACCGCCAAGATCGGCGCGATCCTCGTCAACGTCAATCCCTCCTACCGCAGCCATGAGCTCGAATACGTCGCCAAGCAGTCCGGGATGACAATGCTCGTCTCCCAGATCACTGCGCCCCCACACTCGGACTTCCACGCGATCGCGACCGAGGTCGCGGCGAAGGTTCCGGGCCTCGAGCTGGTCTTCATCGACACCGTTCCCTCCGACCTGCTTGGGGACGCGGTCATCGGCGAACGCGAGTCCTTCGCGCACCTGATCGGCAGCGGTCGAGACCTGCTCGATGATGACGCGGCCAAATATTCGGTACGCCTGGACAAGCTCATCGGCGAGCTGGCGATGGACGACCCGATCAACATCCAATACACCTCGGGCACAACCGGCTTCCCCAAGGGGGTGACGCTGAGCCACCACAACATCCTCAACAACGGCTTCTTCATCGGAGAGCTGCTGTCATACTCCGCGGAGGACTCCGTGGTCCTTCCGGTGCCGTACTACCACTGCTTCGGCATGGTCATCGGAAACCTTGCGGCTCTGAGCCACGGTGCCGCCATCATCCTGCCCGCACCCGGTTTCGATCCTGCGGCGACACTGAAGGCAGTGTCAGAGGAGAAGGCGACCTCACTCTACGGCGTACCGACGATGTTCATCGGAGAACTCGAGCATCCAGACTTCGCAAGCTACGACCTCGGTTCGCTGCGCACAGGAGTCATGGCTGGCTCGCCCTGCCCGGTCGAAATCATGAAACGCGTCATCAACGACATGAATATGGAGGAGGTCGCCATCTGCTACGGAATGACTGAGACCTCGCCGGTGTCGATGATGACCCGCGTCGATGATTCCCTTGAGGCTCGCACTCAAACCGTCGGTCGTGTCATGCCGCATCTTGAGATCAAGATCGCCGACCCGGTCACAGGCCAAGCCGTCCCACGCGGGCAGAAGGGCGAATTGTGCACCCGCGGCTATGCGGTCATGCTCGGGTATTGGGAAAATCCGGAGAAGACCGCCGAGGCGATCGATGAGTCTCGTTGGATCCACACCGGAGACCTTGGAATCATGGATGATGACGGCTACGTCGACATCTCCGGACGGATCAAGGACATGGTCATCCGCGGTGGAGAGAACGTCTACCCCCGTGAGGTGGAGGAGTTCCTCTACCACCACCCATCGATCAAGGATGTCCAGGTGGTCGGGATCCCGGATGAGAAATACGGTGAGGAGCTCATGGCCTGGGTTATCCTCAAGGACGGCTTCGACGCTCTGAGCGCGACCGAGGTCAAGGACTTCTGCTCCGGCAGGTTGGCTCACTTCAAAATTCCGCGCTACGTCGAGGTCCGGGAATCATTTCCGATGACGGTATCGGGCAAGATCCGCAAGATCGAGCTCCGCGAAGAAGGCGAGAAGATCATCCAGAACACCGCTGCCATGTGAAGGTTCTGAGACTGCAACCGACGAATGACCCAGGTCACAAGTCGGTTGCAGTTTTTCTGGCAAGACCCCACGTTTTTCATGTGCGAGCGTTATTCACTAAGATCAATAGCCATGAGAGCTGAATCACCACCGTTGGTGTCCGTCACAGATGTCGAGAAGCACTACGGTGATTTTCACGCGCTGAAGCACATCAACCTCAATATCAAAGAACGCGAAGTCGTCGTCGTCATCGGCCCGTCCGGTTCCGGCAAATCCACTCTGTGCCGGACGATCAACCGCCTGGAGACCATCACCTCAGGCTCGATTACGATCGACGGCAAACAACTGCCTGCCGAAGGTGCCGCCCTGGCACAGCTGCGCTCCGACGTGGGCATGGTCTTCCAGGCCTTCAACCTCTTCGCCCATAAGACGATTCTGGAAAACGTCACCCTCGGGCCGATCAAGGTCCGCAAACTGTCCAAAGCCGAAGCCGAAAAGCAGGCAATGGCTCTGCTCGAACGCGTCGGAGTCGCCCACCAAGCAGATAAATACCCTGCACAGCTCTCCGGTGGACAGCAGCAGCGAGTCGCCATCGCCCGTTCGTTGGCGATGAAGCCGAAGGTGATGCTCTTCGACGAGCCCACCTCGGCGCTGGACCCCGAGATGATCAACGAGGTCCTCGACGTCATGGTCGGACTCGCCGAAGAAGGCATGACCATGGTGGTCGTGACCCACGAGATGGGCTTCGCCAGGAAAGCCGCGCACCGGGTCGTCTTCATGGCCGACGGTGAGATCGTCGAGATCGCCGAGCCTGAGGAGTTCTTCACCAACCCGAAGACTCCACGCGCCAAGGACTTCCTGTCCAAGATCCTCACTCGCTGAGCGCGCCGAACGAAGCTGTTCGGCGTTCAGCAATGCACCATTTTCAGTTCTGCACCACTTCACCCCGTCACATGCACCACACTCACAAGGAGAAACGATGAAGAAGCTCAGACTCTCAATCGCATCTGTTGCCATCGGACTGCTCGCACTCAGCGGCTGCGGTCA
This sequence comes from Brevibacterium sp. 239c, assembly GCF_900169365.1. GTDB lineage: Bacteria > Actinomycetota > Actinomycetes > Actinomycetales > Brevibacteriaceae > Brevibacterium. The sequence goes on from NZ_FXZH01000023.1 coordinate 37,208, forward strand.
AGGCGGAACCCCTGATGCACCGGCCGAGGGCGACGGTGACCAGGCCAAGGCACCTGAGTACACAGTCAACGACAGCGCCGATTTCAAAGACTCCAAGACCTGGAAGGCCGCCAAGGACGCCGGCAAGCTGAAGATCGGCGTCAAGTACGACCAGCCGGGACTCGGCAACGTCAAGGCCGGTACGAAGGAGCCTGCGGGCTTCGATATCGAGATCGCGAAGATGGTGGCCGCACAGTTGGGCTTCAGCCCAGACCAGATCAAGTACACAGAGACCGTCTCTGCCAACCGTGAGCCCTTCCTGCAGCAGGGCAACGTCGACATGATCGTGGCCACGTACACGATCAATGACGAACGCAAGAAGGTCGTTGACTTCGCCGGACCGTACTACATCGCCGGTCAGGATCTGCTCGTGGCGAAGGACTCCGACATCGCCGGTCCCGACGATCTCGACGGCAAGAAGGTCTGCTCCGTGGACGGGTCGACTCCGGCACAGAACATTGAAGAGAAGTACACCAAGGCAGAGCTCGTGGCCTATGACACCTACTCGAAGTGTGTCACTGACCTGCAGTCGGGTTCCGTTGACGCGGTGACCACCGATGACGCGATCCTGCGTGGCTACGCCAAGCAGTACGAAGGCGAGTTCAAGGTCGTCGGCAAACCGTTCACCGAAGAACCATACGGTGTCGGCCTGCCCAAGGGAGACGACGCCATGCGTGACGCCGTCAACGATGCCCTGCAGAAGGGCATGGACGACGGTGACTGGAAGAAGGCATTCGAATACACCCTCGGTTCCACCGATGATGTCGACATGCCCAAGATCGACCGTTACTGACCAGCCTTCAGATTGACATGATGTGAGGGCACCCAACGGTGCCCTCACATCGATTAAGGAATCTGGAATGGATTTTCTGCAACTTCTCGAGATGTTCCTCTCCGGCATCTGGGGCACCATCAAACTCTTCGCCGTCGCCCTGATCGGCGCCCTCATACTGGGTACGATCCTGGCCGGCATGCGGGTCTCACCGACGCCGGTCCTGCGGACCGCAGCCTCGACGTACATCAACGTCGTCAGGAACACGCCGCTGACGCTGGTGATGTTCTTCTGCGCCTTCGGGCTGCCGTTCCTCGACATCCGCTTCGGCGCGACGAGCTCCTTCAATTCCTTCGTCTATGCAACGCTGGCGCTTACGGCCTATACGGCCTGTTTCGTCGCCGAGACCCTCAAGTCAGGGATCTCGACGGTTCCAGTGGGCCAAGCCGAAGCAGCACGGGCCATCGGACTCACGTTCGGACAGACCCTGAACCAGGTCGTTCTGCCCCAGGCATTCCGCACCGTCATCCCGCCTCTGGGCAGCGTCATCATCGCGCTGTTGAAGAACACCTCGATCGCCTCGGCGTTCAACAACCGTGAACTCATCTCAGCCATGCGCAATGCCATCGAAGTTCGAGGCGACCTGGTGGTCCCACTTCTGTTCGGGACCGCTCTTGCCTACCTGATCCTGGCGCTGATCCTCGGTCGCGTCTTCGACTACCTCGAGAAGAAGCTGGTGATCCTGCGATGAGCGCACCGACTCAGGTCCTGTTCGACGAACCCGGCCCCAAGGCCCGTCGCAACAACATCATCCTCTCGATCGTCTCCGTGCTTGTGCTGGCCGGGCTCATCGCCTTCGTGATCTGGAAGTTCGCAGACGCCGGGCAGCTGGACCCTGCGAAATGGTACCCATTCACGTTCTCCCAGATTCAGCTCGTGCTGCTTCAAGGAATGGGGGCAACGCTGAAGGTCGCGGTCGTCGCCTCTCTGCTGGCCCTTGTCGTCGGCGTCGTGTTCGCGCTGCTGCGACTCTCAAGCAAGAAGATCATCTCGGTGCCGGGGACCATCATCCTCGAGTTCTTCCGCGGTGTGCCAGTTCTGCTGCTGATCTTTGCGATGTTCCTCATCTTCGGCAACACCATCGGAGCATTCTGGTCAGTCGTCATCGGCCTCACGCTCTACAACGGTATGGTTCTGGCAGAGATCATCCGTGCCGGCATCCTCGCCGTTCCGAAGGGACAACGGGAAGCCGGCATGGCCATCGGTATGCGTCCGGGGCAGGTGATGAGTCTGGTGCTGATGCCGCAGGCTCTGCGCGCGATGATGCCCACGATCATCGCTCAGATCGTCGTGCTGCTCAAGGACTCGGCCCTGGGATTCATCGTCACCTACCAGGACCTGCTGTACCAGGTGAACCTCATCGGCCGTGAGTACAACAACCTGCTCCCGACGTTCCTCGTCGGTGCGGTGCTGTTCATCATCATCAACATGATCGTCGCCGGCATCGCCCGGTGGCTGGAGAAGCGACTGCAGCGCAAGACCACCGCTCCCGTCGGGGCGGAAGGGCTGTCAGCGAAGACCACCGCCTGAACGGACTGAAACAGGGTGGCGTCGGAGAGTGAAGATACCGGCGCCACCCTGTAATGTTCCTATCAAGGACCATGCCGCTGACAAGGAGTCCCATATGCAGCCTGAACTCAGTTCCACCCCCGTCACGGTGGTCAAGAATCCTGGTCGCGAACGCTATGAGATCTTCACTGCTGAGGATCCCGTCCAGTTCGCAGGCTTCCTCGCCTATCGCGTCATCGACGAGCAGAAGGTCGAACTCCAACACACCATCATCTCCGAAGGCTTCTCACGCCGCGGCTTCGCGCGCACACTGGTGACCAGCGTTCTCGATCAGATCCGGGACGAGGGCGGTCTCATCGTCCCGACGTGCAGCTACGTCCAGGACTATCTGCAACGATTCCCGCAGTACGCCGATCTCGTGACGAAGGCTTGAGCGAAGCACGCCCAGAGTCGAATCCACAGGCTGCGAGGCTCATGACTTCGCAGACTGGTGCGGGTCGATTCGCGCCCAGTCCCAGCGGCGACCTGCACATCGGCAATATCCGCTCAGGGCTGCTGGCCTATGTACGTGCGCGTCAGACCGGGAGGCAGTTCCTCTGGCGCATCGAAGACCTCGACCGGGCTAAGCCCGGTGCGGCGCAATCACAGCTCGAGGTCTTCGCCGACCTGGGCGTCACCCCCGATGAGCCGCCGCTCGTCCAATCCGAGCGCCTCGGCGTCTACAACGAGGCGCTGAACCGCCTCGATGGGCAGGGACTGGTCTACGAGTGCTACTGCTCACGTAAGGACATTCAACAGGCTCCGTCGGCACCCCACTCTCCGCCCGGTGCGTATCCCGGAACCTGTCGTGATCTGCCCGAATCCGCCCGTGAACGGCATCGGCAGCGGCTTGAAGAACAGGGGCGCAGCCCGGCACTGCGGCTGAGGACCGACAACGCTGAGATCACAGTCCACGATCGTCTGCTGGGAGACATTACGGCCCCGGTCGATGATCTGGTCCTCAAACGCGGCGATGGAGTCTTCGCCTACAATCTCATCGTCATAGTCGATGACGGGGCCAGCGGTGTCGACGAGGTGGTGCGCGGTGACGATCTGGTCACCTCGGCGCCTCGTCAAGCTTATCTGGCCCACCTGCTGGGTCTGCCGCAGCCCTCCTGGCTGCACGTCCCATTGGTGGTGAACACGGCCGGCAAGCGCTTGGCCAAACGCGATGGTGCGGTCACCTATCAGCAGCTGCGCAACCTGGGTTGGACACGTCAGGACGTCTACGCCTGGATGGGGGACTCCCTCGGGCTGGCAGGCTCAGAGGGATCGTGGTCATGCATCGATGACATGGTGGCAGGCGTGGACTTCGATCGTCTGGTCTCCGAGGAGACCGTGTTCGTTCCACCTGCAGGCGCAGACGGCTGACAGACTTCACCGCCTGAGCAACAGCTCCTGAGTAACTTCAGGCAGCGGTATCGAGGCCCTCAGCGATGACCTTGCCGTAGATGGATTCGAACGTATCGAGCGTGTACTCGATGTCATGTTTGGCCACCACATCGAGTGAGGCCCTGGACATGGCGTCAAGCTGTTCGTCGGGAAGCTCGCAGATCCGCGTGAACCTGGAGGCCAACTCCTCGATATCGCGTGGTGGGAACAGGAAACCGTTGACGCCGTCCCTGACCAGATGTGGCAGGGCCACCGCGTCTGCGAGGACGACCGGTTTCCGTGAGGCCAGGGCCTCGAGCGTCGCGATCGACTGCAACTCAGCGGTCGAGGGCATGCAGAAGAACGTGCAGCGTTGGTAAGCGTCCATGAGTTCTTTGTCGCTGATCTTGCCGAGGACATGGATGCGGTCTGCAATTCCGAGGTCTGCAGCAAGGTCCTTGAGCGGCTCCTCCTGATCCCCGCCGCCGACGATGTCAGCTTCGAGGCCGAGCGCGGGATCCGTCTTCGCGACCGCTTCGACGATGTCGGCGGCGTGCTTCTCTGAGGAGAGTCGGCCCACGAAGAGAACACGTGGTGGTGTCTCCCCGGTGTCAGGCGCTGTCGCGCTTGGCCCAGCCGCCGTCGGCGATCCCGCAGGAGTTGTCGGGGATCCCGCGGACTCCGTCTCAGACGCTGTGGCCTGATCGTCTCGTAGGTGCGCGAATCGTTCCAGGTCGATGCCGCAGGAGACTGCCCGAATGGGGGAGGAGAAGCCGTTCTGTGTGAGTAGGTCCGCAGCGAGCTGCGTCGGAACCGTGATGAAGTCTGCGGACTGGAACTTACGGCGCAGATCCCACCAGGCAATGGAGGTGCCCCCGTCGAGGAGGGGTTTCGGTGCGCGCACATAAGGGCGTACGTTATCGGGCATGAAGTGGTTCGTGGCCACGACCGGGATCCGGCGTTTGCTGGCTTCTGAGAAGGCGTAGCGACCGATGACGAAGTGAGCCTGAGTATGTACTACGTCGGGCTGCAGAGAATCGAGGAGGCGAGACAGCTCAGGTTTCGTCTCCCACGGCATGCAGATGGTCCAGGTCGGGTGCAGCGGCCACCGATGAGAGGTCAGCCGGTGGACCGTGACACCGTTCTCAGTGCTCACCGACGCCTTCCCGGTTGCAGAGGGGCAGGCGACGTGAACATCATTGCCGCGGGCGGCGAGCCCAGCGGCCAGACGTTCTGCGAACTTGGCGGCGCCATTGACCTCGGGTGCGTAGGTTTCCGTCGGAATGAGAATGCGGCGGGCTGGGGTGTGGCTATGCGCGGACAGGATTCAACTCTCCTCGGTGTCGGGCAACTGGTCTGTGCGACGGGCAACTCGACGCTCGTGTTCTCGATCTTTGACATCGGGGTGATACCGCGACAATACAACGACGCCCAGACAGGCGACCAATCCGGTGGCTGCGATCACGACGACGAGCCAGACAGGTGCAGATGCTGCCTCCCCGAGGACGACCGATCCGAGGATAACCGCGCCGATCGGATCAACGACGGTCAGGCCGGCGATGACCATCTCTGGAGGGCCGGCAGCGTAGGCGTTCTGGACGAACCAGGATCCGACCGCAGTTGCAGCGATGAGACCGACGACGTTGAGCCATGTGACCTGGTCAAGACCTGCCCGGAGCAGCTGAACGCTGACCAGGTGCGTATTCGTGGCCACGCAAGCGAAGAGCAGGCCCGCGGCCGTGATGAGCACCAGCTGGGGTGCGCCACGGAAGAACAGCATGATGGCCAGACCCAGAGCGAGGATGACCGCAGTGATCACCACAAGCGGCAACGCGTCAGTGCCCAGATGCACCTCAGTGCGTGCCGTGGTGGCGGAGAGGGCGACGAAGATCGTCACTGCCACCGTGCACCAGACGACTGCCTGCACGAGTCGTCGGTTGACCTTCAGTCCCCGGTGCCGCACACCCAGTAGGACGGAGACGATGAGGGAGAAGGCGCCGACTGGCTGGACGACCATAACCGGGGCGAGGGCCAGAGCGACGACGTTGCCCACGGTGCCCAGGCCGGTGACGATCAGTCCGATCAGCCATTTCCTGTTGCTCAGCAGCTCCTTGAAGTGAGCCCAACTCAGTCCGTTGTGGGAGTTGTCCTGACCTGCGACCGCGTCATGTTGGTACAGAGCTCCATAGGCCAGTGCCACTGCCGCAAGGACGGCGAGGGCGATTGCCACTATGGTCACGTGCACTTCTTCCGCTGCATGGATGGGGTGAGGAATCCCTTTGATTTTACAGTGCAGCCACCTCGCCGAGGTGGTTGTTGACTGGGTTTGTCCTGACTGTACGGATTGCACGGTGTTCGCTGGTGGGGTAAACCCGAGTTGTGAGCTAAAGCACTGTTGCTCGCTTTGTCGTGAGCCTCGGGTCTTTGCTAAGCTGACATTACGTACGCAGGTAACTGCGGCATTCCTCCGTAGCTCAGTTGGCAGAGCATTCGACTGTTAATCGAAGGGTCGCTGGTTCGAGCCCAGCCGGAGGAGCAGCCTAGGCCCCGTCCATTTGGACGGGGCCTTTGTCGTGCCCGGTCGACCCATCCCTCAATCACGGGGAATAGGTGAACGAGAATGCCAGTTATCGAGGTATGAAAGCATTCGGGTTCTTGAGTTTCGGTCATTATGGGTCGGGAAGTGCTCCAGAGGAGTACGGAGCGAAAGAGGCGCTGCAGCAAGCAGTCGACATCGGTGTCGGAGCCGACGAGATCGGTGTCAACGGCGCCTACTTCCGGGTCCACCACTTCGCTGAGCAGGCGGCTTCGCCGATGCCCCTGCTGGCTGCGATTGCCGCCAAGACATCTCGAATCGAGGTCGGGACTGGTGTCATCGACATGCGCTATGAGAACCCTCTCTATCTGGCTGAAGAAGCCGCGGCCCTTGATCTGCTCTCGGATCAGCGTGTGGCTTTGGGTATCAGCCGGGGATCTCCGGAACCAGCCGATCGTGGCTGGGAGGCATTCGGCTACAGCGACAACGATGGTGCCAAGGCCGCACACATGGCCCGTGCGAAGTTCGCCCTCTTTCTGTCGGCGATCAGGGGTGAGGAACTGGCGCCAGCGGATCCCCAACAGTTCGGACCAGGTAAGAGACTGCGCGTCGAACCTCATTCACCCGGTCTTGATCAGAGGATCTGGTGGGGTGCCGGTACAGCGGCGACCGCCGAATGGGCGGCCGCTCAGGGCGTGAATATGATGAGCTCAACTCTGCTGACCGAGGCCACCGGTGCGTCCTTCGGTGAGCTGCAGCGTGATCAGATCGATCGCTATCGGGCGGCGTGGAAGGCCGCCGGTCATGACTGGGCCCCGCGTGTGTCCGTCAGCCGCAGCATCTTCCCGATCATCACGAATCTCGACGACCTCTACTTCGGTCGCCGCTCCAGGGGAGAAGACGATCAGATCGGAATCATCGACGGTGCCCGTTCGACCTTCGGAAAGACCTATGCGGGCGAGCCTGACCACCTCATTGAAGCGCTGAAGGCCGACCCTGCGTTCGAAGCAGCGGACACAGTCCTACTGACGATCCCGAGCCAGCTGGGCGTGGACTACAACCTCCACATCTTGGAATCATTCGCCAGCCACGTCGCACCGGCCTTGGGCTGGAAGCCTAATACTGCTGGGCCGGTCAGCGGTGGCCATGTGTGATTCCGCCCGGGACATGAGCACACACGTATGATGAGGTAGACCCCAGTCCGGGGCAGTCGAATCGACCAGATTCCGTGCAGTGACCTCTGTCCGGATTCCGGTCCCAGCAGAGGTGATCAGGTGAGAGACGGCCAGCGCATGGACCAGATTCAACGACGAATCGTACTTATTGGTCTCGTCCCGCTCTTCATGTCTCTGCTCTCGGTTTCGATCATCAACGTTGTTCTCCCCGCCATTGAGACCGATCTTCAGGCATCATCCTCGGCTCTGCAGTGGGTACTGACCGGCTACGCGCTCTCCTTCGGTGTCGTCCTCGTGGCGGCAGGACGCGCCGGTGACGTCTTCGGACGCGGTCAGCTATTCATGATCGGAGTGGGCCTCTTCGGCCTGGCCTCATTCGTGGCCGGTATCGCACCCGGGGCACTGACTCTCAATATCGCCCGCGTGTTCATGGGACTCGGATCTGGACTGCTCAACCCCCAAGTCGTCGGTCTGCTGCAGCAGTACTTCCAAGGACCCCAGCGCGGGCGAGCCTTCGGACTGATGGGAACCACCGTCGGCCTCTCCGTTGCGACCGGCCCCGTGCTAGGCGGTGTCTTCATCGCCTTCTTCGGTCCAGAACTGGGCTGGCGTGCTGCGTTCCTGGTCAATGTGCCATTCGCGCTCATCTCACTCATCCTCGCCAAAAGCTGGCTGCCGAGATCAGCCTGGCACCCGATAGCCGCCAACGATGGCTCCGATGGCAACCCAACAGCCACCTCGGCGAGCAATGTCCCCGTCCGGAAGAGGGACCGCGACCTCGACCCTGTCGGTGTGCTCTTGCTCGGCGTCGGTGTCCTTCTTGTCCTGCTGCCATTCGTCGAGTCCTCGGTCGGATGGTTCATCTGGCTCAGTCTGCTGCTGGGACTCTTCACGATCTGGCTCTGGACCCGGTGGGAGCGCAGATACTTCGCCCGCGGTCACGCCCCCATGGTCGATCTGAACCTGTTCAGCATCAAAAGCTTCAGCAACGGTTCGATCATCATCACTCTGTACTTCATGGGCGTGACAAGCGTCTGGGTGCTCATCGCCATGTACATGCAGCAGGGCTTGGGCCACACCGCGTTGGCGGCGGGCATGATCGGCCTTCCTGCCGCTCTGCTCTCCGCAGTTTCGGCAGATGTATCCGGACGTTTCGTGTTCCAGATCGGGCGCCGACTCGTCGTCTGGGGGATCATCGTCTGCCTGGTCGGCCTGGTCTCAACCATCGGCGTCGTCTTCCTTCTCACACAGGGCATCGGCAGTGAATGGTGGATGCTGCTGACCCTGTGCTTCATCGGCGCCGCACAGGGCATGGTCATCAGCCCAAATCAAACACTGACACTGCAGGAAGTCCCGCTGAAATATGCAGGCTCGGCTGGGGGAGTTCTGCAGACCGGACAGCGCATCGGGACATCGATGGGATTGGCCATCATGACTGCGCTGGCCTTCGCTGTGACCGATGTCAGCGACTGGAACATAGGGATGATCAGCTCGTTCGCAGCGATCGCGGTCATCGTGGTCATCGCTGGACTCGTCGGCCTGATCGAGGTCAGGCGAGGCCGACGCCATCAGCTCTGAGCGCAATAATGTTACGGAATTTAGACAATTACTGCTGTCCTCATGTGGAAGACTGTCAACGCACGTTTGCCCATGGAAGGACATATGGTGGTTGAGGCGATACACGATCTGGACCAGGCACTCGAAGAGCTGGTGCGCTCCGGCGGGATCGAAACCTACTTCGCCCCCGTCGTCGACGCATATACATTCGACAAGGTCGGCTACCAGATCCTCCAAGCTCCTACCGATGATCCTGCACTCGGCCACGCCGAGTCCGAAAACCTTCGCCGGGAGATGCACGCCTCGGCGATGATCGGCGATATCGATGCCTCGCTTCGGGCCACAGCACTGCGGACCGCCGAGGCAGCTGGACTGCCCAAATCGAACCGCCTCTTCCTTCACGCCGAAGGTGAATCCTTCGCCACCCTCGAAGATCGCACTGAGGAACCCGACCGTTCGGTCATCCTCCAGCTCGACGCCTCTCGAGTATCATCCTCGCCAGCATCGGTCCTTCGCGCCGTGCGACAGGCCAGGTCCATGGGTTGGGGCGTGGGAATGTCTTCGGTCGGCGCTGATCTGCGCAGTACCTCCTTTGTGCCCCTGGTCAACCCCTCAGTCGTCGGTCTCCACCCCGATGTGCTGCGCATCGACTGCGAATCTCACCTGGCCGAACTAAACCGACTGCTCCACGCTCACCTCGAACGCACCGGCGCCGTCATCCTCGCCGAGGGGGTCACGACCGAAGACGATCTCGACCGAGTCCGGGCTCTGGGTGCGCGCTTCATGACAGGGCCCTTCTTCGGTCCCGCAACCAAGCAGCCCGAACCCTTCTCCGAGCCGATTGAAGACGGGCTTGTCGATCATTATTCCCGGAACCTGCCGGCTCTGGGCACGCCCTATTCGATTGCTCAGGGCCTGCGACGTGAACCGTTGGTGATGAATCGTGAGCTGCTGATCGCCCAGATCGCTGCCCTCGAGGAACGCGCCCTGGCCTCCGGTGCCGCCACCATCACACTCGGAGTCTTCGGTGAAGACGAAACCTTCTCCCAGGCCACCCGCGATCGCTATGAACGCATCCGCGACACAGTGGGACTGACTGCGATGTTCTCCGGCGGGTTCACAGCACCTCCGATCCAGGGCGTGCGCACAGGGGTCGTCGATGCCTCAGACCCCATGCGCAATGAGCACGGCGTCGTCGTGGTCGGTCCAGACTGGTCTGGTCTCGTTGCCGCTTCCAAGCGAAACGATCCCGGCAGTGATGGCCAGACCGTCTTCGACGTCTACATCACAACCGAACGCTACACCTGCGTCGACGCCGCACGCAGCGCAGTGACACGCATCTCACCGGTCGCCTCGGCAGGCTGATGCCGTCTGCCCCTGACTCACGGCTGTCCTTGCCGGGGGATAGGGGCGGTGGGGACTGTCCATGACGAGAGATGTGAGTGCTCGCTTTTCCTTGGGCGTGGCATGGGCCGAATGGGTCCAGGCAGTCAGTTGGTGTTAATCTTATTTCTGCTCGCCCCCGTAGCTCAGCTGGTCAGAGCAGGGAACTCATAATTCCTTGGTCGTCGGTTCAAGTCCGACCGGGGGCACCTCTGTTGTAGTCTCTGTTTATGACTATTGTCGTTCGCTCCCCAGCCATCGAAGACGTCAAGGCGATGGCCAAGGTTCATGTCGAATCATGGCAGGAAACGTACCAGGGCACCATGCCAGACGAGATTCTCTATGCCCCTGATTTTCTCCAACGCCGGGAACAGTTGTGGAACGGAACTCCCTGTTCGTTGACGGCAATCAGGATAAATTCAGAGTCGCAGTAGCTGAGTTGGATGGACAGATCGTCGGGATCGCGATGGCCGGGCCCTCAAACGACGAAGATCGCCGAGGCAAGGCGGAGCTGTTCGTTCTCTATACCTATGAGTCGATTCAGGGCAGAGGCGCAGGCGCAAAACTCCTGGAGGCAGTCCTCGTTCCGGAAGAGCCAGTATCTCTATGGGTCGCGGACCCGAACCCGCGAGCCCAGGCGTTCTATCGCAAAATGGGTTTCATCGCCGACGGCTCCACCAGCACAGACGCGGATGATGGTGTGATCGAGATCCGCATGATCCGAACACCCCAATAGGAACCGTGCAACTGGGCCTCAGTCACGCTCTTCTGCTTGAGGGCCTAGATTGTTCGGGGTGAAGACATCGCCGGACAGCGGCGCGAATGCCATCCACTCGCCATTGGGACCGGCTTCAGTCACCAACTGCGACGCCCCCTCATCCTCAGCGTCCAGCTCTGCAACGAGGGTGGAAAATGCGGCAGCGGCACTCTCGTTGTCTGCTGGTCTGCGGCTCTGAACGGTATACATCGGTGCGGCGTGTTCGTAGGAGGCGAATTCGACAACGTATTCCTCGCCGAGTTCGTTCGCCACCTGTCCGGCCAGTTCGATGCCTGTGTGCGTGAACACTCGAGCATGCTCCGCTGACTTCCAGTTGAAGTCGGCATCCAACGCTTGGTGGTACGACCGTTCCCACGCGTCCAACTGAGAAATCAGCTCCGCGGACAGACCGCTGTCTTCATAGTCGATGGGGAAGACGAGCCACAGGACAGTGTCTCCATAGTCCGGGAACATTCGCACTGTGGTCGTTTTGCAGTCCCTATCTGTCATAGCGCCATCGTAGAGCACAAGGTGACTGGTCCCCACCGACGCTTTGTGTGCGGGAAGCGGGCAGTCGGCGGACCCGCGCCCTTCGCATCCTCGTGCGGAACTTCGCTACACCCGACGCCACCAGGTATTTCAATGCTTGGCGCGCAGGTAAATCTCGTCTATCATTGGCTCTAGCACCTCCTTTCGGATCGTAGGGGAAGACGTATCCGAGGTAGGAGGCACAAATGGATATGACACAGGGCGTACTATTCGTCCACTCAGCACCTCGCGCGCTATGCCCGCATATTGAATGGGCAGCGGGCGGGGCAATCGGTGCACAGGCACGCTTCGACTGGACACCCCAGCCGGCAGCACCAGGGCTTGTGCGTGCCGAAGTCTGCTGGCGTGCGCCAGCAGGGTCCGGGGCTCGCATCGCATCCGCACTTCGCGGATGGGACTCACTGCGCTATGAAGTGACCGAGGAGCCATCCGTCGGAGTCGACGGTGGCCGTTGGAGTCACACTCCAGATCTCGGCATCTATCATGCAGTCACAGACTCTGCAGGAAACATCCTGGTACCCGAAGACCGCATCCGCTCCGTCATGGAACGCGTCTCGGGTGATCCGATCAAACTCTCCACTGAGATGGCTCTGGCCCTGGGCGAAGCCTGGGACGAGGAACTCGACGCTTTCCGCCATGCAGGCGAGGGCGCTCCAGTGCGCTGGCTGACCAAGGTCGGCTGAAGCTCACACGGACTACCTGTGGCGTCGGTCCAAGGACGTCACCGAGGTCGTGGTCACACGACTATGGGCACACCTTCCTACCTCGGGTGTGCCCATAGTCGTGACCAAACGCATCAACTCGATAGCAACATAGGCAGGCCTCGGCGCAGAGGCGGCCCAACACAGATCGGGCCCCCAGCAATCCAATGCTGGGGGCCCGATCTGGTCCTCGTGCTGAGTGAGGCTGGGACGGTGCAGCTGTACCAGTACTGCGAGAGAAACTAGTTCATCACACTGACTTGAAGGCGACGACCGCATTGTGGCCGCCGAAGCCGAACGAGTTCGAGATCGCTGCGATGTCTCCAGCAGGAAGCTCGGCTGGTGTATCGCGGACAATGTTGATGCCCACAACCTCTGGGTCGACTTCTTCGATATTGATCGTCGGGGGAGCCGTGCGGGTCTCCAACGCCTTGACGGTGAGGATCGACTCAACAGCACCGGTTCCACCCAGCAGGTGGCCGGTCATCGACTTGGTGGCACTGACCAGAGCATCTCCGACATGAGATCCCAGCAGCTGGCTGATTGCCAGGGATTCCGGGATGTCGCCGACCGGCGTCGAGGTCGCATGTGCATTGACGTGCTTGATATCTGCGGGGCTGAGCTCCGCATTGTCCAGCGCGCTCTGCATCGCACGCAGGGCGTACTGTCCGCCGGGCTCTCCACCGGTGATGTGGTAGGCATCGTTGGAGATGCCCCAGCTGCTCACCTCGGCGTAGATCGTCGCACCGCGGGCTTTGGCATGTTCCTCAGTCTCGAGGATGAGCGTGCCAGCACCCTCGCCCATGACGAACCCGTCACGACCGACGTCGTAGGGACGTGAAGCGGTCTCTGGGGAGTCGGTGCGGCGCGAGAGAGCCTGCATCGAGTTGAACGAAGCAATCGTGATGGGGTGGATCGCAGCTTCTGAGCCGCCGGCGATGACGACATCGGCGTGACCGGAGGCCACAACGTCATAGGCGTGGCCCAGGCTCTCGGTTGACGACGCACAAGCCGAGACCATGGTCTGAACACCTGCGCGGGCCTTGAACTCCATGCCAATGGCTGCTGCAGGTCCGTTGGGCATGAGCATCGGTACCGTGAGGGGCATGACCCGGCGCGGACCCTCTTCCTGGAGAGTGTCCCATGCATCGAGCAGAGTCCACACGCCGCCGATTCCGGTGGCCCAGGAGACTGCGGTGCGATCAGGATCGGTTTCCTCGAGTCCGGCATCGGCCATGGCCTCACGGGCTGAGATCAGAGCGAACTGGGAGGAGGGGTCGAGGCGCTTGGCCTGGACTCGTTTGAGATTCTCGGGTACGACCTGTGGGTCGACCTGTGCTGCGAAGTCCACGGCGAGGCCGTACTTCTCAGACCAGTCATTGTCCATTGTGTGGACGCCGGACTTACCGGCCAGTATGGCTTGCCACGTGGCATCGGCCGTCGCGCCCAATGGGGTTACCGCACCAATCCCGGTGACGACAACTTTAGGTGTCATGGTACAAACCTCGTCGATAGAGTGGACACGGCCCGTCGGTGGACGGGCCGTGTTCGGCTGAGTTTCTCAGGCCTCTTGAGCCTTGTTGATGTAGTCAACAGCGTCCTGGACGGTGACGAGGTCCTTGACGTCGTCATCCGGAATCTTCACGCCGAACTTCTTCTCCGCGTTGACGACGATGGTCATCATCGAGATGGAGTCGATGTCGAGGTCATCGGTGAAGGACTTGTTGGCCTCGACTGCTTCCACAGCCAAACCGGTCTCTTCGTTGACGATCTCTGCCAGTCCTGCGAGGACTTCAGCTTCGGTGAATGCCATTACTTTCCTACTTTCTAGTATCAGTCGAGGGTTGTTCGACCGGTTGAGGAACTTTTCGACGAGTGTCCCGCCGAATATCTTAGGACATTCACGGAGAGTTTTCCGTGAATGAACCTGTTTAAGGGAGGCGGATCACTTGTGCGCCGAAGACCAAACCGGCTCCGAAGCCGATCTGCAGAGCCAATCCACCACTGAGTTCGGGCTGTTCACGCAGCAGACGTTCGGTAGCCAAGGGGATGGACGCCGACGAAGTGTTGCCGTTGTCGGCGATATCGCGAGCGATCACGACGTGCTCAGGAAGCTTGAGCTGTTTGGCGAGTTCGTCGATGATGCGCATGTTCGCCTGGTGGGGGATGAACGCAGCCAGGTCGGAGGCTTCGATGCCAGACTCGGCAAGTGCCTCCTTGGCCACCTCGGCGCCGTCCCAGACAGCCCAGCGGAAGACGGTCGGGCCATCCTGTCGCAGGGTGGGGAACGGGGTATCGCGGTCGTCGCGGACGTCGTAAAGGGACTCGGTCATGCGGATCGTCGACCAGTTCTCGCCCTTCGAACCCCAGACGGTCTTCGAGATGCCCGGTTCGTCGGAGGCGGAGACGACGACAGCGCCGGCTCCGTCACCGAGGATGAAGGAGATCGAACGGTCTTCGGGGTCGATGACCTCGGAGAGCTTCTCAGCACCGATGACCAGAATGTTATCCATCGCTCCTGAACGCACCAGTGCGTCGGCCTGTCCGATACCGTAGCAGTAGCCGGCACAGGCTGCGCTGATGTCCCAGGCTGGGATGTGACCGGTGCCCAGACGGTCGGTCAGTGCCGCGGCCGCCGAGGGAGTGAAGTATTCGAAGGTGACCGTGGCGATGATGATGCCGCCGATGTCCTCGGGTTTGAGGCCGGAGGACGCGATCGCCTCAAGCGCGGCCTCCTCGCACATGTCAAGGACGCCGACGTCCTTGCTGGCGCGACGGCGGGTGATGATTCCGGTGCGCTGGCGAATCCACTCATCGGAGGAGTTGATGGGGCCGGCGATGTCATCGTTGCTGACGAGGTTCTCGGCACGGTAGGCGCCGATGCCTGTGATCTTGGAGAAGGTTCCGGGTTCTGCGGTCTTCAATGTTGGCATGATGGTCTTCCTTTGGTGATCAGGCGTGGGCCGCGGCGAACTCGCGTGCGCCGTCGAGGTCTGCAGCGGACTTGATGGCGAAGGTCTCCACGCCCTTCATGGCGCGTCGAGCGATGCCGGTGAGGGTGCCGCCGGGGACGAGTTCGATCATCCCGGTGACTCCGGCGTTCAGTAGGGTCTCCTGGCACAGGTCCCAGCGGACCGGGTTCGTGACCTGCTTGACGAGACGGCCGACGTAGTCCTGTCCGTCCTCGACGACGGTGCCGTCAGAGTTGCTGAGGATGGAAGTGGAAGGATCCGCGATCTCCAGCGCCGAGGCGGTGGAGGCCAGTTCAGCGGTCGCCGGAGCCATGAACTCGGTGTGGAAGGCACCGGCAACAGGCAAGGCGATGACGCGGGCCTTCGCCGGAGGGTTCTCGGCCAGCTTGTCGAGGTTCTCCTTCGACCCTGCTGCCACGGTCTGCCCACCGCCGTTGACATTGGCCGGGCTGGCCCCGGCAGCTTCGATCGCAGCCAAAACGTCCTCGGGGTCGCCGCCGACAACGGCTGACATTCCCGTTGGTGTGTGGGCGGCGGCGGATGCCATCCCGGCACCGCGGACGGCGACGAATCGCATGGCGTCAGACACTGTGAAGATCCCGGCGATCTGTGCGGCGGCGATTTCGCCGACCGAGTGACCGGCGACATATTCGGCTGTGGCGCCGAGTTCCGAGGCGCACGCGATCGCCGAGGCGACCAGCAGCGGCTGTGCCAGTGCGGTGTCTTTGATGGTCTCGTCACCGGATTCTGTTCCGTGCAGGCGCAGGTTGATCCCGGATGCGGCGGACAGTTCATCGATCTGTGCGGCGAAGGTCTCAAGTTCCAGGAAGGAACTCAGAAAGCCCGACTTCTGGGCACCTTGGCCCGGGCACGTGATAGCTAGCACTCAGTTCTCTTTTCGCTCGACTTCGCTGTTCAATCTAGTGGATGGATCTTTTGGATCAGTGTGTTTTGTCGCTGTTCGACAATAGCCCGGCATCTGACAGTCGCCCGTAGACCAATGCGATGTGGATGACGAAGGCGTCGCGGGAGACCGTGGGGTCCAGTGCGATTGCCGAGGTGATCTTTCGGAGCCGGTATCTCACGGTATTCGGATGGACGGACAGCGCCTTGGCTGTGGCCTCTAGGGATGATCCGAATTCGACGTAGGCGCTGACGGTTTTGAGCAGCTGTCCCGTGCCGGAGGTCAGTGGTTCGTAGTACCTGCTGATGAGTTCGCCCAGCGCGACGCTGTCTCCGGCCAGGGCCCGTTCGGGCAGGAGCTCTTCTGCCCGAACCGGGCGGGGTGAGTCGGGACGAGCCGTCGCGGCCTTGAGCGCCATGATCGCAGCCTTCGCCGAGGTGGCGGCCTCCGCCAGGGACGGAACGCTGGGTCCGACGATGACCTCGGAAGGTCCGAAGCACTCGGAGAGATCTTCCACGGCGGTATCGAGGTCCGTGGCACCGCCGAGGACGATGAGCAGACGGTTGTCGTGAATGCCGACGAGTGCGTCATCGGCCCATTTGCGAGCCTTGCGGCGAATGACGTCGAGGCCGCGCTTGGCCGACCTCTGCGGGGCTCGTCCCACGAGGACGCTGACGGGGCCCTCGGACTGCCAGCCGAAGGCAGCGGTGCGGCTGGCCAACTCATCCACGGAGTCACCGCGGACCAAGGCGTCGACGACCATCGCCTCTAAGCGAGCATCCCAGCTGCCTCTGGCCTCGGCCGCGCGGGCATAGACATCGGCGGCGGCGAAGGCGATCTCACGGGAGTAGACGAGAACGGCTTCCCTCAGCGCCGGCTGTTCGACCGGGCGGGCAATGTCGGGCACCCTCTCCTCAACGACTTCGACAACGATCTTGAGCAGCTGGAGGGTCTGCTGGAGGCTGATTGCGCGGATGAGGTCGCGCGGAGCGGACTTGAAGATCTCGCTGACGACGCGCAGATCGGTGTCGGGCTTGCGATACCAGTCGATGAACGACGTGATGCCCGACTGGGCCAACAGTCCGACCCAGGAGCGATCCGATGGGGACATGCTGCGATACCAGGGGAGCCGAGCTTCGAGTCGCTGCAGGGTCACTGTGGAGAGGACTCCCACTCCTGCGCGCAGACGACGGGCCGTCTCTGCACGGCGCCGGAGCGTCTCGGCGTCAGTTGTCATAGGCACCACTTTAAACGCTTTGTCACAATACGCTTGTGTGCGACACACAAGTGTTTGTCGGTTGAGACAAGTATGGCCGGAGTCTTGGCGACTCCGGCCATACTCAGTGCGGTGTCATTGCACCACCTGCACCTGGCTCGATGAGATCAGGCGCCGGCTCCCTCGGTTGAACCCGAGGTGCCAGCGGAGACGTCGTCGAGCTGGTACTTCTGCGCCGCCTCGGCGGCCTTGTCGATCGAGATCGCGCCGGTGTCGGCCAAAGAGATCAGGGCCTGTGTCACGACCGAAGGCCCGTCGACGTGGTAGTAACGGCGCGCCGCTGGACGGGTGTCCGAGATCGCGTAGCCGTCGGTACCCAGGGACGTGAAGTGGCCGGGCACGTATTGACGGATCTGATCCGGAACCGCGCGCATGTAGTCCGAAGTCGCCACAACAGGGCCCTCGGTCTCAGCCATCTTCTGTGTCACATACGGCACACGTGCCTCGACGTCGGGCTTGAGCAGTCGGTCGTCTTCGGCGTTGAGACCATCGCGACGCAGCTCTGTCCACGACGTCACTGACCATACGTCTGCCGAAACGCCCCAGTCCTCAGCCAGCAGCTCCTGGGCCTCGAGGACCCAGGGGACGCTGACGCCTGAGCCCATGAGCTGGACCTTCGGGCCACCGTTATCGGGACCCCTCGACAGCAGGTACATGCCCTTGAGCACTCCATCGACGTCGAGATCCTCGGGTTCAGGAGGCTGGACCATCGGCTCGTTATACAACGTCAGGTAGTACAGAACGTTGGGGTCACGCTCATCTTCAGGGTCGTACATGCGATGGATGCCATCACGCACGATCCGGGCGATCTCGTAGGAATAGGCGGGATCGTAGGACACGATCGACGGGTAGGTCGAGGCCAGCAGGTGCGAATGACCGTCACCGTGCTGCAGACCCTCGGCCACCAGCGTGGTCCGACCTGCCGTGGCACCGAGAACGAAACCACGCGCCATCTGGTCCCCAGCGGCCCAGAAGAAGTCTCCGGTGCGCTGGAATCCGAACATCGAATAGAAGATGTAGAACGGAATCATCGGTTCGCCGTGCGTGGCATACGCGGTGCCGGCCGCAGTGAGTGCGGCAGTCGCGCCAGCCTCGTTGATGCCCACATGGAGCAGCTGGCCGTCGGTGGCTTCCTTATACGCAAGGAACAGGTCACGGTCGACCGAGATGTAGTTCTGTCCGTGCGGGTTGTAGATCTTCGCCGTCGGGAAGAACGAGTCCATACCGAAGGTACGGGCCTCATCGGGGATGATCGGGACAATGCGCTTGCCGAACTCCTTCTCCCGCATAAGGTCCTTGAGTACACGGACGAAGCCCATTGTGGTCGCGATCGTCTGCTTGCCCGAACCGCGCTTGCCGGCATCGAAGGCCTTGTCGGAAGGCAGTTTGAGATCGATATGGGTGCTGCGTCGTTCGGGGGAGTAGCCACCCAGGGCCGCACGACGCTCCTGCATGTACTTGAGCTCCGGAGCGTCCTGCCCGGGGTGGTAGTACGGAGGCAGCTTCGGGTTCTCCTCGAGATCCTTGTCCGAAATCGGGATCTGGAAGTGATCGCGAGCGAGCTTGAGATCGTCGACCGTGAGCTTCTTCATCTGGTGTGTGGCGTTGCGAGCTTCGAAATGAGGTCCCAGCGAGTAGCCCTTGACGGTCTTGACGAGGATGACGGTCGGCTGACCGGTGTGTTCGGCTGCGGCCTTGTATGCGGCGAAGACCTTGCGGTAGTCGTGGCCGCCGCGCTTGAGATTCCAGATCCGCTCATCGCTGTAGTCCTCGACCATGGCCTTGGTGCGAGGATCACGCCCGAAGAAGTTGTCGCGGACGAAACCGCCGGACTCGCCCTTGTACGTCTGGTAGTCACCATCAGGGGTGGCGTTCATGAGGTTGACCAGCGCACCGTCACGGTCCTTACCCAGGAGGGTGTCCCATTCGCGGCCCCAGACGACCTTGATGACGTTCCATCCGGCACCGCGGAAGTAGGCTTCGAGCTCCTGGATGATCTTGCCGTTGCCGCGGACCGGTCCGTCGAGACGCTGCAGGTTGCAGTTGATGACGAAGTTGAGGTTATCGAGCTCTTCGAAGGCGGCGACATGAAGCATCCCACGGCTCTCCGGCTCATCGAGCTCACCGTCACCGAGGAACGCCCAGGTCTGCTGCTGCGAGGTGTCCTTGATACCGCGGTTGTGCATGTACTTGTCGAACTGCGCCTGGGCGATCGCGTTCATCGGTCCCAGACCCATCGACACCGTCGGGTGCTCCCAGAAGTCAGGCAGCTGGTGAGGGTGCGGGTAGGAAGGCAGCCCGCTGGGCTTGCCGTCGACTTGGTGGGACTGCTGCTGACGGAACCCGTCGAGATCCTGTTCGCTCATCCGACCTTCGAGGTAGGCACGAGCGTACATTCCGGGCGAGGCATGTCCCTGGTAGAAGATGTGGTCGCCGCCGCCGGGATGGTCCTTGCCGCGGAAGAAGTGGTTGAGTCCGACTTCGTAGAGTGTGGCCGACGACGCGTAGGTCGAGATGTGTCCGCCGACCTCTACTCCGGGCCGCTGAGCGCGGTGGACGAGCATCGCTGCGTTCCAACGGTTCCAGCGCCTGTAGCGGCGCTCAACTTCTTCGTCGCCGGGGAACCACGGTTCGTTCTCGGGTCCGATGGTATTCACATAGTCGGTGGCTGTCAGGCTGGGCACGCCGATCTGCTTCTCTCGCGAACGCTGGAGCATCCGCAGCATGACGTAACGTGCACGTGATCGTCCGCCCTCGTCGATGAGGCCGTCCAGCGATGCCAGCCACTCCTCAGTCTCTTCGGGATCGATGTCGGGCACCTGGCTGGGCAGCCCGTTGAGTATCGGTCCGCCCTGTTTCCGATTGTCCACGGTGTGGTCCTCTCTTCCGCTCCACGATCTTCGTTGGTGTCGAGATCTGGGTGATCAAGTGGAATGGAGAATCAAATCGTGATTGAGCCCAGGGTCCACCAGATACTCCCATCAGCCTAGTCCTCCGGCGCGAACTTCGCTGGAGAGAAATGTTGTGATCTCGGTGACGAGTTCATGGTCTTCGATACGCTTTGACGTGGATTGCGTCGCCTTGGCGCGCCGCCATTTGCGCCTTGAGCCCAGTTGACGGAACAATGAGGGCATGAGTAACTCCTCTTCTGAAAGGACATCTTCCACGTCGACCCTCCCGAACGAGCTGGGCCAGAACCTTGGTTTGGCTGCGGGAGACTATGTGCAAGAAATCGGCTACGACGATGACGTCGACTTGGACCTGTGCCAGGCGATCGAAAACATCATCGGTGACAAGATCGCAGACGGCGACGAAGACGGTGTCTTCGACGTCATTCTGATGTGGTGGCGCTCCGACGACGACGACCTCATTGATGGCCTCGTCGACGCGCAGGCCACATTGAAGGAAGGCGGAGCCGTCTGGCTACTGTCACCCAAGGCAAGTCGCCCCGGCCACATCAGCCCGGCCGACATCTCTGAGGCAGCTCCCACAGCTGGCATGCACGTGACCTCCACAGTCAGCGCTGCCGAATACTGGGCCGGCTTCCGTTTGGTGGGCAAAAAGAACTTCTCATGATCCTTCGGCCCGGAGACCGGGCCCCTGATTTCTGCGTACCCGATCAGTTCGGGTCCACGCTCCACCTCGCCGAGGCGCTCCGTCAGTCGGCTGTCATCCTCGTCTTCTTTCCGTTCGCTTTCTCACCCGTCTGCGGTGATGAGGTCAGAGCCCTTGAAGACGTGAGACAGTCGCTGGCGACCGAGTCTGCACCGGTCGAGATCATCGCCATGTCCGTCGACTCCAAGTACACGCTCGCCGCGTGGTCACAGGCTCGTGAGATCGGCATTGATCTCGGTTCGGACTTCTGGCCCCACGGCGAGGTGGCTCGGTCCTATGGAGTCTTCGACGCTGATCATGGTGTCGCCGAACGCGGCGTCTTCGTCATCTCCCAAACGGGTACGATCGTGAGCAGTCGTCAGGTTGCACGAACCGAAACGCGTGACTTCACAGCTGACGTTGCTCAAGCACGAGCACTCAGCCGTTGAGTCGATGCGATCATCGGATCATCAAGGAGGAATGAACTATGGCCACCATCTTCACCAAGATCATCAACGGGGAGATTCCGGGCACTTTCGTCTACCAAGACGATGTGTGCGTGGCTTTCCTCGACGTCGCACCGATGACCGAGGGCCACACCATGGTCGTCCCCCGGGAAGAGATCTCACACTGGATCGACGCAGACCAGGACCTGCTCGATCACCTGATGGCGGTGGCGAGGCAGATCGGACGTGCCCAGAAGGAGGCCCTCGACTGTGAGCGCATCGGCCTGCTCGTCGTCGGATATGAGGTCCCACATCTGCACATCCACGTCCTGCCGACGAACTCCATGGACGATTTCGATATCTCCGATCGTGCGCCTATGCAGACCCCTGAGCAGCTGGCAGGGCCCGCCGAGAAGATTCGGCGAGCCCTGGAGCGGCAGTCCTGATCAGTCGCTTCGATATCAGCGGTTTCGATATCCGCAGCTGATCACTGCGGTTGACCTGCGTTCATGTTGAGGTAGTTCTCGAGTGAGTCTCGGACCAACTCGGCGCCTTCGACCCCGCCGTAGTTGGCTGCGAAACGAGGATCGCTGACATACATATCGGCCAGGCCGCGGACATATCCGTCGAGGTTCCCCGACGGATCTTCGGCAGGAGTCCCGGGTACGGCTCTGAGCCACTCGACATGACGTCGAGCCAGGTCCTGGCAACGATCTGATCCCGGGTCGGCCCCTGCCTCGGCGGCGTTGGTCCAGTCTTGGTTGAGTTCCTCGACCATGGCTTTCCACGACTGCTTATCCATGCTGGGAAGGGATTCCCACCATAGCGCTGATGTCTCATACGCCTCTCTGCCCCAGCGCTGCGTCACTTCTTCTTTGTGTCTGCGATGGTCGAATCCGTCGAACATTTCCTCTGCCATGAGAGGTTCACCTGCTTCCAATCGTGCGATGGTCGCGGTGACGGCGGCGATCTGCCTCTCGATCCGTGCACGCTCGCGTCCGAGGCTGTGCACATGGTCGCCCAATGCCGCTATCGGGTCGGCGGTGGCTTCGAGCGCCTCCGCGATCCGATTCAATGGCATCCCCAGCTCCTTGAGCAGGAGGATGCGCTGCAGGCGCACCAACCCTGTCTCGTCGTAGTAGCGATATCCGTTGTCGGCAGTGTACGTCGGTGGCAGTAAGCCGATTGCGTCATAGTGACGCAGCGTTCGGCTCGTTGTCCCCGTCATCCGTGCTGTTTCCTGTATGGACCAGTCCATGACGATCAGCTTAGAAGTTGACGTCGCGTCAATGTCAACGCAGCAGTGGAATCAGGCTGCGGCTCGGCTCTCGTCGAGGGCGGCGAGGAGATCATCTGCCAGGTCATCGACGTGTTCGAGTCCGACAGAGAGCCGGATCAGACCGTCGCCGGGCTTGGCCGTGGCCGCGACCGGCCGGTGGGTCAGCGACGCCGGATGCTGGATGAGTGTGTCGGCACCGCCCAGTGACACCGCGTGGACGACGAGGCTGCAGTGTTCGACGAAGCTGCGTGCGGCATCGAAGCCGCCGGCGAGTTCCATTGCGATCATGGCTCCACCACCGGACATCTGACGTCCAAGCAGCCCACGCGGATCCTGGCCTTCCAGGCCCGGGTAGTGGACTGCCGCGATGGCAGGGTGGCCGGCCAGACGCTGCGCGAGGTCACCGGCGGTCGTCTGTGCCGCTCGCATGCGCACGGCCAGGGTGCGCAGTCCCCTGTGGAGAAGGTAGGCACCCATGGGGTGGAGGAGTGCCCCAGTGATCGCGCGGACCTGTCGCAGGCGCATCGCCCAGTCGGAGTTGGTGGCGATGATTCCGCCCATGGCATCGCCATGACCGCCCAGGTATTTGGTGGCACTGTGCAGAACCAGGACCGCACCGTGGGAGATGGGCTGCTGGAGCACGGGAGTGCAGAAGGTGTTGTCCACCAGCACCGGGACGTTGCCGGCGGCTGCGACGACACCATCAAGATCAACGAGATCGAGGCTGGGGTTGGCTGGGGTCTCGACGATGACGAGTCCTGTGTCGTCTTGGATCGCCGAGGCGATGTCGGCTTCCTTTGCCCACGTGACGGTCGTGCCCAGCAGTCCCGATTCGAGGAGATGGTCACTTCCGCCGTAAAGGGGACGCACTGCAACGATGTGGGGTGTTCCTGCGCTGACTGCTGCCAGGAGGGCCGCGGTCATTGCGGCCATGCCGGTGGCGAATGCGACCGCTTCGTCGGCGCGTTCGAGTTCGGCCAGGGCGGTCTCGAAGCGTGCGACGCCGGGCTGCCACAGGCGCTGGTAGACGGCCGAGTCGCCGTCCTTGAGCCGATGACCGGTGGCCAACCATTCGTAGGAGTCACCGCCGGTGGCGACATCGTTGACGGGGTTGGTGGTCGAGAGGTCGATGGCCGGAACGTGGACTCCTGCCTCGGTGAGGCCGTCCATTCCGCCGTGGACCATGAGCGTTTCTGGGTGCAGTGAGGTCATGACAGCATTCAAGTCACTTCTGCTATGAACTGCAATCCTCGGTCCAGGATCTGTGATTTTTGGTTACACAATGAAAGTTTCTTGAATCTGCTATGCCAGAATGTGAGTCATGTCGCAGAAAGTGGAACTCGATGATGTTGACCGCCAGCTGCTCAAAGCTCTCAGTGATGATGCCAGAGCATCCGGCACCGCTTTGGCTGCGGCTGTGGGCATCTCGGAGTCGACGGTGTCCCTTCGCCTCAAGCGCCTCAAGACCTTGGGCGTGATCCGAGGCTTTCGCGTCGACATTGATGCCGCAGCCATAGGTGTTCCACTCCAAGCTTTGATCTCAATCCGTCTGGCCAAGCATGACCGTGCGGAGATCGACGCCTTCACAGCCGCAGCACCTCAGTTCCCGGGGGTTGTAAGGATGTATCACATGGCAGGAGCCGATGATTATCTGCTCCACATCGTCGCCACAGACACCGAGGCGGTCCAATCCTTCGTCCTCGACTATCTCACCCGCTACCCGGCCGTCGCCCATACCCGAACCAACCTCATCTACAAGGTTCAAGACGGCACTGCATGGATCCCAGACGGTGCCTGAACATCGCTGCGGTGCCGGAACACTGCTGAGAGTCCATACTTAAGCCATGACGACACAGAAGACACAGCCCACCGATGCCGACGTCGGGGAATTCCTGCAGGCCGCAGTTCCGAACAAGAGACGTGAGGACGGGATCAGGCTCGAAGAGCTCTTCAGTGAGGTCACCGGCACCCAGCCGGTGATGTGGGGTCCATCGATCGTGGGTTATGGACAGTACCAATACGTCTCACCGTCGAATCCGCGCAATCGTGGTGTGTGGCCCAAGACCGGGTTCTCACCACGTAAGGCTCAGCTGTCGTTGTACGGGCTCAAGGACACGTCGGCTGGGGCTGCCTTGCTGCCGGGCCTCGGCACATACACAGAGGGCGCCGGGTGTGTGTATGTCCGTAAGTTAGAAGACATTGACGAGGCGGTCCTGCGCAGGCTCATCACCATTGCGTTTGACCGCCCAGACGATCCCGAACCCGTAGCCTGATTGCAGTCTTCATTGCAGATCTGACCGAACCGTCTGGCCTCTTCTCCGATGGGATCAGTGTCGACTGGTGATCGTCAGTCCCTGTTTGCGCTGGTGGACTGAGAAGTAACGCAGGCCCAGAGCGTCGTCGGCGAGGAATCGGCGACGAGAACGGCGTGGCAGCCAGACGATCTGGCCGGGGGTCAGCGGAATTGTGGTCAGTTCCGTCTCCAAGGTTCCGGCGCCGTCGAGGATATGGATGAGGACGTCGAGTCCCGGCCCGACGTGTTCCTTGATCTCACCGCCTGGAGACAGGGCGATGATGTTTGCATCGAGATCACGTTGCTGAGGCTGAAGCTGCCACACTGACCCGGAGGTCTCAGCCGCCCCCCTGCGTGTCAGGGTGAGTTGAGTCCACCGGTTCATAGCAAGTCCGCCTTCGCAGGGCGAGTTCAGGAACAACCACCATGAGTATCTCGACTCTGTCCACACCGTCAGCACCGATCGGGAATGAT
>NZ_FXZH01000026.1 GCF_900169365.1 Brevibacterium sp. 239c
GTTTTGCGGTGGTGATAGTGGTGGGGAAACGCCCGGTTAACCGTTCCGATCCCGGTAGCTAAGCCCATTCGCGCTGATGGTACTGCAACTTGGTGGTTGTGGGAGAGTAAGTGACTGCCGCAATATTCTTAAGGGGAGGCCATCCTGTCGTTGACGGGGTGGCCTTCCTGCTTTGGTTGGGGGTTATTCCACTTTGGTGGGGTGGCCCCTTTCTTGTATTCATGGCCTTGTGTGTTTTCATGTGGGTGGGGTTGTGTTGGGGGTTGTCGCGTGTGTTGCGGGATGACCTCCTTTTCATATTCACGTTGATGTGGCGCAGATCTTCATTGCATCGGGCAAGTGGGTGGTGCGCAGCCCATCGAGCAACAATGCAGAACCTTTCCGACCGTGATCGCACCCACATCGTCACTGGTTGGGTAGTGTGGTGGTGACTTAACATAGGAAGGTACCGCTCATGCTCAACCGTCTGCACGATTCCCTCAGACTCCGGACGAACCCGGCGATCTTCTTTTCATCAGCCGCGGTCATTATCCTGTTCGTACTCGCGACCATCTTCTTCACCGACGCTCTCGACACTGGTGTCTCTGCAGCTTCGGACTGGTTGCTGACGAACCTCGGTTGGTTCTACATCCTCGGCGTCACCGTCTTCCTGGTCTTCCTCATCTACATTGCCGCATCGCGCTATGGCCGGGCCAAGCTCGGCCCAGACAACGAAGAACCGGAGCACTCGAACGGTGCCTGGTTCGCCATGTTGTTCGCCGCCGGCATCGGATCGATTCTCATGTTCTGGGGCGTCGCGGAGCCCGTCAGCCACTTCGGTGACCCGCCTCGAGGCTCCTTGGGAATTGAACCCGGCACCGTGGAAGCCGCCACGGACGCGATGAACTTCACCTACTACCACTTCACCCTGCACACCTGGACGATCTTCACCTTGCCGGCGCTGTGCTTTGCCTACTTCATCCATAAGAGGAACCTGCCACCACGCGTGAGCTCGATCTTCCAGCCGATTCTCGGGGAGAAGATCCACGGTCCCATCGGCAAGTTCATCGATGTCGTTGCCATCATCGGCACTGTCTTCGGCATTGCGGTATCCATCGGTCTCGGCACCCTGCAGATCAACGGCGGTCTGGCGGAGATCATCGGCATCCCGGAGAACGCACTCTGGCAGCTGATCATCATCGGTGTTGTCTGCGGTCTGGCGACTATTTCTGTATCCATGGGCCTGGACAAAGGCATCAAGGTCCTGTCGAACATCAACATTGTGATGGCTGTTCTGCTGCTGATCTTCATCATCGTTCTGGGACCGACGCTGTTCATGGCCCGCGGCATCTTCGAGTCGTTGGGCACCTACATCCAGACCCTTCCCGAGTTGGCGCTGTGGAATGATACGTTCGCCGATACCGGGTGGCAGAACACGTGGACGGTCTTCTACTGGGCTTGGACGATTACCTGGTCGCCCTTCGTCGGAATCTTCATCGCCCGCATCTCCCGCGGTCGCACGATCCGACAGTTCGTCATCGGTGTCCTCGCTGTTCCCTCGGCCTTCTCCATCCTCTGGTTCGGTGTCTTCGGCTACGCATCCTTCGACATCGAGTTCAACAAGGGTGGAGGCCTCGTCGATCGAGTCGTCGGCGAGGGGGACATCCCAGGAGCCCTCTTCGCGTTCCTCGAGCACTATCCGCTCTCAGGCCCTGTGTCCGTGATCGCCATCATCCTTGTGATCATCTTCTTCGTCACCTCGGTGGACTCTGCCGCGTTGGTGGTGGACACCATGAACAATGGCCACGAAGACTTCAACCCCTTGGGGCAGCGCATATTCTGGGCGGTCTCCGTCGCAGTCGTCACCGCCGCCCTGCTCGTCTTCTCAGGCTCGGGCGGGCTCGAAGCATTGCAGTCGACGATCATCCTCGTCGGATTGCCGTTCTTCATCATCGCGTACTTCCAGATCTACGCTCTCATGCGCGCGTTGCGCGAAGACGCAGGTGAACTTCCACGAGTGCGAATGCGCAAATGGAAGAAGGTTCTCCCACCCGAGGAAGTCGAGCGCAGAGCCGACGATGATGACGTCTTCGGTCACGAGTACGACGATGAGGAAGAGGTCGTCACCGCGCCCGAAGCGGTTGAGCCGGCACCCGAGTTCCGCGACCCCTACATCACCGATGAGAGCAAGCAGAAACGGCGTCATGGCACTCTCGCCAGCAGGACCGGCAGTGCCAAGAAGGAACCGCAGGCTCCGAGGTCATCCGAATGATGCGGTGATTCCCACCTAGGACAGGCGAATTGACTGGCCATACCCGCATGTCGGGTATGGTCAGTCCCTTATCAGGTCATCGGCCTGAGCTTCGCGGCCTGGGTTTCGCGGCCTGGGTTTCGTGGCCGATGGCCGGTTACCGTGAGCCAGCTGCCTTGCCGTGAGCCGGCAGGGCAGTCGGTCTCCTATTTCCGCATTGCTGAAATGGTGCCGGATCCGACTGAGCACACATATTCCTGCCCGTCTTTGATCGCACTGATTTCGACCTGGGTGACTGCCGATCGCGACGTGGCGGCTTGGACTGATGCTCGCGCGATGAGCTTCTCGCCTGCGGCTGGTCGCAGATAGGTCAGGTTGACCCCAGCCGTGAGTACTGCCGGGCCGAGCATCTGCCCACCGGCGAAGGTCAGGGCATTGTCGGCCAGATAGCATTGGACGCCGCCGTGGACGTAGCCATGCTGCTGAAGATGGTGCGGCGTCAGATCAAGTTCGAGGGTGACACCCTCGTCGTCGTATTGGCACAGCGTCGTGCCCATCATTGTGCTGAACGGCTGAGAAGCCAGAACGGACTGTGCATCCTCGAGTGAAGGGCTGGTCATCATCGACTCCGATTCATCTGTGGCTCATGTGAGGTCTTCGTCAGGTTACTATGTGGCAATTGCCGGGACTG
Source organism: Brevibacterium sp. 239c (assembly GCF_900169365.1). Lineage (GTDB taxonomy): Bacteria > Actinomycetota > Actinomycetes > Actinomycetales > Brevibacteriaceae > Brevibacterium. Next base: position 2,922 of record NZ_FXZH01000026.1, read on the forward strand.
CACATCGTCGCAGACACAGTCCCAGCCAGTACGCCATCAGCCCTGAGTCCTGAGACGTGAAGAGGAGGGCCCCGCTTGTCAGCGGAACCCTCCTCGATGGCCCTATCACCTTGCGTCAGAACACAGATCAGTGTCGACCGATCAGTGTCAGGTGACGGTGATCAGGATCCTGATTTGATCATTTCGGCGCACTTCTCGCCCATCATCATCACCGTGATGTTGGGGTTGACCGTCGTGATCTCCGGCATTGCGGAGGCATCGACGACGCGCAGTCGATTGACGCCCTTGACCCGCAGCTGGGGATCCAATGGAGACGACTGGTCATCGGCTGCACCCATCCGCGCCGTGCCCACCGGGTGGTAGACGGTGTTGTGGGTGCGGGTGATGTAGTCCTCGATCTGCTCATCGGTCTGGACATCCTTGCCGGGGAAGAGCTCCTCACCGGCCCACTCGGACATGGCGTCCTGTGACACGATGGCACGGGCCTTGCGGATGCCGGCGATCATGACACGCATATCGTGGCCCTCAGGGTCGGTGAAGTACCGAGGATCGACGTGGGGCTTGTCCCGGAAATCACGCGAACGCAGACGCACGGTGCCGCGTGAGCGGGCATGCGTGACGTTGGGTGTCAGACAGAAGGTGTTCTCCGATGTCGGGTAGCCCTGACGCAGTGTATGCATATCGAACGGTACGGAACCGTAGTGCATCATCAGGTCGGGGCGGTCCAAGCCGTCTTCGGTGGGGGTGAAGATTCCGGCCTCCCACCACTGGGTGGAGTCGTCGACCATCGGCTTCTTCGCATCCCAGGCGATGACGCCTTCGGGGTGGTCCTGCAGGTGTTCACCGACACCCGGCGAATCCACGCGAACATCGACACCCACCTCGGCGAGGTGGTCCTTGGGACCGATGCCCGAGAGCATCAGCAGCTGCGGGGTGTTGATCGCACCGGAGGAGACGATGACCTCGCGCTTGGCCTCAATGCGCTTGGTGTGGCCGAAGGCGTTGTTGACGACGTGGACGCCGGTGCAGTTCTCCTCATCATCGAACTCGAGGACCTTGGCCTGAGTGTCGGTGAGGATCGTGAGGTTCTCACGGTCGAGGATCGGGTGCAGGTAGGACACCGAGGAGGACGAACGGGTGCCGTCGGCCTTCCGGTTGACCTGGAAGAAGTTGGCACCGTTGATGACGGTTTCGCCTTCGTTGAACTGGACGCGGGGGATACCCTCCTGCTCACAGGCATCGAGCAGGGCAACACCGCAGGGGTCGTTCGGCGGCACATTCATCAGGTGCACGGGGCCGTCGTGACCGTGGTGGTCACCGGGAAGCTCGTTGTTCTCCAGCTTCTTGTACAGGCCGAAGGTGTCCTTCGAACCCCAACCGGTGGCGCCGAACTTGGTCTCCCAGTCATCGAGATCCTCACGCGGGGCCCAGAAGGCGATGCACGAGTTGTGCGAGGAGCAGCCGCCGAGGACCTTCGCCCTGGCATGCCTCATATGAGAGTTGCCGTGCTCCTGCTTCTCGATGGGGTAGTCCCAGTCGAAGCCTGATTCGAGCAGTTCCATCCACCGATTGAGGCTGAGGACGACGTCTTCGCCGACATCGGTCGGGCCCGCTTCCAGCAGTCCGACGCTGACCTCGGGATCCTCGCTGAGGCGCGCGGCCACTGCAGCGCCCGCGGAGCCTCCGCCCACGACGACATAGTCAAAGCTATGAGTAGTTTCCACGTTCTGACTCTCCTTATTTGCTGTGATCGGGGAACCAGCCGGTCACGGCAGGTTCGAGGTTCTGGTAGATGTGCTTGGCTTCCTGGTATTCGGCCAGACCTGTCGGTCCCAGCTCGCGTCCGGAGCCTGACTGCTTGTATCCGCCCCACTCGGCCTGTGGCAGGTAGGGGTGGAAGTCGTTGATCCAGATGGTTCCGTGGCGCAGACGCTGGGCGACCAGCTGAGTCTTGCCCGCATCCTGGCTCCAGACGGCGCCGGCGAGACCGTAGTAGGTGTCGTTGGCGATCTCAACGGCCTCGTCGACCGTGGAGAAGGTCTCGACGGTGACGACAGGGCCGAATGCTTCGTCGGAGACCACGGACATTCCACGCTTGACCTGATCGAGGATCGTGGGCAGGTAGTAGTAGCCCTTTTCCAGTTCGCCTTCGCCCCATGTGCCGCCGCAGCGCACGCGAGCACCTTCGGCGACGCCCTTGTCGACATAGGCGGTGACCTTGTCGCGGTGGGCTGCGGAGATGAGCGGTCCGGTTTCGGCGTTGTCATCGAAGGGTCCGCCGAGGCGGATCTGCTGAGCACGCTCGACGAGGCGGTCGACGAACTTCTCGGCGATCGACTCTTCGACGATCAGTCGGGCACCGGCGGAGCAGACCTGACCGGAGTGGACGAATGCGGCGTTGAGCGCATTGTCGACAGCGGCCTCGAAGTCGGCATCGGCGAAGACGACGTTCGGGTTCTTCCCGCCAAGTTCCAGGGCGATCTTCTTCACAGTTGCCGCCGCGTTGGCAGCCAGCAGACGTCCCGTGACCAGGCCGCCGGTGAAGGAGACCATGTCGATGTCCTCATGGGTCGACAGCGGTGCTCCAGCATCTGCACCGGCGCCGAGGATCAGGTTGCCCACACCGGCAGGCAGGCCCAGCTCTTCAAGCACCTGCATCGTCAGGATTGCCGTGTGAGGTGTGAGCTCGGCGGGCTTGAGGATGAACGTGTTGCCGGCTGCCAAGGCGGGTGCGATCTTCCATGCGGCCTGCAGCAGCGGGTAGTTCCACGGTGTGATGAGGGCGCAGACGCCGACTGGTTCGTGGACGATGCGGCTGGCGACGGTGTCGGTGCCGGCATCGACGACGCGGCCTGCGTCGTTGGCGGCAAGCTTGCCGAAGTAGTCGAAGCAGTTGGCGATGTCTTCCATGTCGATCTCGGACTCGACATAGCGTTTGCCTGTGTCGAGCGACTCGGCACGAGCGAACTCGGCATTGCGCTCACGCAGGACCGACGCGAATTTGAGGAGCATGTCGCCTCGTTCGCTGGCGGGCACGCTTGACCAGACGCCCGAGTCATAGGCCCGACGTGCGGCAGCGATCGCGAGCTCGGTGTCGGCTGGGCTGGCTTCGTCCACCTCGGCGACGAAGCTGCCGTCGGCAGGATTGTGGATCTCTCTGATCCCACCGTTCTGGGCCGAAACCCACTGTCCATCGATGAAAAGCGTGTTGGGCACGTTGTCTCCTGTTCCTTGATGGTGAAAGTCGCTGAAATTGAGTTTGAGGTTCTTAGGTGCACCACTGTGGGCGGGGAGTCAATGCTGTGCGCATGCCTCCTCTTTCCGCTGGTGGTGACGCTTCCGGAAGCCACGATATGCGAACAAGGGTGTCCTATGCTCAATCGAATGAATCGGATCACAGAATGGGGGCCTCATGGTACGCATATGCGGGGCTGCGCGGTGTTGGATTCCGGTATCTGTCTCCGCAATGGCGGTCCTGGAACTGTTGGCACCTTTGGTGCTGTGCCGAGCCGTCTTCTTCGGTTCTGGCTCAGAAGCCGCGGTGACAATGAGCACAATTGCAGGGAGGGCGATTGCGCAATTGAAAGAGCCGACAATCCCACTGCAATGGCTGAAGTTACGGCTGGGAACGCTGTGTGTGCGCAGGTAAATTGTAATTGCTGATGTAGTTGTGCGTGTCAATAATGCCATTGATGCGGGCGTGGACAAGGAATTGACTCTCATGCTCGAATCCTCCACGCCAGGCTTCATTAATCCCCTACTGACCGCGATGAGATGATCGTACGTCGCCGCAGACCACTGCTGGCGGGACGTTTCGCCGTGATTCTAACAGAGGCGTTGAGCGAGCCCTTGAACGATTGCTCGGCCCGGATTTCAAATAGGGGAGCGTTCCTTCTAACCATTCGACCAGTGGTCACATGACCGCTGGAGGTTACGGAAGACCCTCAAGCAATTCGGCCTTAACTGCCCGCCTGCGGAGAAAGAGAACTTACCGCGGCCGCTGCCGCTCTTCACCCACCGTCAATACGTGTCCCCACGCACAGGACTCAACCGTTTCGAGTGCACTAGAATGGTGCGGAATCATTGAAAAGACTTTATAGGGAGAATCGTGGCCCCAGGGGATTCGCGAGACAGCCAGCAGAACCGCCGCTCAGACGGCGGGCGCCGCTCAGATCGCGACAGCAATCACAATCGTCGACAGGACTCCACCCAGTCCCGGGACGAGCGCGGGTCACGTAACTCCGATCGTCGCGACGACCGCCGTGGCGGTTACCAGGGTAGTCGCGGTAACGATGGTGAGCGTCGTGGTGGTTATCAGGGTAACCGGAGCGAGGGCGGCGAACGTCGTAGCTTCGGGGGAGACCGTCGTGACGATCGTCGCGGTGGCTACCAAGGTAATCGCAGCAACGACGGTGAACGTCGCGATGACCGTCGTGGCGGGTACCAAGGTAACCGGAATAACGATGGTGAGCGTCGTGGTGGTTATCAGGGTAACCGGAGTGAAGGCGGCGAACGTCGTAGCTTCGGTGGAGACCGTCGTGATGATCGTCGCGGTGGCTACCAAGGTAGTCGCAGCAACGACGGTGAACGTCGTGGCGGGTACCAAGGTAACCGGAATAACGATGGTGAGCGTCGTGGTGGTTATCAGGGTAACCGGAGTGAAGGCGGCGAACGTCGTAGCTTCGGTGGAGACCGTCGTGACGATCGTCGCGGTGGATACCAAGGTAATCGCAGCAACGACGGCGAACGTCGCGATGATCGCCGTGGTGGTTACCAGGGCAATCGCGGTAACGATGGTGAGCGTCGTGGTGGTTACCAGGGTAACCGGAGCGAGGGCGGCGAACGTCGTAGCTTCGGTGGAGACCGTCGTGACGATCGCCGTGGCGGTTACCAGGGCAATCGCAGCAACGACGGTGAACGTCGCGGTGGCTATCAGGGCAACCGGAGCGAAGGCGGCGAACGCCGTAGCTTCGGGGGAGACCGTCGTGATGACCGTCGTGGTGGATACCAAGGCAACCGGCGCGATGATCGTGGAGGAAGCCGACGTCGTGACGACGGCGGGGGCGACCGCGGAGGCTTCGGTCGGAACAACAACGACCGCAGGGCCACACGATCAACGGATACCGGCGAATACGCACGCGAGCAGCGTGCCCGTCGGCCGCGCATCCAAGAACCGCCGATTCCCGAAGAGGTCACCGGTAAGGAACTCGACAAAGAGCTTCTTGGTCAGCTGCGTTCCCTTGATAAGGAGAACGCCGCAATGGTTGCCAAACACCTCGTCTCTGCAGGAGGGTTCCTGGACGTCGATCCGGAACGCGCCTACGAACACGCGAAGGCAGCCATGGCCCGTGCGGGTCGCGTCGGCCTGGTCCGAGAAGCCCTCGGCATTGCCGCATATCACGTGGAAAAGTACGACGAGGCAGTTCGCGAACTGCGCACTCACCGACGCATCTCCGGTTCCAACGAGAACATTGCGCTCATCGCCGATGCAGAACGCGGTCGTGAAAAGCCTCAGAAAGCCATCGAACTGTTCGAGTCGGCCGCCGAGCTCGAACTCGACAACGATGCTCGCACCGAACTCGTCATTGTTGCTGCCGGAGCCAAGTCGGACCTCGGTGATCTCAAGGGCGCACGTGCTCTGATCGAGGCAGAAGATTTCACCCAGAAGCCAAGCGGTGGACTAGTGCGACTCATGGCCGCATACTCCGACGTGCTGCGCCTGCACGGCGAAACCGAGATGGCCGATAAGTACGAAGAGCTATCACGTCGCACGGCCAAGGCCACGGGAACACTCTTCGGGGACGAGGAACCAGACCCCAACCTCGGCGTGGAAATCGAGACCGTCGAAGAGATCTCCGATGAGGAACTCATCGAGCCAGGCGATAAAGCTGCGGACGACGCAACACCTGAGTCAGACGCTGCAGCCGAAGGCCAGTCAGCTGACGAGTCAGCCGCTAAGGCAGCAGATGCCGAGGCCGTCGACGCCAGCACAGACAGCCCTGCTGCAGACGAATCCTCTGCAGACGACGCTGAAGCCGTTCAGGTTCCGGCGAAGTCGAAGACGCATGTCTCGGAGAAGGAACTGAAGAAGGTCAAGGTTTCCGAAGAGGAGATCGAAGCCGAACTCGACGAACTGCTGGAGGACGCTGAAGCGGGCGACGCTTCCAGCGCGGAGACTTCAGAAGCCCCAGAGGAATCAGACACGAGCCTCAACGCAGCTGATAACGCGGATCCAGAGGAGCCGGGCGTCTCGTACCGGCTGAGCGGTAATCAGTGACGCCAGTCGCGAACGCAACATCACCAGTCGGTCGACGTGCGCCCGAGGAATCGGGCGCACCGATCGACTGTGTGCTGTTCGACCTCGACGGCGTCGTCTACCACGGGCCTGACCCGATCTCCGGCGCAGTGGAGGGCATCAACTACCTTCACGAGCAGTCCATCCCCGTCAACTATGTGACGAACAACGCCACCCGCACCGCCGAGGTGGTGGCCGAACACATCTCCACGCTGGGAATCAGCACGACACCTACCGAGGTGACCACCTCAGCGCAGGTGCTGGCCGGTCAGCTGGCGGCAAAGTTCGGAACCGGTGCATCCATCTATTTGGTGGGCGCCACCGGCTTAGCCACAGCGCTGGAAGCCGAAGGTCTCAGCGTCACTCGCAGCATTGACGACGCCCCCGTCGCCATCGCCCAGGGCCTCGACCCGGACATCACCTACCAAACGATCGTGGCCGCCTGCGAAGCCATCACGGCAGGCATCGAATGGTGGGCGAGCAACCCCGACTACTCGATGGTCGGGACCCGGAGCCGAGTCCCCGGCAACGGCGCTTTCATCGACATGCTCTCCCAACTCACAGGTGCACAGCCGACCATCGTCGGCAAACCCTCTCCTCACATGATGGAGTTCGCCGCACACCGGATCGGTGCCACCCGCCCACTCATGGTCGGAGACCGCCTCGACACGGATATCGAGGGTGGCAACTCGGCCGGATTCGAAACCGCTCTCGTCCTCACCGGCGTCCACGACATCCATGACGCTCTGCGAGCACGTCCCGGTCTGCGCCCCACCTACATCCTGCCCAGCCTGCGCGGCCTTCCGAAGCTCATCAGGAACAGTGCGCACAGCTCGTCGGCGTGCCGAATCGTCGATGGCCAGCTGCGCCTGGACGAATCTGGCAAGGTCGGGTCCGCCGACGTCGAGGACGCTCTCCGATTAGCATGGGAGGCGATGGACCGCGGCGAGGACGTGGCTCCAGGGAATCTGCCACGGAGGATCCATGACTGAACCGATGCACGAACCACAGCAGGCTGAAGCGTCCAGCCAGGCTGCCGCACCCAGCAGACCTGCAGCGCCGGCACCGACACCGGCCTCAGTCAACGGTGATGTGCCGGTTGAAAACTGGCGTCGCGACCTGGAGCAGATCGGTGACGCCCCTAGCAGCGAACGCCACGGACTTCTGTCCACACTGCTCGACGACCTCGATGCACAGGTGAGTTCATTGTGAGCAGACTCGACCGCGCACTGGTCGAACGGGAGCTGATCGCCACACGGTCCCGTGCGGCACGAGAGATCGCTGCCGGACGCGTCAGCATCAACGGCAGAACAGCCGCGAAACCCTCACAGGACGTGACCGAGGCAGACGACATCACTGTCACGGAACCCGACCCTTGGGTGGCACGCAGCGCGCACAAACTCCTCGGCGCCCTCGACTCCTTCTCCATCGCTGACTTCTCAGGCAGGACCGCGCTCGATGCCGGAGCCTCCACCGGCGGGTTCACCCAAGTCCTCCTGCAACGAGGCGCCAAAGAGGTCTGGGCCGTCGACGTCGGCCACGAGCAATTCGATGCCGGACTCCGCCAGGACCCACGAGTCGAAGTCCGCGAGGGCCTCAACCTGCGTGAACTGGAGAGCTCGGACGTGCCGCAGGTCGAAGTGGTCGTCGCCGACGTTTCATTCATCTCCCTGCGCCTGCTGTTGGCACCTCTTCTGGCTGCCACACTGCCTGGCGGCGAACTGCTGCTCATGGTCAAACCCCAGTTCGAACTCGCCCGCGGGGCACTGGACAAACACGGCGTCGTGACCACCGTGAGCAAGCGGCGTCGAGCCCTTGACTCCGTCCTCGCCGGCATCGCCGAACATGACGCCCGCGTCGTCGATATCGCGGCCTCCGTGCTTCCCGGTCCCAGTGGAAACCGTGAGTACTTCCTGCGTGTTCGACCAGGCAAAACACGAACCGAGTCCGATAGGCTCAGCGAGGCGGACATCGCAACCCATCTGGACCAGATCATGAGAGGAGAGCCGTGAGCCGACACATCATGGTGCTGCTGCATCCCCAGCGCGAGGAATCAGCAGTGGCAGCAGTGAGCGTGTGGAAGGCGCTCCTCGACGACGGAATCATCCCAGTCGTCTTAGACGAAGAGGTCCTCGACTTCGCCGCACGCAGTTCCCACGCCGGCGTGCAGCAGGACCTCCTCAGCCGCTGCGAGGTCATCGATCCGGCCGAGCTCGCGATCTGGAAGACCAAATGTGAACTCGTCATCGTCCTCGGCGGCGACGGCACGATCCTGCGCGCGGCCGAACGTTTCCACGGTTCCGGTGTCCCGCTCATGGGCGTCAACTTAGGCCATGTGGGCTTCCTCGCCGAGAGCGAACGTGAAGATCTCGCCGAGGCGGTCCATCGGGCCTCCCAGCGTGACTATCTGGTCGAGGAACGTCTGGCCCTCGACGTCACCGTCTGGCACGAAGGGGAGGCGATCTACAACGCCTGGGCCCTCAACGAAGCCACCATCGAGAAGACGTCGAAGGCACGCATGATCGACGTCGTCCTCGGCGTCGACGCCCGACCCGTATCGTCTTTCGGCTGCGATGGAGTCATCCTGGCGACTCCGACCGGTTCGACCGCGTACGCATTCTCCGCCGGTGGTCCCATCGTCTGGCCCGAGGTCGAGGCACTGCTGCTGATCCCGATCTCAGCCCACGCTCTGTTCACCGAACCGCTCGTCGTCAACCCCGACTCCCGCCTCGGCGTCGAAATCTCTCCGAGCAATCCCGACTTCTCCGCAGTCCTGTGGTGCGATGGGCGCAGAGCCTTGGAACTGCCCGCCGGGGCACGGATCGAAGCCAAGCGTTCACAATCACCGATCAAACTGGCCCGACTTCACACCGGTCCCTTCACCGATCGATTGGTGGCGAAGTTCCGACTGCCCGTCTCCGGTTGGCGGGGACCGATCGAGGAGGCGTAGATGATTTCCGAACTCAGGATCTCCCACCTCGGCGTGATCGCCGAAGCAGAGGTCGAACTCTCCACCGGCTTCACCGTCGTGACCGGTGAGACCGGTGCCGGTAAGACGATGTTCGTGTCTGCCCTGAGCCTGCTCATGGGCCGCAAGGTGGGTGCAGGCGTGGTTCGCAAAGGTGCGGAGAAGGCCGAAGTCGAAGGCATCTTCTCCTCCGTCACCGACTCCGTGCGCTCCCGCATCGAAGAAGCCGGCGGCAGCGCCGAGGACGAAGCGATCATCTCCCGCACCGTGGCGCAGAAGGGCCGCGCCCGCGCCACCGCCGGGGGACGCACCGTCCCGATCTCCGTGCTGACCGAGATCTCCGATGAGCTCATCACCCTGCACGGACAGTCCGAACAGCTGCGACTCAAAGGCCCCGCCCAACAGCGGCAGCTCCTTGACGCAGCCGGAGGACCCGAACTCGAGGCCGTGGCCGAAAAATACCACGCAGCATTTGAGAACTGGCGCGAGACGCAGACTCGAGTGGCCCGGATCAAGGACAGCACCGCGGCCCGCCGGGAACGCATCCTGTGGCTCAACGGCTGCCTGGAGGCCATCGACAAGATCCGCCCGGTCCCAGGCGAAGACGAAGCCCTGACCGCCCAGGCTGCGAAACTCGGTGCTGCTGCCGAGATCACCCAGGCCGTCGGCAGCGCCCATGACCTGCTGCTGGGCAGCGAACTTGACGATGCCGGCGCCGCCGTCGACCACGTGCACCAGGCGATCAGTGCACTGACCGACGTGGAATCCGCGGATCCGGAGCTGGCCCGCATCAAGGCCGCCCTCAACGACGCGGTTCTGCGCCTCTCCGACTCCGCCGCAGAACTCAGTTCCTACCTGACCGGTTTCGACGAGCTGGGGGAGACCTCACTGGAAGAGACCGAAGCCAGAAGAGCCGAACTGGGATCACTGGCCGCCTACGGTCAGGACGTGGCCGAAGTTCTCGACTTCGAAACACGTTCAGCCCAGGAGCTGGCCGAACTCGAGGCCGATGACCGCGATCTTGGACAGCTTGACGCCGAACTCGACGAAGCCCGCAGCGCCATGGAAGCCGCAGGCCACGCACTGAGCGAGATCAGAACCGCGACCGCGGAGTCCTTCTCTCAGGCCGTGAGTGCAGAGCTGGCAGCCCTGTCGATGCCGAAGGCCAAGGTGACGTTCGAACTCACCGAACGGGAACCGGCATCCCATGGCTGCGATGATGTTCGCCTCACCTTCGCCCCACACGACTCTTCGGTCGGTGACGACATCGGCAAGGTCGCCAGCGGCGGTGAACTCTCCCGAGTGATGCTCGCCATCGAAGTCGTCCGCGCGGCAGAGGAAGCCATTCCCACTTACGTCTTCGACGAAGTCGACGCCGGGGTCGGTGGCAAGGCCGCCATCGAGATCGGCCGTCGCCTCGCGAAATTGGCTGAGAACGCCCAGGTCATCGTCGTCACCCACCTGCCCCAGGTTGCGGCCTGGGCCGACACTCACGTCACGATCGTCAAGGACGACGACGCCGAGACTGTGAAATCCGGGGTCCGAGAACTCAGCGAAGATGAACGTGTCATCGAACTCTCACGGATGCTCGCCGGAATGGAGGATTCCTCCTCGGCGAAGGCCCACGCAGCCGAACTCCTCGACTCAGCACGGCAGGTCAAGACCGGCTCGGCGGCGCTGACATGAGAGAATGGGCGAACCATGAAAGCGCGTAGAACCAGGGAGAAGCCCACAGTCCCGACCAGGTCTGGCCCGGCTCCTGCCAGACTCGACCGGCGGACGAAAGACCTCACCAAACGGTTGAGCGCAGGCGATATCGCGGTCATCAAACACGGCGATATCGACCGGATCTCTGCCGAGGCGCTTGTGGCCTGCAAACCCGCCGCAGTCATCAACGCGGACAAGTCGATCTCCGGCCGCTACCCCAACCTCGGGCCGGGAATCATCATCGACGCGGGCATCCCTCTCATCGACGCCACCGGCCCTGAGATCTTCGATCTAGTTGATGAGAACTCCGAGATCAGCATCGCCGATGGCACGGTGTTCCTGGATGAGAAGGAGATCGCCACCGGCATCGTCCAAACCGCGGAGACAATCGCGGAGGACATGCACGCAGCCGAAGCCGGAATGAATTCCGTGCTCGTGGACTTCGTCGACAACACGATCGAATACATCCGCAAGGACTCAGACTTACTCTCGGCCGAACTCGTCGTCCCCGATGTGGCCACGAAGTTCGACGGTCGACACGTCCTCATCGTCGTCCGCGGCTACCACTACAAAGAGGACCTCGCGATCCTCGGCTCCTATATCCGCGAATACCGCCCCCTGCTCGTCGGAGTCGACGGTGGAGCCGACGCCATCATCGAAGCCGGATACAAACCCGACATGATCGTCGGAGACATGGACTCCGTCTCCGACACCGCACTGACTTCCGGGGCCGAGATCGTTGTCCACGCCTACCGGGATGGAAACGCACCCGGCACCGAACGCGTCCATTCCCTGGGCGTCGACTGCGTCGCCTTCGCGGCATCAGGCACCAGCGAGGACATCGCCATGCTGCTCGCCGACGACAAGGGGGCAGACCTGATCGTGGCTGTGGGCACACACGACACCGTGATGGAGTTCCTCGACAAGGGCCGCAAGGGCATGGCCTCGACATTCATCACGCGACTGCGGGTGGGCTCGAAGCTCATCGACGCCAAAGGCGTCTCGCTGCTGTACCGACAGCGGATCTCCAACCTGCAGCTGAGCGTCCTCATCATCGCCGGCCTCGTCGCCCTCGGTGTGGCACTGTTCGCGACCGCTGCCGGCCAGACCCTGATCGGACTCATCGGAGCCCAGCTCGACGGAGTCTTCGGATGGATCGGCTCCCTTTTCGGCGGCGACCCTGCTGCATCTTCACAATCTGCCAGCATCATTCAAGGACTGACCAGTGATTGATTTTCGTTACCATCTTGTCTCTCTCGTCTCGGTGTTCCTGGCCCTGGCGGTGGGAATCGTCCTGGGTGCCGGACCGCTGAAGGAACCGATCGGTGAGTCCCTGCAGAGCCAAGTCGACGCACTGCGAGCAGACCGCGATGATCTGCGTGCGAAGATCGATGCGGCCAACGGCAATATCGACAAGCAGAACGACTTCGTGACCTCTGCCGCCCCCGAACTCATCGGCGACACACTCAAGGGCAAGGACGTCAGCATCATCGGCGCTCCGAAGGCCGACCCCGAGCAGGTCGAAGAGGTCACCAACCGGATCAAGGAAGCCGGTGGAAAGATCGGCGGCGATGTGTCCTTCGTGGACAACACTCTGTCACTGACCGACTCCGCTGATTTCCTCTCGACATTGCGCGACCTGGTGCCGGACCTGCCCAAGGACGATTCCACAGCGCTGCGATCTGCCCTTGTCATCGCATTGACCGGCAACGCCTCGATGTTGGAGAAGGGCAAGGATCGCGACGTCGCAGAGAAGAAGTCCTCGGCACTCTTCGACGCCTTTGTCGACGCGGGTCGGCTGCGCACCGACACCGACCACAAACCGACTCCGCTCTTCGTTGTCGTCGACGATGAGAACTCGAAGCTGGCAGACGAGACCGAGCCCAGCCCCGATGCCACCGACGACAAAGCCAACCGCACCCTCATCACCGACTTCATCAATTCGCTGACCTCGGACTCGAAGTCCGTGGTCGTGGCCGGTGACGCCGGTTCGGCCCAGAACGGTCTCGTATCCATCCTGCGCACCGAGAAATCTCGGGCCAGCACCGTGGACGGACTCGGACTGGGTGCAGGCGCGGTCATCACCGTCCGCGCCCTCGCCGCTGGTGTGGCCGGGACCCACGGCCACTACGGCTTCTCCAAAGATGCCGAACAGATCATGCCAGGGAAGGATTGAGATGATCCGCTCACTCGTCAGCTCCGCCGTCGCCGGCCTTCTCGGATACACGGCGACCAAAGCAATCCTGTCCTCGAGTCTGCGCACCCACGACAAGGTCGTGCGCACGAACCACGCCGGCAACGACGTCTCACTCGTCGAAGGACCAGCTGTGACTGCTGGATTGGTTGCAGGCAGCCTCCTCATCGAAGCCCCACGACAGCGCGCGGCCACCCTCCTGGTGACCTCCGTTGCAGGAGGTCTGGGCGCGGTCGATGACTTCCTCGAATCGGGGGACTCGAAAGGACTGCGGGGCCACCTCAGCGCCCTGGCGCATGGCCAGCTCACGACCGGCGGGATCAAGGTCATCGGAATCCCCGCGGCCTCGATCGCCGCGGCGACGATTCTGCGCACCGGAAGAAGCCGCCACGGGTGGCTCTCCTCGAACCGAGCATCCGCCGACCAGACCTGGTTCGGTTCGACGCTCGACGTCGTCGTCACCGGAGGAGTCATCGCCGGGACAGCGAACCTGTTCAATCTGCTCGATCTGCGGCCCGGCCGCGCCCTCAAAGCGGGCCTGCTGACGCTGGCCTTCATGCCCCACAAACACGGTCTGACCTGGGCACCCGGGGCGGCCATCGCCGGCAGCAGCGCGGCGGCATGGCCCGATGACCTCGACGGATCGGTGATGCTCGGCGACACCGGTGCCAACGCACTCGGTGCGGTACTGGGTACGATTCTGGTCGAGAATTCGACACCCACGCAGCGTGCGCTAGTTCTTTCCGGCCTGGTGGGTCTCACCCTGCTGAGTGAGAAGGTCTCCTTCACCTCGATCATCGAATCCACCCCTGGACTGCGGGAGATCGACGCCTTCGGTCGCGAGGTCGTGTGAGTAAGCTGGTTCGGGTCTTCGCCTCTGCGGCGCTGCTCGTCTCGGTCATCACCCTGTTCACCCGACTTGTCGGGTTCCTGCGCTGGCTGGTGTTCTCACCCGCGGTGGGCGCCGGGTCGGTCGGCAATGCCTACCAGACAGCGAACCTGGTCCCCAACATCCTCTTCGAAGTCGTCGCAGGTGGTGCACTGGCAGGGGCCGTCATCCCTCTGCTCGCGATTCCGCTGGCGCGAGCGGACAAAGAGACAGCAGGACGGATCGCCTCGGCGCTGCTGACCTGGGCGGTCTCCGTGACCCTGCCGCTGAGCATCATTCTTGCCGTATTCGCACACCCGATTGCAAGGTTGCTGACCGGCACCAACGTTGACGGGCCTGCACAACTTGAGGCCACTGCTGTCTTCTTGCTCATGTTCTCCCCACAGCTCGTTCTCTACGGCATCGGGGCGGTGCTCACCGGTGTGCTTCAGGCGCATCGAAAGTTCATTTGGCCGGCCTTCGCACCGTTACTGTCCAGCCTCGTCGTCATCGGCTCGTATATTGCGTACAGCAACGCCGGTGGAACCGATGGCTCCTGGCAGACGCATATCGGTTGGTTGGGCTGGGGCACGACCATCGGCGTCGCCGCTCTCGCACTGCCCCTGGCGCTGCCGATGCGCACCACAGGATTGCGCATCAGACCCACCTGGAGTTTCCCACCCGGAGTCGCTCGTCGGGCACTGCGGCTGGCCGGAGCAGGCATGGCGGCGCTGCTGGCACAGCAGGCCGCGATGCTTGTGACCATTCTCGTGTCGAACCATTCCGGCGGCACGGGCACTTTCGTTCTCTTCAGCTACATCAACGCCGTATATCTCCTGCCCTACGGCGTCCTTGCGGTGACAGTCGCCACGGTGATCTTCCCCGCCCTGTCGTCCTGGGCCGGTCGGTCGAAGGACCCCGATGCCAGCGCCACGGATCGCGATGCGGCCGGAGTCGGACTGCGACGTCTGACCTCGACGACGACCGCACTGATCATCAGCATCGGCCTGCTGGGCACAGTCATCCTCATCAGTGCGGCAGGGCCCCTGCAGACGTTCTTCACCGCGATCGATAAAGCAGGCGAACAAGGAGACGCGCCTTTCGACTCAATGAGTCTGGCGATCATGGTCATGGCCCTCGCCGTGCCTGGCTGGTGTTTCGTCGCTTGGGGCACCAGAGTGTTCTACGCGCTGGAGCATTCGCGTCATTCAGCGGTGGCGACGACGACTGGCTGGGTGCTGGTCATCGTCGGAATGCTGTTGGCGTTCCTGGTCACCAACGCCGAGGGCGATGACGGACTGACTCTTGTAGCAATCTGCGTCGGCTATGCCATCGGCATGAGCGTCGCCGGAGGCTTCCTGCTGCCCTCGATGAGGCGGGTGCTGGGTCCAACCGGGCTCCACAGAGTATTGCGCCGAGGACTTCTGTCATTGGTTGCTGCTGCCCTCGCCTCGGCAGTCGGTGCAGTGGTCTCCCATTGGCTGGCTGGGCCATTCGGCATCGATGCGCTGTCCTCTGTCGCCAACGGTGTGGTCTCCGCACTCATCGGCTGCGTGGTCTTCGCCGCGATCCTCGCCTTCGACAGGGGCTTCATCTCCGAGGTGCGGACGGTGCTCTCCAATCGCCGAGGTGGTCCTGACCTGGCAGAACAGACCGACCCCGCCGTACGGGCCGCCCAACCGACCTCCTCGACCGGGACCGAGTCTGGCGCAGCACCCGATCAAGGCACTGCACCCGAGCGTGAACCCGGCACTTCACCAGAGAATGAGGATGAGAGATGAGAATCGTCTACGTGCTCGGAACATCGACAGGGGGAGTCGGCACCCATGTGCGAGCACTGGCCCGGGACGTCGCCGCTGCCGGCCACGAGCTCGGGGTCATCGGGCCTGCCTCCACCGACGAGCATTTCGGTTTCTCCTCACTGCCTGGAGTCCGCTTCGCCGCACTCGACATGGGCACCGGCATCGGTGTCCGAGACGCGGCTCTGATCCTCCGACTGCGCGAACTCATCGCCGGCTTCGACGCCGACATCGTCCACGCCCACGGCTTCCGTGCCGGCTTCGTGGCCCTGCTGGCGACACGGAGTCTGCGGGCGCGACCGCAGTTCATCATCAGCCTGCACAATCGGGCCAGCGGTCGGAGCCTACGCGGACGAGTCGAAGCCGGCATCGAAACGCTGCTGGCCAAGGGTGCGGACCTGACACTGGGAGCGAGCACCGACCTCGTGGCCCGTGCCCAGGACCTCGGCGCCAGAGACGCCCGGTTCCTGCCCGCTGCCGCACCAGAAGTACACGAGATTCCCGCCGACGCGGCCGCTGCCACCCGTGCAGGCCTGGCTGAGGAGTTCGGTTTCGGACCCGAGGCCGTCCTCGTGCTCGCCGTCGGGCGTGTCGCACCGCAGAAGAACTATCCGCTGCTTGTCAGAGCGTTGGGCCACCTCGGCGAATCGTCGGGGGAGACCTCCAGGACCCCCGAGCTTGTGTTCCTCATTGCGGGAGCGGCCGACCAGAACGTCCTCGACGAGGTGCGCCGACAGTACGAGAACCTCGCGGCCACCTCGGCGGTACCTGCCTTGCATTTCCTCGGCCCCAGAGACGATATCGCCGAACTCAACGCGGCCGCGGATCTCTACGTCCTCACCAGTGTCTGGGAAGCCCGTGCCCTCGTGCTGCAGGAGGCACTGATCTGCGGACAGGCCATCATCGCCACCAGCACCGGTGGCACGACGGAGCTCGTCGGTGATGCGGGCATTCTCGTCGCTGACGATGACGATATGGGCCTGGCCGCAGCCATCGGCGAACTGGCTGCGGATCCCGCTCGCCGGGCCGAGCTGGCCGCGCGAGCTCGGGCCCGCGGAGCCCAACTTCCCGATGAGAGGGAAGTAGCCAAAGAACTGGTGGGCATATACACGGAACTCATGCCCTCCCAGGTAGGGTAGAAGCAGCGTCGATCTAATGAAAAGGATGAGGAAATGAGCGAATCCGGCGAGGTCCACCCACTCAGCGCAGACACGAGAATTCTGCATGTACTCGCCGAAACTACGGGTCCCGTCGTCGAAGTCGCGAAACTCGCAGTGCTCGGGCATCTGCGCGCCGGCTTCAAGGTTGCGGTCGCCGCCCACCGTTCGCTGCTGGGCACATTCGGAGTTCCCGAGGATCTGGCGGACAACTTCCGCGAGATCGAGCTGGCAGCACGACGACGCTTCACCTTGGCAGATCCCAATACCGCATTCACTCTGCACAAGTACTACCAGCACGTGGACATCGTCCACGCCCACGGCCTGCACGCCGCGACGCTCGCCGGCCTGGCCTTCACCGGCCTCCCCGCCCGACTGCACCCGAAGATCGTCGCCACGATCGAGTCCTTCGATGCGGCCGGCGTCATCGAGAAGACCGGCGCCGAGATCGTGGGCCGCACCGCGACCGCGATTCTGGGCACCACCGAACCGGTCGTCGACTATTTCGGGGGGAAGGTTCCCGTGGTCGAACGCGCCGAACTCGTCCACCCGGACATCGACATCGACCTCACCGTCAGGACACCGCGTGCACAGGTGCGCAAGGAACTGGGCGTCGAAGAGGGCACCTGGATGGTCGCCAGCCCCATCGCCCTGCGTGACCACACTGCTCTGGCCACGATCCTCGACGCTACCGACCAGATCAACACGAAACGACCCGGCCGACCAGTCGTCACGGTCCTCACCGGCACCGGCAAGGACCGGAGCACGATCGAGTCCGCCTTCGCCGACCGCCACGTCATCGTCGCCCCGGCCGGTGACCTCGTCGACGTGGCAGCCGCCGCGGACGTCGTCATCGCCAGTGAGACCATGACCGGGCTCAGCCACGAAGACCTGATGCAGCTGTCGAAGCCAGCGGTCTTCATCGGCAACCCACGACGCGCCGGCATCTGGGGTGCGGCGGCGAAGACCGTTGCCGCCGATGATACGGATGCACTTCTGAGTGAGATCAATCATCTTCTCGATGATCCAGCCGGACGCGGATCCCAGGCTGTTGCCGCCAAGAAGCGCGTCATTGACGTGAACAACGGGGCTGCGATCTCAGCGACCCTGCTTGATCTCTACGCCGAAGTCGCCGAATCGTCAGATTCGTGAGCCGGACTTTGATAGGATCAAATCCCGTGGTGAATCGAACTGGCCCAGGCGGCACAAATACGGCAAAGCACATCTTCGTCACGGGAGGCGTTGCCTCTTCGTTGGGCAAGGGACTGACGGCATCGAGCCTCGGTCACCTGCTCACTCAGCGCGGACTCTCAGTAGCAATGCAGAAACTGGATCCCTATCTCAATGTGGATCCGGGAACAATGAATCCCTTCCAGCACGGCGAGGTCTTCGTCACCGAAGACGGTGCTGAGACCGACCTCGACATCGGTCATTACGAGCGCTTCCTCGACGTCAATCTGGACGGTGCGGCAAATGTCACGACCGGACAGGTCTACTCCTCGGTCATCGCCAAGGAACGTCGCGGCGCCTACCTCGGCGACACCGTTCAGGTCATCCCGCACATCACCGACGAGATCAAGTCGCGGATGCGGGCTCAGGCCGAACGTCCCATCGATGAGCGTCCCGATGTCATCATCACCGAAATCGGCGGAACCGTCGGTGACATCGAATCCCAGCCGTTCCTCGAAGCCGCACGACAGGTGCGTCACGACATCGGCCGCGACAATGTGTTCTTCATCCACGTGTCTCTGGTTCCCTACCTCGGGCCCTCGGGCGAGCTGAAGACGAAGCCGACCCAGCACTCCGTGGCGGCACTGCGCTCGATCGGCATCCAGCCCGACGCGATCGTGCTGCGCTCCGACCGGGAGCTGCCGGATTCGATCCGCACGAAGATCGCTTCCTCGTGTGACGTGGAATCCGACGCTGTCGTATCCTGCGTCGACGCTCCCAGCATCTACGACATCCCGAAGGTCCTCCACGACGGAGGCCTCGACGTCTACGTGATCCGTCGCCTCAACCTTCCTTTCCGCGATGTCGACTGGACGAAGTGGGATTGGGTTCTCGAACGCGTCCACAACCCCGAGCACCATGTGCGCATCGGTATCGTCGGCAAATACATCGATCTGCCGGATGCGTACCTGTCGGTCACCGAGGCGCTGCGAGCCGGAGGCTTCGCCAATAACGCCAAGGTCAAGGTCGAGTGGATCCAGTCTGATGACTGCGACAGCGAGGCCGGTGCCCGTGAGCGTCTGTCCGGCCTCGACGCGATCTGCGTGCCCGGCGGCTTCGGCATCCGCGGTATCGACGGAAAACTCGGCGCACTCGAGTACGCTCGCACGACCGGCATCCCGACCCTGGGTCTGTGTCTGGGTCTGCAGTGCATGGTCATCGAGTATGCACGGAACGTCGCCGGCATCGATGACGCCTCATCGTCAGAGTTCGACCCCGACACACAGGTCCCCGTCATCGCGACGATGGCCGAGCAGCTCTCCATAGTCGAAGGCGAAGGCGATCTGGGCGGAACCATGCGCTTGGGCACCTACGAGGCGAAACTCGACGAAGGAAGTGTCGTCGCGGGAGTCTATGAGTCGACGCTCATCTCCGAACGTCACCGTCACCGCTACGAGGTCAACAACTCCTATCGTGACGATCTGGCCAAGGCCGGTCTGCGCTTCTCGGGCACCTCACCCAGCTGTGAGCTCGTAGAGTTCGTAGAGCTGCCGGAGTCCGTGCACCCCTACTATGTGGCGACTCAGGCTCACCCCGAGCTCAAGTCACGTCCGACCAATGCTCATCCGCTGTTCGCCGGACTCGTGGCAGCGGCACTGAAGGCTCAGAAGTAGTTAGGACTCACGTGAGCGATCTGCGCGACGAAGCCTATACGCCGAATATCACCGCATCCGACGTGGTCTACCACGGGGCAGTGTGGAACATTCGGCGTGAGACCTTCGATCTGCCTGAGGCAACCGGGTTGGTTCGCGACATGATGGCTCACACAGGTGCTGTGGCCATCGCGTGCGTGGATGAGCAGGAGCGGATCCTGCTCATCCAGCAGTACCGCCATCCCGTCCGGGCCAGGCTTTGGGAGGTCCCCGCGGGTCTCCTTGATGTGCCCGGTGAGGATCCCTTCGATGCCGCCCAGCGTGAGCTGGCTGAGGAAGCCGATCTCCGTGCGGCACGGTGGGAAGTCCTCACCGACTCCTGCCTGACCCCTGGCGGCAGCAGCGAATCCATCCGCCTGTACCTGGCCAGGGACTTCGAGCTCATCGCCGACGAGGACCGGCACGAACGCAGCGAAGAGGAAGCCGGCTTCAAATTCCGGTGGGCCAGCCTCGACGAGGCCATGGACGCGGTGTGCGCGGGCGAGATCACAAACTCGATCGCACAGCTGGCAGTCCTGCAGGTGGACCGCATCCTGCGTGCCGAAGCCGCCGGGGAACCCACCCGGACCCGCAGCGTCGATGCACCGCGCCGTCTCATCGACGGCCGTGCCGATGCAGCAGTCGCTGCGGGCACTGCCGAGGCAGACACGGCAGACACTGCCGGCGGCGCTGACCGACCGCGAGCCTGAGGGCTGACCCATGGCCCGGCACGGTGCCGAACTGCTCCCGGAACTGCCGCAGTCCCTGGCGCGTGCCTTCGAAAGATACCTGAACTCGCTGCGCTTCGAGCGTGGGCTGTCACGAAACTCCATCGACGCCTATGCCCGTGACCTCGCCAGGTACGGAACCTGGCTGAACGGGCAGGGGATCGGCCGCCTCGGTGAGGTCGAACGGAGCCATGTCGAGGCCTTCGCTCTCCACCTGCACGATGAGAACCTGGCGCCACGGACCCGTGCGCGGGCACTCGTCGCGGTGCGCCGGTTCCACGGATTCGCCCTCGGCGAGGGACTGGCATCCACGGACCCGGCCTCAGAGGTCAGCCCGCCTCAGGAAGGGCTGCGTCTGCCCAAAGCCCTGTCTCTGGACGATGTCGAGGCGATGCTGGCCACGACAGGCGGTGAAGAGCCCGCACAGATTCGGGCGGCTGCACTGCTGGAGCTGCTCTATGCGACGGGCGCACGGATCTCCGAGGCGGTAGGCGTCGACCTGGACGATCTGGATCTCGAGACCAGCCTCGTGCGCCTGTACGGCAAAGGCGGGAAGGAACGGATCGTGCCCTTCGGCTCCCACGCCTCGACAGCGCTGGGCGCCTGGGTGTCACGGACTCGACCGAGCATGGCTGCAAAGGCCAGAACATCGGCCCCGGCCGGTGCCCTGTTCCTCAACGCGCGGGGGACCCGCCTGTCGCGCCAGACCGCGTGGCAGATCGTCAAGGACGCCGGGGAACTCGCCGGCCTGGAGGCCGAGGTGTCTCCGCATACGTTCCGTCACTCCTTCGCGACACACCTGCTGGAGGGCGGGGCCGATATTCGCGTCGTCCAAGAACTGCTGGGCCACGCCTCAGTCACGACCACGCAGATCTATACGAAGGTGTCAGAGGAAACATTGCGGGAAGTGTACGCGACCTCGCACCCCCGGGCACGGTAGGGTTGGAGCAGAGAGCAACGAAAGGTGGCCATCCGAGTGATGAATACGCAACAGGCATTGGATATTCCCAAGTCGAAATCCACTGCACCTGAGCAGCAGGACTTCGACGAACCAGCACCGCTGGACACTCATGGGCCTGCCCGCATCATCGCGATGGTCAACCAGAAGGGCGGGGTCGGCAAAACGACCTCGTCGATCAACCTCGGCGCCTCGCTGGCCGCCTATGGACGCAAGATGCTCCTCGTGGACTTCGACCCGCAGGGCGCCTTGTCCGTCGGTCTGGGCGTCAACCCCTACGATCTCGAAATCAGCATCTACAACCTGCTGATGAATTCGCGGATGGATCCACACGAGGTCATCGTCGGCACCGACTTCGAGAACATCGACATCCTCCCGGCCAACATCGACCTCTCCGCTGCCGAAGTCCAGCTCGTGGGCGAGGTTGCCCGTGAGCAGATCCTGTCCCGCGTGCTGTCCAAGGTCGCCGACGAATACGACGTCATCCTCATCGACTGCCAGCCCTCGCTCGGCCTGCTCACCGTCAACGCTCTGACCGCGGCACACGGTGTCATCATTCCGCTCGAAACCGAGTTCTTCGCCCTCCGCGGTGTCGCACTGCTGGTGGAGACCATCGAGAAGATCCAGGACCGGCTCAATCCCTCCCTCGTCGTCGACGGGATCCTGGCCACGATGTTCGACTCGCGCACGCTCCACTCCAAAGAGGTCATGTCGCGTGTGACGGAGGCCTTCGACGACAAGGTCTTCGACACGGTCATCAACCGCACCGTGAAATTCCCGGACGCCTCGGTCGCTGCCGAACCGATCACGAGTTTCGCCCCCAAGCACGCTGGCTCGGAAGCCTACCGCCGCCTGGCCAGGGAGCTCATCGCCCGCGGAGGCGCGCCCTGAGCGAGACCGTCAGTGAAGGGTTCCAGGTTGAGCTGGAGAACTTCTCCGGTCCCTTCGACCTGCTCCTCGGCCTGATCTCCAAACGTCGTCTCGACGTCACGGAGATCGCCCTCGCCGAGGTGACCGATGAGTTCATCGCCTACACGACCGGCCTGAGCGAACGAGCCGGTGCCAAGGTCGGTTCAAGCCTCGCCGAGATCTCCCAGTTCCTCCTGGTCGCCGCCACCCTGCTGGACCTCAAGACGGCACGTCTGCTGCCCAATGAGGACGGCGAAGAGGAACTCGACCTCGAACTGCTCGAAGCCCGCGACCTTCTCTTCGCCCGACTCCTGCAGTACCGAGCCTACAAGTCCGTGAGCAGATTCTTCGCCGAGGCTATGGCCGCCGGATCGATCAGGGCCCCGCGCAGCGTCGGACTCGAACCGGAGTTCCAGGACGTTCTGCCACCCCTTGAGATCCACATCGGCCCAGGTGAGCTGGCCGGACTCTACGCGACCGTGCTCCAACGTGACCACACGCCCCCGAGCGTCGCGGTCGACCACATCCACCTGCCCCTCGTCAGCGTCTCCGAACAGCGCGGCCACATCCTCAGCCTGCTGCGTGCCGGAGATCTCGACTTCCAGAAACTGCTTGACACCGCCGACAACACGCTGGTCGTGGTGGCCCGATTCCTGGCGCTGCTGGAACTGTTCAAGGTCGGCCTCTGCGACTTCGCCCAGGAGGAGCCCTTGGGCCCGCTGCTCATCTCGCGCACCGAGTCCACCGATGACGGCGTGGATCTGCGCACCGAGGGGGAGTGGGACGGTGATGCCGAACTCGAGGAGCCGGACGGCGCGGCTGAGGTATTGAACGCCGATGTTGAGGCGCTGGGCGACGAGGCCGATAGCGTGCACGATGAGGAAGAGGGACCTGCATGATCGACGATGAAATCCTGGCCGGGATCGAAGCGGTCCTCATGATCAGTGACTCCGCCGTCTCGGCCAATGAGCTGGCCAGCGCCCTCGGACTCGATGAGGACACCGTCACCGATGCCATCGCCGAACTCAAGGCCGACTACGACGGTGGGGACGGCGGCAGGCAGCGCGGATTCGAGATCCGACTGGTCGCCGGGGGGTTTCGAATCTTCTCTCGCGGGGACTATCACGAGATCGTCAAGGACTTCCTGACCTCGGGGCAGAGCGCGAAACTGTCCCAGGCCGCGCTCGAGACCCTGGCCGTCATCGCATACCGGCAACCGATATCGCGGCCGCGCATCGCAGCCATCCGCGGGGTCAGCGTCGACGGTGTCATCCGGACTCTGCTCCTGCGCGGACTCATCGTCGAAGCGGGGAAGGAGGCGACCACCTCGGCGCTGCTCTACACCACCACCCACCAGTTCCTCGATGCGCTGGGAATGAACAGCATCGATGACCTGCCGGAGATCGCTCCGTACCTTCCCGAGGACTCAGATGTCGCCGAATTGGGAGCTGACAACTCCGAAGTTCTGGCCTCTGTCGAAGATGAGATGGGCGATCT
Source organism: Brevibacterium sp. 239c (assembly GCF_900169365.1). GTDB lineage: Bacteria > Actinomycetota > Actinomycetes > Actinomycetales > Brevibacteriaceae > Brevibacterium. Next base: position 26,863 of record NZ_FXZH01000026.1, read on the forward strand.
CGACGACGAGATGTCACGAGTTGACGATTGATTTGAGAGAATGGAGTTTATGAGTCCATACCGTGATCCCCGAGCGCCAGGCGGGCGCAACAATCGTCCGACCCGAAAACAGCGTTCCAGCACCTCATCCAAGGGGGGCAAACACGTGCCGACCGGCACGGGCGATAAGTCAGATGCCCATGTCAGCGGGGGTGTGAGACTTCAAAAGATCCTCGCCGAGGCGGGCCTGGGCTCACGTCGTGCATGTGAGCAGCTGATCCTCGACGGACGGGTCGAAGTGGACGGTTCCATCGTGACCGAACTGGGCACCCGAATCGACACCGAAACCCAGGCCGTGCACGTGGACGCAGTGAGAATTTCGACACAGACCAAGAAGGTCTACCTCGTGTTGAACAAACCGGCCGGAGTCGTCTCCACGATGAGCGATCCGGATGGTCGACCCTGCCTGGCCGACTACGTGAAGAATCACGTCGAGCGTCTCTTCCACGTCGGACGACTCGACACCGAGACCGAGGGCCTCATCCTTCTGACCAATGACGGGGAGCTGAGCAACCGACTGGCTCACCCGCGCTACGAGATCCCGAAGACCTACCTTGCTCAGGTCAGGGGACAGCTGGCCAAGGACGTGAGCTCGCGCCTGAAGGCCGGCATCGACCTCGAGGACGGCTTCGTCAAGGTCGACGCATTCAAGCTCGTGGACTCGACGCCAGGCAAGTCCGTGGTGGAACTGACCCTGCACTCGGGGCGTAACCGGATTGTGCGCCGACTCCTCAAGGAGGTCGGCAATCCCGTCGAGCGTCTGGTGCGGACCAAGTTCGGTCCCATCACGTTGGACGAACAGCGACAGGGCAAGATCCGCCCCCTGCGTTCGGACGAGATCGGCGAGCTATTCGAGGCCGTCGGCTTGTGAGAATCCACATCATCGGCACCGGTTTGCTGGGCGCAAGCCTGGGACTGGCGCTGAGTGCACAGAAGTACCAGGTCAGCCTCGAGGACACCTCACCGACGGCGCAGCAGCTGGCAGCCGACCTGGGGGCAGGGACGGTCGCCTCCGAGGCCCCCGATGCCGAGGATCCGCAGATCGTCGTCATCGCCACCCCACCCGACGTTGCGGCCCACACCATCGCCACAGCGTTGGCGACCTACCCGAATGCCACCGTGACAGACGTGGCAAGCGTCAAGACCAGCCTGCTCGAGTCGGTGCGCGAACTTGTCGAACGCAGCGATCTCGACCGCTACATCGGGTGTCACCCGATGGCCGGTCGGGAGAAGTCGGGAGCGATTGCCGCCCGGTCGGACCTATTCACGGCCCGACCATGGGTGATCTGCTCGGATGAGGACACACCACAGGACCGCCTCGGCGAGATCGTGGCCATGGCGGAAGCCACCGGTTCCTCGGTCATCCACCTCGATCCACGCATCCACGATGCCGCGGTCGCGAAGGTTTCCCACGTGCCGCAGGTCATCGCCTCACTGGTCGCCTCCCAGCTGCGTCATGCGCCGCTGGAAGAGGTCGCACTGGCAGGGCAGGGGCTGCGTGACGTGACTCGGATCGCCGCTTCCGATCCACGGCTGTGGACGCAGATCCTGGCCGGGAATTCCGAGGAGATCCGCTCCGTACTGCTGGATCTGCGGACCGAGCTCGACGAAGTCATCACGGCTTTGGAACTGGGTCCGGGATCGACCGGTGCGTTGGCCAGGGCCATTGCGTTGGGCAACGAAGGGCACGAGCGGATCCCGGGTAAGCACGGACAGGCGCCGACCAAATATGCTGTAGTTACGATCCTGGTTCCCGACACCCCGGGAACCCTGGCCACACTGTTCAAGGACATCGGTGACCTGAACATCAACGTCGAGGACTTCCGGATGGACCACGCGCCGGGGCAGAAGCTCGGAATCGTCGATGTCTCCGTGGTGCCGGCCACCCAACAGGAACTTGAAATCGGTTTGTTGTCGAAGGGATGGCAGATTCCCGAATCCGCCATCGAGAAAGAGGGAATTGCATGAGCGTCGTCGCCATTGACGGACCAAGCGGGGTCGGCAAGTCGAGCACCGCGAAGGAAACGGCCCGCCGATTGGGCTACAGCTACCTCGATACGGGTGCCATGTATCGCGCGATGGCTTGGCTGTGCCTCAACCGGGGCGTGACCGACCCGGTCGACGTCCTCGAACAGGTGCGCGGGGTTGATCTGGAGATCTCCATCGATCCGGACGAATTCTTCGTCTCCGTCGACGGAATCGACGTCAGCGAGGAGATCCGTGACCCCGAGGTCTCGGAGAACGTGCAGACCGTGTCTGCCGTCGTCGACGCCCGCGAAGAGCTCATCGACATGCAGCGGACCATCATCGCAGGCGCACCCGAAGGCATCGTCGTCGAAGGCCGTGACATCACGACCGTCGTGGCGCCGGATGCCGAGGTTCGCATCCTCATGACCGCCCGTGACGAGGTCCGCGTGGCCCGTCGAGCCAAGGAGCTCCATGGCAACGCCGACGCCGAGGCTCTCGCCGCCACCCAATCCCAGGTCACCGGCCGTGACGCCAAGGACTCAGTGACAACGAGTTTCCTGGAAGCCTCCGAAGGCGTCTACACACTCGATACCAGCGACATCGATTTCGACCAGGTGGTCGAAACGGTGCTGCAGCTGGTGAAGGACTCACAATGACTGAATCAGAATTTCACGAGAACCCGGATGAGCATCTGGCCGAACGTCTCGAGAGCATCAGCGACGAAGAAGCCGAGAAGAGGGCGACAGCCCTCGAAGCCGGCCTCCAGAGCTATGACCTCGAAGACGAGGACCGGGCACTGCTCGACGCCTACGGCTTCGACGTCGAGGAAGAAGAAGCTCGGGGTGCTGACCCTGTCCTAGCTGTCGTCGGTCGACCCAATGTGGGCAAATCGACCCTGGTCAACAGGATCCTCGGCCGCCGCGAAGCCGTGGTCGAAGACGTTCCCGGAGTCACCCGTGACCGGGTGAGCTACCGGGCGGAATGGAACACCAAGGAATTCACCCTCGTCGACACCGGTGGATGGGACTCGGATTCCAAGGGCATGGCCTCTCGCATCGCGATCCAGTCTGAGATTGCGGTCGATATGGCCGACGCTGTGGTCCTCGTCGTGGATGCCACGACCGGACCGACCGCGACCGATGAACTGGTCGTGAAGATGCTGCGGAGGAAGAAGAAGCCCGTCATCCTCGCCGCGAACAAGGTCGATGACGAACGCGGCGAGCTCATGGCCGCCGAGCTCTGGGGCCTGGGCCTGGGACAGCCGTGGACGGTGTCCGGGCTGCACGGTCGCGGAGTTGCTGACCTCCTCGACGAGGTGCTCAACATCCTGCCCGAGGTCTCTGCCGTCGAAACCCGGGTCGAAGAGGGCGGACCACGCCGAATTGCCTTGGTGGGCCGCCCGAATGTCGGAAAGTCCTCCCTGCTCAACCAGCTGATGGGCTCCGACCGTGTGCTCGTGGACAATGTCGCAGGCACCACCCGCGACCCGGTCGACGAACTCATCGAGCTGGGTGACAAGCAGTGGCGTTTCGTCGACACAGCCGGCATCCGCCGTCGTGCACATCAGGCCAGTGGCGCTGATTTCTATGCGGCTCTGCGTACGCAGACAGCGTTGGAGCGCGCCGAGCTGGCTCTCGTCCTCCTCGAGGTTCAAGAACCGCTGAGTGAGCAGGACGTCCGTATCGTCACAACCGCCGCCGAGGCTGGTCGTGCCGTGGTGCTGGCGTTCAACAAATGGGATCTGCTTGACGACGAACGTCGCTACTACCTCGAACGCGAGATCGAAAAGGACCTGGCACACGTGGCCTGGGCCCCGCGAGTGAACATCTCCGCTAAAACGGGTCGCCATGCCGACAAGCTCGTACCCGCGATGGAGACGGCACTGGAGGGATGGGACACACGCATCCCCACAGGTCGACTCAACGCCTTCCTCGGCGAACTGGTCGCCGCGAATCCCCACCCCGTGCGTGGAGGCAAGCAGCCCAGGATCCTGTTCGGGACCCAGGCACAGTCTCGTCCACCGAAGTTCGTGCTCTTCACCTCCGGTTTCCTCGATCCGGGGTATCGTCGTTTCATCGTGAGGCGTCTGCGTGAGACGTTCGGGTTCAAGGGAACCCCCATCGAGGTGTCGATGCGCATCAGGGAGAAGCGGAAAGGGCGCTGAGTGAGCGTTGAGGGGCAGACCCACGAACAGCCGCAGGCGCTGACTTCGGAGCAGCGCCCCTGGCATGCGAGCCAGCCTGCCAGGGTACTCGTCATCGCACTGACGATTGCCGGTCTCGCATATGCCCTGATGTTCTTCAGAGGACTTCAGGACATCGTCGCTCCGGTGTTTCTGGCGCTCAACTTCTACATCGTCGTCTACCCGCTGCAGAGGTACCTGACCCGGCTGAAGGTACCGCGTGCAATCGGTGCCACCATCTCGGTCCTCATCGTGCTGGTGATGATCTTCGGCTTCTTCGGGCTCACAGCGTGGTCTGTCGCCGAACTCGTGATCCTCATCCCCAGCTACGGGGAACGGCTCGTTGCCACCTATCAGAGCGCCTTGGCGTTCCTGTCCGATATCGGTGTCACCTCCTCGGTGCTCGAAGCGCAGTTCAAGCAATTCAACGTCAAATCCCTCATCGACGCCGTCTACCCGCTGTTGACCAACGTCTCAATGGTTGCGGGCCTGCTCACCACTGTGGTGATGGCGGTGTTCTTCGTGGCCATGGATTCCATGGGCATCGACAAACGTATGCTGATGCTCCTCGACGCCAAGCCCTCGCTCTCGGCCTCACTCGGCGGCTTCGCCCGCGGCGTCCGACGTTACTGGATCGTGGCGACGGTCTTCGGTCTCATCGTTGCTCTTCTCGACGTCATCGCTTTGGCGATCATCGATGTGCCGCTGATCTGGGTGTGGGGTGTGCTCGCGTTCCTGACGAACTACATTCCGAACATCGGTTTCGTCATCGGCCTCATTCCTCCAGCACTGCTCGCGCTCGTCGATGGCGGCTGGCAGGCGGGCTTGTGGGTCGTGATCGCCTACAGCGTGCTCAACTTCGTCATCCAATCGATCATCCAACCGAAGTTCACGGGGGAGTCGGTCGGAGTCACCCCACTGGTGTCTTTCCTGTCGCTGCTGTTCTGGGTGTGGGTGCTCGGATGGCTCGGTGCACTCCTCGCACTGCCTGCGACACTTCTGTTGAAGGCGCTGCTCATCGACGCGGATCCGAAGGCGAAATGGGTGAACATTCTGCTCGCTTCGGACCCGGGAACCGCGAACACATCGACGAAGGTCCCTCCGGTGTCACCAGCGTCCGAAACATTGGGCGACACCCTTGGATCGCCTTTGGAGAAGTCTGATTCGGAGGGTTCGGCGGACTCGGCGGGTGAAGGTTCGGCGGCTGAGGATGAAGCCTCGACGACGACCCCGGTCGAAGGCGAGCAGGACACGTCCAAGCCCACGAGCTGACTCGAAGTGTCGGCAGGCGAAGTCGCCGGCAGACGCTACCGTGCCTCCGACTGTTCTAGGTCTCAGGTACAGGGACCAGATACAGGGACGAAGAATTGTTCGATCGATTACGTCATGACTCTCGCCTCGTATGCTGTGAGTGGTTAGCATGAGGTATGGCGACCTTACTGAATATTCATCCTGAGAACCCACAGAACCGAATGATCGACAAGGCCGTGGAGATTCTGTGGAACGGCGGACTCATCGCCTACCCCACAGACTCGGGCTACGCATTGGGCTGCGCTTTGGACAATAAGTCCGGAATCGAACGGATCACCCGAATCAGACAACTGGACGCGAAGCATCACTTCACACTGATGTGCCGAGACTTCGCACAGTTGGGGCAGTTCGTCATCGTCGACAACTCGGACTTCAGGGTCATCAAGTCAATGACTCCGGGACCCTACACGTTCATCATGAAGGCGACGAAGGAAGTTCCACGTCGCATGATGCACGCCAAGAAACTCTCGGTTGGCGCACGCATTCCGCAGAATGTGACAGCTCTGGCTCTCGTCGAAGCAATGGGCGAACCCATCCTGTCATCGACCCTGCTGCTTCCCGGCGCCGAGGACCCGCTGACCCAGGCAGACGACGTCGTCGATCAGATCGGCCACGAACTGGATGTCGTCATCGAATCCGGAGTTCCGGGAAACGTCCCGACCTCCGTCATCGACTTCACCGGACGGGAACCAGTCGTGGCACGAGTCGGGGCGGGAGACGTCTCACGGTTCGAATGAGCCGCAGCGTTCCTTCAACCCAAGCCGGCGTTCGGTTCGACCTGTGCTGCCCCGAACTGAGCCGCAGCGTTCCTTCAACCTAAGCCAGCGGCGATTCGACCTGTGTTGCTCCGTCACGTTCGCGGAGCATCACAGGTCGAAGTCGCCAGCGAGCTGATTGCGTAGGGAGCCGTGTGCGGGCTGTTTGCGGACGCGGGCTGTTCGCGCACGCCGCGCTCACAACCCCAGGTAGGCCGCCTGCACTTGCGGATTGTCGAGCAGCTTCTCGGCATCATCGGCAAGCACGACCCGTCCTTCTGCCAGCACATATCCACGGTGAGCGATCGCCAGTGACGCCTTCGCATTCTGCTCACTGAGCAGCACGCCGATTCCGTTCCTGTTGATCTGTGCGATCGACTCGAGCACCTGCTCGACAACCAGGGGAGCCAGTCCCATGGACGGTTCGTCCAAGATCAGCAGACTGGGGTCTGACATCAGCGCACGACCGATCGCCACCATCTGCTGTTGTCCACCGGACAGGGATCCTGCCGGTTGGGCTGACTTCTCCTTCAGGATAGGAAACAGCTCGAGTACTTCGCTCAGGATCTCCTCGGTGCGGGTGCGGTCCCTGTGCGGGTACGTGCCTAACCGGAGGTTCTTCTCCACCGACATCTTCCCGAACAGGTGTCGCCCCTCGGGACAATGTGCGATGCCGCGTTTGACGATGGTGTTCGGGCGCGTTCGTTGGATCGTCTGCCCGTTGTATTCGATCGTTCCCGAACGAGTGCGCAGAAGTCCGCTGATGGTCTTGAACAAGGTGGTCTTTCCCGAACCGTTGGCACCCAAGATCACCGTCAACTCACCGGGCTGGGCAGTGATGCTCACCCCGTGCAGCACGTTGGTTGCGTCATACCCGACGCTCATGTTCTCCAGCGAGAGCATCAGTTCTCCTCATTCTGGGTCGATCCCAAGTAGGCGCGAATCACGTCCGGATTGCTCTGGATCTCCGAGGGGGAGCCGATCGCCAGCTTCTGACCGTGATCGAGAACGAGGATCGTGTCCGCAAGCCCCATAATCATCGACATCTTGTGTTCGACCAGCAGCACCGACACCCCGCGACCGGGCAGGGAGCGAATGAGATTGCCGAAGTCCGTCGTCTCCTCCTCGGGGATGCCTCCAGCCGGTTCATCGAGGAGTATCAGTTCGGGCTCGGTTGCCAAGGCCATGGCGACAGCTGTGCGCTTCTGCACTTCCTGCGGGACATTAGACGCCAGATCGTGGCGGAATTCGGAAACACCGCAGAATTCGAGTGCCTCGAGAGCTTTGTCATGGTTGAGTGCGGATTCGCGGCGATGTCGCGGAGTATGGAAGATCGCGTCGAAGACATTGGACTTGGAACGGACGATGCGACCAGCTAGGACGTTTTCCAACAGTGTGGAGTCGTCGAAGAGGTGCGTCGTCTGGAATGTTCGTGCGATTCCTCCGCTGACCGAGTTGTGCGGTGACGAGTGGGTGATATCGCGACCGTTGAAGGATACGCTCCCAGCGGTGGGGCGGTAGAACCCGTGGATGAGGTTGAACAGCGTTGACTTGCCGGCCCCATTCGGGCCGATCACGGCAGTGATCTGTCCTTCCTGCACATCAAGATCGACGTTCTTCACGGCATCGAGTCCGCCGAAGCGTTTTCCGAGGCCTCTGATTTCGAGCAGCGTCACTTCTTCTCCTCCTCGGTCGTGGTGATGGTGTCTGCAGCAGTTCCCCGGCGACCAGCAGCGTCGGTGCCGGTCGAACCCCTAGCAGGAGTGGATCCGTTTGCCTGGTCAGAGTCGTTCGCTCCAGCAGAACCATCCTTGCGGGCAGATCCGATTCGTCGCTTTCGCGCTCGCTTGTCGATGAACCCTCCCAGATACCCCACGATTCCACGGGGCGCGAAGATCACAAGAGCGATGATGATGGGGCCGAGCACGATGAACCGGTAAGCCTGGAAGTCTTGGAAGAGTTCGAACAGGAAGGTCACGATCATGGTGCCCACGAGCGGTCCAGCGACGGTGCCCATTCCTCCGACCAGGATGAACATCAGGAACTCGAAGGTCTTGTCTACGGTTGCAGCGTCCGGGCCGATGAAGCCGACGACGGAGGCGTAGAGGCCACCGCCGATGCCGCCGAAGAAGGCCGATGCGGCGAAGGCGAGTTGTTTGCTCAGCCCCACATTGACGCCGATCGCATCGGCAAGGTCTTCGCTGGTTCGGATCGTCAGCAGCGTGCGCCCCACACTCGAGCGACGGATCGCGTAGGTGATGTAGACACTTGCCAGCAGGATGATGAAGACGAGATAGAACATCGCCGTCGGATTGCTGAAATCTACGATGTCCCCAGCCTCGGGGAATTTCACATTGTTGACGCCGGAATGGGCGTGCGTCACCGACTCCCAGCGACTGATGGTCAGGTAGATGATGAAGCCGATGGCCATCGTGAAGATGGCGAAGTACTCGTCTTTCGTTCGCAGGGCGATCAGACCGGATAGGTACCCGATGGCAGAGGTGCCGACCACGCCGACGACGAAGGCCTGCCAGAACGGCCAATCGAAATCGGTTGTCAGCAAACCGACTGCATATGCACCGATACCGAAGAAGCCGCCCTGGGCCAGCGACAGCTGTCCCGTGAAGCCGAGGATGATGTTCATTCCGTAGACGGCGATCGCCGAACACAGGCCGATGGTGATCACGCGCATGATGTAATTCTCATCGCCGAAAGCCACCGGAGTCAGGGCGATGATGAGAAGCACGGCTAGGGTTCCGAGGATGCGGGGATTCTTCAGCGCATTCATCGCTGCACCGCCTTTGCGAACAGGCCCGTGGGTTTGATCGCAAGCACCCCCACCAGAACGACGAAGGCCACTGCTTCGCCGACAGCCGAAGAGATGTACGTCGAGGTCATCGTCTCCGCTATCGCAAGAGCGAAGCTGCCGACGATGGCACCTGGCAATGATCCGAGCCCGCCGAGGATGATGATCGCGAACACCTTGAGGTTGAGCGAGTCACCCATCGTGGGGGAGAGGAGGTTGATGGGAGACACGAGGCCGGCCGCGATGGTGACCAGAAGCGCGGACAGACCCAATGTCAGCATTGAGACCATGGCGGGGTTGATTCCGACCAGAGCCGCGCCGGTTCTGTCCTGCTCGATGGCTTCAATCGTCTGACCATGGATGGAGCGTTTGATGAACCAAGTCAGCAGAGAGAGCACGACGATCGCAGTCACGATGATCACGATGCGCTGTGCGGAGATCTCGGCGCCCAGAATATGCAGGCTTCCGGAGAGCGGTGTCTCCATTCGTCGAAAGTCGGCGCCCCAGATCGCCTGTGCTACGGCCTGGAAGAAGAACATGGCGCCGATGGCCGCAATCATGTGATGGGTGTGCGGAGAGTTGCGCAGAGGGTGGAAGACCAAGCGTTCGAGCAGCACGCCGAGGACGAACAGGACGAGTGCTGCAATGCCGATGGCGGCCACATAGGGCACACCTACCGTGGTCAGAAAGAAGTACGTGACATAGGCGCCGAGCATGTACAGCGAACCGTGCGCGAGGTTGGGTATGCGCAGGACGCCGAAGACTAAGGTGAGACCGATCGCGGCAAGGCAGTACACACCGCCGAGCGCAACGCCGTTGAAGAGCTGTTGGATGAAAAGGGTCATGAAGCGAATCCTCACAGGACGTCAGACGGCGCCACAGCGGGGTATGAAGCTCATACCCCGCTGCGGGAATCGCCGACAATGGTGACTAGACGGTGGTGACTACTTGGTGTCGGATACCTGGTCGACGGGAACCTTCATGTACTTCTCGTCCTTGTTCAGATAAGTGATATCCAGGTCGGGGTTGACCAGATGGCCCTGATCCGAGATTTCGGTTGGGAAGCCGTTGACCTTGTACTTGTCATCGACCTTGCTGAGGGCGTCGGGCACTGCAGCCCGGATCTTTTCCGGATCGCTGGTTGTGCCTGCGACTTCCATAGCCTTGGCGATGATGGCGATGCTCTGATAGTTCAGCGCAGTCTCACTGGTCGCCACCTTCTTGTCACCGGCAACTTCCGCGAAATGCTTCAGGAAGTCTTTTGTACCCGGATCCTTGTATTCTTTGACGGGAAGCACCCCGACGGAGTTCGTCAGGTTCTTGAGCTTAGTCACGGTTGCCATCTCGTCGAGCTTCGCCTGGTCCATCACGAGGAAGCTGCCCTTGAAGCCCTGCTTCTTCGCCTCTTCCATGATCAGCGCGGTCGGCTGCGAGGGACCACCGACGAAGATGCTGTCCGGTTTTTCGGACAGGGCCTTCGAGACTGGGCCTGCGAAGTCAGACACGGTGGCGTAGTCAATGCTGTTGTCAGCCCCGATCTTGCCGTTCGCCTTCTTCCACTCGTCCGTGATCGCCTTCGTCCACTGCTGACCGTATTCGCTCTGGGTGCCGAGGAAAGCCAGCTTCTTCCCGCCGTGCTTCATTCCCTGTTCGGTGAACGGCTTGGCATACGACTCGAAGTTCGGCGGAATCATCATCGTCAGCGGATTGTCGGACTGCACGATTGCAGGATCCGAGGTGTACGCGGAGATCATGAACTTCGATCGCCCATCGTTGATCTGCTGGATCGCTTTGATTGCGCCGGCATTGGGGGAGACGACGACTGGGGCTTTGTCCTGATCTGCCAGTCGCTGTGCGTTGCTGGCCGCTGTGGACGGCGCATACTTGTCGTCGAGTGACTTGAGCTCGATGGTGACCTTCTTCCCATCGACTTCGAGCCCGTCCTTGTTGAGATCGTCGACAGCCATCTGAAGGCCCGTCTGAACGTTCTCTCCGTAGGCAGCGCCGCCGCCGCTCAGGGGGCCTGTATAGCCGATGACGACCGACTCATCACCGCCGGAGTCGCCGCTTCCACCGCCCCCACCGCACGCGCCGAGTGCCAGTGCAAATGTGCCGATGACGGCCGCAGCAAGCACAGGACGGCTCGCCCTTCTCGGGATTGAGGTCATCTTTTCTCCTTTGAAAAGTGAGACGGAGCGACAGTGCTCCTCAAAATTGTCGGGATGCCTGAACGGAAGCCCGGAGCCTATCTGAACGATTATTCGATTGAGGCTTAGAATGGAACCTATACATCATCAAATGTGATGTCAATCGCTTTATAGAAATCTCTGATTCTGCTCTCGGCGTTACCGCGCTGCAATCTGGTCCGCTTGCGCGGGTGCTTCTGCAGTGGTCTTTGTCGGAGTCGCCGGAGCTCGGACGGTCGCCGGACGCAGGTCAGTCGCCGGACGCAGGTCGGTCAGGGAGCGAACGGAAGGCGGTAGGAAGCAGAGCCGTAGCAGGGCGGAGGCCGAGCGCGAGCCGAGATCCCTCTATTTTTGAGCAAACAATCGTTCAGTAACTTTTGTGGTCTATTGTGGAAGCTGCGAGAGGGAGATCCAGGTCACTCTCGCCGCAAGCTAACCACGAACCATCATTTCGGAGGAAAATCGTCATGACTCGGACAGCAATCGTCACTGGCGGCGGCCGCGGCATCGGAGCCGCTATCGCCCAGCGCCTGGCATCGGACGGAATGAACGTCGCGATCCTCGACATGGGCCCTACTGAAGACTCGGTCAAGGCTGTCGAATCCGCAGGTATGAAGGGGCTGGGAGTAGATACCGATGTCTCTGACGAAGCCTCCGTCGAATCCGCTGTGAAGACTGTTGCAGAGACTCTCGGTGCACCAACCGTTCTCGTCAACAACGCCGGCATTCTTCGGGATAATCTGCTCTTCAAGATGACCCACGAGGAATTCCAGAAGGTCCTCTCCGTTCACCTCGGCGGGGCGTTCCTGATGACCAAGGCCGTCCAGTCATACATGGTCGAAGCGAAATTCGGGCGCATCGTGTCGATGTCGTCGACATCCGCACTGGGCAACCGCGGTCAGACGAACTACTCTGCAGCCAAAGCAGGGATCCAGGGGATGACTAAGACGTGGTCGATTGAGCTCGGCAAGTTCGGAGTCACCGCCAATGCGATTGCCCCCGGTCTCATCGAAACTGACATGACCAAAGCCACCGCAGAGCGCATGGGCGTGAACTATGAGGACTTCATCGCAGCAGGAGTCGGACAGATTCCTGTGGCGCGCACAGGCAAGCCCGAAGACATTGCTCACACAGCATCATTCCTCGCCTCCGAGGGTGCCGGCTTCGTTTCCGGACAGGTCATCTATGTGGCCGGAGGCCCGAAGGACTGACCCGGAGCGAAATCTGGTCCCACCACCATCGCGGCGAACTCAGGTCCGACGCACCTCACTGAAGAAAGGCTCGCCATGCGCGAAGCAGTCATCGTCTCCACCGCCAGAACTCCGATCGGAAAGGCGTACAAAGGGGCGTTCAACAACACTCAGGCCCAGGAATTGGCGGGCCATGCCATTTCCCACGCAGTCTCACGCGCGGGGCTGGAAGGAGGCGAGGTCGAAGACGTCGTCTTCGGTGCCGCACTCCAGCAGGGCAGCCAGTCCACCAACGTCGCTCGGCAGGCGGCACTGCGAGCAGGTCTCCCCACAACTGTCCCCGGTATGACGATCGATCGTCAGTGCTCCTCGGGGCTGATGGGAATCGCGACCGCAGCGAAGCAGATCCTCTTTGACGGTCAGGAAATCGCAGTCGGCGGCGGCGTTGAGTCGGTATCGCTGGTGCAGAACGACAAGATGAACATGTACCGGGCGCAGGACCCATGGCTGGTCGAGCATGTTCCCGGAATCTACTACCCGATGCTCGCCACCGCCGAGGTGGTCGCTGAGCGGTATGGCATCAGTCGTGAAGCGCAGGACGAATATTCGCTGTCCTCGCAGCAGAGGACCGCAGCCGCTCAGGAGGCCGGCCGCTTCGACGATGAGATCGTGTCGCTGCCGACGACGAAGATCGTCGTCGACAAAGAGACGAAGGAAACCTCGACTCAGCAGGTGACCCTCGAGCGTGACGAGGGCAACCGCCCCTCAACGACGTTGGAGAGCCTGGCGGGGTTGAACCCTGTGCTCAAGCCCGGCGATGCGTCGAAGGTTCCGAGCATCACTGCGGGCAATGCCTCGCAGCTGTCCGACGGTGCTTCTGCATCGGTGCTGATGTCGAGTGATGAGGCGAGCCGCCGAGGTTTGGAGCCGCTGGGCATCTACCGAGGTATGGCAGTGGCCGGCTGTGATCCCGACGAAATGGGGATCGGGCCCGTCTTCGCTATTCCCAAGCTGCTCAAGGCGCAGGGGCTCTCGATTGATGACATCGGACTGTGGGAACTCAACGAAGCCTTCGCGGTGCAGGCACTTTACTGCCGTGAACGTCTGGGGATTGATCCTGAGAAGTACAACGTCGACGGTGGCGGTATCTCTGTCGGTCACCCGTACGGTATGACCGGTGCCCGTCTTGTCGGTCACGCGCTCATTGAAGGTCGTCGTCGGGGAGTCAAGTATGTCGTCGTCACGATGTGCATCGGCGGAGGTCAGGGCGCTGCAGGTCTCTTCGAAGTCTGCTGAGCCAACGTAGCCGGCTGAAGCAACATCATCTGGCGAGCCGTCAGAAGGGCGGTTGCTCACCTGTGTCCCAGAACCACTGCTTTGTGTTCTGATCGGGCTGGCTGGAGAAGGGGTCGACGTATTCGGCCCAGCAAGGGGACTGGCCTTCCCCTGCAGGATCAGTCGTCGACTGCGCAGTTTGTGACTGCGTGGTCGGCGGCTTTTCTTCTGCCGTCGCGGACTTCTTCTGTCGGTCGTCTTGCCCCGGGGAAGTCTTGGCATCAGACGGGGCAGCTCTCCTCGAGGAAGCAGCTTTCGTCGGGGTGTCAGCCGGTGGTTGGGTGGCTCCTGGCGGTGGTACATCTGTCGAGCACGCAGCCGGCGGTGGGGCGGTCGTTTGAGGTGGGGGTGTCGCGAAGTACTTGACGAAGAGCTTGGCGTGCTCGACATTGATCGGATTGTCGGGCGGTATGACCTCGGTGGTGATTCCGTGTCTGAAGATGTATTCGAGCCGCCCATGTTCGGTCATTCTGACTGAGAACTTCCGGTCCGTCTTCGCCTGGTGGTGGAGTTTGCAGAGGTTGTGCAGGTTCCCGAATCGGGTGTGGCCACCGGTCTTTGGGCTGGCGTGGTCAAAGGGAATGATGTGGTCGACTTCTGTGAGCTCGGCACGTTGGGTGCATCCGGGCATCGTGCAGTTCATCCACTGGGCTGCCAGGGGCTGGCGGATGCTGTTGGGGATCGTGTAGCTGGTTGCCTTTGCGTCGAGTGGCGTGCCGGTCGCCGGATCGGTGAGGATACGTGTCCATGTCGATGCATACGCGGCGAGCCTGCGCGCCATGTCAGCTGGAAGTGGAGAACCGTCAGGAAGCATCCCGGCCAAATCGCACACATCTGCCTCTTCAGTGTCTACGGGTGGGGATTCGCTGTTGCTTTCCGTCTCCGGTGTGGGAGAAGCTGCTGCGCTTGCATCGTCACCGGAGGCGCCGAGGACTTCGCTGAGCAGCGTGAGCATAGGGACGGTGATCGTCGTCCGAGCCTGATGGGAGAGCCAGTATTCGTGGGTGGGTAGGTCGAGGAGAACCTCGTAGCTGACGGCACATGATGATCCGTCATACGGGGGTGAGGAATCAGCGTCGAACGGTGCCTGCGGATCGGCTCCTGGTGGCCAGAAAGCTTTACCGGGTGCCGGTCGACTGTTGTTCATGGCTTCGAAGAAGCGCGGGTCGCGCAGCCAGTAGTCGGACCCGGCCTGTCCCTGACTGGCAGTATGTTCCTGGCTGTCGCCGTCGGCCGGTGCTGACGTCTCGTCGCTCATCTGTCCGAAGGTTCGTTCGATGTAAGCGAGCATCGATTCCTCGGGCGACATAGGGACACCGTCAGGTCCTGCGAACAGGCCATCGATCGGAAAATCCGTGCTTGATGTGTCCCCGGTCGTGGTGTTGTTACTGGTGATGCGAAGTTTCAGCTGGGGTCGGGTGCGAGTGAGTATGTCGAACATCAGCGCATCGATGCCGCGATCATCGTCGAACTTCTCTTCCGGGTTCAGCTGGTCGTCGAATGCTTCGATGTTTCCCTTGTAGACGGCTCGAGCGAATGCTTCGACCCTCCTGTAGCAGGCGTGGAGTTCTGGAGCTGGCCCGGTGAGAGTGAGATAGGCGGTCCCGTCATCGCCCGTGCTGATGTCGACCCGGCGGCGGACCGCAACCTTCTCAATGGTTTCCTGCGCTGGTTGAGTCGCCGCGATCTTCAGTGAGAGGGAGCGCTTGAACGTTTCGATTGTGATGTCTGCTCGCCTGTCGGCGAGGTAGTCATCAATGCTCGGCAGGTACCGGAACGCGACGTCTCTGCAACGACGGGTCACGAAGGCAACATGTTCGATGGTGAAATCACCATCGATGCAACGCTGGTGGAACTTCGGAAGTCCGTGCACCAAAGTCATCGCAGAGGTGATGTGCTTATAGGCTCCCGACGTGGTGGCGCCGAGGAGTGTCGAATACTCGCAGATGTCTTCAGCCCAGGCGTATTGATGCGTCCAGCCATTGAACGTCGACGAGGGTTTGAATGCCGGGAAGTCTGGAAGCGGCTCCGGATACTCTCGAGCATCCCGCTGCTCACGACGCATTCTGCGGCCAGCTCCGCGGTCCTTCTTTCGGCTCGGGGCCGACGAGGCGCCCGGGGCTGACGAGGTGCCCGAGGCCGACGAGGTGCCCGAGGCCGACGAGGTGCCCGAGGCCGACGATGTGCTCGAAGCTGACGGAGTAGAGACAGTGGGAGATTGTTCGCCTACGGACGCAGCAGTCCCGCGATTCGCAGTCTCGCCGTCACTAGCTTCGTCACCTGCATTGTCGTTACTGTCAGCGCCGTTGTTACCATCAGCCCTGTCCTCGCTTGCTGTGCTGGCTGCGTCGGCGCTTGCCGTGGCACTCGTTGTAGAACCGTTGCGGGTGCGTTTACGGCAGCGACGAAGAACGGTCTCCGCAAGAGACGCGAAGTCGTAGGGAATCGTCAGGTCGGGGCCGGCAAGTCCGAGGTAGTGCGCAACCTCGCGGACGAAGATGCCGCTGGTGGCATCCAGCGCCGCAAACTGCGCCTGGTCGCTGCAGGCGTAGACGGCCGAAAGGTCCCTGAACGGGGAGTCCTCGTCGATATCGAGGCAACGGCCACTGGAGGCTGACGAACTGGTGTCGACCGAACGCGCACCGGAGTCCGAACTGTCGTCGTTCATGTGCTTCATTGCGTTGCCCCCTCTCCACTGCTCTGTGAAGTGCGTCTGATGGCATTGGCACCTATCTGCAGTATATCTGGTAATAGAACCGATAGATAGAGAGATTCGAATAAATAAAGAAAGAAAATAGAAGTTACGCTCGAAACTCACTATCGAGTGACCTCTATAGCATCACGAAAAGGTGCTTGTCGATCACTATCATCATCTAGATGTGCTTGTTGTTATATGCTCTCATTCGGCACTGACATGGAGGGCAGAGCCCCGATTCGTTAGACTCGGTCTGTGGCAGCGATCGACAAAGACATTCTCCGACTGGCACTTCCGGCCCTCGGAGCGCTGATCGCCGAACCCATCTTCCTGCTCTCTGACACGGCCATGGTCGGCCACCTCGGCGCCGGTGCTCTGGGATCGTTGGCGATTGCGTCGACGATCCTGCAGACCGTCCTCGGACTGATGATCTTCCTCGCCTACGCCACGACGCCTCGGGTCGCCAGGCGAATGGGTGCTGGGGATCGCCCCGGTGCCATCAATGCGGGCTTCGACGGTATCTGGCTCGCACTGTGCACCTCGGTGGTGCTCTTGGTCATCGGATTGCCCCTGCTCAAACCACTGATCGCCGCGTTCGAGCCCGGCTCCGAGATCGCCGAGGGCGCACACTCCTACCTCGCCATCTCCTGGTGGGGACTGCCCTTCATGCTCGTCGTCATCGCCGCCACCGGGCTGCTGCGCGGGCTCCAGGACACGCGCACACCACTCATGGTGGCGGCGGCCGGATGCATCGCAAACATCGGGTTGAACGCGCTCTTCATCTACGGCCTCGACATGGGCGTCGCGGGCTCCGCGCTGGGCACCGTGATCGCCCAAGCCGGCATGTGCTCCGTCTACGTGGTGATTTCGATCAGAGCGGCACGACGATTCCACGCCACGCTCCGGCCCGACTGGTCCGGGGTGCTGTCCTCGGCGAAGACCTCCGGGTGGCTGTTGGTGCGCAATGCGTCCCTGCGCGCAGCACTGATCATCCTCATCTTCCTTGCCACGGCCATGGGAACGACCGAGCTCGCCGCAATCCAAGTCGCCCAGAGCCTCTTCTTCGCCCTCGCGCTCGCCCTCGACTCACTGGCCATCGCCGGCCAGGCCCTGATCGGACTGCAGCTGGGCGCACGGAAGGTCGACGCGGTGGCCGCGATCAATCGCAGGCTGTGTCTGTGGGGCGTCGTCTTCGGCATCGTCGTCGGACTCATCCTCTTCGCAGGTGCCGGAATCATTCCCAGCGGCTTCTCTTCGGACCCGGCTGTCGTCGCACTGATGACGAGCCTGCTTCCCGTGCTCGCCCTGAGCATGCCCATCGCCGGCTATGTCTTCGTCCTCGATGGTGTCCTCATGGGAGCCGAGGACGCCAGATATCTCGCTCTGGCACAATTGGTTGCAGTGGCCGGATATGCGATTCTGCTGATTCCGATCGTCCTCTACTGGCCCGGTGCTCTGGGACTGTGGGCTGCGTTCTGCATTGGCTTCGTCGGCCTCCGTGCGCTGACTTTGGGATGGCGCGTGCGCAACCGCAGGTGGATCGCTCGGGCGGTCGAGAAAGGAACCTCATGAACGAACGTCAGAATCAGGAGCCCGCCGAGGTGGGCCGCCGGTCCGCACTCAAATCGAGGATCCGTCCGTTGAGCGCGCAGACCCCGGACGAGGTGTTTCTGCCCTTCCTCGACCTGTGCTTCAACTGGTCGATGGACAAACCGCGGATTGAGGTCGACGAGCTCCGCGAGCGTGACGATGCAGCCTTCTACTTCAAGGACTGGGGACGCGACGGTGACATCGCGGTCGCGGCCTATGCGAAGGCCCCGAACGGAAGAGAATCCTCCGAAGACTCCGCTGCCGGAGAATCCGCCCCAGAGATCGTCGGTCTCGCGTGGCTGCGGCTGGCCGCATTCGATGCCGTGATCGAGAAATCGAACGAGGCCACCAGCACCACCACCGGCACCACCGGCACCACCGCCGGCACCACCGGCGGCACCACCGCCGAGGTGGGGTCGCGGTTCACCGGATACGGCTGGGTGGCCGCGGACATTCCCGAACTGTCGATGGCGGTCCTGCCCGAGCACCAGTCCCAGGGCATCGGCGGCATGCTCCTCGAAGTCGTGTGCACATTGGCGAAGATGAGCGGATTCCCTGCCGTCAGCCTGTCGGCCGAAGACGGAAACGGCGCGGCTCGCCTCTACCACGACCACGGATTCGTCACTGTTGGACGCAATGGGGATGCAGACATCCTCGTACGTCAGCTCAAGTAACCGAGCCAGGGCCGGACAACCTCGGCGAGGCTACAGCCGGACAACCTCGGCGAGGCCGAAGTGTCGAGGAGGACGTCCTACAGGTGTGCGTCTCGGACCGTGAACATCTTCACTATGGTGTATGCACTTCACTATTCTTAAGCCGGAGCATGACGAGACGCAGATGTCCGTGATAGAGCTGAACCACGGGCATGAAGCACGTCGCCCGCACGATTTTCAATGATGAAATGATGAGGAGAACGCCAATGGTCACAGTCTTCAAGAACGCCAAGGTCTTCGACGGAACCAGGTTCCTCGCCGGGCTGCGAGATGTCGTCGTCGACGGGGGAGTGATCTCTGCGATCACCGAGGGCGGTCAGGGCTCACATGATGCCGGTGACAGCTATGTCGATTGCGCCGGCCAGACGATCATCCCCGGCGTCATCGACGCCCACGTGCATCTGATGAGCACAGGCGCCAACAACTCTTCGTCGTTCCATGATCCGTTCTCGCTGCAGTTCTACAACTCCGTTCAGAATATGGAGAAGACGCTCAAGGGTGGGGTGACGACCGTGCGCGATGCCGGTGGCACCGACCTCGGCGCGAAGGTTGCTATCGAGTCGGGCGTCGTCCGTGGGCCTCGCCTGTCGATCGCGATCAACATCATGTCCCAGACGGGTGGGCATGGCGACTTCCACTTGGTCTCCGGCGCCGATTCTCCGTTCCTCGCCCCACACCCGGGCCGGCCCTCAGGCGTGGCCGATGGGCTCGAAGGCGTGCAGCGCAAGACTCGCGAGCTCCTACGGGCCGGCGCCGATCACATCAAGATCTGTTCGACCGGTGGTGTGCTCTCACCGCGAGATGATCCTCGACACTCCCAGTTCACCGAGGCAGAGATCGCCGTCATCGTCGCCGAGGCGGCCGCCCAAGGTGCGCACGTCATGTCCCATGCCCAGGGCGCACCAGGAATCAAGAACGCCGTCCGCGCAGGAGTGCGCTCCATCGAACACGGCATCTACCTCGACGACGAAGCCATCGACCTGATGCTCGAGGCCGGCACCTTCCTGGTCCCGACCCTGCAGGCTCCGCAGGCAGTGATCAAGGTTGCCGAGGCTGGTTCGGCCCTGCCCCAGTCCGTGGTCGACAAGGCCCACTCGGTCATCGAGGCTCACTATGAGTCGATCGCGAAGGCCCATGAGGCGGGGGTCAAGATCGTGATGGGCACCGATGCTGGTGTCGGCCCGCATGGTGAGAACCTGGAAGAGATCAGTCTCCTCGCGGGAGTCGGCCTCTCCACGACTGAAGCACTCGCAGCCGGAACGTCCGTCGCAGCAGAACTCCTGGGCCACGACAACGTCGGCCGGATCGATGTGGGGGCGCTCGCCGACCTCGTGGTCATCGACGGAGACCTCAGCACCCAGGACGTTAAGGGGATCGAGTCCCGAGTGAGCTCGGTGCACCTGGGCGGCGAGCTCGTCTGAGGCGAGACTTCCGGCGGCTGTGTACCGGGAGGCGAGAGGACGCCAGGTGAGGGCAGACTAACCTCACCTGGCGTACAATCGTGGCGTGAGCAATCGAAACCATCCGTGCAGCGCCAAAGGCCGGGACGACGAGTCACGATGAACCCTCTGAATTGGTCATTTCCCATCGTCGTCACCTGGCTCATCCTGTTCGGCATCATCCTGGCCCGCGCAGGCGGAACGTTCCTGCTGGGACGATTGGCGCGCAGAGGCATCCGAAAGATCGAACGCATCGATAGGATCATGTCCGGCCCGAAATATCGGAAAGCTGAGGCCGCGATCGAGCGTTATGGCGCACCGGTGATCGCCCTGAGCTTCCTCATGATCGGGGTGCAGACCGTGCTCAATCTGGCTGCCGGAACCAGCGGCATGAGCTACCGTCGCTATCTGCCCGCGCTCGTCGTCGGCGGTTCGCTGTGGGCACTGATCTATTCGACGGTCGGACTCATCGGCTTCAAGGCCTTGGCCACCGCCTACCAGGCTGAGCCTGGACTGACGGTCGGATTGGGTGCCTGCTTCGTGCTGGCCATTGCCGGCCTGCTCATCGGGCTGAAGAAGAAGGACGCGCAGACCGAGTCCGCCGCCGATAGCCCGGCGTGACCAGGCCACCCCGGCACAGCCTCGGCGGATTCAGTCGCGCGGATGTACGGTGAGCTCCTCCGTCATGTCCTCCAGCTCGATTCCCTTCGTCTCGGGCACCTTCCACCAGACGAAGAAGAACGAGAGCATCGCGAAGAACGCGTAGAAGCCGTAAGCCAAGGTCAGGCTGATATCGGCGAAGATCGGGAATGTCGTAGAGATCGCGAAGTTCGCGATCCACTGGGCTGCGGCAGCCACAGCCAGGGCACCGGCACGGATCCGGTTGGGGAACATCTCGCCCAGCAGCACCCACACCAGAGGGCCCCAGGTGGCACCGAATCCGACAACGAAGACATTCGCTGAGATCAGCGCGATGATCGACCACGGAGCACCCAACTGAGCACTGGTGGTGCCATCGGCCGCGGTGGCGAGTTCGGCGAACGAGAACGACACCGCCATCGTGGCCAAAGAGATTCCCATCAGGAACGAACCGACCAGCAGCATTTTGCGACGCCCGACCTTGTCGACGAGCAGAATCGCCACGATCGTCACGACGATGTTCGTCACCGAGGTGATGACGGAGGTCAAAAGGGCACTGGACTCATCGAATCCGACCGACTTCCACAGCGTCGTCGAGTAGTAGAAGATGACGTTGATGCCGACGAACTGCTGGAAGACGGACAACAGGATTCCGATCCAGACGATCGGCTTGAGGCCGAACCATTTGCCGATGAGGTCTTTGAAGGACTCTTTGTCTTCGCGTCGGATCGAGTCGCGGATCCGTTCGATAAGAGAATCGGTGTCGGTGACTCCGGTGAAGACACGCAGAACTCGTGCGGCCTCATCTTCTTTGCCACGGGCCACCAGGAACCGTGGGGACTCCGGAAGGCCGAGAGCCATGAGCCCGTAGACCAGAGCCGGCAGCGCCTCGACCATGAACATCCAGCGCCAGGTCTCGATTCCGAACCACAGAGGATCGGCGGCTCCGCCGGACAGCGAGGCCAGGAGCGCGTTCGACAGGAGGGCCGCGAAGATACCGGTCACGATCGCCAGCTGCTGCAGCGAACCGAGGCGACCGCGCACCCGGGCGGGGGACACCTCGGCGATATAGGCAGGAGCGATGACGGATGCGGCACCCACGCCGAGCCCGCCGACCATACGCCAGATGATGAGATCCGTGACCCCGAAGGCCAGTCCCGAGCCGATGGCGGAGGCGAAGAACAGGGCCGCGGCGACGACCATGACCGGGAGTCTGCCGTAGCGATTGGCCAGAGAGCCCGCGAACCACGCACCAAGTGCGCAGGCCAACAGCGCCGAGGAGACCGCGAAGCCCTTCAGCCCGGCACTGAGGGCGAACTCCTCGGCCAGGGCGTCGACGGCGCCGTTGATGACAGCCGTGTCGAAGCCGAAGAGGAACCCGCCCAGCGCAGCCGCCAGCGAGATTCCGACGATCCGGGAGTTCACCCGTTCTCGACCGTGCAGTCTGACTTCTGCGGACGATTCGTTCTGAGACAAGCGGGTCTCCTCCTGAGGATGACATTCGGCGCACGGGGCGAATGCGATGTCGATGAGCTGCACCCCCACGCTATGCCACCGACAAGCTGTTGAGCACGCGACTGTCCGAGACGTGGGTCACTGCGGGGATTGGATCCGATTGTCAGTAGAGTGGTGCCACGTCAACGTCGACGAGCTCGGTGGAACTCGTCATCACCAATATGAGAAAGGGACCGCCGGATGGCTGTTGCCTGGTGGAGTATTCTCCCGTTCGTTCTGCTGTTGGGTTGCATCGCGGTCCTGCCGCTCATCCCGGCCACTGAGAAGATCTGGGACCGCAACCTCGTCAAGCTCATTGTGGCGTTGGTCCTCGGTGTTCCCATCGCCGTGTGGTTCGTCATCGGCGGAGCCGGTTTCACCGTCTCCGAAGCCTTGGTGGAGTACTTCCAATTCATCGTCTTGGTCGGCAGCCTGTTCGTGGCCTCGGGAGGAATCTTCCTCGTCGGCGACATCAAGGCCACGCCGAAGAACAATACGATCTTCTTGGCGATCGGCGGAGTGCTGGCATCGTTCATCGGCACTACTGGTGCGGCCATGCTCCTCATCCGGCCGATCCTCAACACCAACCAGGACCGCAGACACCGGACCCACACTGTCGTCTACACGATCTTCATCGTGGCCAACTGCGGCGGACTCCTGACCCCGCTGGGGGACCCGCCCCTCTTCCTCGGGATGCTGCGCGGGGTTCCGTTCGAATGGACCTTCGGACTGTGGCCCTATTGGCTGTTCGTCAATGCGCTGCTCCTGATCAGCTTCTACGCCCTGGATCGCAAAATGTATGCGAAGGAGCCCGCCGAGGGGCTGGCGAAGGATGCGGAGTACGCCACCAAACTGGGGCTGCGCGGGGCGAGCGGACTCGCCTTCCTCGCCGTCATCATCATCGCCGTCGCGTTCATCCCCTCGATCGACATGCATGCGGTCGAATCCGGACATGCAAGCGTGTCCCAGTACGTTCCCTGGCGTGAGCTCGTCATGCTCGCAGCGGCCATCGCATCATTCCTCTTCGGAGACCGCGGTGCCCGCTTCAACCTCAACAAATTCACGTGGGCTCCGATTCTGGAAGTCGGAGCACTGTTCATCGGCATCTTCCTCACGATGATGCCCGCACTGGCCTATCTTGGCCAGATCGCACATCGGATCCCGCTCAATGAGATCTCCCTGTTCGTATTCACCGGTGGTCTGTCCTCGGTGCTCGACAATGCTCCGACCTATGTGACTTTCTTCGAAATGGCCTCTCAAGTGCCGGGAGAGCCACGGGTGGCCGGCGTCGCCGAGACTCTCCTGATCGCGGTGTCCCTGGGTGCAGTCATGGGCGGAGCTCTGACCTATATCGGCAACGGCCCGAACTTCATGGTGAAATCCGTCGCGGATTCGGCCAACGTGGAGATGCCGAGCTTCGGCGGCTATGTCGGGTGGTCGATGGTCCACCTGGCCCCGATCCTGGCTGCGATGGTGCTGCTGTTCATGACCGACGGTGTGTGGTGGAAGCTGCTCGGCGTTCTGGTGACCCTGCTCGTGCTCGGGCGGGCCAGTCTGAATGTGCGGGAAGGCAGACTTGAGTCGAAGAAAGGAGCGAGCTCGAACGACCGGGCCAGTGAGCCCGGCGAATGAGCCATCGGCCCAACTCCGGTGTACGCCCGCTTGCCGGCGTCGGACTCTACTTCGGCTGCAACGGCCTAGTGTTCGCGGCGCTGCTGCCGTGGTATCCGCTGCTGGTCGAGCGGCTGGGACTGAACTCCTGGGAGTTCGGGCTCGTCGTCGCATCGTTCGCCCTCGGTGCGATCGTCTCCTCTGTTGCACCAGCACACCTGATCTCACGGTTCGGAGCCAATACCGTCGTCATCGGGGGTACCGTCCTGTTGGGGCTGTCTGCTGCGGCCACCGCGTGGTCCGTCAACGGTCTGATGATGGCCGTGTGCCTCTTCTTCGTCGGCTTCTTCGATGCGATCGTGGATGTGGCCCAGAACGTCGTCGGCATCGGGGTGCAGGAGAGCCAGTCGCGCGTCATCCTCTCATCCATGCATGCGCTGTGGAGTCTGGGCGGACTCGTCAGTGGCGCGGCCGCCACGGTTGCCGCGGCAAATGGCATGGATATGAGGGCGTACCTGGGACTGATCATGGTGGTGTCCATCATCGTGATCATGCTCGCACGTCGGCTGGTCGGAGACGCCGACGCTCGCAGTCATCCAGAGAACTCCGGTGGAGCTGACGACACCGGTGCTGATCACGGCGCCGAGGCTGGTGTTGTTGAGGGTGCCGAGGCAAGTGCTGACGCAAGTGAGACAGCAGGTGCCAAGCGACCCAGTTCAAAGCGTGCCATCCTGCTTATGGCCCTGCCGTTGGCCGTCGTGGCAATCTGTGGGACGGCGGTCGAAGATATCGCGAACAACTGGTCCGCGATCGCCGCGGTGGAATTCGGCGGTGTACCCGTAGCCACTGCCGGGATCGCATTCAGCGTGGTCATCGGCAGCCAATGCCTTGGTCGCTTCAGCGGCGACCTCCTCGTCCAGCGTTTCGGTTCCGGTCGGATAGCTCGCCTCGGGGGAGGTCTCATCGCGGTTGGTGGGATTGGTGTCGTCGCCGCCACCGAGCCGGTTCTGCTGTTGGCAGGTCTTGCCTTGATGGGATACGGCTCAGCGACGCTTGTCCCGGGCGCGCTCGGGGCAGCAGCTCACATTCCGGGTGTGGGGCGGGCCGGCGGCGTGACCCTGGTCAACTGGATCATGAGGGTCGGCTATCTGGGGACCAGCCCGTTGGTCGGAATCATCGCCAGCATCGGCAGTCTGCGCTGGGGGCTGTCACTGCTGATCGTCATCGGTGCAGTCACAATGATCTTCGCCGGCCGGCTCGGAACTGTGCCGAGGCGATCGGACTGAGAGTCGCGTGTCGCGTTACAGGTCAGAACGTGTGCACGATGTCGTGAGACATACCCCTGAAAGTGTGCACGATGTCGTGAGACATGAGTGAGTCAGAAATGAGAAATGTGCCGCGACATCGAGTGAACGATGTCGCGACACATTCCCCCGCAAGCGGGAGGGACCCCCTCATGGTCGGGCTAGCGGTGTCTGGTTGCACGACATCGTTCACTCCTGTCTCACGACATCGATCACTGACTGTGTCACGACATCATGCACACCCTGTGTCGCGACATCCTTCACCACCTGTCTCACGACATCGTTCACACATGAAGGACACAAACAG
>NZ_FXZH01000021.1 GCF_900169365.1 Brevibacterium sp. 239c
ATCACCGTGTGGAGTCGGCGGAGAAGGCTCTGGGTGAGGCTGAGGGGCGTGAGCGGGTGAAGATCGCGACGCGTGAGGGCATGTTGGCTGAGGCGCGCAGTCATCTGCAGGCCGAAGCCGCCAGCCACGAATTCAGCCCCCGCTGAGGCCCTGAACAGAATATAGGCGAATAGCCAGGTTCTGCGGCGACGCCGGGCGGGTCAGAGAGGACTGCTCTTTGGCTATGACAACGCCCGGCGTTTCACTGCATAAGAATCATCGCGGTACCTACTGTCCCGAGGGTCCGCACGGCTTCCCGCTGCTCGTCGCCGCCCACCCTGGACCGCCTTCGTCGCCCTGACCGGAGTGGTGCTGGCGATCACCGGCGCCGAAGCACGGTTCGCCGATATGGGTCACTTCGGTCGCCTGCCCATCTCCCGGGCCTGGCTCTTCATCGTCCTGACGGCACTCGTCCTCAACTATCTGGGACAGGTCGGCCTGGACCTGCGCACACCGGGGGACATCGGCCATCCCTCCTTCGACCTCGTTCCCGACTGGGCGATGATCCCTGCAGCGGTCCTTGCGACCATGGCCACGGTCATCGCCTCACAGACTGTCATCGCTGCGGCCTTCTCCGCGATCCAACAGGCCGGACGACTACAGCTCCTTCCACCGTTCGGCGTCGTGCGCGTGTCCCAGTTCTCACCCGGTCAGATCTACGTTCCGCTCGTCAACGCACTGCTCGCCGTCGCCGTCATCGTGGTCTCCAACCTGACGAAGTTCCTCTCCTGCGGTTGGCTGCCGATCGCCATCGGCCTCGTCAGCTTCGTCGGTGGTCTGGCCGGGCCGAGGGCATCCACCAGGCTGCTGGGCACCGCGGTGTACCAGTGCCACTCCGTGAAGCTCGTTCCCGCGGCCATGCAGACCCTGATCAGACATCAGTCGGTCGTCCATGAGAGGGTGCTCGTCGTCAAGATCATGACAGGGCACAAACCGTTCACCACCGAGGCGAGGCTCATCGAGCGAGGGCATGGAGTCACCACCGTCGAACTGGACGACGGTTTCAGCCTGCCGCCCAAGGTGCCCGACCTCCTCAAGCGAATTGAGCAGGCACAGTCGCGGCCGACCGGCTCGCCGAGTGTGGCCGACGCGGTGTACTTCGTCCCCGAGGTCGCCCCTATCCGGGGGAGAACTCTCCGATGCGCCGCTGGCAGCGGGCCATCTTCATCAACTTCATGCGACTGCGTCCGGATCTGCTCAACCAATACCACCTGTCGCGTGATCACAGCATCGTGGTCAACCGCGAGGTCCCGATCTGAGCCGTCCCTTCGCACCGCAGCAGGGAAGCGCAGGGAGTACTGTCAGTCCAAGAGCAGGAAATCCTCTGACCGGAAGGACACCGCCCATGAGCGAAACCAGTGCACGCGTCGCCGTCATCGGCAGCGGAATCGCCGGAGCCAGCGTTGCCTTCGGGCTGGTTTCACGCGATGTTGCGGTCACCGTCTTCGACGATGCCATGGCCGGTCAGGCGACCGCCGCCAGTGCCGGGATCATCGCGCCGTGGGTTTCGACGAGCACCGGCGCCTACTACGAGACCTACGCCGCCGGCGGCAATTTCTACCCCGAATTCCTCGACCGGCTCAGCGCGCTCGGGATCCCCGAGCTGGGCTACCGCCGGTCCGGTGCCCTCGTGGTCAACGAGGATCCCACTTTCCTCGCCGAGGCGGCCCATCTCATCCGTGATCGCATCGCGGCCGCCGGGGCAGTCGCAGGCGAGGCGAATGAGTGTGACTCCGCGAATCTCAGGGAGCTGTTCCCACCGATCGCAGCGGACATGTCCGGGCTCTTCATCAGCGGGGGAGGCCGGGTCGATGGGCGCACCCTGCGCGACGCGGTCCTCACCGGGGCGAAGGCCTACGGGGCCGGACTCGTCGCGGACACGGCCCGAACGATCACCGCTGGAACTTCGGGCACATGGTCCGTGGGGACCACCTCGGCGGTGGAGGACTTCGACGCCATCGTCATCGCCGGTGGCGCGCGCAGCTCGGAGATCCTGGAGCGCCTGGGCCATACGGTGGCGATCACAGCGCAGCGCGGGCAGCTCATCCATCTGGGCCTGCACGGGGCCAACACCTCGCCGTGGCCGACGCTGCATCCGCTCGACCACCATTACATCACGCCCTTCGACGGCGGCAGAGTCGTCATCGGCGCCACCCGTGAGGACGGTGTCGGCTTCGACGTGCGCACAACGGCGGCGGGGCAGAAGCAGGTCCTCGATGACGCCCTGAGAATCGCTCCCGGGCTGGCTGAGGCGACGATTCTGGAGACAAGAGTCGGAGTCAGGCCTATGTCCACGCGTCCCAGTGGGCTGCCCTACGCCGGAGCCGTTCCAGGGGCACCTGGGCTGTGGCTGGCCTCAGGCTTCGGCGCCGGCGGGTTGACGATGGGTCCGCTCATCGGCGACGGCCTAGCCGCAGCGATCCTCGGACAGGAGGCACCGGCGATCGCACACCTGGGGCTGTGACCTGCGGCACGTCTGGCTTGGTAGTCTGAGGTCATGAAACCGGTGCTGCCCCGAGCCTTCCGGTGGTTCTGGGCGGGCGAAGCCGTCTCAGGATTCGGTACCTGGATCACATTCCTCGCCCTGCAGGTCATCATCGTCGACCACTTGCACGCAGGAACCGTGGGCCTGGGCTGGATGAACGCCGCGAGGTGGCTTCCGTACCTGCTCTTCGGACTCATCCTCGGTGCACTCATCGACCGAGTCCGACGTCGACCCGTCATGATCGCAAGCGACCTTCTTCGAGCTCTGCTGCTGTGTGCGATCCCGGCGCTGTGGGCACTTGGCCTGCTCAGCCTGGTACCGCTGCTCCTCATCGTGGCCATCCTGGGAACGGCAACGTTGGTCAACGACAGTGCTTCGCAGGCATTCGTGCCCCGGCTCGTTCCCGTCGGCGGCCTGCAGGCGGCTCACGCGCGAATCGATGGCACGAACGCGGTTGCCCAGACCGCGGGGCCAGCTCTGGGCGGCGGGCTGCTTGCCGTTATCGTGGCACCGGTCGCTGTGTCGGTCAACGTGGTGACCTATCTGTTCTCCGCCGTCGTCGTCTCCCTCATCCGTGTAGACGAGCCGAGGAGCTCGCGCACGGAGGATTCTGTGAGACCGAATCTGCGCAGGGAGATCTGGGCAGGGCTGAAGTGGGTGTACCTGACGCCGAGTCTGCGTGACCTCGCGGTCTGGACGCATGTCTGGTTCGGCGCCCAGGCTATTCTCGCCGCGGTCAGCGCCGACTACTTCCTCGAAGTCATCGGCATCGACGCCCTCTGGTTCGGCATCGTCATGGCCGGAGGCGGGCTGGGGGGAATCATCGGCGCACTGATCTCACCACGTGCAGGGGAGAAACTGGGCAGTGGGCGAGTCGTCATCTTCGCCCACCTGTGCTCGGCCGCTGGCGCACTCATCCTGTTCGCGGCCACACCGCTCGCGGGCCAGCTGCACGGCGAGATGAGTTCGGTGGTCGTTCTCTTCGCGGGGGTGGGCCTGCACGGATTCGCCATCGGTCTGAGCAATTCACACGAGATGGCCTACCGGCAGTCGATCACCCCGGACGCGTTCCAGGCGCGGACGAATACGACGATGCGTTCAATGAATCGGGCCGTGATCGTCGTCGCCTCACCGTTGGCGGGAATATTCGCTGCCCTCACCAGCACGCAACTGATGTTGGTTATCGCTGCGGTGATCTTCGCACTGAGTGCGATCGGTCTTTGGTTCTCTCCGTTTCGCACGGCGAGAATCGGTATCTGAACCGCACAGGCCCTGTGTAGGGCACGATCAGTCGACGAGTGGTGTGTTGACCGCCTTCGCCAGGGCATCGAAGGCACGGATCGTGGGGAAGAGCTTGGCAGCATCCTGCGGCAGGCCCCAGCTGGAGAGCTTGACGCCGACGAAGTTGGCTCCTGGGTTCATGTAGATCATCTGTCCGTGGATGCCCAGGGCGAGGAAGGCGTGCGAATCAGGAAACGGGAACCAGAACTGGTTGCGATACATTCCACCGGGCATCCGATTGTCATCGGGGCCCTCGGCGAAGGCCTTCCTGGTGTCGACATCGCCGGTGAGGGTGTCGCCGATCCACGAGGTCGGTGCCACCTGTTCACCTGTCAGGGAGACTCCGCGGTTCGCATACAGATACCCGAAGCGGGCAAGGTCGCGCAGAGTGGTGTTGATGCCGCCGTCGAACATGCCCACGCCGTACTGGTCGGTGGCGATGAGCGCATCGCGTTCGGCCCCGATCCGAGACCACAACACCCGCGACATGAGGGTCTGCATGCTCTCGTCTGCGATCTTCTCGCACACCCACCCCAGCACATCGGTCTCACACGAGCGGTATTCGTAGACTCCGCCGTGCTTGGACTTCGCGTCGAGCGTGGTCAGGAACTCATACATTCCCTTCGCTTGCCCCTCGGGGGTCTGCTCCGACCAACCGATCGACTCCTCGATCTGCCTGACCTCTGACTTCGGGTCGAGATAGTTCTCCGAGAACCTGATGCCCGAGCGCATGTCCAGGATGTGGCGCACAGTGGCTCCGGCATAGCCGGAAGAGGCGAGCTCGGGGACATAGTCGGTGATCAGACGATTCGGATCGAGATCCCCGGAACCGACGAGGACACCGGCGACCGTGCCGACCAACGACTTGCTCACCGACATCAGCAGATGCTCGGTGTCCGGGCGCATCGTGGAGAAATACTCCTCGGCGAGCACTGTGCCGTTGTGCAGGACCATCCACGCATCCGTGTCGCTGGCCTCGATGACGCTGCGCACACTGCGAGCCGCGGAGAACTCGGTCTTCGGAACCTCGACGTTGCCCAGGTCCTGCAGATCAGCGGGCAGTTCTGCCACAGGTCCGATCCCGCGCGAGATCGGCGTCGTGGGCAGCACCTGATCGACGTGCTGAAACGACCAGCGGACATTGTCGGCTTCCTGCCAGTTGTCCTTGTCGATGACAGGGGCCACGGGCACGGTCTGGTCCGGCGACGTCTCAGTCACTGTCCACCTCTTCGCAGTCGTTTTGGGGTCGTCCGTGATGAGATTATCACCACAGACAGAAGTCAATCACCCTTCGCTCCAGGCCC
The DNA here is from genome assembly GCF_900169365.1 of Brevibacterium sp. 239c. Taxonomy (GTDB): domain Bacteria; phylum Actinomycetota; class Actinomycetes; order Actinomycetales; family Brevibacteriaceae; genus Brevibacterium. The sequence goes on from NZ_FXZH01000021.1 coordinate 5,110, forward strand.
GCCCAACGCCGGAGAGGGATCTTCTGCTGCGACTGGAACGCCGGCGTACATCGCACGGATGGAATCGATGAAGTGCTTGGCCCGGATGCTCAGGGCGTTCGGGCCCCCGGCCTTGGTCTGCAGCGGGTTCTTCGTCACGAGCACACCGAGGTCGGCGCCCTTCCACCGGTATTCGCCGGCCCCGTAGATGCGCAGGAAGAACACCTCGTTGCCGTTCTGCAGGGGATGCCAGTCAAGAGCGGCGCGCTTGTAGGTCAGAGTCCCGTACTGGTCGAGGTAGTACTGACCGGTCAGCGGTGAGTGGGTGATGTATTCGGTGATGTCAGCGGTCTCCTTGATGACCATCTGGCTCCACTCATCAGCACCGGAGAGCTCTTCCCACCGCTCGTTGATCTCGGCGACATCGAGATCGAATTCGACGTCGAGGTACTCGAGCAGATGGAACAGGAACAGGGGGACGTCGGCGTAGGCGCCGGCGGTGACGTTGGTGATCGCTGAGGCACCGGAGATGCGCGGGTTGAGCTCACCGAGCCACACGTCGTCCGTGTCGAGGTCGACGAGCACATCGACTTCGAAGAAGCCGCGGTAGCCGCGTTTGCGCAGTCCCTCACCCATGCGCCGCACCAGCTCCCTGGCACGGGTGCGCTGGTCCGCGGTGAGCACGTCGGGGGTCATCTCATTGCCGCACCAGCCGCCCTTGTACGGAGTCAGCTCAGCGAAGCCGGCCAGCTCGGTGAGGAACGGGCCGACGACGACTCCGCTGCTGGTGATCACGGCCTCCACGGCCACGGGTGTGTTGTTGATGCGCTTCATGATCTTCAGCTCTTCGCCGATGATGTCGTGCTTGTGCCGGTTCCAGTCCTCCTCGGCGGCGATGAAGAACGTCGTCTTCCCTGAATCACCGTAGGGGGTCTGGACGACGAGGTCGGTGCCCAGGTTCTCCTTCTTCGCCTCTGCGTTCAACTGCGCATAGGTGTCTGCAGTGGTGAGCACATTGGGCACGGAGTAGGCGCCGGCCTCGTTGCCGAGCTTCGTCGTCTCGATCTTCGAATCGAGCTGATTGCGCAGCGTCGCCGAGGGCAGGATGAGGTCGTAGCCGAGTTCACGGCAGATCCGCTCGGTCTCCTCGTCGAAGAAGACCATGGCGACCTTGGGCCTCTCACCGTGGGGCACATTCGTCGTCATATGGGCGCGCACCTCGGCGTTGAGGAGGAGCCAGTTGTTGATCGCTTCGCCGCTGTCGAATTCGACGAACGGCTTGTACCGCGGGGAGAAGACACGGGGGTGCCCGCCGTCCCAGCCGTCGTAGTACGTGATGTAGGAGAAGTTGCGGACCCATCGGTCGAGACCGAGGAGGTTGAATGGGGTCGCGCCGATGAAATAGATCGGCGTGGTGTTGGTGCGGAAGAAGTGGCGCACCTCTGAGATGTTGCGCAAGGGCCGTCGCAACTGGGCCCGCTCCGCTTCTTCACCTGTGTAGGCGGCATCGGTGCCGACATGGACCTCGACATCGCCCGGATCCGGCGCCGAGGCGGGAGCCGGCACTGCAGAGGGAACGCCTGCAGCGGCATCGGGAATGCGAGCCTCGGCCGTATTCACTGGTCGACCGGTGCCGGGAACTGCAACCGCGTCTTTGACCACACGCCGGTTTGCGCCTGCAGGATTGTTCGTCATCGCACTACTCCTTATGAAGACATCTGCTCTATCTGCTCGCACGTCCGTCCGCGTCATCGCGGCGATGATGCGAAAGGCCGAACGTCAAATGTGATGTGGACAACAACCTATACCAGTTTTCGGGGGCTGAGGACGATGGTGCACCAATTGAGTGAACCCGATGCGAATTCGGCGTCAAATCCGTGCTCTGAGCCATCGGTCGGGGCAATTCCCCGCGCATGGTGAGAGGCCGCTAGGCTGGGTTCACGACGTCTTTTCGAAAGAGAGCCACTATGCCGGTGAATACCGATAAGCAGGGAACCAGCTACTCCCTGCCTCGTCCCTACGAGGTGTCGAGGGAGGCGGTCGCGGAATTCGCGTTGGCCACCAATGCGAAGGCCGACTACCACTTCGACACCGGGGCGGCGATCGCCCTGGGCTATCACGACGTCGTGGCACCGACCACCTTCGCCGTGATCATCGCGCAGAAGTCTGAAGCGGCCTATATCAGTGACCCTGAGTCCGGCATCGACTTCTCCAAGGTCGTCCACGGCTCTGAGCAGTTCAGCATCACCCGCCCCATCGTCGCCGGCGACAGCCTGTCCGCCACGACCTACGTCGACGGCGTGCGCGCCGCGGGCAGCAACGCTATGATCACCACCCGCACCGAGATCACCGACGCTGCGCAGCAGCCGGTCGTCACAGTGACCTCGACCATCGTTGTGAGAGGAGACGGAGAATGAGCGTCACCGACCTGTCCCAGCTGACCATCGGAGACACCGTCGTCGAAGCCGAGATTCCCCTGTCACGGGCGTCGCTAGTCGACTATGCCGGCGCTTCAGGTGATCACAACCCGATCCACTGGTCCGAACGTTTCGCCAAGGAGGTCGGCCTGGACGGCGTCATCGCCCACGGCATGCTCTCGATGGCTGTCGTCGTTGCTCCTATCGTCGAGTGGATCGGCGATCCCGGCGCGATCGTCGACTACCGGACACGGTTCTCCGCGCCGGTGCTCGTCCCCGACGCCGAATCCGGCACCCCGGCCGCCCCCACCGCGACCCTGTCGATGACCGGAGTCGTCGGCGCCGTCGACGCTGCTGTGGGCACCGCTCGCATCGATGTCACGGTGAAGTCCGGAGACCAGGATGTGCTCAGCCGCACCCAGATCCGAGTCTCGCGGTGACGAAGGATCTGGCAGATTTCACGACATTCCATCTCGGTGGTCCTGCGGCCAATCTGCACATCGCGGAGACCAGGAACGAGCTTGTCGAGTTCTCTCGTGAACATCCCCTGAGTCTGTCGGCTCGCCCCGCTGCCGATGTCCTCTTCATCGGCGGCGGGTCGAATCTCCTCGTCTCCGATGCCGGTTTCGATGCCGACGTCTGCGTGGTCGCCACTAAGGGTGTGACGATGACCGATACCTCGGAGACCGAAACCCGTGTCACCGCCGAGGCGGGGGAGAACTGGGACGAATTCGTCGCCTACACCCTCGGCTGCGGACTCTCCGGTCTCGAAGCCCTGTCCGGGATCCCCGGCTCCGTCGGAGCGACCCCGATCCAGAATGTGGGTGCCTACGGGACAGAGGTCGCCGAACTCATCACCTCGGTCGAGGTCTTCGATCGTCTCGCCGGTCAGGTCCGCCACTTCAGCGCTGTCGAACTCGAATTCGGCTACCGGACCTCGGCGTTGAAGCGGGCGCAGCAGAGAACCGGAACAGCCCAGTACCTGGTGCTGTCGGTGACCTTCGATCTGCACCGCAGCTCAGACTCCCTGCCGGTGCGCTACTCACAGCTGGCCTCGGCGTTGGACGTCGAGATCGGGGAGTCGGTGCCGGCTACGTCGGTGCGCACCAGCGTAATCTCCCTGCGCAGGTCCAAGGGCATGGTCTTAGACCCTCAGGACCACGATACCTGGTCAGCGGGTTCGTTCTTCACGAACCCGATCGTGGACGATCCGGCCAAGTTGCCCACCGAAGCCCCCCGCTATCCGGTCACCGACCCGCTGAGCGGATCAACGATCGAAGGACAGACGAAGACCTCCGCCGCCTGGCTGATCGAACATGCCGGTTTCTCCAAAGGCTTCAGCGTCGGAGCAGGCCGAGCGAGCCTGTCGACCAAGCACACCCTGGCGCTGACGAATCGCGGCGAAGCGGCGACAGACGACGTTCTCGAACTTGCCCGCACCGTGGTCGACGGGGTGAATGAGAGGTTCGGCATCGTCCTCGAGCCGGAGCCCACGTTCATCGCCTGCTCACTCTGAGTCGGGTGTCTCCCGTGTCACCTCGTCGGAGAACCGCAGCTCTGCTCATCCTCCTAGCTGTCGTCGCAGTCGTGACCCTGCCATGGGCACTGTTCTCTGCCCGTGCAGATCTCAGCTTCGGGCCGCATGAAGCCCGCTATCAGATCACGTCCGACTCTCGGCTGACCGTCGACTTCGGTCCGCTGGGCAAACTGCTCGTGCCTGCGGGTGACTATCTGCCGCTGGGGCTGGGACTGACCGTCGATATCGGCCAGATCCCAGTCTCCGGAGCCGAGGAGGATGAGGGTGGCTCCGAACGGCGGTCTGATCGGGATGCCACCGAGGAATCGGACCCGGGAACCGGGGGAGGGGCAGTCGATGCTCTGGGCGGCGACATCGCCTCCTACGCCTCCCTGTTCTCAGCCCCGCAAGCGCAGGTCAACGAGGTCGTCGACGGCCTGACCACTGAGATCCTCTCTCGGTGGGCCCTGGCCGTGTGCTTCATCAGCGGTGTGGCCGTGGCCACGGCGTTCATCCTCGGACCTGTACGGATCGCAGGAATCGGGAGGGCCTTCGTTGGTAAAGAACTCATCGCCATCGGCCTGGTCGCCATCCTCGTTCTTACCAGTGTGGGCACCGCCGTGCTCACCCGACCCAAACCCCTCGTAGCCGATCCCGCCTTCGACGGGACACCGCTGGCGGGCGCCCAGGTCACGGGTCGCCTCGGCGGGGTCATCGATACAGCGTTCACAGCCGTCAAAGACTTCTCCGACGACAACGACGCCTTCTACGACCAGGTGCTGGTGAACCTGCGCAAGCAGTGGAACTCACGGCCCCTGAGCGGCAACTGGTCGGATCAGGGGATGGTGCCCCCTCACGTGGAAGACGATCGGGCGCTGAAGGCCGACGTATCGACGTTCGTGTTCGGCTCGGACCTGCACTGCAATATCGGCATGGCCCGGGTGGTCGGCGCGGTGGCCGGGATGAGCGACGCCGATGCCTACATCGACGGAGGCGACGTGACGATGACGGGCACCACGGCGGAGAACTACTGCCTCGACGTCCTCGACGACGAACTGCCGCAGAAGCTGCCGAGGATGATAGTCAAGGGCAACCACGACTCCACCGAAACCACGAAGCATGCGAGAAGTCAGGGCTGGAAGGTTCTGGACGACACGAGCGCAGAGATGAGCGGCGTGACCTTCTTCGGCGGACCCGACCCCAGGCGGACCGTGTTCGGATCCGGCCCGCAGCTCGAGACAGATCTCACAGCCGATCAGTATGCGCAGAAGCTCAGCGACGACGCCTGCGCGAGCGACTTCGACATCATGCTCATCCACGATGCGCGGATCGGGGCGCCGTCCCTGCGGTCCGGATGTACCCAGTACAGCCTCAGCGGACACTGGCACAAGCGAGTAGGCCCGGAGACCCTGGGCCAGGGAGTCCGCTACCTGAGTTCGACGACAGGGGGAGCCCTGGCGAACGCTCTGACCCCGGGGCCGCTGAAGATGAACGCGGAACTGAGCATCCTGCGTGTGGACAATCGGACCAAACGGCCCATCGACGTCCAGATCGTCACCGTCAGGCCGGATGAGACAGTCACCATCGAGCCCTGGAAGACCTTCCCGGCGCCGGTCCCTCTTATCGCTCAGCCACCCGAGACTGACCCCGTGAGCACAGACGGATGAGGGGGCAGAAGATCGAATTCCGGCAGAGGAGGGCGGCCGGTTCGACTAACGGCGGTCACAGACGGTATGCTCGTTTCTCGTGGTTGGACACGACTCGAGGAACACGAATCGAGGGTGTCGAATCGAAGGGGTGTGGCGCAATTGGTAGCGCAACGGTCTCCAAAACCGTAGGTTGCAGGTTCGAGTCCTGTCACCCCTGCGCAGTTGATATCTGCTTGAGTCATATCGGCGAAACGCCGTCCTCGACGGGCTTGAACAATTGTGCTGTCCCAATGGAACCGACCGAGTGAGGATGTGTGAGCGACACACCGGCAAAGAAGACTGGAGATTCGCCTAAGGGCGCCAGTCGTAAGCAGCTCGGGTTCTTCGGACGAATCCTGCAGTTCTTCCGCGAAGTCATCGCAGAGCTGAAGAAGGTCGTCACCCCGACACGTAAGCAACTGGTCAATTACACCCTGGTTGTGCTGGGCTTCATCATGTTCATGATGCTTCTCGTGGTGGTTCTCGACCTCGTGTTCGGCAAGCTCGTCGGATTCGTCTTCGGCGGAACACCGCTGTGGCCATTGTGGTGACTCACCCCCAGCGGTGACCATCAGGATTTCAAACACGTTGCAGACCCTTCACTCCCATATGGGAATCACTACACGCGAAGCGAGGAATTGATCGGTGTCGGATACCAGTTCACCTGAGCAGGAAACCCCTGAGACACAGAACGCCACTCCAGAGGAGTCGAGCGCTGCACCAGTGGGGGAAGACGTGGAGAACGAAACCTCCGCTGTGAGCGCCGACGACGCATCGACCGACGATGCTCCCGCTGACGAGACACCAGACGAAGACGCCGCTTCGGGCGAAGGCGATGCTGAAGCATCTGACGATTCCGCACCGACCGACGATGACAGCGCCGCAGCCGATTCCGATGACACGGAAGAGGCGCCGGCCGAAGACGAGGTCGACCCGGCCGAGGAGTTCAAGTCGGAACTGCGCATGCTGGAGGGTGACTGGTACGTCATCCATTCCTACGCAGGCTACGAGAACCGCGTCAAGCAGAACCTTGAGAATCGTTCCATCAGCCTCAATCTCGAAGAGTTCATCTTCGAGTCGCAGGTGCCGATGGAAGATGTCGTTGAGATCAAGAACGGCCAGCGCAAGCAGGTCCGTCGTGTGCGCATCCCGGGCTACGTGCTCGTGCGCATGGAACTCACCGATGAGTCCTGGGGCGCGGTTCGCCACACCCCAGGTGTGACCGGATTCGTCGGCAACGCCTACGACCCCACTCCTCTGTCCATCGACGAGGTCTTCACGATGCTCGCTCCGATCTTCGAAGAGCGCCAGGCTGAAGCCGCCGCCGCTGAGGGAGTGCAGGCCGAGCAGGCCGCCAAATCCGCACCCATCACCGAGGTGGAGTACGAGGTCGGCGAGTCTGTGCTCGTCAAGGAAGGCTCCTTCGAGGGCCACCCTGCAACGATTCAGGAGATCCGTCCGGAATCGCAGAAGCTCACCGTGCTGCTGTCGATCTTCGAACGCGACGTTCCCGTCGAGCTCAGCTTCGACCAGGTGTCCAAGCTCTGAGCTGATCTGCCACATGCGAAAGGGCCCGGTGAATACCGGGCCCTTTCGCCATTCGCGCCAGGTGATGCCTGTCACCGACATTTGCTCCAGGGTCTGCAGGCATGGAATACTGGTGTGGTTTGATCTCGGCTCTCATCGGAGGCCGTTTTCGAACGATGTGCCGTATTTCTCTGGCGCATCGAAACTTCAATATTAAGGACCGTATATGCCTCCCAAGAAAAAGGTAGCCGGCCTCGTCAAGCTCCAGATTCAGGCAGGTGCCGCTAACCCGGCGCCTCCGATTGGTCCGGCGCTTGCCCAGCACGGCGTCAACATCATGGAATTCTGCAAGGCTTACAACGCCGCCACAGAGTCCCAGCGCGGGAACATCGTTCCCGTTGAGATCACTGTGTTCGAAGACCGTTCGTTCACCTTCATTCTCAAGACCCCACCGGCTGCAGAACTCATCAAGAAGGCTGCAGGCGTGAAGTCAGGCTCGGCAACTCCGCACACCGACAAGGTTGCTCACCTGAGCGCCGACCAGGTGCGCGAGATCGCCACCACGAAGATGCCAGACCTCAACGCCAATGACCTGGATCAGGCTGACCGCATCATCGCCGGCACCGCTCGCTCCATGGGCGTAACCACCGACGTCGAGGCCTGAGGCCAGACATTTCACTGTGGTAGGGCTCGCGCAGCCCGCACCACGACTGCAAGGAGATAAGCAGATGGCAAAGCGTTCAAAGGCCTATGAGGCCGCGGCAGAGAAGATCGCCGCAGATGTGACATACGAACCGGCTCAGGCAATCGCCTTGGCCAAAGAGACCACGGTGGCAAAGTACGACGCCACCGTCGAGGTCGCTCTCCGCCTGGGCGTTGACCCACGTAAGGCGGACCAGATGGTGCGCGGCACCGTCAACCTTCCGCATGGTACCGGTAAGACCGCTCGGGTCCTGGTGTTCGCTGCCGGCGACCGTGCAGAAGCTGCCCGTGAAGCAGGTGCTGACTTCGTCGGCTCCGATGACCTGCTGGAGAAGGTGGCCAATGGCTTCACCGACTTCGACTCGGCTGTAGCCACCCCTGACATGATGGGCAAGGTCGGACGTCTTGGTAAGGTGCTGGGTCCTCGTGGCTTGATGCCGAACCCCAAGACCGGCACCGTGACCATGGATGTCGCTAAGGCCGTCACCGAGATCAAGGGCGGAAAGATCGAATTCCGCGTCGACAAGCACTCGAACCTGCACTTCATCATCGGGAAGGTCTCCTTCTCCGAGGAAGCACTGCAGGAGAACTTCGATGCAGCCATCGACGAGATCCTTCGTCTGAAGCCGAGCTCCTCAAAGGGCCGCTACATCTCGAAGGCGACCGTGACGACATCGAACGGTCCTGCCGTTCCGATCGACGGTTCGGCGATGCGCGTGATCTGATCCCCTTGAGGGATTGAACCGCAGTCAGCAGTTCTGGGCGGGAAGTGAGTCAATCACTTCCCGCCCTTTCTGTTTCCTGAGAACCGACATACGGTCTTGCCCGGATTGGGTATCGCGGATAGATTGTGAGCACCGAAGACCACTGTGTGACAACCGCCGATGGGGGTGGACAGCTCCGCTATGCATTCGACTCCGCTGCTTCACGATGACTATCAGCGCATTGTTCGCCGCGCCCATGACAATCTGGCGTCCCTGACCGTTCCGGAGACTTCGGGCCCCGGAGTCCGTCCAGCCGTCCTCGAGTCCTGGAACCGATCTCTCGGCCGTCTTCGTGATCCGGGTGGAGTACGTGTGCGCATGGCCTATGAGGCAGATCAGCTCGCCGAGGTGAGGCGTCGTCATCCGTTCCACTCCATCATGGGTCTGCTGCAGTCGCATCTGATCGAGCCGGCCAAGGAGGCGGGACTGCTCGTGGCACTCGGTGATGAGCAGGGGCGTCTCCTGTGGGTCGAGGGTGAGCGCGCCGTGCGCAACCGTGCCGAGTCCATGGGTTTCGTGCCGGGCACCGACTGGTCGGAAGACGTGATGGGGACCTCCGCTCCCGGACTCGCTCTGCGCTCGCGCACTGCCGTGCAGATCAGTCAGGCCGAACACTTCTCCGCCGAGGTGCACTCGTGGAGCTGCAGTGCAGTGCCAGTGACTCATCCGCTGACCGGTCAGGTCCTTGGCATCATCGACGTCACCGGCGGTGATGACGCGGTATCGTCCATCGTCCTGCCGTTGCTGAATTCCACGGCTCAGGCCGCCGGCGCCGGATTGTCGAAGCTCTACACCCCGGACTCCGGTGGACTGTCTCCTGTCGGTACAGGTGACGGTGCCTATCTCGAAGTCACCGGCGCCCGTCCCCAGCTCTCGAGCCCTGACGGCACTCGAATCACGCTGTCGGGACGACATGCTGAGATCCTGCTGCTTCTGGCGTGCAACCCCGACGGCATCAGCAACGCCGGGCTCGCCGACCGGCTGTGGGCGCTCGGTGGAAGTGAAGTCACTGTCCGGGCGGAGATCGCGCGTCTGCGCAGAACGATTGACCACCTCGGCGACCTGCACCTCGATGCCCGCCCCTACCGACTGCGGGGAGACATCGACAGCGACGTCGAGCGCACGCACCGGGGCCTGGCCCAAGGGGACGTGGAGACCGCGCTCAACTTCTATCAGGGGCAGGTGCTGCCCGATTCCGATGCGCCCGGCGTCCGGGAGATCGGTGCTGAGCTGCAGGCGCTGATCCGAGAGAGTCTGCTGCAGAACGGAACCTGGCAGCAGCTGTGGCGCTATGCGGGGTTGGCCGAAGCTCGCGAGGATTCGGAAGTGCTGATGTCGGTGCTGCGTCTGGCCCCACCCGAAGCACCCGAACGCAACGCTGCCGTCGTGCGACTCGAAGCCCTCGGATACTGAATACGAGGACCTGGAACTGGCAGCTCTTCCTATGTGATGCAACCCACATGCAACGTTGCCCTGCGTAGTGTGCGGAGCAATCGGAGACAGACATCCGATCGCCGCATACGCATCAAAGGAGTTGCAATGACTGTTTACGCTCAGCCTGGTCAAGACGGATCGCTCGTCACCTTCAAGTCACGGTACGAGAACTTCATCGGCGGACAGTGGGTCGCTCCCGTCAACGGGAACTATTTCGAGAACCCGACACCGATTACGGGCAAGGCGTTCTGCGAAGTGCCCGCCAGCACCGCAGAAGACATCGAACTCGCACTCGATGCCGCCCACAAGGCGGCTCCGGCCTGGGGCAAGACCTCGCCCGCGGAGCGCGCAGTGATCTTGAACAAGATCGCTGACCGGATCGAGGAGAACCTCGAGATGATCGCGGTGGCCGAGACCTGGGACAACGGCAAGGCAGTCCGCGAATGCCTCAACGCCGACATTCCCCTGGCCATCGATCACTTCCGCTACTTCGCCGGGGCGATCCGGGCACAGGAGGGCGGCCTCTCTCAGATCGATGACGACACGGTGGCCTATCACTTCCACGAGCCGCTCGGCGTCGTCGGCCAGATCATTCCCTGGAACTTCCCGATCCTCATGGGCGTGTGGAAGATCGCTCCAGCCCTGGCCGCAGGCAACGCCATCGTCCTGAAACCTGCCGAACAGACTCCGGCCTCGATCCTCGTCCTCATGGAACTCATCGGCGACCTGCTTCCTGAAGGGGTCCTCAACGTCGTCAACGGCTTCGGCCTCGAAGCGGGCAAACCCCTGGCCTCGAACAAGCGGATCAAGAAGATTGCCTTCACCGGCGAGACGACCACCGGCCGCCTCATCATGCAATACGCCTCGCAGAACATCATCCCGGTGACCCTGGAGCTGGGAGGTAAGTCCCCGAACATCTTCTTCGATGACGTCAATGCCAAGGACGACGCCTACTGGGACAAGGCTCAAGAGGGCTTCACCATGTTCGCGCTCAACCAGGGCGAGGTCTGCACCTGCCCATCACGCGCACTGATCCAGGAATCGATCGCCGATCCCTTCCTCGAAGCGGTGGCAGAACGGACGAAGAAGATCGTGCAGGGCAACCCTCTGGACACGGACACCATGATGGGTGCCCAGGCATCGAACGACCAGTTCGAGAAGATCATGTCCTACCTCGACATTGGGAAGCAGGAAGGTGCTGAGGTCCTCACCGGGGGAGCCCGCGCAGACCTCGGCGGGGACCTGTCCGGCGGCTACTATGTGCAGCCGACGATCTTCAGAGGCAACAACAAGATGCGGATCTTCCAGGAGGAGATCTTCGGGCCAGTCGTCTCGGTGGCCACCTTCAGCGACTACGACGACGCAATTTCCACGGCGAACGACACCCTCTACGGACTGGGTGCCGGAGTCTGGTCGCGCAACGGCAGCACCGCCTACCGCGCGGGCCGCGACATCCAGGCCGGCCGTGTGTGGGTCAACAACTACCACGCCTACCCGGCGCATGCGGCCTTCGGCGGCTACAAGGCGTCGGGCATCGGACGTGAGAACCACCTGATGATGCTCGACCACTACCAGCAGACGAAGAACCTGCTGGTCAGCTACTCGGAGAACGCCCAGGGCTTCTTCTGAGTCCGTGCGACGCGGCCACAACGGCAACGACGCAGTCAATACATTCAACACACCACCAGCACAGTCAACATCACCACAAAGGAGTCAATGATGTCGGTAATGCAAGCAGCAGTAGTTGAGGGATTCGGACAGGATCTCGTCGTCGGAGACAACGAGATCCCCGAGCCCGGACCCGGCCAGGCATTGGTCAAACTCATCGCCTCGGGGGTCTGCCATACCGACCTGCACGCGGCACACGGCGACTGGCCGGTCAAACCGAAGGTTCCTCTCATCCCCGGCCACGAAGGTGTCGGAACCGTCGAGAAGGTCGGGCCCGACGTCACAGATGTCAAGGTCGGACAGATGATCGGAAACGCCTGGCTGTGGAGCGCCTGCGGAACATGCGAGCACTGCCGTCAAGGGTGGGAGACGCTCTGCGAGCAGCAGGTCAACGGCGGTTACGGAATCGACGGATCGTTCGGTGAGTACATGCTCGTCGACACGAAGTTCGCCGCCATCATCCCGGAGGGGTCCGACCCATACGAGATCGCACCCGTGCTGTGTGCCGGCGTCACCGTCTACAAGGGACTCAAGCGCACCGAGGTGAAGCCTGGGCAATGGGTCGTCATCTCCGGCATCGGCGGGCTCGGCCACATCGCCGTGCAGTATGCGGTGGCGATGGGGATGCGCGTCATCGCCGTCGACGTCGCCGATGACAAGCTGGCGCTGGCGAAGAAGCACGGAGCGGAGATCACGGTCAATGCCTTTGCTGAGGAGCCGGCCGACATCATCCAGGAGAAGGTCGGAGGCTCACACGGAGTGCTAGTCACAGCGGTGCATCCGAAGGCATTCGGGCAGGCGATCTCGATGACCCGCCGAGGCGGCACGATCGTCTTCAACGGGTTGCCTCCAGGTGAGTTCCCGGCTCCCATCTTCGACATCGTCCTCAAAGGACTGACGATCCGCGGTTCGATCGTCGGCACCCGTCAGGACATGGTGGAGGCCTTGGAATTCTACGCAGCCGGCAAGATCCATCCGACCTACAGCAAGCGTCCGCTCGAGGACATCAACGCGATCCTCGATGAGATGATCCACGGCAAGATCGACGGCCGAGTCGTCATCGAATACTGACCCGCTCGCCGGCTCAGCCACCTTCCGGGCGCTGCGCAATCTGTCTGCAGGTTGCTCAGCGCCCGGAATGTTGCCGAAGCGGCAGTGAGGGGCGTGGGGTGGGACGCAGGGAGTGGGCAAGGGTATGTGTCCAGCATCTCCGCGGTCGATTGGACTTGGTGGGAACACCTTCGATAGACTTCAACTACCCAAGACCGTCGGTCTTTTCGGTACCAACAGAATTCGCAATCGGATCCTGTTGCCCGGGAACGAAGACTCCAATCGAGTGACCTGCGCAGGTGAGCACGAGATTCTTTGTGATGAGTTCCTATGAACTCATCATTCGAAGCGTTTCACGCATACCTGCGTGGAGCGCTTTTTTGGTGTCGGACACGATCGGCGACTGTACGAAAGGAACTACCATGGCGAGGCCAGACAAGGCAGCCGCAGTAGAGGAGCTCAAACAGCAGTTTGAGTCTGCCGATGCTGTGTTGCTGACCGAGTACCGCGGTCTCACCGTTGCGCAGATGAAAGATCTGCGCGTTTCACTCGGTGAGAACGTCAGCTACGCCGTGGTAAAGAATACGCTCACTGCTATTGCAGCCAAAGAAGCCGGAATCAACGATCTCGATGAGTTCCTCAATGGACCCACAGCGATCGCATTCGTCAACGGTGAACCACCAGAGGCTGCAAAGGCATTGCGTAACTTTGCCAAGGCGAATTCTCAGCTCGTATTGAAGGGCGGCTACTGGGATGGCGCCGTCCTCAGTGCTGAGAATGTCAACAAACTCGCCGACCTCGAACCACGCGAAGTGCTGCTTGCAAAGGCAGCTGGTGCAATGAAGGCAAGCCTCCACCAGGCGGCTTACCTGTTCACCGCTCCGATGGTCAAGGCCGTGCGCACCGTCGACGCTCTCCGCGAGAAGCAGGACAACGCTCCTGCTTCAGACGCCTGAGCATCACCCCATAAACCCGGTCGCTCAATGTGACCACCAAAGGAAGGACTGGCCACCATGGCTAAGCTCACCCCCGAAGAACTCATTGAAGGTTTCAAAGAGCTCACACTGATCGAACTCTCCGACTTCGTCAAGAAGTTCGAAGAGGTCTTCGAAGTTGAAGCTGCTGCACCTGCTGCAGTTGCTGCTGCTCCTGCCGCCGGCGGAGACGCTGAGCCTGCTGAAGAGCAGACCGAGTTCGACGTCATCCTCGAATCGGCCGGCGAGAAGAAGGTTCCTGTCATCAAGGAAGTTCGTGGGCTCACCTCCCTCGGACTGAAGGAAGCCAAGGACCTCGTCGACGGCGCTCCTAAGGCTGTCCTCGAAGCAGTGTCCAAGGACGCAGCCGACAAGGCCAAGGAAACACTCGAAGGCGCGGGCGCAACCGTCACCGTCAAGTGATTTTCTCGGCAGCAGTCTGACTGCTGCCACAGCGAAGACCCCACAGCTGATGCTGTGGGGTCTTCTGCATTCACTCGCAGGGGAGATGTTCCCAACTTGGAACGCCGCGGATTAGGGCCGGTGATCGGCCCATATTAATCTTGTGAGGTGACTGAGAAGACTGACGCGCAGACTCGCCTGCTCAAGGCGCTGCGCTCCCGCATCCGTGCGGGATGGGACCACGATCCGCTCTTCATCGATCGATCCATCGAACCGGGCCTGACCCCGCGCCAGAAGTCATCTCTGTCCCGCGCCTCGGCGGATGCGTCGACATCGGGAATTCCACATTTCATCGCGATCGTGCCCGGCCTTTCGAACTCAGATCAAGCGCAGGAAGGCTGGCCGCGGTTCACCACGGACCTCGCCTACTCGATGTTCGAGAGTTCCGGCGCCTCCCAGGTCATCGTCATCTTCGCCGAGGCAGGATACTCGGCCCGTACCTTCTCCTACATCGTCGACGACACCGGACCGACGATCCCGCCGGGCGCCGATGAGCTGGCGCGCTCGAAGACCGACCGCTTCCTGCCCGTCGAAATCGCAGTCCCGTACCATCTGAGCCTGCTCGTCGCGACGGTCAAGGGCACCAAGCCGCCGCCCCCGCCGGACTTCGACCCGAGGAACGGCAGGACGGAAGACCTGGACTACATCGATGCCAACGATCTCCAATACGGTGATCCTGACGGCTTTGTATTCAAGGCCACGGCAGCGGCCGCATTCGGACTGGGTGCATGGCTTCTTCTGCGACGAAGCAAGTACTCCTGGCGGCAGAACCTCACACACAGTCCAGAGCTGGTGCGACGACGCCGGCTGCCTCAGGCCGTCGACTCGGCCCTCCGTGACCTGCCCGATCCCGCGGCCCCGTCCGAGGAGAGCTGGGAACTTCACGACCGGGGCCGACGCGTCCAAGCGGCGATCTCTGCGATCGTCGATGCTCATCCCGACTGGGCCAGTGACCCCGACTTCTCCCACCGCCATGCAATTGCGGCTCTGGTCGACACAGATCGCTGGGTGCGCAGGACCCTGCAGCAGACTCCGACGTCGAAGAAGGCATCGACGTCGCAGAAGAATCGGAAACCAGACGAGGAGCCGGACTTCTGCTTCTTCTTCCCGACTCACGAAGGTCCGATCGAATCATTTGTCTGGAAACAGTCGACGACCGTCCTGACGATCAGCATCTGCAGCGCCTGCCGAGCCGACCTCAACGCCGGACACGAACCGGAGTGTCTGATGGTGCCGAAGAATCCAGGAAGGAAGAGAGTGCGTCCGATACCGTACTATCAGCGCGACGACGCCTATGCGGTCTCGGGCTTCGGAAGCTTCACGGCTCTTGAGGACTCGATCGTCGCCACAGGGGCGCGGGCAGGCAGTGGTCGACGATGAGCACGTGGCACAGGTCGATCATCGCAGTCATCATCTTCGCAGCCGTCGCGGTCGGCGCGACCATGATCAGCATGTACCGATTCGACGATGCGAAGCAGACACGGATCGAAGAAGCGAAGAGTGACGAGATCAAGGTCGACTCGGTCTACGACGACCGCATCAAGAGCGGACTCGACCCGAACTACGACCGCTCCGCCTATCGCGAACTGGCGAAGAAACTCGAAGCGGACACCATCCACGTCGATGACTACCTCGCATTCGACGTCGACGACGCCGGCCTGGAAGCCGTCCGCAGCGAAGTCACGGACCTCGACTCGCCCATCTATGTGGCCTTCGTCAACCACACCATGCTCGACGACACCGATGCGAATCTGAACCTCAAGGCCGCACGCATCGCCCATGAACTCTCCGTCGACGAAGCCACCGTGCTCGTCGTCAGCCCCATCGGACAGGGAGTCGGATCGAAAGACATCGAACGCAAGCTGCAGGACTATCCGGAGATGGGCTCCGATGACTCGCTGACCGAGACTGCTCTGATCTGGGAGCGGGCACTGAAGGAGACCCAGCCGCTGGAGGCGAGCGAAGCCGAGCCCCTTGTGACCGAAGACAACTCGGACGATTGGCGCGAGCTCACGTACTCACTGAGTTCAGCATTCGGCGGCGCCGGTCTCGGCCTCATAGTCGGTGCAGTCATCGCCGTCATCGGCGTTGCCATCCTGGGCTATCTCCGTCGCGAGAAAGAGGCGACCGCGCAGGCGATGAGCCGCAGGTCCGTCAATCACCGGAACCGAAGGAAGTGACCGTGGACGCACATCAGATCGCCGAATCTCTCAAGGCGGATCCCTTCTACGTGGACGAGTCCGCGGCGGGCACCCTCGACGCTCGCCTCTTCGACAAGGCGAAGACCACCGCGGACGGACTGGACTTCAAGGTCTACGTCATCGCCGTGGACGATGAGGCAGTCGACCTCCAGCTGCTCAGGGACGTGGCGGCCGACCATGGAGGGCAGGGCTCCTTCATCATGGTCAGCAACACGTCCGATCTCTACACCGAGGTGAAGCTCGATGCCGATCATGATCTGTCATATCAGGTGATGGATCAGTACTCCATCGCCCGGGAGCAGTGGAACGTCGGGTCGCCGTCTCTGTCGAAGCTGAACAAACTCCTCAACCTCTACGCCGACCCGCAGACGCGCACGGAGTCTGGCGAATCGACTACCGGGCAGGAAGAACCCGGCAGCGACTTTGCCGAGGACAGCAATGCGGACGGATTCTCTCCGCTGTTCCTCGGGGGAGCGGTCCTCGTGCTCGCTCTCGTCATCGCAGGGCTCTACCTGGTCCGCACGATCAAGGCGAGAGCGGCGGAGACGCGCAGACACCACGAATTCCGTCTGCCCAGCAAACTGCTGGACCGGGTCGACACTCTGCAGCGCGAGTCTCTGCGAGAGGACATCAACGACGACACGAATCGGATTGCGGAGAAGATCGATCATCTCCAGACCCAACGCCTCGATGGAGTCAAAGCCGCCAAGGTTGCGAAGGCGCTCGATGCCTATCAGATTGCGCGCCAGATCGTCGACGACGAGTCATCGGAGCGCATCGACCTTGCCGGAGCCATGGTCCTGCTCCGGCAGGCAGGACGTGAGATCGCCGAGGTGGGTTCCGGTCAGACGAAGAAGGCCGGCAACCGGGGACGCAGCAAGCTCCCGCAGAGTCTGTGCACTATCAATCCGTTACACGGAGAAGCGCGGTCGACGACGCGCCTCGATGCGGATGGCTCAGGGGTTCGGGTGCCCGTGTGCGGCAGCTGCCAGCACGATCGGCAGGCCGGCAATCGGCTCCAATGGATCTTCGACGGGAACAAACCCTACGTCGAGGGCGACAGCATCTGGGCGCAGACCCTGTTCGGAGCCATCGGCGGAGATCTCGTCACCGCGCTGCAACGCTCAGCCGGCTGACGTCTCCAGAGGGAGCGTGATCTCCCGGGGCAGACTCCGGTCATGGTCACCTGGCATGACACGAGCGGGCAGAGCCACCTCGGCGTCGGCCTGATTCATCCGCAGGCCATCGATATCGGCAAGCTGACGCTCCACGAATGCCCGGTCCACGGGCACGCCGTGGCCGGGGACGAAGAGAGCGGCCTCGGGGAAGGACAGCAGCGTCTGCAGGCTGCTCACCCACTCGCTCAATGATGCGTCGTTGCCCACCTGCGGGGGATCGCCCTCCTCGACCAGGTCACCGGCGAACACGATTCCCTGATCGATCAAACGCACGACGAGGTCCGCGGTGGAATGTCCGCCGAGCACGTGGAATTCGACCCGGCAGTCACCGAGGTCGAGCATGCTCGTCGACTCGGCCGCGTCGACGGGAGAGACGGTGACGATGAGGGAGTTGGGGTCTTCCGGCAGCTCAGATGCGAACTCGGCGGTCTCGGGCGCAGTGCGGACGGCGTCGAGTGCGATCCAGGCCGTCGCCTCCTGGTCTCGGGCGAACGAATCGGAGACGTGGAAGGTCTCCACCCCCTCTGCTGCCAGTGTGGAACTGCCGAAGAAATGGTCCCAATGATCGTGGGTGATGGCCGCATCGAGGGGATTCTCCCGGCCGTTCTCTGCAGTGCTCAGCTCCTGCGCCCGCTGGATGAGCCGCCGGCCCGTGCTGGGACCGGGCCCCGAATCGATGATGAGGCTGCGCTGGGATCCGGTGACGATCCCGCAGTTGACCGCGGCCGGATTCTGAGAGAGAACACTGACATTGACCATGGGAGCAGTCTAGAATGTCAGCTCATGGAGATCACCCACATTCCGGCCGGGTCTCGCACTGATGATGAGATCGAAGGTATCCTCGCCGAGGTGGTCGACTTCGACACGCTCATCAACCGGGCATCGGGGCTCGGCACCGATTTCGACCCCCGGTCAGACGAAGTGCGCCAGGAGCTGGTCTCAGCCAACGAATATGTGACACATCAGACGTGGATCGGCCGCAGCGGTGGGGCCATCGTGGCCAAGGGCATCGCGTACCTCACTCTGCAGGACAATGTCGATGTCGCTGAGGTGTGGTGCTCGGTTCATCCGGGCCTGCGCAGACAGGGATTGGGATCCGAGCTGCTCCTCGCCATGGAGGCGTCCCTGGCCGACCAGGGACGCACCCAGCTGACCAGTTATTGCGAGATCCCGGCATCGGCTCGTGACGGAGATCTTCGGGGTGCGCACCTGGCCGCCGAATCCGGAGCGGGCAGTCTGCCGGTCGAGCACCCGGGCGTCGCATTTCTGCTCCGGCACGGATTCGCGTTCAAACAGCTCGAGCGGTGCTCCGTGGCGCAGACCACCACGGCGGCGAAGCTGCCCGCCGCCGATCTCGATGAGGGCTACACGATTGAGACATGGAGTGGGCCGACCCCCGAACACCGGCTTGACGCGATCGCCCTCTTACACCAGCGGATGTCCACGGATACCCCCGGTGCCGAAGAGTTCGGGGAGGAGGAGAAGTGGGACGCCGCGCGAGTCCGCGCCCTCAACGCGACACGAAGCGAGGGGCACGAGCGCCTCGGCACGGCTCTAGCTCTCAAAGGTGACGCCGCCGCCGGCTTCACCGAGGTCGCTCACTTCGAGGAGCGGCCAGTGGTGGGATGGCAGGGTTCGACTCTTGTGGCCCGTGAACACCGTGGACACGGACTCGGCACGGCGCTGAAGATCGCCAATCATGTGGCTCTGGGTGAGCGCGCCAGCGTGGAACGGATCTACACGTGGAACGCGGTGGAGAACTCGTGGATGCTTCTCATCAATGACAGGGCTGGATTCGCAACCTGGGCATGGGTCGGTCTGTGGAAAAAACATCTTGCATGACTTGACCGATTGCTATAGGCTTGATATTTGCGTTGATCTGCCTGTGGCGTGCCTTCATATAGCGGGGGGCACCTCATTTCCACTCAAGTGAACCACGTTGTCGCCCGGTGTCGAAATCTGACACACCTGGGACTGTCGATGTGACTTCGGGTGGACAGTCAACCTATCAATTGGTGAAGCATTCGGAAGGACCCCATTGGCCGCCGCCAACGATAACACCAGGACCGCTAACGCCCCCAAGAGAATCTCCTTCGCGAAGATTCGCGAACCGCTCGAGGTTCCCGATCTGCTCGGTCTGCAGACCGACAGCTTCGATTGGCTCATCGGCTCAGAAACGTGGCAGGACCGCGTAGCCGAAGCCATCGAAATCGGAGACGATTCCGTCGCTACCACTTCGGGACTCGAAGATATCTTCGAAGAGATCTCACCGATCGAGGACTTCGGTGGATCGATGTCGCTGTCGTTCCGGGAGCACCGGTTCGAAGCTGCCAAGTACTCCATCGATGAGTGCAAGGAACGCGACATGACCTATTCGGCGCCACTTTATGTGACCGCCGAATTCATGAACAACAACACAGGCGAGATCAAGAGCCAGACGGTCTTCATGGGTGATTTCCCACTCATGACCGACAAAGGCACGTTCATCGTCAACGGCACCGAGCGCGTCGTCGTCTCGCAGCTAGTGCGTTCGCCCGGCGCCTACTTCGAGTCCAGCGTCGACAAGACCACGGACAAGGACATCTTCACTGCGAAGATCATCCCGTCACGTGGTGCATGGTTGGAATTCGAGGTCGACAAGCGCGACCAGGTCGGCGTGCGTCTCGACCGCAAGCGCAAGCAGTCCGTGACTGTGCTGCTCAAGGCCCTCGGTTGGTCCGAAGCGAAGATCCTCGAGGAGTTCGGCGAGTTCGAGTCGATCCGCGAGACCATGGCAAAGGACACGGTCAGCACACAGGACGAAGCGCTGCTCGACATCTACAAGAAGCTGCGCCCGGCAGAACCCGCGACCGCTGAAGCGGCACGTAACCTGCTCAACAACCTGTACTTCAACCCCAAGCGCTACGACCTGGCCAAGGTCGGCCGCTACAAGGTCAACCGCAAGCTGGGCGTCGATGCACCGCTGAGTGACTCGGTCCTCTCGACTGATGACGTGGTTGCGACCATCCGTTACCTCGTGTCCCTGCACGCCGGTGTCGAAACCTCCAAGGGCATCCGTGAGGGCGAGAACATCGAGCTCAACGTGAAGCTCGACGACATCGACCACTTCGGCAACCGTCGCATCCGCGCGGTCGGCGAGCTCATCGAGAACCAGGTCCGCACCGGACTCTCTCGTATGGAGCGCGTCGTGCGTGAGCGCATGACGACCCAGGACGTTGAAGCGATCACACCTCAGACCCTGATCAATATCCGCCCCGTGGTGGCTGCGATCAAGGAGTTCTTCGGCACCTCGCAGCTCTCGCAGTTCATGGATCAGAACAACCCGCTCGCGGGTCTGACTCACAAGCGTCGTCTGTCCGCACTGGGACCTGGCGGTCTCTCTCGTGACCGTGCCGCCATGGAAGTCCGTGACGTTCACCCGTCGCACTACGGACGTATGTGCCCCATCGAGACTCCCGAAGGCCCGAACATCGGTCTGATCGGTTCGCTGGCGTCCTACGCCCGCATCAACCCATTCGGATTCATCGAAACGCCGTACCGCAAGGTCATCGACGGCGTCGTCACCGATGACACCGAGTACCTGACTGCCGACGATGAGCTCGAGTTCAACATCGCGCAGGCCAATGCGCCGCTGACCGAAGAGCAGCGCTTCGCTGAAGTCGAAGTTCTTGCTCGTCCTAAGGGCGGCGGCGGCGAAGCCGAGCTGGTTCAGTACGACACGATTGACTTCATGGACGTCTCTGCACGTCAGATGGTCTCCGTTGCGTCCGCACTGATTCCGTTCCTCGAGCACGATGACGCGAACCGTGCCCTCATGGGTGCGAACATGCAGCGTCAGGCTGTGCCGCTGGTGATGTCGGAGTCCCCAGTCGTGGGCACCGGCATGGAATACCGCGCTGCTGTCGACGCCGGCGATGTCATCACTGCCGATCGCCCAGGCGTCGTCACAGAGGTGTCCGCTGACTTCGTCACCGTGCTGGCTGACGATGGCACGATGCAGACCTACCGTGCGTCGAAGTTCAAGCGTTCCAACCACGGAACCTCGTACAACCAGCGCATCATCGTCGACGAAGGCGATCGCGTCACACCAGGCACGGTTCTGGCTGACGGACCGTCCACTGAGAACGGTGAGATGGCTCTGGGCAAGAACCTTCTCGTGGCATTCATGTCCTGGGAAGGCTACAACTTCGAGGATGCGATCATCCTCTCCCAGCGCCTCGTCCAGGATGATGTTCTGTCCTCGATCCACATCGAGGAGCACGAGGTCGATGCTCGCGACACCAAGCTCGGTGCCGAAGAGATCACCCGCGATATCCCGAACATCTCGCCGGACGCCTTGGCAGACCTCGACGACCGCGGAATCATCCGCATCGGCGCCGAAGTCACCGACGGCGACATCCTCGTCGGCAAGGTCACCCCGAAGGGTGAGACCGAGCTGACACCGGAAGAGCGCCTGCTGCGCGCGATCTTCGGTGAGAAGTCCCGCGAAGTCCGCGACACCTCACTGCGTGTGCCTCACGGCGAGATCGGAACCGTCATCGGTGTCCGCGTCTTCGACCGCGAGGAAGACGATGAGCTCTCGCCGGGTGTCAACCAGATGGTCCGCGTCTACGTCGCTCAGCGTCGTAAGATCACCATCGGTGACAAGATGGCCGGTCGTCACGGCAACAAGGGTGTCATCTCGACCATCCTGCCCGTTGAGGACATGCCGTTCCTGGCCGACGGAACACCCGTCGACATCATCCTCAACCCCCACGGTGTTCCCCGTCGTATGAACATCGGACAGGTCTTCGAAGTCCACCTCGGGTGGATCTCGAAGCAGGGTTGGAAGATCGAAGGCAACCCCGAGTGGGCTGCCGACCTTCCTGCTGCGGCCCGCGAGGCCGAAGCCGGCACCAACTTGGCCACCCCGGTCTTCGATGGTGCGCATGAGCAGGAGCTGCGCGGACTGCTGGACTCCACGACTCCGAACCGCGATGGGGACCGCCTCATCGACTCTTCGGGCAAGGCCCAGCTGTTCGACGGTCGCTCCGGTGAGCCGTTCCCGTACCCGATCGCTGTCGGTTACATGTACATGCTCAAGCTCCACCACCTCGTCGACGACAAGATCCACGCGCGTTCGACCGGTCCGTACTCGATGATCACCCAGCAGCCGCTCGGTGGTAAGGCGCAGTTCGGCGGCCAGCGCTTCGGTGAGATGGAAGTGTGGGCCCTCGAGGCCTACGGTGCGGCGTACACGCTGCAGGAACTGCTGACGATCAAGTCCGATGACATCCCGGGCCGTGTGAAGGTCTATGAGGCCATCGTCAAGGGAGAGAACCTGCCCGATCCGGGAATCCCCGAGTCGTTCAAGGTCCTCATCAAGGAGATGCAGTCCCTGTGCCTCAACGTTGAAGTTCTGTCTTCGGACGGCGCCGAGGTTGAGATGCGTGACGGCGAGGACGAGGTCTACCGGGCAGCTGAAGAGCTCGGCATCGACTTGTCACGCCGTGAAGCCCAGACCGTAGAAGAAGTCTGAGGACTTCCACTTCAACCGACACAACTTCGCGGTGAACGAGACGTTCACCGCCAGGAAAGAGGATTTACGTGCCTGACGTCAATTTCTTTGATGAGCTACGTATCGGTCTTGCTACCGCGGAATCCATCCGCGGCTGGTCACACGGTGAGGTGAAAAAGCCTGAGACCATCAACTACCGCACACTCAAGCCCGAGAAGGACGGACTCTTCTGCGAGAAGATCTTCGGACCCACTCGCGACTGGGAGTGCGCCTGCGGCAAATACAAGCGTGTCCGCTTCAAGGGCATCATCTGTGAGCGCTGCGGCGTCGAGGTGACCCGCGCCAAGGTTCGCCGTGAGCGCATGGGACACATCGAGCTGGCCGCACCGGTCACTCACATCTGGTACTTCAAGGGCGTTCCTTCGCGCTTGGGCTACCTGCTGGACCTGGCACCGAAGGACCTCGAGAAGGTCATCTACTTCGCTGCCTACATGATCACCTCGGTGGATGAGGATTCTCGTCACCGTGATCTGCCCAGTCTGCAGAACAAGATCGACATCGAAAAGCAGCAGATCGGCACTCGCCGTGACGCCGACATCGACCGTCGTGCCAAGAAGCTCGAAGAGGATCTGGCAGCTCTCGAGGCCGACGGCGGCTCTGCCCCGGCCAAGAAGAAGCTGCGCGATGTCGCCGAGAAGGAAATGGAGAAGCTGCGCAAGAACGCCGACCGCGAGGTCGACCGTCTTGACCAGGTGTGGGACCGGTTCAAGAGCCTCAAGGTCAACGACCTCGAAGGCGACGAGAGCCTGTACCGCGAGATGTTCCACCGTTTCGGTCTGTACTTCACCGGTGCCATGGGCGCCGAGGCGATCCAGAAGCGGCTGCTCGACTTCGACCTCGAGGCCGAATCGGAGAAGCTGCGTGAACTCATCGCCACGGGCAAGGGTCAGCGCAAGACCCGTGCCCTGAAGCGTCTCAAGGTCGTAAACGCGTTCTTGACCACTGATAACAACCCCGAGGGCATGGTCCTCGACGTTGTTCCGGTTGTGCCGCCTGAGCTGCGCCCCATGGTGCAGCTCGACGGTGGACGTTTCGCCACGTCTGACCTCAACGACCTCTATCGTCGTGTGATCAACCGCAACAACCGCCTCAAGCGTCTGCTCGATCTCGGTGCACCCGAGATCATCGTCAACAACGAGAAGCGGATGCTGCAGGAAGCCGTCGACTCGCTGTTCGACAACGGCCGTCGCGGTCGTCCGGTGACCGGACCGGGCAACCGTCCGTTGAAGTCGCTGTCGGACATGCTCAAGGGCAAGCAGGGACGTTTCCGTCAGAACCTCCTGGGCAAGCGTGTGGACTACTCGGGCCGTTCGGTCATCGTGGTCGGTCCGCAGCTGCACCTGCACCAGTGTGGTCTGCCCAAGACCATGGCTCTGGAATTGTTCAAGCCCTTCGTGATGAAGCGCCTGGTCGATCTCAACCATGCGCAGAACATCAAGTCGGCCAAGCGGATGGTCGAACGTCAGCACCCTCAGGTGTGGGACGTGCTCGAAGAGGTCATCACCGAACACCCGGTGCTGCTCAACCGTGCACCGACCCTGCACCGTCTGGGCATCCAGGCGTTCGAACCTCAGCTCATCGAGGGTAAGGCCATCCAGCTGCACCCGCTCGTCTGTTCGGCGTTCAACGCTGACTTCGACGGTGACCAGATGGCAGTCCACCTGCCGCTGAGCCCCGAGGCTCAGGCTGAGGCACGCGTGCTCATGCTCTCCGCCAACAACATCCTCAAGCCTTCGGACGGCAAGCCCGTGACCATGCCCTCACAGGACATGATCATCGGTCTGTACCACCTCACCTCCGAACGCAAGGGACTGGCCGGCGAAGGGCGCTCCTTCTCCGGTCTCGGCGAAGCCATCATGGCCTTCGACCGTGGCGAGCTGGATCTGGGTTCGAACATCACGATCCGCCTTGAGAACGTCGTCCCCGGTGACGATCTCGAGACTCCTGAAGGTTGGGAAGCCGGCGATCCGCTGGACGTGCAGACCACCCTGGGTCGCGCACAGTTCAATGACTACCTGCCTGCTGACTACTCGTTCGTGAACTCCACGATCGACAAGAAGGCACTCAGCCGCATTGTGAACTACCTGGCCGAGGAATACCCCAAAGTCGAGGTCGCACACACCTTGGACAACTTCAAGGCCGGCGGCTTCTACTGGGCAACTCGTTCGGGCATCACTATTTCGATGTCCGATGTGGTCTCACCTGTGGCCAAGCCGGAGATCATCGATCACGCCGAGGCTCTCGATACGAAGGTTCAGCAGCAGTACGAACTCGGTGCGCTCACCGACGACGAACGCCGCAACGAACTGGTCAAGCTCTGGACCGAGACGACCGAGAAGGTCGACCAGGTCATGCGCACGAGCTTCCCAGAGGAGAACTCGGTTATGCGTCTGGTGGAGTCCGGTGCATCCGGTAACTGGATGCAGGTCCGCCAGCTGGCCGGTATGCGTGGCCTGGTGACGAACCCGAAGGGTGAGATCATCCCTCGCCCGATCGTTTCGAACTACCGTGAGGGTCTTTCGGTGCTCGAGTACTTCATCGCCTCGCACGGTGCTCGTAAGGGTCTGGCCGATACCGCTCTGCGTACCGCTGACTCCGGTTACCTGACCCGTCGTCTCGTCGACGTGTCACAGGACGTCATCGTGCGCACCGCTGAAGCCGATTCCAATAAGGGCATCACTCTGCCTGCAGCCGAGCGTGACCACGAGGGCAACCTCGTGCCGCACGAGTATGCAGAGACCAGTCTCTACGGTCGCCTCACGGTCTCAGACGTCTCCGACGCCGATGGCAATGTCATCGTCCCGGCGAAGACCGACGTGACCGCAGACACGATCGATACGCTGGTCGCAGCCGGAATTGAAGAGCTCAAGGTTCACTCCGTGCTCACCGCAGATTCCGATACGCAGATCTCGGCCATGCATTACGGCCGTTCGATGGCCACCGGAAAGCTCGTCGACATCGGCGAAGCCATCGGTACCGTCGCTGCCCAGTCGATCGGTGAGCCGGGAACCCAGCTCACCATGCGTACCTTCCACACGGGTGGTGCGGCGGCTGCTACGGGTGACATCACCCAGGGTCTGCCGCGTGTGACCGAGCTCTTCGAAGCTCGCACACCGAAGGGCTTTGCTCCCATCGCCGAGGCGACCGGACGTGTCAAGGTCGATGACAGCCGCAAGACCCGCTTCGTCGTCATCACCCCCGATGACGGTGGCGAAGAGATCGAGCACGCAGTGTCCAAGCGTGCCCGTCTCCTCGTTGAGGACGGACAGAACGTCAAGGCCGGCGAACAGCTGGTCGTCGGTGCTGTCGATCCCAAGCAGGTGCTGCGCATCCGTGGTCGTCGTGAAGCTGAGCGGTTCCTCGTCGAGCAGGTGCAGAAGGTGTACCGCTCGCAGGGCGTGGGCATCCACGACAAGCACATCGAGGTCATCGTCCGGCAGATGCTGCGTCGCGTGACCGTGATCGAGTCGGGCGACACGAACCTGCTGCCCGGCGAGCTGGTCGACCGTGGTCGCTACCAGGGCGAGAACCGCCGTGTGGTTGCCGAAGGCGGCCAGCCGGCATCGGCTCGTGACGAGCTCATGGGTATCACGAAGGCCTCTCTGGCCACCGATTCGTGGCTGTCCGCCGCGTCCTTCCAGGAGACGACACGCGTCCTCACCGAGGCCGCTATGGAAGGCAAGTCGGACACACTGCTCGGACTCAAGGAGAACGTCATCCTCGGTAAGCTCATCCCTGCGGGCACCGGCCTGCAGACACACCGCGACATCGTGGTGGAGCCGACGGAGGAGGCGAAGGCCGAGATGTTCACGAACAGCTACGGCGACTTCTACGCAGGCATCGGCTCCGATTCCGGATCCGCCATCCCGCTGGAAGACTACGACTACGGTGCGTTCAGCTGAAGCTGAACGCATGAGGCTGAGGCCCGCCGCGGAGTCCTAAGACTCCGGCCAGGAGGCCTCAGCCAGCAGTCACAGCAAGAGGGGCACCCGCCAACTGGCGGGTGCCCCTCTTCGCCTATTCACGTGCAGAAGGTTTACTGGGCGGCACATTTCCCTCATGAATCACGCGCAGAGAGAACGCGCTGCCCTAAGTCTGACTGCCGTGGGTCCCTCCCGAACGCCGTCGGGTGGCTCCCGAACGGCGTGGTCGCCTCCAGACCGGCGGTTCGTGCCAACGGTTGGTAAGTCTGCTTCGAGAATCTTCTTCGATTCGCGACAGACTTACCAACCGTTGCTGATTCGAGGCGAACCGTCCGTGAAGGCGTGCATGAAGGCGTCCGTGCAGGACGGGTCTTCAGCCGAAGAGGACCTGAGCCTCTTCCCAGCGCTGAAGCGGGACCGACTTGAGACGGTCGACGGCCGATGCCATATCGACCGAGTGGATCTCCGTGCCCCTGAGGCTCGCCATCTTGCCCCAGTCGCCGCTCTGAGCAAGGTCCGCCGCGGCCATCCCCAGCCGGGTCGATAGGACCCGGTCATAGGCGGTGGGGGAGCCCCCTCGCTGCAGATGACCGAGGATGGTGGCACGCGATTCGATTCCCGTGATCTCTTCGATCTTCGGAGCCAGGAAATCCGCAATCCCGCCGAGGCGGGTCCGTCCTTTGTTGTCGACACCGCGATCGGACACCTGCTCGTCGAGCCCCTCGGGAATGAAGCCCTCGGCCACGACGACGATCGGGGCACGGCCGCGGTCCCTGGCCGATGTCACCCATTCCTCGATCTGGTCGAAGGAGACGGGAAACTCCGGCATGAGGATAGCGTGAGCGCCACCGGCCATTCCCGCATGCAGTGCGATCCATCCGACGTTGCGGCCCATGACCTCGATGACCATGCATCGATGATGGGACTCCGCCGTTGTGCGGAGCCGATCGATGGACTCGGTCGCGATGGCCTGGGCGGAGTCGAAGCCGAAGGTGTAGTCGGTGCCGCTGAGATCGTTGTCGATGGTCTTAGGGACTCCGATGATGTTGAGTCCCTCCTCGGTCACGAGTCGAGAGGCGCCTGCCAGTGTGCCTTCGCCGCCGATCGCAATGATGGCGTCAATGTCGTGGGAGGCCATGACCTCGCGCATCCGATTCGGTCCGCCGCCCTCGTACGGGTGGGTGCGGGAGGTGCCGAGGATGGTGCCGCCTCGTCCTGAGAGTCCACGGACGTCGAGCATCGTCATGTCGAACATGTCGTCTTCGAGCAGGCCGCGCCAACCGTCGCGGATTCCGACAAACGTATCCTCGTGGGAGCGGATGCCCTTGCGGACGATTCCGCGGATGACCGCGTTGAGTCCGGGGCAGTCGCCGCCGGAGGTGAGTACACCTATCTTCATTCGAGTTGCCCCTGATCCTTTGCTCGGTAGCCTTTGGCCAAATGCACGTCATGGCCGGCCATGAAGGAGACTCCTTTGAGAATGAGCGTCCCGTTGGATCCGTCGCCTTTGGCGGAGCCGCGGATCTCATTTCCGGCCATGATGTTGATCGTATCGTCGCGGATGCGCACACCTGGCGGCACGTAGATGTCGTGGCCTGCCATCATAGAATACGACGTCAGCGACACGGTGACTCCCGGTCCCATGACGTCGCACAGGTCGATGTTGTCGCCGCCCATGAGTGAGTAGGTCGTCACCTCGGCCGTGCCTGCTGGCACATCGAGTTCGCGCCCGGACATGATCGCCACCGAGTTCATCGGCTCCGCTGTGCCCGGTTCCGCCATCGGAGCCAGCGAGGTGGGCCCGTCGCTGCGGGCGAGTGATGTCCCCGCGGTCGTTCCGCCGGTCTGCCGCTGCAGGGACCGGTAGAGGTCATGACCTTCGGGGAGATCGTGGATGAGCGGCATCAGTTCGTCGAGGTACTTCGCCGAAATCGCCTCATCCTGGCGTTCGGCGGTCTCGTCCGGGTCGAGCCGACCGTTGCTGACCGCGTCGGTGATGACTCCGAGAACGGCGTCGCGGTCCTTGTCAGAGGCTCGGATGCGGGGCGCTGGCGAGTGCGGGGAATCGTCTGTGACCATGGTGACCAGTGTAGCGGGGGACGCATATCGCGAGACACGACTGTGCCCCCGCCGCATTGGCAGGGGCACAGTCATGAGCGCTCAGAACACTCGGCGGAGGAGGTCTCCGTCAGCGGTGCAGGTCGAAGCGGTCTGCTTCGACGAGCTTGCTCCAGGCCTTGACGAAGTCGTTGACGAACTTCTCCTGGGCATCATCGGAGGCGTACACCTCGGCGATGGCGCGCAGTTCGGAATTGGCACCGAAGAGCAGATCGATCCGGCTGCCGGTCCACAGCTTCTCTCCTGCGGGGGAGAAGCACTCGTAGACGTTGGCGGACTCGGACGGCCCGACCGGTTTCCAGACGTTGCCCAGCTCGAGCAGGTTGACGAAGAAGTCGTTCGTCAGCTCGCCCGGACGGTCGGTGAAGACACCGAGTTCGGAATCCTGGTAGTTCGCGCCGAGGACGCGCAGCCCACCGATGAGCACGGTCATCTCCGAGGGAGTCAGACCGAGCAGGCTGGCCCTGTCCAGAAGGAGGAACTCGGCCGACAGGGGCAGATCCTCTGTCAGATAGTTACGGAATCCGTCGTGTGTCGGCTCCAGGTACGAGAACGAATCGACATCGGTCTGCTCCTGGGTCGCGTCACCGCGGCCGGTCGTGACCGGAACGCTGACATCATGGCCTGCGGCCTTCGCCGCGGTTTCGATGCCGACGCCGCCAGCGATCGCCAGGACATCGGCGAACGTTGCTCCGGTGTCCGCTGCGATGCGTTCGAGGACTGTGATGACCTCGGCCAGCTTCGCGGGCTCGTTGACTTCCCAGCTCTTCTGCGGTTCGAGGCGCAGGCGTCCGCCGTTGACTCCGCCGCGGAAGTCGGAGACACGGTGGGATGATGCTGCGGCCCAGGTGGTTGAGACGAGCTGGGAGACGCTCAGTCCGGATTCGCGCACTGCAGCCTTGACGGCCTCGAGCTGGCTCGCATCGAGCGGTGTGCCGGCCGGGACCGGGTCCTGCCAGATGAGCTCTTCGCTGGGGACCTCGGGTCCGAGATAGCGAGTGGAGGGGCCCATGTCACGGTGAGTGAGCTTGAACCAGGCGCGGGCGAAGGCATCCTCGAAGGCCTTCTGGTCGTCCTTGAAGCGGCGCGAGATCTCACCATAGATGGGATCGAAACGCAACGAAAGGTCGGTTGTGAGCATGCGGGGCTCACGGCGTCCGTCGCCCTGAGCCATCGGAACCATGTCATCGCCGCCGCCGTCGACTGGGCGCCACTGCAGATGTCCGCCTTCGTTCTCGAAGACCTCCCATTCGTAGGCGAAGAGGATGTGGAAGAACTCGTTGTCCCACCGGGTGGGGTGGTAGGTCCACGTGACCTCGATGCCGCTGCCGACGGTGTCATTGCCCTGGCCGGTGCCGAAATCGGACTTCCAGCCCAGGCCCTGCTCCTCGATCGGTGCGGCTTCCGGATCTCCGCCCTTGTGCGACTCGGGTGCTGCGCCGTGGGTCTTGCCGAAGGTGTGTCCACCTGCGATGAGAGCGACTGTCTCCTCGTCGTTCATGGCCATGCGACCGAAGGTCTCGCGGATGTCGATGGCTGCGGCCAGCGGATCCGGCTTGCCCTCTGGGCCCTCAGGGTTGACGTAGATGAGGCCCATGGTCGTTGCCGCCAGCGGCTTCTGCAGTTCGCGGTTGCCCACATAGCGCTTGTCAGTGCCCAGCCATTCGGTCTCGGAGCCCCAGTAGACGTCATTGTCGGGTTCCCACACGTCCTTGCGGCCACCGGCGTAGCCGAAAGTCTTGAAGCCCATGGACTCGAGACCTACGTTTCCGGCGAGAATGAATAGATCAGCCCAGGAGATCTTCTTGCCGTACTTCTTCTTGACCGGCCAGAGCAGACGACGTGCCTTGTCGAGACCCACGTTGTCGGGCCAGGAATTCAGAGGTGCAAAACGCTGCTGCCCTTCGCCGCCGCCGCCGCGTCCGTCCTGGACTCGGTAGGTGCCGGCGGAGTGCCAGGCCATGCGGATCATGAACGGGCCGTAGTGACCGAAATCGGCTGACCACCAGTCGGCGTTCGTCTTCTGCAGCTCTTCGATATCGGCCTTGAGCGCGTAGTAGTCGAGGCTGGCGAACTCGGCGTCGTAGTCGAAGCCTTCGTCCATCGGGTCGCGGGCAGGCTGGTTCTTGGCCAAGATCTTGAGGTTGAGGCGATTCGGCCACCAATGCGAATTGGCATCGCCCTGGCTGGGATCGACCAGCGAGTCGGCATCGGGCGTCGTCGCCGCTGCCGAGGTGGTGTGGGCGACTGGACAGCCGCCGGCGGTGGAAGTATCGGTCATAATATTCCTTTCACTTTCGAGTCCCGTCAGGACCCGGTTGAAGACAAAGGTGTGGCTTTGTCATTGGGTGGATCGGCTCAGACCGCCGAGGCGGGTTCGGTGCTGCCCGAAGGCGCTGCAGACACAGCGCAGTCAGGACAAAGACCCCAGAACGTGACTTCGGCCTGTTCGACGACGAATCCAGCGTCGAGTGAAGGGGTCAAGCAGGGGGCCTGCCCGACCGCACAGTCGACGTCGACGATGAGGTTGCACGAGCGGCACACGAGGTGGTGATGATTGTCCCCGATGCGTCTCTCGTAACGGGCCACGGACCCGGACGGCTGAATGCACCGCACGAGTCCGACTTCGGTGAGTGTGTGCAGCGAGTCGTACACTGCCTGATGCGATACCTCGGGGAGGTTCTCCCGGACGGCGCGGATGACGGTCTCGGTGTCTGCATGCTGGTGGTCGCACACAGCCGCGAGAACCGCGACTCTCTGTTTCGTCACGCGAAGGGAACTCTCCCGCAGTGCAGCGGTCGGTTCCCATTCGTGCCTATCCTTGTTCTCAGCCACAGCAACAGCTTGCCGCCTTTTCTTGAATGAGTCAAGGAAGCGACAGTCCATCGGACGCCGTGATCGCCGGTCAGCGGCCTCGTATTTCGGTCCGTGAAGATGCCCGAGCCGGAGGAGTGGCGGTTGTGTCGTGAAGCGCACAGGCGCTGGTTTTGACCAGATGCCCGCGACCACGATATTCTAGGATGCGACTGATTGTGTTTCCTGCGTTCGCGAATGATCATGCCGGATGTTTTGTGAGATCCGGACCGCTGTGTGAATTCGTCAGAAGCAGGCCGCCGACGTGTCATTCTGCATAGGTTGTGTGTCATTGCGACACACCCGAGTGCAGGGTTCACTGCGTCGCGCGAATACTGGCATCGGGCGTGAAGCTTCACCCGGTGTTCAGTCGGATATGTCCCACGGTTCACAAATATGGCTGATGCCATGGCCAGTGTGGGAATTAGGTTTATCGAGAAGCAAATGGAGAACGCTTAGTGCCGACAATCCAGCAGCTCGTCCGCAAGGGACGACATGTCAATTCAGCAGGATCCGACGCTCCTGCTCTGAAGAGCAGCCCGCAGCGTCGTGGAGTGTGCACCCGTGTGTACACCACTACACCTAAGAAGCCGAACTCGGCTCTTCGCAAGGTCGCTCGTGTCAAGCTTTCGAGCCAGATCGAAGTGACTGCCTACATCCCAGGCGAAGGACACAACCTGCAGGAGCACTCGATCGTGCTCGTGCGCGGTGGTCGTGTCAAGGACCTGCCAGGTGTGCGCTACCGAATCGTTCGCGGTTCGCTTGACACCCAGGGTGTCAAGGGCCGCCAGCAGGCACGCAGCAAGTACGGTGCGAAGAGGGAGAAGAAGTAATGCCACGTAAAGGTCCTGCACCCAAGCGACCGATCGTCATTGACCCGGTCTTCAGTTCGCCGATCGTCACGCAGTTGATCAACAAGATCCTGCTCGATGGAAAGCGTTCGACCGCTGAGCGCATCGTCTACGGTGCACTTGAAGGTACCCGTGAGAAGAACGGCAATGACCCAGTTGTCAACCTGAAGAAGGCTCTCGACAACATTCGCCCATCCCTCGAGGTTCGCTCTCGCCGTGTCGGCGGCGCAACCTACCAGGTTCCGGTCGATGTTCGTCCGGTTCGTTCGACGACTTTGGCACTGCGCTGGCTCGTAGCTTATTCCCGCCAGCGTCGTGAGAAGACGATGACCGAACGCCTCATGAATGAGATTCTCGATGCGAGCAACGGCCTCGGCGCTGCTGTGAAGCGTCGCGAAGACACCCACAAGATGGCCGAGTCCAACAAGGCCTTCGCCCACTACCGCTGGTAATCGTTCCTCCCCGGACACTTGGCTGGCAGGCGTCATGCGGCGCCTGCCGGCCAGGCAGCGGGGGAGTCGATCACATCATCGAGTGAGAGAGAGACACCGTGGCACTTGACGTGCTCACCGACCTGAACAAGGTCCGCAACATCGGCATCATGGCCCACATCGATGCCGGCAAGACCACCACAACCGAACGCATCCTTTACTACACCGGTGTGAACTACAAGATCGGCGAGACCCACGACGGTGCCTCGACGATGGACTGGATGGATCAGGAGCAGGAACGCGGCATCACGATCACGTCGGCTGCCACCACCTGCTACTGGCACGACAACCAGATCAACATCATCGACACCCCGGGCCACGTCGACTTCACCGTCGAGGTTGAGCGCTCACTGCGCGTCCTCGATGGCGCCGTCGCCGTCTTCGATGGCAAGGAAGGCGTTGAGCCGCAGTCCGAGACCGTGTGGCGTCAGGCTGACAAGTACGACGTGCCTCGCGTGTGCTTCGTCAACAAGATGGACAAGCTCGGTGCTGACTTCTACTTCACCATCGACACCATCCGGGAACGTCTCGGAGCCAAGCCGCTGGTCATTCAGCTGCCGATCGGTTCCGAGTCGGACTTCGCCGGAGTCGTCGACCTTCTTGAGATGAAGGCCTACATCTGGCCTGATGAGTCCAAGAAGGGTCAGGACATGACCGAGATCGAAATCCCAGAGGATCTCAAGGACAAGGCCGTGGAATACCGCGCCAAGCTCGTCGAGGATGTTGCTGAAGCAACCGACGAACTCATGGAGAAGTACCTTGAGGGCGAAGAGATTTCGATCTCTGAGATCAAGGACGGCATCCGTTCGCTCGTCGTCAACTCGACAGCTTTCCCTGTCATGTGTGGTTCGGCTTACAAGAACAAGGGCGTCCAGCCCATGCTCAATGCCGTCATCGACTACCTCCCTTCGCCTCTCGAAGTTCCTCCCATGGTCGGAGAGAACCCTCGTGATGAAGACGAGAAGCTTACTCGCAAGCCTTCCGTCGACGAGCCTTTCTCGGCTCTGGCGTTCAAGGTGGCTACCCACCCGTTCTTCGGCACGCTGACGTACGTTCGCGTGTATTCGGGCCAGGTCAAGTCGGGTGAGCAGGTTCTCAACTCCACGAGTGGTAAGAAGGAGCGCGTGGGCAAGCTCTTCCAGATGCACTCCAACAAGGAGAACCCTGTCGAAGAGGCCATTGCCGGTCACATCTATGCGTTCATCGGTCTCAAGGAGACAACCACCGGTGACACGCTCTGTGACTCCAGTCACCCGATCGCTCTCGAATCGATGACATTCCCTGAGCCGGTTATCTCTGTGGCGATTGAGCCCAAGACCAAGAGCGACCAGGAGAAGCTGTCAGCAGCCATCCAGAAGTTCGTCAGGGAAGACCCGACATACCGGGTTGAACTGGACGTGGAGACAGGTCAGACTGTCATCCGCGGAATGGGCGAGCTTCACCTCGACATCCTCGTTGACCGTATGCGCCGCGAGTTCAAGGTCGAGGCGAACGTCGGCAAGCCGCAGGTCGCCTACCGTGAAACCATTCGTCGCACTGTCGAGAAGTACGATTACACCCACAAGAAGCAGACGGGTGGATCGGGACAGTTCGCGAAGGTCCAGGTCACCTTCGAACCCCTCGAGGTCGAAGGCGATACGATTTACGAATTCGAGAATGCTGTCACGGGCGGTCGTATTCCGCGCGAGTACATTCCGAGCGTCGACGCCGGTATCCAGGACGCCATGCAGCTTGGTGTCCTCGCCGGTTATCCGATGGTGGGCGTCAAAGCCACACTCATCGACGGCGCCTTCCACGATGTCGACTCTTCGGAGATGGCATTCAAGATCGCCGGCTCGATGGTCTTCAAGGAGGCCGTTCAGAAGGCGAAGCCGGTTCTGCTGGAACCGGTCATGGACGTCGAGGTGCGTACCCCAGAGGAATACATGGGTGACGTCATCGGCGACCTCAATTCCCGACGTGGCCAGATCCAGTCGATGGACGATGCTTCCGGTGTGAAGGTCGTCAAGGCTGTGGTCCCGTTGTCGGAGATGTTCGGTTACATCGGTGATCTGCGGTCGAAGACCCAGGGCCGTGCGGTGTACTCGATGACTTTCTCCAGCTATGCGGAGGTCCCCAAGGCAGTTGCTGAGGAGATCGTCCAGAAGATGCGTGGCGGAGAGTAATCTCCGGTCCCCGGTCGCCACGGTGAGCAAGAACATGCTCACCGAAATGAAAGATAACCAACAAAGGTCTAAGATATGAACCGCATATCTTTTGCCAACCACGAGGAGGAACCCAGTGGCAAAGGCTAGTTTCGATAGGACTAAGCCGCACGTCAACATTGGCACCATCGGCCACGTTGACCACGGAAAGACCACCTTGACCGCCGCAATCACCAAGGTGTTGGCGGACAAGTACCCAGATCTCAATGAGGCTCGCGCCTTCGACCAGGTGGATAACGCACCTGAGGAGAAGGAGCGCGGCATCACGATCAACGTCTCGCACGTTGAATACCAGACCGAGAAGCGTCACTACGCTCACGTCGATGCCCCTGGTCACGCCGACTACATCAAGAACATGATTACCGGTGCTGCTCAGATGGACGGCGCAATCCTCGTGGTTGCCGCTACCGACGGTCCGATGCCGCAGACTCGCGAGCACGTTCTGCTCGCCCGTCAGGTTGGCGTGCCTTACATCGTTGTCGCACTGAACAAGTCCGACATGGTTGATGACGAGGAGCTCATTGAGCTCGTCGACTTCGAGGTCCGCGATCTGCTCTCGAGCCAGGACTTCGACGGCGACAACGCTCCCGTCATTCCTGTTTCCGCTCTCAAGGCGCTGGAAGGCGACGAGAAGTGGGTCAAGAGTGTCGAGACCCTCATGGAAGCCGTTGATGACAACGTTCCTGAGCCAGAGCGCGACATCGATAAGCCATTCCTCATGCCCGTCGAGGACGTCTTCACGATCACCGGTCGTGGAACCGTCGTCACCGGTCGTGTGGAGCGCGGCGTCCTGCTGCCTAACGATGACATCGAAATCGTCGGCATCAAGGAGAAGTCGTCCAAGACGACCGTCACCGCAATCGAGATGTTCCGCAAGACTCTGCCTGACGCACGTGCAGGTGAGAACGTCGGACTGCTCCTGCGCGGAACGAAGCGCGAAGATGTTGAGCGCGGACAGGTTATTGTGAAGCCTGGTTCGATCACGCCTCACACCAACTTTGAAGGCCAGGTCTACATTCTGAGCAAGGACGAGGGTGGACGTCACAACCCGTTCTACTCGAACTACCGTCCTCAGTTCTACTTCCGCACCACGGACGTCACCGGTGTCATCACGCTGCCTGAGGGCACCGAGATGGTCATGCCTGGTGACAACACCGACATGACGGTCGAGCTGATCCAGCCGATCGCTATGGAAGAGGGCCTCCGCTTCGCTATCCGCGAAGGTGGACGTACCGTCGGCGCTGGTCGAGTCACCAAGATCACCGCCTGATACATCTCGATCGCTGAGGCTTCGGCCTCGATATCGGGGCTTCGGCCTCGAGTGATTGGCGCAGAACCCCGGTCCGCAAGGGCCGGGGTTCAGTGTATTCACCGCCGGGAACTGCTCAGGCGCCCACAACGGCTGGACATGAAATGCCTCACAAGGGCCTTCCCTGGAATTGCGCCGATGAAGCGCTATATGACAAGATAGTGAAGTTGCGTTTTGGACGTTGACCCCTGCACTGCGGTAGCAATACCGCGAACAGTCCGGAACACTATCGGATCGATGAATCTGCGTGAAAGCGGGTTCGGACCGAGCAGCCAATGAGTAAAAGCGCCGTCGGCCCTTCAGGAGAATTGGAAAATTCTCCGACAGGATTAGCCGACACGCCCGACCTCGGGGGTCGGTCATGGTCAGCCGGCACAGACCACAGACGATTTTGATCGACTGCTGGTTGATGGCCGGAAGTAACTAAAGAAAGAGACGACGCCATGGCGGGACAGAAAATCCGCATTCGGCTCAAGTCGTACGACCATGCTGTGATTGACAGTGCTGCACGAAAGATCGTGGACACCGTCACTCGCGCAGGTGCGACTGTTGTGGGCCCCGTGCCGTTGCCAACGGAGAAGAACGTGTACTGCGTCATCCGTTCGCCACACAAGTACAAGGACAGCCGTGAGCATTTCGAAATGCGCACGCACAAGCGTCTGATCGACATCGTCGATCCGACGCCGAAGGCAGTCGACTCGCTGATGCGTCTCGACCTCGCTGACGACGTCAACATCGAGATCAAGCTCTAAGGGAGGCAAACATGGCGAACAATCGTTCATCAGCTCTCCCTACCACCCGCAAGGTCAAGGGCCTTCTGGGAACCAAGCTGGGCATGACCCAGGTTTGGGATGAGCAGAACAATCTCGTACCGGTGACCGTAGTGGCCGCCGGCAGCAACGTCGTGACGCAGATCCGCAATGAGGAAACCGACGGTTACCCCGCACTGCAGATCGCGTTCGGCGAGATCGATCCTCGCAAGGTCAACAAGCCCACTGCAGGCCACTTCGAGAAGGCCGGCGTGACACCACGCCGTCACCTTGTCGAGCTGCGCACCGCAGATGCTGCTGACTACGCACTGGGTCAGGAGCTCGGAGTCGACACGTTCGACGCCGGGATCAAGGTCGACGTGACCGCAAAGACCAAGGGTAAGGGAACCGCCGGTGTCATGAAGCGTCATGGCTTCGCTGGCGTCGGTGCCTCCCACGGACAGCACCGCAACCACCGTAAGCCGGGTTCAATCGGCGGAGCCGCGACTCCCGGTCGCGTGTTCAAGGGTATGCGCATGGCTGGCCGTATGGGTGCAGTCAAGCACACCACCCAGAACCTCACGATCCACGCCGTGGACACCGAGAACAACTTCCTGCTTATCAAGGGGGCCGTACCTGGTCCCAAGGGTGCAGTCGTTCTCGTTCGCTCGGCCGCTAAGGAGGGCTGAACGTTATGACTGATGTCAAGACAGTTGACGTTGTCGATGCCGCTGGTGCGAAGACCGGATCCGTTGAGCTGCCTGCCGAGATCTTCGGCGTGCAGACCAATGTGCCGTTGATCCACCAGGTTGTTGTCGCACAGCTGGCAGCAGCCCGTCAGGGTACACACAAGACAAAGACCCGCTCCGAAGTACGCGGTGGCGGTCGCAAGCCCTACCGCCAGAAGGGTACCGGTAACGCTCGTCAGGGCTCGATCCGTGCTCCTCAGTACAACGGTGGTGGAGTCGTGCACGGGCCGGTTCCTCGCGATTACTCGCAGCGGACCCCCAAGAAGATGAAGGCTGCTGCACTGCGCGGCGCCCTCTCTGATCGTGCACGTCTCGATCAGGTCTTCGTTGTGAAGAACCTGATCACCGGCGAAGCACCGTCGACCAAGCAGGCGAAGCTCGCTCTCGCAGGCCTCTCCGATCGCAAGAACACCCTCGTGGTGCTCAACCGTGACGATGAGCTCACCGAGCGCAGCGTTCGCAACCTGCCTCACGTTCACGTGCTCACCTCCGATCAGCTCAACACATACGATGTGCTGATCGCAGATGACATCGTGTTCACCGAGTCAGCGCTGGAGACCTTCCTGGGCGGATACCGCAAATCGGAGGACGCATCATGAGTCTGAACTTCAAGGACCCACGCGACATCATCGTCGCTCCGGTCGTCTCGGAAAAGACCTACAGCCTGATGGACGAAGGAAAGTACACCTTCATCGTCGATCAGGGGTCGAACAAGACTGAGATCAAGAATGCCATTGAATCGATCTTCAATGTGCAGGTTGCCAAGGTCAACACCCTGAATCGCCAGGGTAAGCGCCGCCGCACTCGTACCGGTTGGGGGAAGCGCAAGGACACCAAGCGTGCCATTGTCGCCCTCAAGGACGGTTCGATCGACATCTTCGGTGGATCGCTCTAAGCGATTCTTCGTAGAAGAAGGACAAGACTCATGGGAATCCGTAAGCACAAGCCGACGACCCCGGGCCGTCGTGGCTCATCGGTCGCCGACTTCGTCGAAGTGACCCGGTCTACACCGGAGAAGTCACTTCTGCGCCCGCTGCCTAAGCGCGGTGGCCGTAACAGCCAGGGACGCGTGACCACTCGCCATCAGGGCGGCGGCCACAAGCGTCAGTACCGTGTCATCGACTTCCGCCGCCATGACAAAGATGGCGTACCCGCGAAGGTCGCACACATCGAATATGACCCGAACCGCACTGCGCGGATCGCTCTTCTGCATTATGCAGATGGCGAGAAGCGCTACATCCTCGCCCCGCAGAACCTCAAGCAGGGCACACAGGTTGAAGCTGGTCTGGGCGCAGACATCAAGCCGGGCAACAACCTTGCCCTGCGCAACGTCCCAGTCGGCACCGTTCTGCACGCAGTTGAAATGCGTCCAGGCGGCGGTGCCAAGATCGCTCGCTCTGCCGGTTCGTCCGTGCAGCTCGTAGCGAAGTACGGCCGGTTCGCTCAGCTGCGGATGCCTTCTGGCGAAATCCGCAATGTTGATGCGCGCTGCCGTGCGACGATCGGCGAGGTCGGCAATGCCGAGCAGTCGAACATCAGCTGGGGCAAGGCAGGCCGCATGCGTTGGAAGGGCAAGCGCCCATCCGTCCGTGGTGTCGTCATGAACCCGGTCGACCACCCACACGGTGGTGGCGAGGGCAAGACTTCGGGTGGACGTCACCCAGTCAGCCCGTGGGGTCAGCTAGAAGGCCGCACACGCCGGCCGAACAAAGAGAGCGACAAGTACATCGTGCGCCGTCGCCGGACCGGCAAGAAGCGCTGATTGGAGTACTGACTTATGCCTCGTAGCCTCAAAAAGGGTCCTTTCGTCGATGAACACCTGTACCAGAAGGTGGCTCGTCAGAACGAGAAGAACTCTAAAAACGTAATCAAGACATGGTCTCGTCGCTCGATGATCATCCCGGACTTTCTGGGACACACCATCGCAGTACATGACGGTCGCAAGCATGTTCCAGTCTTCATCACTGAAGCCATGGTCGGACATAAGCTTGGCGAGTTCGCACAGACACGGACGTTCCGTGGCCACGAAAAGGACGATCGCAAGGGTCGCCGCCGCTGACGCGGGGGCACTCTTACGATCCTAGACAAGAGAGAAGGAAGCGATGGAAGCCAAGGCTAAGGCGCGTTACCTGCGCGTCACGCCTCGCAAGGCTCGGCGCGTCATCGACCTCATTCGTGGTCAGCAGGCGACCGAAGCACTTGCAGTGTTGAAGTTTGCAGAACAGTCGGCATCAGATCCGATTTACAAGCTCGTTGCCTCAGGTATCGCCAATGCGCGTACCCGGGCTGACGAGGAGGGCATTGCGTTCGACGAGAACGAACTGGTCATCTCTGAAGCATTTGTGGACGAGGGACCAACCATGAAGCGGTTCCGCCCGCGAGCACAGGGTCGCGCTTTTCGCATCGAGAAGCGCACAAGCCACGTTTCAGTGGTCCTGGCCAGCGGTGACGACCTGCCTCAGCGCAAGAGCCGGAAGGGGAACCGTTAATGGGCCAGAAAATCAATCCGAACGGATTCCGACTCGGAATCACCACGGATCACAAGTCAAAGTGGTTTGCTGACTCGACTAAACCGGGACAGCGCTACAGCGACTACGTGCTCGAAGATGTGAAGATCCGACAGATGATGACCAAGGGCCTTGAGCGCGCTGGCATCTCCAAGGTGAACATCGAACGCACACGTGACCGTGTCCGAGTCGACATCCACACTGCCCGTCCGGGCATTGTCATTGGACGTCGTGGAGCCGAAGCCGATCGCATTCGCGGTCAGCTTGAAAAGCTCACCGGCAAGCAGATTCAGCTCAACATCCTTGAGGTGAAGAACGCTGAGATCGACGCGCAGCTCGTTGCTCAGGGAGTTGCCGAGCAGCTCGCAAGCCGCGTGGCCTTCCGCCGCGCGATGCGCAAGTCGATCCAGAGCGCTCAGCGTGCAGGTGCCAAGGGCATCCGCGTGCAGTGCTCCGGCCGCCTCGGCGGTGCCGAAATGAGCCGTTCCGAGTTCTACCGCGAGGGTCGTGTGCCTCTGCACACCCTGCGTGCGAACATCGATTACGGTTTCCACGAAGCACACACCACCTTTGGTCGCATCGGCGTCAAGGTGTGGATCTACAAGGGCGACATGACCGACAAGGAGCTTGCTGCCGAGCAGGCGAAGGCTCCAGCTGCTCGTGGCCCTCGTGGCCGTGGGCGTGGTCGTGGAGGCCGTGGCCGCGGTCAGGAAGGTGCAGCAGCACCGCGTCGTAACGACGCAGCGCCGAAGACCGAGAACAATGCCGAGGCCCCCGCGGCTGAGGCCGGATCGGAGGGCTGACACATGCTGATCCCTCGTCGGGTTAAATACCGCAAGCAGCACCACCCCAAGCGGGGCGGCGCAGCTAAGGGCGGCACCAAGGTGTCGTTCGGTGACTACGGCATCCAGGCCACAGAGCCTGCCTACATCACCAACCGGCAGATCGAGGCCGCACGTATTGCCATGACGCGCTACATCAAGCGTGGTGGCAAGGTGTGGATCAACATCTACCCAGATCGACCACTGACGAAGAAGCCTGCCGAGACCCGCATGGGTTCCGGTAAGGGTTCGCCGGAGTGGTGGGTCGCCAATGTCAAGCCGGGTCGGGTCATGTTTGAACTCGCCGGTGTGTCCGAGGAAGTTGCACGTGAGGCGCTGCGCCTCGCGATCCACAAGCTTCCGCTGAAGGCCCGTATTGTGGCCCGCGAAGGTGGTGAGTGAGTATGGCAATCGGTTCCAAGAACCTTTCCATGGACGCACTTGACGGTTATGACAACGAGCGTCTGCTCGAGGAGCTCAAGAAGGCTAAGGCCGAGCTGTTCAACCTGCGCTTCCAGTCGGCCACCGGCCAGCTGGAGAGCCACGGTCGGCTCAAGGCCGTGCGTCGCGACATCGCTCGTATCTACACCGTGCTCAACGAGCGGGAAATGGACATTCGTTCGAACCCCGCTGCTGCTAAGGAAGAGGACAAGTGATGGCGGAGACCACCAAGCCCGAGGCAACGCCTGCGGACCGTAACTCCCGCAAGACCGCGCGTGGTTACGTTGTTTCCGACAAGATGGAGAAGACCATCGTCGTTGAGGTGGAGGAGCGCAAGACGCACCGCCTGTACGGCAAGGTTCTTCGCCAGTCGGTGAAGTACAAGGTTCACGATGAGGAGAACGCCGCTGGTGTCGGCGACCTCGTCCTCGTGTCCGAAACGCGGCCGGTTTCGTCCGCGAAGCGTTGGCGGCTCGTCGAAATCATCGAACGCGCCAAGTAAGCTGACGCCACCCCTCCCACCCGGTCCCGCCCACGGTCTCCAGCAGATCGTGGGCGGCTACCGGGAACGGGGTGAAATGTCATTAATCCGTTCCGCAAGGCTCATCCAATCGGGTGAGAACCGGCGCGACGACAGGAGAAAATAGTGATTCAGCAAGAGTCGCGACTCAAGGTCGCCGACAACACTGGTGCCAAGCAGATCCTGGCAATCAGGATTCTGGGTGGTTCCGGTCGGCGTTATGCCTCGATCGGTGACACCATCGTGGCAACCGTCAAAGACGCAATTCCTGGTGGCAACGTGAAGAAGGGTGACGTCGTCAAGGCTGTCATCGTTCGGACCGCCAAGGAGCGCCGTCGTCCCGATGGTTCGTACATCAAGTTCGACGAGAATGCAGCAGTCATTCTCAAGACTGATGGCGAACCACGCGGAACCCGTATCTTCGGACCCGTGGGACGCGAATTGCGTGATAAGAAGTTCATGAAGATCGTCTCCCTGGCACCGGAGGTGTTGTGAGCATGGCGAACAAGCTCAAGATCAAGAAGGGCGACCTCGTCCAGGTGATTGCAGGCGCCCGTCAGTCACGGGGTGGCGATCGTGGGAAGCAGGGCAAGGTTCTTGCCGTGTACCCGGAACGCAACCGCGTCCTCGTTGAGGGCATCAACCGCGTGATCAAGCATAAGAAGGCAACGCAGACTCAGGCCGGTGGCACCGCCGGCGGCCGCGAGACTCACGAAGCCCCAATCCACGTGTCCAACGTGGCGCTCGTTGATCCTAAGGACAACAAGCCCACCCGCGTCGGATACCGCGAGGAAACTGTGGAACGCGATGGTCGCAACAAGACCGTTCGTGTCCGCGTCTCGCGTCGCACCGGGGAGGAGATCTGATGACGGAAACAACAACGAGCCGTCCAGCGCCACGCCTCAAGCAGGTTTACCGCGATGACATCGTGGCCAAGCTGCAGGACGAGTTCAACTACGCAAA
Organism: Brevibacterium sp. 239c; assembly: GCF_900169365.1. Classification (GTDB taxonomy): domain Bacteria; phylum Actinomycetota; class Actinomycetes; order Actinomycetales; family Brevibacteriaceae; genus Brevibacterium. The sequence continues at coordinate 48,726 of NZ_FXZH01000021.1, forward strand.
CCCCATGCAGGTTCCCGGTCTGACCAAGGTCGTCGTGAACATGGGTGTGGGTGACGCAGCACGCGATTCGAAGCTGATCGAAGGCGCAATCAACGATTTGACTCTGATCACCGGTCAGAAGCCGATCGTGACTCGGGCGCGGAAGTCCATCGCCCAGTTCAAGTTGCGCGAGGGTCAGCCCATTGGAGCCCACGTCACCATGCGTGGCGCCCGTATGTGGGAATTCGTCGACCGTGTCATCTCACTGGCTCTTCCGCGTATCCGCGACTTCCGCGGCCTCTCGGATCGTCAGTTCGACGGGAACGGTAACTACACCTTCGGTCTCACGGAGCAGTCAATGTTCCACGAGATCGATCAGGACCGGATCGACCGCGTCCGAGGTATGGATATCACAGTTGTGACTACAGCGAACACCGACGACGAGGGACGTGCACTTCTGCGCCACCTCGGGTTCCCGTTCAAGACCAAATAATCGCTACGTTGCAGGTCCAAGCGCGCACTGCGCGGGCGGAAACCGTAACGAGGAAGGGCTAGAGCCCAAATGACAATGACTGATCCAGTCGCAGACATGTTGACACGTCTGCGGAACGCCAACTCGGCTTATCACGAGGACGTCAGCATGCCGTTCTCGAAGCTGAAATCCAACATCGCTGAGATTCTCAAGAGCGAGGGCTACATCACCGGTTGGAGCGTCGAAGACGCTCAGGTCGGTAAGACCCTGCTCATGGACCTCAAGTTCGGTCCTAACCGTGAGCGTTCGATCGCCGGCCTGCGCCGTGTGTCGAAGCCCGGACTGCGCGTTTACGCGAAGTCGACCAACTTGCCTAAGGTCCTCGGTGGACTCGGTATCGCCATCCTGTCGACCTCGTCAGGCCTCCTGACCGATCGTCAGGCCGCCAAGAAGGGTGTGGGTGGGGAAGTCCTCGCCTACGTCTGGTAAGGAAGGAGAGAAGAATATGTCACGTATTGGCAAGAACCCGATCTCCGTCCCGAATGGCGTAGAGGTCAAAATCGATGGCCAGGTTGTCGCCGTCAAGGGACCCAAGGGCGATCTGTCCGTCGCTATCGCAGAGCCGATCACCGCATCGCTCGACGAAGGCGTTGTGACGGTGACCCGTCCGGACGAGGAGCGCGAATCGCGTTCGCTCCACGGACTGTCCCGCACGATGATCAACAACATGATCGTCGGTGTGACCGAGGGCTACTCCAAGGCTCTCGAAATCGTCGGCACCGGTTACCGCGTGCAGGCCAAGGGATCGAACCTCGAGTTCGCTCTGGGCTACAGCCACTCGATCACCGTCGAACCACCCGAGGGAATCTCCTTCACGGTTGACGGACAGACCAAGCTGGCCGTTCACGGCATCGACAAGCAGCTGGTCGGAGAGACCGCTGCCAACATCCGGAAGCTGCGTAAGCCTGAACCTTACAAGGGCAAGGGCGTTCGCTATGTCGGAGAAAATGTCCGTCGCAAGGTCGGAAAGGCTGGTAAGTAGAGATGGCCTTTGGCAAAAAGGAAAACTACGGCAAGGGCAGGGCTGCGGCCCGCAAACGTCGTCACGCTCGTCTGCGCAAGCATGTCAGCGGTACGCCGGAACGTCCTCGCCTGTCAGTGACTCGCTCCACGCGCCACGTCTTTGTCCAGGTCATCGACGACACCGTCGGCAAGACCTTGGCATCGGCCTCCACCATGGAAGCCGACCTGCGTACACACGAGGGTGACAAGACCGGCAAGGCCCACAAGGTCGGCGAGCTGGTAGCCCAGCGCGCTAAGGAAGCCGGTATCGAAGCCGTCGTATTCGACCGTGGCGGCAACGCCTACCACGGCCGTGTGCAGGCAATCGCCGAAGGTGCACGTGAAGGAGGATTGGCCCTATGAGCACTGAAGAGAACAAGGAACAGCAGCCAGCTGCTGAAACCCGTACCGATAGCAACAGTGATCGCTCCTCACGTGGTCGCGGTCAGGGTGGTCAGGGCGGCCAGAATCGTGGACGCGGCGAAGGCCGTGGGCGCGGTGGTCGTGCTGAAGAGAAGAGCCAGTTCATCGAGCACGTCGTCACGATCAACCGCGTGTCGAAGGTCGTCAAGGGTGGACGTCGGTTCTCCTTCACCGCCCTCGTCGTCGTCGGTGACGGAGACGGCATGGTCGGCATGGGCTACGGCAAGGCTAAGGAAGTTCCCGCAGCCATTGCCAAGGGTGTCGAGGAGGCGAAGAAGAACTTCTTCCGCGTCCCACGCATCCAGAAGACCATTCCGCACCCGATCCAGGGTGAAACCGCCGCCGGTGTAGTCATGCTGCGCCCGGCTGCTCCTGGTACTGGTGTTATCGCCGGTGGCCCGGTGCGTGCGGTCCTCGATGCTGCCGGCGTTCAGGACATCCTGTCCAAGTCGCTGGGTTCAGCTAACGCAATCAACATCGTTCGCGCGGCGATCAAGGCTCTCCAGGGCCTCGAACGCCCCGAGCAGGTCGCGGCACGCCGTGGTCTGCCTGTGGACGAGGTCGCTCCTCACGCATTGCTGCGGGCGGCTGCCGAAAGCGGGGCGAAGTCCTGATGGCTAAGCTCAAAGTTACCCAGCGCAAGTCCGACATCGGTGGCAAGCCGAACCAGCGTGCAACGCTGCGTTCGCTTGGACTGAAGCGGATCGACGATGTGGTGGTGTGCGAAGATCGTCCGGAACTCCGGGGAATGATCAACGTCGTGCGTCACCTCGTGACTGTGGAAGAGGTGGATTGATATGTCGAACGATGACTCACTCAAGGTCCACGATCTCCGTCCTGCCCCAGGAGCAAAGACTGCCAAGACCCGTGTCGGTCGTGGTGAAGCTTCGAAGGGCAAGACAGCCGGACGCGGAACCAAGGGCACACACGCCCGCTACCAGGTTCCTCACGGCTTCGAGGGTGGACAGACTCCGATGCACATGCGTCTGCCTAAGCTGCGCGGGTTCAAGAACCCCGCAAAGGTGACGTTCCAGGTTGTCAATCTTGACAAGCTGTCGTCCTTGTTCCCAGAAGGCGGCGATGTCACTGTCGCCGATCTGGTGGCCAAGGGTGCTGTGCGTCCTAAGCAGCCCGTGAAGGTTCTGGGCACCGGTGAGATCACCGTTGCTCTGAACATCACTGCTGACAAGGTCTCGGGTTCAGCACTCGAGAAGATCATGGCAGCAGGCGGCAGCGTCAACGAAGCCTGAGCAGCTCCCGCACAGCGGGGCTGATATCTGAGGCGTCACTCGAAGGGGCGGTCACGCAAGTGACCGCCCCTTCGTCGTGCCCGAATCCTCGGCCGAGTTGCCTGGGTCGAGACACCTCGGTTGTCCGGGTCATACACCGCAGCGTCGGTTTCGACACAGTCCCAACGGCAATCGGCATTGCCCGGCGTCCACGTGGCCTCTCGGTTTCAGCCTGACGGTCATACCCTGGTAGTCTTTTGCAGGTATTTGTCTCATTCGCGAGGTCGTATCTGCGACCCTGACTTTTTCATCCCCCAATGAGGAGGACGCTTGATCGGCGCAATACGGAGGGCCTTCAGAACGCCCGACCTGAGGAACAAACTCCTCTTCACCCTGGGCATTCTTGTCATCTTCCGGCTTGGCTCATTCATTCCCTCGCCCGGAATCGACTACACCCAGGTTCAGGAGTGCGTTGCGTCCCCCCAGCTGAACGAGGGCGGGTTCGCAATGATCAACCTGTTCAGCGGTGGCGCACTGCTGCAGCTGTCGATCTTCGCTCTGGGCATCATGCCCTACATCACCGCCAGCATCATCGTTCAGCTTCTGCGCGTGGTCATTCCGCGCTTCGAGTCACTCCACAAAGAGGGAGCCTCGGGCCAGGCGAAACTGACTCAGTACACGCGCTACCTGACCATCGGGCTGGCCGTGCTCAACGCAACGACCCTCGTGGCCACTGTGCGTACGGGCGCTCTCTTCGGTGGCATCGAAGGCTGCGACAACCTCATCACCAATGACACCTGGTGGGGCATCACCGTCCTTGTCATCACTCTGGTAGCAGGCACCGGCCTCATCATGTGGCTGGGCGAGCAGATCACCGAACACGGAGTCGGCAACGGTATGTCGCTGCTCATCTTCACCTCGGTGGCCTCGGCTTTCCCATCATCGCTGGGTGCAATCCTGCGCGAACAGGGCGTCGACATCTTCCTCATCGTCATCGCCGTCGGTCTGGTGCTCGTGGCGCTCGTCGTCTTCGTCGAGCAGTCACAGCGACGTATTCCGGTGCAGTACGCCAAGCGCATGGTTGGTCGACGGATGTTCGGCGGCACCTCGACCTACATTCCGATCAAGGTCAACATGGCCGGTGTGATCCCCGTGATCTTCGCATCATCGGTTCTCTACCTGCCCAGTCTGATCTCGCAGTTCTTCGCCCCAGAGAGCAAGTGGGTGGAATGGATCAACACCTACTTCACACGTGGTGACCACCCGATCTACATCGCCACCTATGCACTGCTGACGATCTTCTTCGCATACTTCTACGTCGCGATCACCTTCAACCCGGAGGAAGTCGCTGACAACATGAAGAAGTATGGTGGCTTCGTCCCCGGCATCCGTGCCGGACGCCCTACCGCCGATTACCTGAGCTTCGTGCTCAGCCGCATCAACTTCCCGGGCTCGCTCTACCTGGCTTTCATCGCACTGATTCCGCTGATTGCACTGGTCCTCATCAACGCGAACCAGAACTTCCCGTTCGGCGGCACCTCGCTGCTGATCGTGGTGGGAGTCGGTCTCGAAACCGTCAAGCAGATCGACGCACAGATGCAGCAGCGCCATTACGAAGGTCTGCTGCGCTGACCGACCCCGACCGCGGACATCCATTGGAAGGACACACCTTATGAGTTCACGTATCATCCTGATCGGCCCACCCGGTGCCGGCAAAGGCACTCAAGCCGCGCGACTGTCAGAGGCGCTGAACATTCCGGCGATATCGACCGGTGACATCTTCCGTGCGAACGTGAAGGGCGAGACCGAACTCGGCAAACTCGCAAAGCGCTACATGGACGCCGGCGAATACGTCCCCGACGAAGTGACCAACTCGATGGTCGCAGATCGTCTGGCCCAGGACGACGCCGCCAAGGGCTTCCTCCTCGACGGCTACCCGCGCACCAGCGCACAGGTGGACGAGCTTGACAGGATCCTCGCGGTCGAGGGCCACGAGATCGAACAGGTCGTCGAGCTCACCGCTGACATCGACGAAGTCGTCGCCCGCCTCCTGGCACGTGCACAGACCGAAGGCCGCAGCGATGACAGTGAAGATGTCATCCGTCATCGCCTCGACGTCTATGCAGAGCAGACCCAGCCTCTGACAGACATCTACCGCGAACGCGGCCTGCTGCGCCAGGTCGACGGACTCGGCGAAGTCTCGGATATCACTGACCGAATCCTCGACTCCATTCGATGATCTTTGGTCCCCGGATCGAGCTTAAGTCTCCCGAACAGCTGGTGACGATGTGTCGCGCAGGACTGCTCACGAGCGCAGTCCTGCAGGCGGCCCGTGAAGCAGCCGTCCCGGGTGCCACCACCGCCGATGTGAATGCTGCGGCCGAGTCCGTCATCACCGAGGCGGGGGCTCTGTCCAACTTCAAGGGCTACCAGGGATTCCCCGCTGTCGTGTGCATCTCGGTGAACGAAGAGATCGTGCACGGGATACCCGGTGAGAGAGTCCTTGAATCCGGGGATCTCGTGTCGATTGACGGCGGCGCAATTGTCGATGGCTTCCACGGTGATTCGGCGTTCACCATGATCGTCGGCGGTGACGCCGCCGGCTCAGAGGCAGACATCGCGCTGTCTCAAGCGACAGAGAAGGCCATGTGGGTCGGCATCGCGGCCTTCGCCGCCGGCGACAAGGTCAGCGACATCGGTGACGCGATCGACGATCATGTCTCCCGAGAAGCCCCGGAACTGGGACTCGTGGAGGAATTCACCGGTCATGGCATCGGCACTGCCATGCATATGCCGCCCGAGGTGCTGAACTATCGAGCCCGGTCGAAGGGGCCGAAGATCAAGTCGGGAATGTGCCTCGCGATCGAACCTATGCTCACCACGGGCAGCAGCGAGACCATCACCTTGGACGACGACTGGACTGTCGTGACTGATGATGGCTCGCGTGCGAGCCATTGGGAGCACAGCGTCGCCAAGCATGATGGGGGAGTCTGGGTACTCACTGCTGAAGATGGGGGAGTGGCCGGACTGGCACCCTTCGGAATCACACCGGTGCCTCCTGCAGGTGCCTGAGCCGACTCAGTCATTCATGGCTGAGGCGTTTGCTGCCTCCGCCTGAGCTCGTTGGTCGTGAGGATGTGCATGACGACGAACAGCGCCAACGCTGACATCAGACTCAACGCGAACATCCACGCTGCAGTGACGTGAATGTCGAAGCCTGCGATCATGAAGGATGCGAAGGTGATGATAGCCGTGATCGATCCGGTCAGGACCGCAGAGGTCCTGGGCTTTTGAAATACCCGTAGACTCGTTTCGTATGCCTCGTCGTCCATGACGCTGCTCCCTTGAACTTGTGACCGTCGTTATCGACTTTGGTCAGGATCCTTGTGTTTTCACGTTAGGATCTGCTCTTGGCGGGTGTCCACGATCACACGAAACGTTCGGCAGCTGTGCCCGATCGCTATCGTCTGATCCTCATCTCCTTCGATGTCATCTCGGCGTTCGGGTGTCTCCAAGCGCAGGGTCTGCCCGGCCCCGTCATCGTCGGAGTCTTGGCCGAACACGGCTATTCGTCCTCGAGCGTACACAATCAGCTGGTGGGGATGGTCCACCGGGACATTCTGAGCAGCGAAAGGCTGGGACGAGTCTCGATCTGCCTCTTGAGCCCGCGTATCCTCTCAGGTCTCATGGGCATTGCGGGAGATCGGGACGCGCCCAGCTTCGAAGGTCATTTTCATGCCGCGCTGTATTCGATTCCCGAGTCGGCACGGATGCTGCGCGATCGGCTCCGATATGTCGCCAGGATGCTCGGTTACCGACAGTTGCGCCCCGGAGTTCTGCTGTCCTTCGCCGACCTCTCCCACGAACTGTCCGGGCAGCTGCCTGGAATGCTCGAGCCAGGGTGGTGTGAATACGCGACGATCGAACCCGAGGCCATCGCCACAGCCCGACGAATGACTTCGCGAGCTAGACCGCGTCGCTTGAGCTGCCACCGCTGGAGAGCGCATTGGCTGCTTTGAGCGTCAACGGCAGTCAGCCAGGTGGTGGACAACCCGAGATGTCGCTGGTGAAGTTCTTCGACATCTATTTTCAAGTTGCGCGTGCGGTCATGACGTACCCGATTCTTCCAGCCGAACTGGTGGGCCCCGAACAGCCGGCACTGCGTTTCCGCACTCTTATGGACCGATGCAACCTGGAGTACTACCTGCGGTTCGACCAGCAGATACTGGAATGTGCCGGCCCCAATCCGTCCTTCGGCCTCATCGAATGGCTCCCGAGCAGTTGAGACCTGCCTCCCCGGAGTGAGATTGTCACTTTACACTGCGGAGGCGATGCGTTCGATTGCTTCGGTCAGGAGAGGTCGGGGGAGTGCGAAGTTGAGGCGGATGTGACCTGCCCCGACCTCACCGCAGAGGCGGCCCTCGGTGATCGCGACGTGAGCTTCGGTGTTGAAATGTTCGGCCAGTTCGGATTTGAGGCCGTACCCGCGCAGGTCCAACCACGCCAGGTATGTTCCTTCAGGCGCAAGGTACGTGGCGTTGGGCAGGTGGGTGGCGATGAGATCTGTCAGGAGCTCGCGGTTGCCCTTGAGATAGGCGGTGATCTCGTCCAACCACTCACCCGACTGGGTGTATGCCGCGGTAGTGGCGAGGATGCCGGGGTTCGACGCGGCGCCAGAGACGAAATTGCCCTTCTGCGCCCAGATCGCGCGATCATCGGCACTGCTGAGGATGAGCTGTGCGCACTTGAGCCCTGGGATGTTGAACGCCTTGGAGGCCGCGGTAGCGGTGGCCGTATGCGATGCCGTCGTCTCATTCAGGCTCGCATAGGGAATGTGACGGGCCGGTTCGAAGACTAACGGGGCGTGGATCTCATCGGAGAACACGCGTGCATCATTGCGCTCAACCACCTCGGCGAGTTCCAGGAGCTCGCTCTCCGTGTACACCTTGCCGATGGGGTTATGGGGATTGCACAGGACCAGGGTGGAGCCAGGCGCCAGCGCGGCATCGACCGCGGCGAGGTCGACCGACCAGCCGGTCTCCGATCGGATCATCGGCACCTGGATGAGCTCTCGTCCCGTGACCTTGGCGACATCGAAGAAGGGCATGTAAGCGGGGGTCGGAAGGACGATCGGTGTACCGGCAGGAGTCAGGTGGGTGAGGATGCCCAGGAAACTCGCGATGACGTCACTGGCCAGCTCGACGTGCTCGTCCGGGAACTGCCATCCGTACTGTTCGGCGCAGAACGCGGAGGTGGCCGACTTGAGGTCGGAGACGATGGCTTGCGGCGCATAGCCGAAGAGATCTCGCTCATCGACATCACGCAATGCCTCGCGCACGCCGGGAGCGACACCGAAGTCCATCTCTGCGATGAATGCGCCGAGGCTGCCCGGGAAGGTCGACCACTTCCGGCCGCCCTTGGCGATGAGTGATTCTTCTGTGATGGAATCCAGGTCCTGCACGTGATGCTCCTTTGCTGGCCATTGCGAACTTGCGGGGTATTGGGTGACTGTCGCATTTCACGCTAGCAGGGGAGGCCCTGAGTGCGTGCTGCGTTCCGACATGCACGGTCACGGACTACAGTGGAACCGGCGATGCGAGCCGGATCCGATGATTGAGACCGTTGAGAGGCGGAGGTTGCGATGGGTGGACACCCGCAGTCGATCTTCCGCCGGAATCAGTGGGCGCTGAGCCTGGCCCAACTGTTCTCCGGCATCGGCATCGCCACCGGATTCGCCGTCGGTGGCATCCTCGCGGAGCGTCTGACCGGCCGAACGGAACTCGCGGGGTTCGCGCAGACGGCGTCCATCCTCGGCGCCGGGCTCCTCGCGGTTCCACTTGCAAAACTGGCCGAGGCCAGAAGTCGTCGGCTGGCACTGGCCAGCGCCTACGCGATCGCCCTCTGCGGGGCCATTCTCATCGTGGCCGCGATCCTGTTCGGCATCGACCTCGTCTTCTTCATCGGCATGGGCTGTTTCGGGGCGGCGACAGCCGCGGGGCTGCAGGGTCGATACGCCGCCACGGATGCGGCTCCTGACCACCTCAAAGGCTCTGCCATGTCCGTGGTCGTCTGGGCCACGACGATCGGGTCTGTGATCGGACCGAACCTGTCCGGACCCGGTGCCGACCTCGGCCGAGCCCTGAGCCTCGATCCGCTGTCAGGGCCCTTCGTCATCGCGATCGCCGGCTTCGCACTTGCCCTCCTCAGCGTCTTGTTCCTGCGCCGAGTCACACCCGCCACGCGAGATGCGCCCTCGCCCTCCCCTCGCCGAGGTGGCACCTGGCAGGCCATCAGACGTTCCCCGAGCGCGCTCATGGGGCTGCTGTCCGTGGTCACGGGGCACATGATCATGGTGGCAACAATGGTGATGACACCACTTCACATGGACCACCATGGGCTCGGCCTCGAACTGATCGGCATCACGATCGGCGGCCATATCCTCGGCATGTACGGTTTGTCCCCGGTCTTCGGCTACCTCACCGACAGGTACTCCGCCGGTCGGGTGATTCTCCTCGGCCACGGACTGTTCGCCGTGTCCTTGGTCCTCGGGTGCATCGATGCTCTCGGTGAGTCATCGTTCACCAGGCTTTCGGTGGCGCTGTTCCTCTTGGGCTTGGGCTGGAGCGCATGCCTCATCGCCGGGTCAACACTTCTGACCAAAGAGATCGATCCCGCGCATCGTATGTCGGTGCAGGGACTCTCCGACGCAGGAATGAACTTCGGGGCCGCCGCGTTGGCGGCACTGTCCGGGCCGCTGCTGGCCTTCGGCGGATTCGCATCGATCACCCTGATGGGCTTCGTCGTGCTCGCGATCGCTGTCATCGCGAGCATCCGGGCCGGGTACGGAACTCGACACGTGACCTGACCTTGGGACCACCTCGGCGAGGGAGAGAACGATTGTAAGGGACTTCACCCCCGTAAGCCAGCACCGTGTGGAAGAATCTTCGGCCATAGTGTAGGGTTGTTGATTGGTCTGTTCTCACTCAACTCACCCTTTTTCTGTTGTGGGCGGCATTTGCCATCCGCAACTTTTCATGTGGTGAGGTGAGCCGCAGACCATGGGGTCGTCGGGGTAAATCGACGATACACGATTACGTCGAACGCGAAGTTTTCGCGGGAATACGAGGTTAGCGAACGATATGGCCAAAAAAGAAGGGGTCATTGAGATCGAAGGCGCCGTTGTCGAAGCCCTCCCGAACGCATCGTTCCGGGTTGAGCTGAGCAATGGGCACAGGGTGCTTGCGCATATCTCAGGAAAAATGCGACAGCACTACATTCGAATTCTCCCTGAGGACCGGGTCATCGTGGAGCTGTCTCCATACGATCTTTCGCGTGGGCGAATCGTTTACCGCTACAAGTAAGGATCTTCGATCATTCGTACCCGCCCCTGCGCAGGGGTAAGGGTCGGAAGAAGGAAAAACCATGAAGGTTAAGCCAAGCGTCAAGAAGATCTGCGAGAATTGCCAGATTACCCGCCGTCACGGCCGGGTCATCGTCATCTGCTCCAACCCGCGCCACAAACAGCGCCAGGGTTGAGCAGCTCTTCGAGCAGACAGAGGCACCCGCAAGGGGCTTCAGCAGCACCACACCCGCGCAGACCTCGCCATCTGCATTGCCGTTAGAGCAGTGACAGGACGATACCTTCGGTCGGGGGCCGAGGACCTTGGGAAACCAAGGACAGGTCTGCATCAGCACCTCCGGAACTACAACAGGAGATAGTACCTATGGCACGACTTGCCGGAGTCGACATCCCGCGTGAAAAGCGCGTGGAAGTCGCCTTGACTTACATCTACGGTGTGGGCCGCACCCGTGCGCGCCAGACCCTGACGGAAACGGGAATCAGCCCTGACACCCGTGTGAAGGACTTGAGCGATACCGAGCTCGTCCAGCTGCGTGACTTTATCGAGGGCACATTCCAGGTTGAGGGTGACCTCCGACGTGAGGTTGCTGCCGACATTCGCCGCAAGGTGGAAATCGGAAGCTATGAAGGCCTGCGTCACCGCCGCGGTCTGCCGGTTCGCGGACAGCGGACCAAGACGAATGCGCGTACCCGCAAGGGACCGAAGCGCACCGTGGCCGGTAAGAAGAAGTAACACACTCACCCGGTTGACCAGCATCAGCCACCTCGATCAGGAGTAAAACACATGCCTCCCAAGTCACGCGCCGCTACAGTGCGCAAGCCTCGCCGCAAGCTCAAAAAGAATATTGTTGCTGGCCAGGCACACATCAAATCAACGTTCAACAACACCATCGTGTCGATCACTGATCCGACCGGTGCTGTCATCTCCTGGGCATCCTCAGGAGAGGTCGGCTTCAAGGGTTCGCGCAAGTCGACCCCTTACGCCGCACAGATGGCTGCGGAATCCGCTGCTCGTCGTGCGCAGGAGCACGGCCTGAAGAAGGTCGACGTCTTCGTCAAGGGACCAGGTTCGGGACGCGAAACCGCGATCCGTTCGCTGCAGGCCGCCGGTCTGGAACTGGGCACCATTCAGGATGTCACTCCAGTTCCGTTCAACGGCTGCCGTCAGACCAAGCGCCGCCGCGGCTGATCCTTCCGTGTCTCTGCCACCGATGACGGGCTATGTCCCGGCATCAGTTGCAGAACGGATTCCACGATAAACCGAACCGTTCTTCATGGCTACGGCCATGACGTGCAGTGCGAACGTCATATAGCGGATGTTCGCTGAAAGGAAGCCCACGTGCTCATTGCACAGCGCCCAACGCTCACGGAAGAAGTCGTCTCCGAGAATCGCTCACGGTTCGCCATCGAACCACTTGAGCCAGGATTCGGCTACACCCTCGGCAACTCGCTTCGTCGTACCCTGCTGTCGTCGATTCCAGGTGCCGCCGTCACATCAATCCGGATCGACGGTGTGCTCCACGAGTTCAGCACCGTTCCAGGAGTCAAGGAGGATGTCACTGAATTCATCCTCAACCTGAAGTCCCTGGTCGTGTCCTCGGAATTCGACGAACCGGTCGTTGCCTACCTGCGCAAGCAGGGCCCAGGCACCGTGACTGCCGCCGATGTCTCTGCTCCTGCCGGAGTCGAGATCCATAACCCGGATCTGCATATCGCCACATTGAATGGTGAAGGCCGTCTGGATATGGAGCTGACCATCGAACGTGGACGCGGTTACGTATCGAGCGCTCAGAACAAGAACGCGGATGCAGAGATCGGTCGGGTCCCCGTTGACTCGATCTACTCGCCGGTTCTCAAGGTCACCTACAAGGTCGAGGCTACTCGTGTTGAGCAGCGCACCGACTTTGATCGCCTGGTGCTCGACATCGAGACCAAGCCGTCGATGACCCCACGCGATGCGATCGCATCTGCGGGTAAGACACTGGTCGAGCTCTTCGGCCTGGCTCGGGAACTCAATGTCGAAGCTGAAGGCATTGAGATCGGACCATCGCCGGTTGACGCAGCGCTGGCTGCCGATCTGGCCCTGGCCATCGAAGATCTCGATCTGACCGTGCGCTCCTACAACTGCCTCAAGCGCGAAGGTATCCACACGGTCGGCGAACTCGTTGCTCGCAGCGAAGCCGATCTCATGGATATCCGCAACTTTGGTTCGAAATCGATCGACGAAGTGAAGGCCAAGCTCAACGAGCTGGGCCTGAGCCTCAAGGACAGTCCCGCCGGGTTCGAAGCCGGTCTCGTTGATGAGGACCAGTCCTACGTCGAAGACGAACAGTACTGATTAAGACCTAGGAGTAAGACACTATGCCAACCCCAACCAAGGGTCCTCGTCTCGGAGGCTCCCCAACACACGAGCGCATGATGCTCAACAACATGGCTGCCGCCCTGTTCGAGCACAAGAAGATCACCACGACCGTAACCAAGGCCAAGCGCCTGCGTCCGGTGGCGGAGCGCATGATCACTCACGCCAAGAAGGGCGACCTTGCCGCCCGTCGTCGCGTGCTCGGAAAGATCGGCGACAAGTCGATCGTTCACGAGCTCTTCACCTCGATCGCCGAAACCATGGCCGAGCGTCCCGGTGGATACACACGTATCACCAAGATCGGTCCTCGTCCCGGTGACAACGCGCCGATGGCCGTCATCGAACTCGTTCTCGAGCCCTACTCGCCCAAGCAGGCAACTGTGAAGGAAGCCGAGCAGGCCACCGAGACCGCAGCGTCGAAGAAGAAGACCGAAGAGGTCGTCGAAGAGGCTCCTGCAGAGTCCACAGAGGAGGCAGCCGACTCGGCCGCAACCGACGAGGTCGCTGAAGAAGTAACCGACGAAAGTGCTGAAGAGACCAAGTAAGGACTCTTTTACGCAATATCTCAGGCGGGCACCCGACGGGTGCCCGCCTGTAGTGTATTCACACCGCTGTGTTTATGAGCCGAGACGTGTGCGCTGCTGCGCCGGGTGCACGGCAGACGTACATTCACTCCCTACCAGTCGCAGGGGTACACACTGGCACACGTGCGAGAAACACTCAGCGGCTATTCCTCCCTGTGTTGCAGGAGGAATAGCCGCTGAGTGTAGGACGTAGTGACGGAGTTGCTGAGTGCGGCCCCGCTGGGCGGCCGTGTGGCCGTCAGTCGAGCCGCTGGGCCGTCACTGGATGCGCGAGAACTCTACCGACTCGTCGAATTCGCGGTCTGTGTCCGCGTTGGGCTTGTACGTGAACTTGCTGACCACGATAGCGACAATCAAGTTCACGGCGAATCCGGGGATGATCTCGTAGAGCGAATCGGTGACCGGGGTGCTGACCTGTCCCCAGACGAATGCCACGACTGCACCGGAGATGAGTCCGAAGAGAGCGCCCCAGTTGGTGAGCTTCTTCCAGAACAGGGTCAGCAGCACGATCGGCCCGAAGGAAGCACCGAAGCCGGCCCATGCGAAGGCCACCAGATCGAGGATGTTGTTCGACGGCGAGATCGCCAACAGCACGGCGATGATGGCGATGACGAGGATGCCGAGGCGCCCCAGCAGGACATAGGTCTTGTCCTGCAGCGTGCGCTTCGATCCGGTGCGCAGAGCAACGATCTTGTAGAGATCTTCGATGAGTGCCGAGGATGTGACGACTAGCTGCGAGGAGATCGTTGACATGATTGCGGCGAGCACTGCAGCCAGGACCAGTCCCGCAATGAACGGATGAAACAGGATCTGAGCGAGATCCAGGAAGACTGTCTCGGAGTCGGCCGGCTCCATGTTGGCGTGTTCGGAGAAGTACGAGATGCCCACAATCGCCGTCGCGACGGCACCGAGGGCGGAGATGCCCATCCAGCCGACACCGATTCGCCGAGCAACTTTGGCATCGGAGGGGGTCCGCAGCGCCATGAACCGCACGATGATGTGCGGCTGTCCAAAGTAGCCCAAGCCCCACGCGAGTGCGGAGATGACAGCCAGGTAAGTACCACCGGCCCAGAATGGTCCACTGCCGAAGACATTGAGCAAGCTGGGGTCGATCTCCTTGACGTTGGAGATCACGGTTGCCGGACCGCCGGCATTGAACACGGCGACGACCGGGACGGCTACGAGTGCCGCGAACATGAGAAGTCCCTGGGCGACGTCGGTGAGGGTGGCACCGAGGAACCCGCCGAACAAGGTGTAGACCATGGTGATGGCAGCGACGATGAGCATTCCGGCTAGATAGTTCAGTCCGAAGCTTGACTCGAAGAACTTGCCGGCAGCGACCATTCCGGACGAGACGTAGAAGGTGAAGAACACCAAGATGATGACACCACAGACGATGCGCAGCAGACGCGTATCGTCCTTGAGACGCTGCTCGAAGAAGCTGGGAATCGTGATCGAGTCACCGGCCTTCTCGGTGAAGGCACGCAGACGAGGTGCCACGAGCTTCCAGTTCACCCAGGCCCCAACGGTCAGGCCCACTGCCATCCAGGCTTCTACCAGTCCACCTATGTAGATGGCACCGGGCAGGCCCATGAGGAGCCAACCCGACATGTCCGAGGCTCCTGCACTCAGGGCGGCCACGCTGGGACGCAGCCCGCGGCCTGCCAGCATGTAGTCGTCGAGGTTGTTCTTGGTTTTGCGGTATGCGAACCAGCCGATGGCGAGCATTCCCACAAAGTAAAGGACGATGGCAATTGTGCGGAAAGTGGTTTCCGTCATTATTAGATCTCTCCTTTTGTAAACCGGGGAGACCCTACAACAGATTGCGCAAAATGTGTGAATTGCCTAAGAGAACACTACAAGCACATTCATGGACGCCGAAGCGCTGCGATCAGTTGAAGACGACCGTGCGGTGACCGTCCATGAGGACCCGCCCTTCCGCATGCCAGGCCACGGCCCGTGCGAGCACGGCTGCTTCGACATCCTGTCCGCGCTGGACGAAGTCGGCGATGTTGCGGTTGTGGTCGACCCGAGCCACGTCCTGCTCGATGATCGGGCCCTCGTCGAGATCGGGGGTGACGTAGTGGGCGGTGGCGCCGATGATCTTCACCCCGCGAGCATGCGCCTGGTGGTAGGGCTTGGCACCCTTGAAACTGGGCAGGAACGAATGGTGGATGTTGATGACACGGCCCTCAAGCCGTGCGCACAGATCGGGGGAGAGGATCTGCATGTACCGCGCGAGGACGATGAGTTCGACGTCGAGCTCAGAAACAAGGTCGCTCAACCTCGCTTCGGCTACGTCCTTGGTCTCTGAAGTGATCGGAATATGGTGGAAGTCGTGACCGTGGAATTCCGCCAGCGACCGCAGCGAGTCATGGTTGCCGGCCACCCCCACGATGTCGATAGGCAGCTGTCCCGAGCTCTGCTGGAACAGCAGAGTGTTGAGGCAGTGTGCGGCCTTGGACACGAGAACGAGGGTTCTCGTCTTCTTCTCCACGGGCTGGAGGCTCAGCGTCATATCGAAACGTTGGGCTGCCTCGGCGAGGGCAGACTCCAGGGTTTCGGCATCGGAATCCGTGGTCGTGACGAACTGGACTCGCAGGAAGAACTGCAGCGAATCGGGGGAGGAGAACTGCTGGGATTCGGTGATGTTCGCACCGAGTGATGCGAGGACCCCTGTCACGGCGTGGACGATTCCGGTTGCGTCCGGGCAGGTGACTCGCAGGATCCATTCTCTACTCATGGCCTCGATTCTAATGGTCGAACCCGGTGCGCACTGATACCGGCCCAGGATCCGTATGTCGAGAGGCCCGACGGCGTGAACTGGTTCGCTGTTAGCATTGTTTTCGGGTACTCGCGGAGCCGATCGCGGCGTCCCTCTCATCACTTTGGATGCCACAGGAGTGTATACATGACTGATAATTCGATGCAGGCCTCGCTTGCAGACATCGATCCACAGATCGCGGAAGTCCTTGACCAGGAATTGGGCCGCCAGCGTTCGACTCTCGAGATGATCGCCTCGGAGAACTTCGTGCCGCGCGCCGTGCTGCAGGCACAGGGCTCAGTGCTGACGAACAAGTATGCCGAAGGTTACCCCGGGAAGCGCTACTACGGTGGCTGCGAATACGTCGATGTCGCTGAGACTTTGGCCATCGACCGGGCCAAGAGCCTCTTCGGTGCCGAATACGCGAACGTGCAGTCGCACTCCGGCGCCTCCGCCAACGCTGCTGTGATGCACGCCCTGGCCCGCCAGGGTGACAAGATGCTCGGCCTCTCACTGGCCCACGGCGGTCACCTCACCCACGGCATGAAGATCAACTTCTCGGGTCGCCTCTACGACGTCGCCTCCTACGAAGTCGATCCTGACACGTACCGGATCGACATGGACAAGGTGCGTGAGCGTGCGCTCGAACATCGCCCAGAGGTCATCGTCGCAGGCTGGTCAGCCTACCCGCGTCAGCTCGACTTCCAAGCCTTCCGCGACATCGCCGACGAGGTCGGAGCGAAGCTCTGGGTCGACATGGCACACTTCGCCGGCCTCGTCGCAGCCGGACTGCACCCCAACCCGGTGCCCTTCGCCGATGTTGTGTCATCGACGGTGCACAAGACCATCGGCGGACCACGCTCCGGCTTCATCCTCGGCAAGGAGGAGTACGCGAAAAAGTTGAACTCCGCGGTCTTCCCAGGTCAGCAGGGTGGACCACTCATGCACGTGATCGCGGCCAAGGCTGTGGCATTCAAGCTCGCCGCCTCCGAAGAGTTCAAAGCCCGCCAGGAACGGACCGTGCGCGGTGCCCAGATCCTGGCCGAGCGCCTCATGTCCGATGACGTCGCCAAGGCTGGAGCCACGGTCCTGACCGGCGGCACCGACGTCCACCTGGTCTTAGTCGACCTGCGCAACTCAGCTCTGGACGGACAGCAGGCAGAAGACCTGTTGCACGAGGTCGGCATCACCGTGAACCGCAACGCCGTTCCGTTCGACCCCCGCCCGCCCATGGTGACCTCCGGTCTGCGCATAGGCACCCCTGCCCTGGCTACCCGCGGGTTCGGCGATGCCGAGTTCACCGAGGTCGCCGATGTCATCGCCGAGGCGCTCAAGCCCGGTGCGAACGTCGACGCACTCGGCGCTCGGGTCAAGAAACTCAGCGAGAACTTCCCCCTCTACGAAGATCTGGAGCAGTTCTGATGGCAGCACGGATCCTTGACGGCAAGGTCTGTGCGAAGGCGATCAAGGACGAGCTGCGGACCACCGTCGAGAACCTGGCACAGCGGGGCATCGTCCCCGGCTTGGCCACGGTCCTCGTCGGTGAGGATCCGGGTTCGAAGTGGTATGTGGCGGGCAAGCACCGTGACTGCGCCGAGGTGGGCATCCATTCCATACGACGTGATCTTCCGGAGTCGGTGAGCCAGGAGGAACTCCTGACGGTCATTGACGAGCTCAACGCCGATGACGAATGCACCGGATACATTGTGCAGCTGCCGTTGCCCTCACACATCGACACGGACACCGTCCTCGAACGCATTGATCCTGCAAAGGACGCGGACGGGCTGCATCCGACCAACCTCGGCCGGCTGATGCTCAACGTCAACCGTGAGATCACCACCCCGCTGCCGTGCACCCCACGTGGAGTCATCGAACTGATGCAGCGCAATGGGATCGAATTGGCTGGCAAGCACGTTGTGGTCGTGGGTCGCGGTGTCACCGTCGGCCGGTCGATCGGTGCGCTGCTTACTCGTCGTGAGTACAACGCCACGGTGACGCTGACGCACACCGGAACGACGAATCTGCCCGAACTGTTGGCTCAGGCCGATATCATCGTCGCCGCCGCAGGGTCGGCCCGGATTGTGACCGCCGACTCGGTCAAACCCGGTGCGGTCGTCCTCGACGTCGGAGTCTCGCGTGAAGAGGATCCGGAGACGGGAAAGTCGAAGATCGTTGGAGACGTGGATCCTGGTGTCGCCGAGGTGGCGGCTTGGGTCTCACCGAATCCCGGCGGAGTTGGGCCCATGACTCGTGCACTGCTGTTGAAGAACGTCGTCGACGTGGCCGAGCGGGCGGCTGCACTCGCCTGAGCGTACATCTTCTGAAACGGACGGCCTCCCACACATCTGTGTGGGAGGCCGTCAGTCTCTGTTCTGGTGGTCACACCAGCTTGGTTCATTCTTCGATGATCAGTTCACTCTTCGAGGAGCTTGAGTTCGAAGAACACGCGAGGATCTCCTGCGCCCGCATAGTCGGAGATGAGTTCACCAGTGAACCCGAGCGAGGAATGGAAGGAGATCGCTGCCGAGGAATCCGGCAGGGTTGTCGCCTGCACCGATGAGACACCCAACTTCCGCGAGTGTTCGATGAAGTGCTGGTACAGACGTCGACCGATTCCCTGATGGCGGAAATCCGACCGAGCAGCAACCAGGTGGATATACGCCGGGCCGTCATGGGGGATGACGCCGAGCAGATAGCCGACGATCTCCGAACGGTATCTGGCAACCATTCCCGAGCTCACAAACTGGTGGAACCAATAGGCGTCGTGATCGCCGCTCAGGTCCCGGTCTCCCCAGAAGTTCTCCTGCGCGCCGAGTAGGAACTCTCGCATCTCACGGGCGTCTACTTCGTCGAGCGGGCTGATGCTCAGCTGCTCAGAATCGAAAGTCTCGTCTACAGCCATTACGCCTCCTGAAATATGCTTCTTTCCATCACTGTATAACGCCCAGGCCCGGATGAGTAGTGCGCTCATGCCATGATAGAACACATGATTCGAATTGCATCAGTCAACGTCAACGGAGTTCGAGCAGCATGGAGAAAGGGGATGCCCACCTGGGTAGACAGTGCCAAACCTGACTTCATCACACTGCAGGAAGTCCGGGCCGCCAACGACATCGCCCTGAAGGTGCTCGAGGACACCGGGTACACCACGATCAGCCACGACGCCGAGGCGAAGGGGCGTGCCGGGGTCGCAGTCATGGCTCGTACGCAGCCCGTCGAGGTCCGCGAAGGACTCGGTGCAGATGAGTACTTCGATCGGGCTGGTCGGTGGCTGGAAACGGACTATCGGCTCGGCGACGGGTCGTTGCTGACACTCGTGTCGGCTTACGTCCATTCCGGTGAGGTCGACACCCCCAAGCAGGAGGACAAGTACCTTTTCCTCGATCGGATGACGGTACGTCTGCCAGAGCTTGCGAAGCACGCCGATCACGTACTGATCACCGGTGACCTCAACGTCTGCCACACCGAACGAGACTTGAAGAACTGGAAAGCCAACCGCAAGAAGTCCGGTTTCCTACCCGAAGAGCGCGCCTACTTCGACGGCTTCTTCGGCGATGTCGGCTTCGTCGACGTCCACCGGTCACTCAGCGGCGATGTCGACGGACCCTACACCTGGTGGTCCATGCGTGGGCAGGCCTTCGACAACAACGCCGGATGGCGCATCGATTATCAGATGGCGACACCGGCACTCGCCGAGGCGGCTGTGAAGGCCACGGTCGACAAGGCCGACAGCTGGGCCGAGCGTTGGTCAGATCACGCCCCACTGGTCATTGACTACGACCTTCCCGGTCCGAAGTAATACCACCGTCTCAGCAACCCTCCGGGCGCTGGGCAACTCCAGGGGACCAGTCCACTTAATGTTGCTCAGGGCCCGGAGGGTTGCCGTGTTTCAGCAGGCCGGTCGTTTAGGCGTATGAGGAGCCGAGCTCGATGAGCAGCACGCCGATGAGGATGAGACCGATACCGACGAGCATCTTCCGTGTCAGCTTCTCTTTGAAGAGTGCGCGGCCGGCCAAAGCAGTCAGCGCGACTCCGGTGGCGGCCCAGATCCCGTAGGCCACGCCCAGGGGAATGCCGGTGCGCAGAGTCAGGCTGAGCAGGCTGAAGGAGACGAAGTAGCCGGCGCCGACACCGGCATACCACCACCTGCTGCCGCCGACCGATGCCATTCGCAGACAGATTGTGGCAGCAACCTCGAGGACGATCGCGATGGCGAGCAGAATCCAGCCGATGATCATGACTCGTCTCCAGGTGCACTCAAGTCTTCGTCTCCTGGGCGACCACGATCGCTCTCCGGTGCGTCCGGCAGAGTCTGACGCGCATCGTCATCCCGGTTGCCGACCTCGACGAGGATGACGCCGGCCATGATGAACACGATTCCGGTGATCATGACGGGGGTCAGCGGTTCCGCGAAGAGGACAAGAGACAGAACTGCTGTGAGTGCGACTCCCGCGGCGCCCCAGATTCCATAGGCAATGCCCAACGGCATGCCGACGCGAAGAGTGAGGCTTAAGAAGACGAACGCTGCGGCATAACCGAGGCCGACGAGGACGTAGAGGGCGGGGGAGTCAAGGGCTCCCTTCAGCGCCAGCGTGCCAGTCACCTCGGCGATGACGGCGCCCATCAGAAATAACCATTTGCGCACCAGGCAATTATCGAGCATGGTCATCTGGCAGGGAAATCGTGTCCCTTCCGATCAGACGACGAAGGCCCGGGCCCGGGCGGAGAAAGCTCCACACGGACCCGGGCTCCCAATGCTCAGCAGCACCGAACGTCACGAACACCGATTTACAGAAGCACCGAGTGTCAGCAGCACCGAACCTTCGGGTTGCGGTCCTGCTCATCGGTGAGATCGCGCCAGAATTCCTTCTCACCCATGGCACCCTCGCGAGTGCCGTGGCGGCGCTCGTAGGACTCCATGTAATGGATGTAGGCGTTCTCGCCCATGACCTCTTTGAGATACCACAGCAGCCCTGCCACGCCCCGACGAAGCGAACCCCAGGGGTCCTTCACGAGACGCTCGAGCGGATGTGTGCTTGCGCTGGTCATGCTGTCTCTCCTTTCGGTGTCGTCGTCACGGTGCTCAGAACACGATCACGGTCGTTTGAGCGGGGACTGCTCGTCCCACTGTGCCTGGACCTCGCGTTCGGCCTTACGTGCGATGAGACCTGCCGGAGCAAACATCTTCGTCTCAGTGTAGGGCTCTTCAGAAGTGGGCAGCGACCCCTTCTTGATGGCTTCGATGGACTTCCATACGGCCATGACGACAACCATCGCAACAAGCAGCGCGAAGACGATCGAGAGCGTGCCCTGCACAAAGGTGTTGCGGACGACGGCACCCATCGCCGCCGCCCCCTCGGTGTTGCCCAAGGAGGTTTCCCCGGACGCCAAGGCATCCTTATAGGCGAAGTGCTGTGCCCAGTAGCCGAGGGCGGGATCCGAGGAGAAGATCTTCTGCCAGGACGCGACCATGGTGACCACGAGGTCGATCACAAGCGGTATGCCCGGGATCCATGCCCAGCGGGCCAGACCCATCTTGCACACGATGGCGAATACCACCGCCAGGGCAATGGCCGCCAACAATTGGTTGGAGATGCCGAAAAGCGGGAACAGTGTGTTGATGCCGCCGAGAGGGTCGGTGACCCCCATCAGCAGGATCGACCCCCAAGCCGCGACCATGATGAACGTCGTCAGCCACGCACCCGGAGTCCATGACGGATCACGGAACTTCTTCGAGAAGTTGCCGAGGGCGTCGCTGAGCATGAAGCGGGCCACGCGGGTGCCGGCATCGATCGTGGTGAGGATGAACAGAGCTTCGAACATGACTGCGAAGTGGTACCAGAATGACATCCATGCTGGTCCGCCGAAGATATTGTGGAGAATGTGCGCCATACCCATTGCCAAGGTGGGGGCACCGCCGGTGCGGGAGACGATGCTCTCTTCGCCGACGTCCTTGGCCGCCTGCTCGAGGATCTCGGGACTTGTCGTGACGCCGGACATGCCCAACGAGTTGCTGATGAAGTCCGATGCTCCTTGGGCAGTTCCACCTGTAAGCGGTTCGGCGGCGTTCATCGCGAAGTACAGTCCCTTGTCGAGGCAGATCGCGGCCACCAGAGCCATGATTGCGACGAAGGATTCCATGAGCATTCCGCCGTAGCCGATGAGGCGGGCCTGGGATTCCTTTTCGATCAGCTTAGGTGTGGTGCCCGAGGAGATCAGCGCGTGGAATCCCGATAGAGCCCCGCAGGCGATGGTGATGAAGAGGAATGGGAACAGAGCTCCGGCGAAGGCAGGGCCCTCGGAGTTGAAGGCGAACTCGGTCACGGCCGGCATCTGCACGCTCGGGTTGACGATGATGATGCCGACGGCCAGCAGGATGATGGTGCCGAGCTTCATGAATGTTGACAGGTAATCGCGCGGTGCCAGCAGCACCCACACCGGCAGGACGGCGGCGAGGAAACCGTAGATCATCAGGCACCAGGCCAACGTCACCTTGTCGAGATGGAAGATCTCGGACCAGACGGGCGAATTGTGGACCCAACCGCCAGCCACGATGGCCAGGAGCAGGAGGATGATGCCGATGACCGAGACCTCGACGACCTTGCCTGGGCGCAGGTAGCGCATGTAGACGCCCATGAACACGGCGATCGGAATCGTCATCGCGATGGAGAAGACGCCCCAGGGGCTTTCGGCCAGCGCGTTGATGATGACGACGCCGAGGACGGCGATGAGGATGACCATGATGAGGATGATGCCCAGCGAGGCGATGATTCCGCCCGTACGTCCCAGCTCATCGCGAGTCATCTGTCCCAGCGAGCGGCCGTTACGGCGCATCGAGAAGAACAACACCAGGTAGTCCTGAACGCCGCCGGCGACGATGACGCCGAGGACGATCCACAGAGTGCCGGGCAGGTAGCCCATCTGGGCAGCGAGAATCGGTCCGACCAGAGGGCCGGCACCGGAGATGGCGGCGAAGTGGTGGCCGAAGAGAACGCGGCGGTCGGTGGGCGCGAAGTCACGTCCATTGTCGTTGAGCTCTGCGGGTGTGGCCCGTTTCGGGTTGGGGCGGCAGATCTTCCATTCGATGAACTTCGCGTAGAAGCGGAATGCGATGAGGTAGCTGCCTACTGCAGCGGCGACGAACCAGCTGGCCGACATCTCTTCTCCGCGCACGAACGCAATCATCGCCCACCCGGCGGCCGCGACCAGCGCGATGAGCACCCAGATGACGATCTTCACCGGGGTCCATCGTGGCTTCTCGACCACAGCCACCGGCGGCAGCCCCTCTTCGGTTCTGACATATTCGACCGACAAGATTTCCTCCTCGTTGAGCTCGATGACGGCGCACCGAATCTTCGTTGCCCATGATCACCGGGCTCGGGCCCACCGCTGACGGTAGACCGAACCATGTGAGATACCTCGATGAATCATGTGATCTGCATCGTCACTATACCGTTTGCCGATGGTGTGGAGGTGGCGGAGGTCACCAAAACAGCCGAGCTTGTTCCGAACGTCGTTTCAGCTGGTGTTCCCTGATTCCGACGGTTCAGCAGCGCCAGTGTCGTTCACTCGTCTGCGCAAGTCTTGTCCGAGTCCCCGGCACGCACGGAGTGGTCTGCGAAGACGCGGCGATGAAGTGGCATCATAGTTCTATGATGACTTCTTCTCTGCCACGCACAGTTTCCGGCATCCAGGCCACCTCGGACTCCCTGCACCTGGGTAACTACATCGGAGCTCTGCAGCAGTTCGTGGCGCATCAGGAGTCACATGATGCCTTCTACTTCATCGCGAACATGCACGCCATCACCGTCGAACAGGACCCGACTGACCTGCGCGCGCGGACCCTGCGCACAGCGGCGCAGTTCATTGCGGCAGGCATCGATCCGGAGAAGTCGACGATCTTCGTGCAGTCTCAGGTCCCCGCCCACCCTCAGTTGTCGTGGGTCCTCGAATGCACCACGTCGATGGGCGAGGCCAGCCGGATGACGCAGTTCAAGGACAAGTCGTCCAAGCAGGAGCATGTATCCCTGGGCCTGCTCACCTACCCGGCGCTGATGGCTGCCGACATCCTCCTCTACAACCCGCAGATGGTGCCCGTGGGCGAGGACCAGCGCCAGCATCTCGAGCTGACCAGGAACCTGGCCGAACGCTTCAACTACCGGTTCGGTGAGACTTTCGTCGTCCCCGAGGCACAGATCCTGAAGGCCACCGCGAAGATCTATGACCTGCAGAACCCCGCAGCGAAGATGTCGAAGTCTCTGCCCAGCCCGCTGGGCCGCATCGACATCCTCGACGACGCGAAGTCGCTGACGAAGAAGATCAAGTCCGCGGTCACCGACGATGGCAAGGAAATCGCTTTCGATCCGGAGGCCAAGCCCGGAGTCTCGAACCTGCTCACGATCTACTCCTCGCTGACATCGAGGTCAGTCGATGACATCGTCGCAGACTACGAAGGCAAGATGTATGGTCACCTCAAGGTCGACCTGGCCGAGATCGCCGTCGAAGCCCTGACCCCAGTGCGTGAACGCACCAATGAACTCCTGCAGGACCGGGCACAGCTCCAGTCCATCCTCGATGCGGGTGCGGCTAAGGCCAATGAGATCGCCGAGGTGACCCTGCGAGACGTCTACGACAAGGTCGGTTTCGTCTGAGCTGGCCTCACCCCGATCCGACCTGCCGTGCGATGAGTGTGAAGGAAGAACCGTGGCGAAGAAGAAACCCGAAGAGGGACCGCTGAATCTGACTCCGGACATGCTGCACACCGCGGCACGGATGGAAGACCGCTTCAACGGCTGGCTGCAGAATCGGGCCACCGACCACACTTATCAGCGCACGGTCATCGCCTATGACACATACGGGGGAACCGGCTGGGTGAGGGTGCTCGGCCGTTTGGTCCTGACTCCAACCGGTCAGCCTGCGGCGGATCTGCAGGCGAGCATCCGGGGGTGGAAGTCCTTCGTCAGTGTGCCTCTGCCCAATGACGCGGCTTGGGTGCGCGTCAATGACGAGGAGCACATGGTCACCGCCGACCGGGGCGGCATCATCGACACGGTCATTCCCGGTGACTTTCAGCCCGGTGAGACCGAGATCGAACTGTGGACCGATGGGTCGCTCGTAGATTCGGCTGCGGTGACGATCATCGGCGAGGACTCGACGTTCGGCATCATCTCCGACATCGACGACACCGTCATGGTCACCTCACTGCCGCGGCCGTTCCTGGCCGCGTGGAACACCTTCGTTCTCAGCGAGCATGCCAGGTCGCCGGTGGCGGGAATGGCTGTTCTCTACGACCGGATCACCTATATGCGCCCGAATTCTCCGATGGTCTATCTGTCCACGGGAGCCTGGAATTCGGCACTGACGATCAAACGGTTCCTCTCCCGCAACCTGTACCCGATGGGGCCCCTGCTTCTCACCGACTGGGGGCCGACGACGACTCGGGCCTTCCGTTCGGGCAAGGAGCACAAACGCAATTCCCTTGAGCGTCTCTCGCGTGAGTTCCCGTGGATGAAATGGCTGCTCATCGGCGATGACGGGCAGAAGGACGAAGAGGTCTACGGAGAGTTCGTGGACAATCACCCCGACAATGTCGCCGCCGTCGCCATCCGTCAGCTCACCGTCGGTGAAGCGGTCTGGGCCGGCGGTCGTTCGAAGCGCCACGGTCGCGGGCAGGGTGTGCCGTGGATCTATGCCCCGGACGGTGCAGGGCTGTCCTCGCGCCTGACCGAACGGGGCATCATCTCCACGATCTGAGTGCTCTTTGACTCAGCCGACGCGTTCGGAAGTGCGTACTCGAGAGTCGAGTTCCATCTTCGCAGCCTCGAACTGTGTGGCCAGGTCGTCGACCAGTTCGCCAGTGGTGCTCTTGGAGCTGAGCACGCCGATTCCCTGACCCGATCCCCAGATGTCCTTCCAGGCCTTCGAGTCCGAGCCGTCGCTTGTTCCGAAGTCCATCTTCGTCGGATCGGCCTCGGGGAGGTTGTCGGGATCGAGGCCGGAAGCGGTGATGGAACCGCGCAGGTAGTTGCCTTTGACTCCGGTGAAGTAGCTGGAGTAGACAACATCCTCGGCGGCGGAGTCGACGATCATCTGCCTGTAGTCTTCGGTGACGTTGGCTTCGGCCGTCGACAGGAATGCGGAGCCGACGTAGGCGCAGTCAGCACCGGCTGCCAGTGCAGCGAGGATCGACCTGCCATGCGCAATCGCTCCCGAGAGCAGCAGCGGTCCGTCGAACCAGGACCGGATCTCCTGGACCAGAGCAAATGGTGAGAGCGCTCCGGCGTGGCCACCGGCGCCGGCAGCGACGGCGATGACGCCGTCGGCGCCCTTCTCCACTGCCTTGTGTGCGAATTTGTTGTTGATGACGTCGTGGAGGACGATGCCGCCGTAGGAGTGGACGGCTTCATTGACCTCTTCACGTGCACCCAGAGAGGTGATCACGATGGGCACCTGGCGGCGAACCACCTCGGCGAGGTCCTCTTCCAACCGGTTATTCGAGCGGTGGACGATGAGGTTCACGGCGTACGGCGCGGCCGGCTGAGCCGGATTCGCGGCTGTGAACGCGGCGTTGGACTCGGAGATCTCGTCGAGCCAGTCGGTGAGCATGGATGCCGGGCGGGCGTTGAGTGTGGGGAAGGACCCGATGATGCCGGACTGGCACTGGGCTTTGACCAGCTCAGGACCGGATGCGATGAACATGGGGGAGCCGAGCACCGGAAGCCGCAGCTGGGAGAGAAGATTGTCGAAAGAATTCATTGTGACTCCTTTGGGTGGATGAACATTCCTACTCTAACTGAACGATTGTTAAAAGTGGTCGATCAGGCAGAGACAAAGATGGCGCAGACGAGTCGATTCGTCTGCGCCATCGAACCTGCCTGTGTCAGCAGATCCGTGTCATTGCGGGGTGGATCAGGAATCCGTGAAGTTCGCGTCCCGCTTCTCCACGAATGCGGCCATTCCCTCGGACTGGTCGTTCGTGGCCAGAGTGGAATGGAAGAGGCGCCGTTCGTAACGTAGTCCCTGTTCGAGTGTCGTTTCGAATGCGGTGTTGACCGCTTCCTTCACCATCGCCGAGGCGATGCGGGACTTGGATGCGATCGTCTGCGCTATCTCGTTGGCCGTGGCAATCAGTTCATCGGGCTCGACGATGCGTGCCACGAGGCCCGAGCGCTCGGCTTCTTCGGCATTCATCATGCGTCCGGTCAGGCACATGTCCATTGACTTGGCCTTGCCGATGGCGCGGGTCAGTCGCTGGGACCCGCCCATGCCCGGCAGGACGCCGAGGTTGATCTCGGGCTGGCCGAACTTGGCCTTCGTCGAGGCGACGAGGATGTCGCCCATCATGGCCAGCTCACAGCCGCCGCCGAGGGCGAAGCCGTTGACAGCGGTGATGACTGGCTTGCGCACGTTCGTGAGGCGGGTCCAACCGGCGAACCAGTCGGCTTTGAAGGCGGTGGCGAAGTCGAGGTTGGACATCTCCTTGATGTCGGCACCCGCGGCGAAGGCCTTGCCGCTGCCGGTGATGATGATCGCTTTGACCTCATCGTCGGCGTCGAATGCGGTGGCTGCGTCTGTGATGTCGGTGAGCACCTGCATGTTCAGCGCATTGAGCGCCTTCGGGCGGTCGATCGTAATGGTGGCGACGCCCTGGTCGACGGCTGTGAGGATGGTTTCGTAATCGCTCATGAGAACACCTTCTCTTCGTGGACGGTGGTGAGAATGTCGTTGACCGTTTCGTCGCTGACTTCGTCGAGCGAAGCCGGCGACCACTGGGGGTTGCGGTCCTTGTCGATGACCTGCGCGCGAATGCCCTCCTTGAGATCCGGGCGACGGGTCAGTGCGACGGCTGCGCGGTAGTCCTGTTCGAGGACCTCGGCCAAGGACATGTTCTTAGCCTTGCGTACGGCGGCCAGGGTCACCTTCACCGAGGTGGGGGCCTTGGAGCCGATCAGTTTCCCGGCAGCGTTGGCATCGGGGTTCGCATGCGCGGCAAGCGCTGCGACGATGTCTTCTGCTCTGTCTGCGGTATAGCATTCGTCGATCCAGCTTGCGGCCTCGGCGAGTTCGTTCTCCGGAGCATCGGCGGCGTAGCGCCCGATCACGGTCTCAACGTCACCACCTGCTTCGAGGTCGGCGATGAGTGCCGGCACATCTGCGTCGGTGACGTAGTAGTCGGCCAGGCCCATGGCCAGCGCGGCTCCTGCTCCGACCGGCAGACCCGTCAGTGCCAGGTGGGTTCCGAGCTGGCCCGGGGCATTGGCCAGCAGGTGGGTGCCGCCGACGTCCGGGAACAGTCCGATTCCGGTTTCTGGCATCCCGATCTTCGTGGAGTCGGTGACGATGCGGTGTGTACCGTGGCCCGAGATTCCGACTCCGCCGCCCATTGTGATGCCATTCATGATCACGACGTAGGGCTTCGGGAACTGCGAGATCTCATAGTTCATCTTGTATTCGCGATTCCAGAATCGGGCGTTCTCATCGGTTCCGGCCACAATGTCGTTGTAGACGGCCTTGATGTCGCCTCCGGCGCACAGTCCGCGTTCGCCGCGTCCGGTGACCAGGACAGCCTTGATCGTCTCATCGTCGCGCCAGCTCTTGAGAGCGTCATCGATGGCGCCCACCATGTCCTGGCCCAGTGCATTGATCAGTTTCGGTTTGTTGAGTTCAATCCGTCCCACCCCGTTGTGACTCGAGGTGATGACGGAGGGTTCGCCCGGCGTTGCCGCAGCTTCAGTCGTCATATCAGCCCACTCCTGTGCTCTTGCGCGAAATGATTACGCGCATGATTTCGTTGGTGCCTTCCAGAATCTGGTGGACGCGCAGGTCACGCACCAGCTTCTCAATTCCATACTCTGTCAGATAGCCGTAGCCGCCGTGCAACTGGAGTGCCCTGTTGGCGACATCGAAGCCCGAATCCGTGGCTGTCAGTTTGGCCATCGCAGAGAGCAGCGAGGTGTTCGGATCGCCCGCATCGTAGGCGTTGGCGGCCCGCCACAGGAGGGAGCGAGCGGCCTCGAGTTTGGTCTGCATCTCCGCGACTTCGAATCGCAAGGCTTGGAATGCGGAGAGCTCGGTTCCGAAGGCCTGTCGTTCGCCCATGTAGTCGATGGCCTTCTCCAGCGCGGACTGCCCACCGCCGAGTGAGCATGCTCCGATGTTGAGCCGTCCACCGTCAAGACCGGACATGGCGATCTTGAAGCCCTGACCTGGTTCACCGAGAAGGTTCTCCTTCGGTACACGCACGTTTTCCATGATGACCTGGCGAGTCGGCTGAGCGCGCCAGCCCATCTTCTGTTCGTTGGGGCCGAAGGAGAGGCCTTCCATGCCCTTTTCGAGGATGAAAGCGGAGATTCCGCGCGAACCGTCCTGACCGGTGCGTGCCATGACCAGGTATGTTTCGGAGGTGCCGGCACCGGAGATGAACTGTTTGACGCCATTGAGTACATAGGAGTCACCGTCTTCCCTTGCCGAGGTGCGCAGAGCAGCAGCATCGGAACCGGCGTTGGGCTCAGTCAGGCAGTAGCTGCCGAGGTGTTCCATGGCGACCAGGGGAGCGAGGTACTTCGACTTCTGCGAGTCATCTCCGTATTTGTCTATCATCCACGCCACCATGTTATGGATGGAGATGTATGCAGCGACCGAGGGGCAGGCTGTCGACATCGCTTCGAAGATGAGGGCAGCATCCATGCGACCCATTCCTGTACCGCCGGCTTCTTCGCTGACGTAGATTCCGCCCATGCCCAGGTCGGCGGACTTCTTGATGACGTCGACGGGGAAGTGGTGCTCGGCGTCCCACTCCAGCGCATGCGGAGCGATCTCGGAGTCGGCGAATTCGCGCACCATACCGGAGATTGTCTGTTGTTCTTCGGTGAGGCCGAACGGCAGGGCAGCTGCTGTGCTGCGGGACATGATTCCTCCACGGTTAGGGCTATTCACGATTGAGGCTTGTCGCATACGTGATGACGTTCACTACGATACGGAGAAATTACTTGGACGTCCAACTAATTAAAGTCAGTCTGTTCCATCATGTGCAGTTAACAGGGGAGGGTGGAGAACCGCTCAGCGGCAGAGTCAGGCGTGGTCTTCGAGCTCGGACCGCAGTGATTCAAGGTGGGGGAGGAGTTTGCCCAGATCGGCCCCCGACAGCGCGGGTGAGCTGAATACCTCGTCGTTGAGCGCGGAAGTCGCGCGTGCAGAAAGCTCGCGACCGACTTCGGTGAGCTCTACGAGCGTGGTGCGACGGTCATCGGGGTGACTGCGCCTCTTCACGAGGCCGGCCTTCTCGAGTCGATCAACCGAGTTTGTCGTCGACGTGGCGTGGACTTGGAGGCGGGCCGAAATCTTCGACATCGGCAAAGTCCCCGACTTGGTGAAGGAGAGGAGAGTGAGGACTTCATACCGGGAGAATGTCAGCGCAAATGGTTTCAGGGCGGCATCGACCTTGGCCAGAAACAGCTGATGGACTCTCATCACCGAGATCACGGTCGTCATGCCATCGGTGGAATCGTGCCAACCGTGGGCGAGCCACTGCTTCCTGGACTCCTCGATCGGGTCGAGTCTGCTCGCTGATGTCTTTTCCGCCGCCATTGTCGACAGTGTAGTGAAGTGAGAAGATAAGCGCATGTGTGGTCGACTCAATATGTCTCTCGATCCGGCAGATCTTGCCGATGAGCTCCGCCTCGACGTCATTTCCTATGACTACACGCCCAGGTACAACGTACCTCCGGGGTCTTTCGTGCCGATCGTTGTGGAGCGACTGGATGATGAAGGACAGTTGACGCGTCGACTGGAGACTGCTTCGTGGGGATTGGTCCCTGGGTGGGCGAAGGACACGAAGATCGGGTTCAAGGCATTCAATGCACGCTCGGAGACAGTTCTTGAGAAGCCGATGTTTCGGCAGTCCATTCAGAGGCGTCGCTGTGCACTTCCGATTCCCGGGTATTACGAGTGGGAGACCACTGAGGATGGCAAGCAGCCATGGATGATGTCGGCTGCCGGTAAGGACCCGCTGTTCATGGCTGGCCTGTTCGAATTTTGGAAGCAGCCAGACCAGTCCTGGTTGGTGTCGACGACGATACTGACGATGGAAGCCGCCGGACACCTGAGCGATGTCCATCATCGGATGCCGGTCTTCCTTGATCGTGGAGCAGTTGACGGATGGATCGACCCCGCGGTCCCGAGCGCCGACGTTCCCCCACTGTTGGAAACGGCTCTCGCGCAGGTCGACCCCGCGAGCGTGACCCGCCATAAAGTGGGCAAGAGCGTGGGAAACGTTCGCAATGACGGGCCAGAACTCACCGCCCCCGTGGGGTGAGTGACTTCTGCGCATCCGCCGAAAACGCCGTGCGATCAGCGCCCGGGAGCGGGGCCAACGGGCCGACACCAGTTCGTTTTGCGCACCGCGCTGGATGTGTGTAGTGTGTACCGAGTTGCCAGCCCGCAAGGAACGGCAACGGTTACTCTGATCAGGTTTGATCCCAGCAAAATGAAGATGAACTTCAAGTTGCGAAGGCCCAAACAACACTGTAGAGTTAACATCCGCTGGTACGGCGGGCCGCAAGGCAGAACGTGCAAAATTGAAACTGACACCCCTGGTGTACACGCCCTTTTTTTGGGGGTTGTGGTGACGGGTGAGTGTTTGTGGTTTGAGAATCCAATAGCGTGTTTGTTTGAACAAATAGTGATGCCAGAAATATTAGTTTTCTGGTAAGACAATCACATGTTCACGCACTGAT
>NZ_FXZH01000020.1 GCF_900169365.1 Brevibacterium sp. 239c
GTTCGGGGCTCAGAATTTTCCCCGCGCCACCTCGTTCAAAATGTCGATGGCCAGTTCCTTTTCCGCCACCAGCTTCTTCAATCGGGCGTTTTCTTTCTCGAGGTCCTTGACCGCTTTGGTCTGCGTGTCAACGACGCGTGAATAATGACCCCTAGACGACGAGTGAAAACTGACCCCCTGTCGCATGCTAGGAGGCATGATCACGATGGAGAACTGGGCCGAGATACGCCGACTACATAATGCCGAGAACGTTCCGATCAAGGAGATCGCTCGACGTCTCGGAATTGCGAGAAACACTGTGCGAGCAGCACTGGCAGCAACCGAGCCGCCCCGCTACACGCGTAAGCCCACCGGTTCGGTCGTCGATGCGTACGAGACCGAGATTCGGAAGCTGTTGCGAGACTATCCGACGATGCCAGCAACCGTCATCGCCGAACGCATTCACTTTCCTCATTCGTTGACGGTCCTCAAGGACCGTTTGCGCGACGTCCGTCCCGAGTACGTCGGCATCGACCCGGCTGACCGTTTGGTCCACGAACCCGGACAAGCAGCGCAGATGGACCTGTGGTTCCCCGAACCCCGGATCCCCACCGGGTGGGGCAACACGCTGATGCTGCCGGTGCTGGTGATGACGTTGACGTTCTCGAGGTTCCTGTCCGCGGTGATGCTGCCATCCAGGCAGTCCGGGGACCTGCTGGCCGGTATGTGGCAACTCATCGAGTCGGTCGGGGCGACGCCGAAGACGCTCATCTGGGACCGGGAGGCCGCGATCGCGCCGAAGGGCAAACCGTTGGACCCGGTGGCCGCGTTCGCCGGCACGTTGGCCACTCGCATGGTCATCGCCCCGGCGAGGGATCCGGAGTTCAAAGGCATGACTGAACGCAACAACGGTTACTTCGAAACCTCGTTCCTACCCGGCCGTAATTTCACGTCCCCGACCGATTTCAACACGCAACTGAGCGAGTGGATCCAGGCCACCGCGAATACTCGAAAGGTGCGTTCGCTGGGCGCCCGTCCTGTGGAGAAGCTTGACGAAGAGCTCGACGCCATGACACCTCTGCCGCCGCATGCCCCGACGACAGGGCTGAGGACCAGGGTGCGTCTGCTCCGGGACTACTATGTGCGCCTTGATAGCAACGATTACTCCGTTGACCCACGTCATGTCGGCAGACTCGTCGATGTCATCGCGACGCCGACGAGGGTGCGTGTGACCTGTGAGGGGCAGCTGGTCGCCGATCATGATCGGTGTTGGGATCACCATCAGGTGATCAGAGACGACACGCATGTTCAGGTCGCGAAACGCTTGCGCGCCCAGTACTCGGCTCGTCCGCTCAGGCCAGTGGTCGAACCGCGAGGCATTGAGGTTCCCACACGGAAGTTGACCACCTATGACAGTGTGTTCGGACTCGAGACAACCATTGTGTCCGGCGACGCGGAGGCAGTGGCATGAGCGGGACGGGGGTGCGGATCGAGTCGACGCTGGGACATCTGGTCAAAGCGCTGAAAACTCCGACGATCGGGCGGGTCTACGCCGAGCTGGCGGCCACCGCCCGTGACCAGGGGTGGTCGCACGAGGAATATCTCGCCGCGGTCCTCGAGCGACAAGTCACTGACCGGGAAGCCAACGGCACAGCACTGCGCGTCGCTGGTGCTCATTTCCCGGCGGTGAAGACACTCGAGGACTTCAACACCGACTACCAGCCGGGACTGCGCCGAGACGTGCTGGCACATCTGGCGTCGTGTGGGTTCGTTGCCAAGGCCGAGAACGTGATCCTGCTGGGCCCGCCTGGGGTGGGTAAGACCCATCTGGGGATCGGATTGGGGATCAAAGCCTGCCATGCCGGGTATCCTGTCGCGTTCGACACGGCCACAGGATGGGCCGACCGGTTAGCTGCCGCGCATAACAGCGGGGCCGGAGTCGAGAAGGAGCTGAAGCGTTTGCGTCGGTACCGGTTGCTCATCATCGATGAGCTCGGGTACCTGCCCTTCGATGCGCAGACAGCGAACCTGTTCTTCCAACTCGTCGCTGCCCGCTACGAGCAGGGATCAATCCTGATCACCTCGAACCTGTCCTTCGGGCGATGGGGCGAGGTCTTCGGCGACGATATCGTCGCGTCAGCTATGATCGATCGCCTGGTCCACCATGCCGAGGTCCTGCCCCTGGACGGGGAGTCCTACCGGACGAAGACGCGGCGTGAGCTGCTGACCGAAACCAACTGAAACTGATTGATCAACCAATGAAGAGGGGTCACAATTCATCCGTCGCTACGGGGTCAATTTTCAGCCGTCGTTGACACTGCGTGGCGTTCTTCTCGGACCCGTACTGCTGAAGCCACCGATACCAGGTCGCCTCGGTGATCTGCAGCTCCTTGATGACCTCGATCATCGGGCGACCTTCATTGAGCATCTTCTGGCCCTGACGCACTTTCGCGATGACCTGATCCGGGGTATGTCTACGTGCCATGATCTGTGAATTTCCTCCTTGCATCCATTATCGGATGCGAAACTCACATAGTCACCGGACTCCTACTCGGGGACCCAACCAGGGGCACTATGTAGTGACCGCTGACATCGAAGTCGGGCTGGGATCACCCGCTTGTCGCTTTGTACAACGCTGGGTGGTCTTAACGACGCCGCACTGGGGAAACTGTCGGGGCGACTTCACCAGCCCCGTACAGGTCCCTCGTCAGCCATGATTTGGGTCGGCAACTACTTCGGCGTTCGTCGAGTCAGAGGCACGGCCGTCGCAGCACCTGACGATCATCCCAGCGGATGCAGGCGCGGCCTACAGCCCAAAGCCCAATAGGGGGCGCTTCCTGTTGCTCAGAGCGCGAGGAGACGGCACTTCAGGGTCTATGGAACGTCCGTCATCTTCTTCAGCGGCATTCGCCCAGCGGTCGTCAGCTGTCAACAGTCGGTAGGAAATGCCCATAGGGGGTCACGAGAATTGCCCACCAGTGGCCAAGAGAACTGCCCACGGGCGGCCACGATTTCTGCCCATCCACTCCTCGTGATTGGTCGTGACCACCAGGCACAACGAGCTCACCGGCCCAGGCACGAAGCTGGCAGGAGAATTCTCGACAGCCGGCAGTCTCAGCGGGTGGGCAGATGCAGACGGAATCTAGCACCAAGGGGATGAGTACCCGCAATCGGCCGCCGTCCGAGATGGCAGAGTCTAACCCACTCATTACGCGGTGAATTCTCTAAGGCACAGGGGTCACTCGAGCAGCGGGGCGCTGAGGCAGTTCGCTGTGCAGAATAGGCGGAGCCCGATGCAGCGCAGCCGAGTCCAACGGAGTGCACCTCAGTCCAACGCAATGCAGCGCGGCCCTCCTGGAGGCATGAGGTGGCATCGTGACGTGGCTGAATCGGACCGCACTCTGCGACGGCACTGTTCACAGGTGATCCACTCTTCCGCCAGCTGCACCCTGTTTGTGCGCCCGCATTCTCAGACAGACCGGGCACCGTACGGGCATGGCTTCATGGCGTATTGGAAATTCTCTTTGGCCGCCGAGCGGAACTGATGGGAGGGAGAGCCCCGTGGGTACGAAAGAGGGGTCCAGCATTGATGCTGGACCCCTCGATCAATCGCCCGCTTTCTCAGGGCGCCGAGATTGGAACTCTGGCTCGATCAGTGACCGATCTGGTTGTGAGTGTCTGATTCAACCGAATCATGGTGGTGATGCGAGGCTTCGAGCTCCTGCTTCGTCACCGGAGCGACACGGTCTTCGAAGAAGAACTTGGAAAGCTTCGCACGGAACTTCTCGAGTCCGGTGATCTTACCCTCCGCGTTCGGCTCCGCAGGCGTGTACATAGGCGATTCAAATCCTGTCAGCTTCCACAGTTTGTGTGGAGGCAGAGCCTCGTGCCGCTCAAGGAACTCGCCGTGGGGGAGTCGGATGATGTTGGCCGTCTCCCGCCCGTGCAGTGCAATCTCGCGATCCTTGCGCTGCAGGCCGATGCACACACGTTTCGTGATCATGTAGCCGAAGATCGGTCCAAGGAAGAACAGAATTCGGAAAATGTAGATCATGTCGTTCAGTGACATCTGGAAGAACACAGCAACAATATCGCCCGAAGCTGCAGCCCACATGTTGCAGTAGAAGATGATGCCTGCAACACCGATGGCTGTACGCGTCGGGTTGTTGCGTGGACGATCCAAGATGTGGTGCTCGCGCTTGTCCTTCATCAACCAGGACTCGAAGAACGGATAGATGAACATGGCGCCGAAGACACCGCCCATGACAACGACCGCGCTGTTGATATTCAACGAGATCGGCCAACCGGCAATGTAGAACTCGAGCCAACCGGGAACAATGCGCAGGAATCCGTCGGCCCAACCGATATACCAGTCAGGCTGGGTGCCTGCAGACACTGGTGATGGATCATACGGGCCGTAGTTCCAGATCGGGTTGATCGTGAACAGTGCCGAGATCAGTGCCACCAGGCCGAAGATGAGGAAGAAGAATCCTCCTCCCTTCGCTGCGAATGTCGGCAGAACAGGCTCGCCGACCACATTCTTCTCGGTGTTGCCTGCACCGGGGTACTGCGTGTGCTTATGCACGACCACGAACACCAAGTGGATACCGATCAGAGCGATCAGCAGTGCGGGCACGATCATAATGTGGAGCGAATAGAGCCGGGCCACAATGTCATTGCCGGGGAACTCACCGCCGAAGATGAAGAACGACATATACGTTCCGACCAAAGGCAGTGACTTGACGATGCCGTCAATGATTCGCAGACCGTTACCTGACAGGAGATCATCGGGCAGCGAGTAGCCGGTGAAGCCAGCCGCCATACCCATGATGACCAGGAGCACACCGACGATCCAGTTGAGCTCGCGAGGGCGACGGAACGCACCGGTGAAGAACACGCGCAGCATGTGAATGCTGAGTGCGGCAACAAAGAGCAGCGCACCCCAGTGGTGCATCTGGCGGATGAACAGACCGCCGCGGATCTCGAAGGAGATCGCCAAGGTCGAGTTGTACGCCTCTGAGATCTCGATGCCGCGCAGTGGAGCCCAAGGACCTTCGTAGTGCATCTCTCCCATTGCGGGGGTGAAGAAGAAGGTCAGGAACGTTCCGGAGAGGATAACGATGACGAAGCTGTAGAGAGCGACCTCACCGAGCATGAACGACCAGTGGGAAGGAAAGATCTTCCGTCCGAACTCGCGCACGAGGACCGAAGCCCCGACTCGAGTCTCGGCGAAGTTCGCGGCCTTCCCGATGGTGGTTGTGGGTTGTGTAGTACTCATGGGTGATTGATCTCCCAGAACGTAGGACCGACGGGCTCAGGGAAGTCTGACTGCGCGACCAGGTAGCCGTCGCTGTCGACCGAGATCGGCAGCTGCGGCAGTGGACGCTTGGCCGGGCCGAAGATGACCTTGCAGTGTTCGGTCACATCGA
Organism: Brevibacterium sp. 239c; assembly: GCF_900169365.1. Taxonomy (GTDB): domain Bacteria; phylum Actinomycetota; class Actinomycetes; order Actinomycetales; family Brevibacteriaceae; genus Brevibacterium. The sequence continues at coordinate 5,409 of NZ_FXZH01000020.1, forward strand.
ACGTCGACTGGTGGCACGGGCAGAGCAGGTGGTGCGTCTGGTGCTCATAGAGTGCAACGGGGCAACCGACATGGGTGCAGATCTTGGAATACGCGACGATGCCGTCGTGCGACCACTCCTTGCGATCCGGATCCTCTTTGAGTTCCTTAGGATCGATGCGCATGAGCAGAACAGCAGCCTTCGCCTTCTCCTCAAGAGGGTGCTCGGCATTCTCTTCGTCGCCGATGCCGGCTGGCAGCACATGGTACGCCGAGCCGATGGTGATGTCGTCTGCCTTGATCGGTCGTTCAGATTCTACCGATGGAATGCCGCCCGGATCCTGGATCAGGCGAACGCCTTTGCCCCAGAGCGTGTTGAACATCTTGTCACCGGGCAGTGGGCCCAGGTCACGGAAGACGAGAACTGCAGGCAGGGGAGCGATGGCCAATGCGGCGATCAGCGTATTGCGCAGGAGAGGGCGTCGGGCGATCCCGGACTCTTCCTTCGCCTGGTGAAGAATCTCCAGGGCGACAGCCTGATCTTCTTCGCTGCCGCCGATGTCGTGGCGCTCGTCGATGCCCTCATGATCACTCATGAGGTTCTTCGCCCACAGCACAGCACCGACACCGATGGAGAACATCGCTACCGCGGCGCCGAGGCCGATGGAGGTGTTGTGGAGTCGAATGCTCTGCATGGTCTCGCCAGGGGTGAACAGGAAGTAGGCGACGATGAACCAGATGGTTCCGACCATCGACAGGACGAACCACAACGCAACCTGGCGTTCGGCGACCTTCGCGGCTTTCGGATCACGGTCAGCGAGCCGGGGCTTGTGTTCCGGCAGCCCCGGGTTCGTGAACCCATTCAACTCCTCGAGCTGGCTGCCGCCGCCGAAGTGGTCTTTCGAGGTCATTGAATTCCCCGTCTTTTCTCGTGGTGGTTACTGAACGACATTGACTGACTCACTTTGCCCTGGATGACAGCCATACTGTCAGTCCGATGACTGCGCTGAGTCCGAAGAACCAGATGAAGAGGCCTTCAGCCACAGGTCCCAGTGATCCCAGCTTGAAGCCACCGGGTGAGGGAGTATCCGAGACCTCTTTGACATAGGCGATCACGTCGCGCTTATCGTCGGGAGTCAGGTTTGCGTCGTTGAAGATTGGCATGTTCTGCGGACCGGTCTGCATGGCTTCGTACATATGCTTCTCGGATACATCCGACAGGTTTGGAGCGTACTTGCCTCGGGTCAGGGCACCACCGGCGCCGACCACGTTGTGGCACATGGCGCAGTTGGTGCGGAAGAGACTGCCGCCGACGGCAGGATCGCCCTTCGACGCGTCGAGGTCCTCGCCCTCAGGTACCGCAGGGCCAGGGCCAAGCGACGCAACGTAGGCAGCGAGCTGAGCCGTCTGCTCCTCATCGAACTGAGGTTCCTTGACACGTGCCTGCGGTCCATTCGCCTGCAGCGGCATGCGTCCGGTTCCGACCTGGAAGTCGACAGCTGCTGCGCCGACTCCGATGAGGCCCGGTCCGGATTTCGAGCCCTCGCCGCTGAGCCCGTGGCATGTTGCACAGTTCGCGGCAAAGAGCTTCTTGCCTTCGTCGACGTCCGATGCGCTGGCTGTATCTGCCTTGGCGCTCGAGGTCTGGGTGAAGAGTGCGTAGGCTCCGCCAGTCATCAGCAGGGCCACCAAGAGCAGCACAACCAGTGCCATTGGATGCCTGCGGCGATCTGCTAAAAGCTTCACGTGATCGTCCTTTGCTTAATATGTTGTGAGTCCGAATGGCCGAGCATCTCGAGCCGACTACTGGAGGAGGTAGATGACTCCGAAGAGACCGACCCAGACGACGTCGACGAAGTGCCAGTAGTAGGACACGCAAATCGCGAATGTGGCCTCATGATGACCGAACTTCTTTGCTCCGTATGCTCGTCCGATCACGAGCAGGAAGCAGATGAGTCCGATGGTCACGTGGATACCGTGGAACCCGGTGGTCAGGTAGAAGACAGAGCCATAGCCATCAGTGTTGATGGCGATGCCCTCGCTGACCAGGGTGGCGTATTCCATTACCTGACCGGAGACGAAGATCGCACCAAGGAGGAAGGTGAGGTAGAACCACTCGACCATCCCCCATTTGGCGATGTTTAACAGAGATCCCGTCCGGCGCGGCCGGAACTTCTCTGCTGCGAAGACGCCCAGCTGGCAGGTAAATGAAGACGACACCAAGATGAGCGTGTTGCCGAGCGCATATGGAATATCGAGGACCTCAGTCTGGGTCTCCCATAATTCCGGCACGACGGATCGAATGGTGAAGTACATGGCGAAGAGCGCGGCAAAGAACATCAGGTCGCTCGCGAGGAACACGATGAAGCCCACCGTGGTCACATTCGGACGATTGACAACCGGATGTGCTGGCGCTGTTTGAGATGCAGTGGCAGTTGACACAACCCCATTATTACTCGTCTCGGGGTAAGTTTTCATCTTTTACCCAGCATTCGGTGAATATTTTTCTACACGATGTAGCGAAACCCTTGATTTGATGCCGGAATCTCGTATTCGGACCGGCTGGCCCCCGCGTGTCGAAGACAGGATAAGATGCCGCAGGTAAGTTCCACCTCGTAGTCACTCGTAGTCAGAGGTGGTGGAAGTCCCTTAAGGAGAGTTCATTCGGATGACGGAGACACCGCGTACGACAGCCACGGAAACACTGGATTCCGGGTTCCGATCCGCATTTCAGGGCGCGACGTACAGCTGGCCCGATCTCCTTATGGCACTCATGCACCAGCAGGATCTCGATGAGACAGCTGCTGCATGGGCGATGGACCAGATCATGTCGGGTCAGACTCCCGATGTGACAATGGCCGCATTTCTCGCGGCCCACCATACGAAAGGTGAGACTGTCGCCGAAATAGCCGGCTTGGTCTCCGCCATGATGGAGCACGCGGTGCGGTTGCCAGGTCTCGAGGACTCCGTCGACATCGTCGGCACAGGCGGTGATCGGGCGAAGACCGCCAACATCTCCTCAACCGCGGCGATGATCATCTCTGCCAGCGGTCAGCGCGTCGTCAAGCACGGTAACCGCGCGACGTCGTCTGCCTCCGGCTCTGCCGATGTGCTCGAAGCTCTCGGAGTTCGCTTCGACATCACGCCGGAACAGACAGGAATCATCGCAAAGGAAGTCGGTCTGGCGTTCTGCTTCGCCAACGTCTTCCATCCCTCGATGCAATTCGTGGCGGCAGTACGTCGTCAGATCAGTGTGCCGACCGCCTTCAACATCCTGGGACCACTGACGAATCCGGCGCGTGCCCGTCACACCGCGATCGGCGTCGCTGATGCCCAGATGGCTCCCCTAGTCGTCGGTACCTTAGCCAAGCGGGGGCACCAGGCGCTCGTATTCCGATCACGCGACGGTCTGGACGAACTGAGCAACACCGACGTCAACGATGTGTGGGAGATTCGACACGGCGAGGTCGAACATATGACGTTCGATGCCTTGGACCTGGGCTTTGAACGCGTCACCAAAAACGATCTGCGCGGTGGCGGGCCCGAGCAGAATGCCGATATCACTCGGTCCGTACTCAACGGGGAGAAGTCGGCGGTACGTGACATCGTCCTCATCAATACGGCAGCGGCGCTCGTCGCAGCCGATGAGTCAGCGGTGGGGAGTCTGACCGAGCGGATGGCGGCGAAGGTCACCATTGCAGAGGAAACGGTCGATGCCGGTCTCGGTGCGAAGAAGCTCGATCAGCTGATCGAGGTCTCACACCGGGTCGCCGAGACGAACCGTTCCTGACTCCTGCGCGTGGAAGTTGGCCCCGGTGCGGGGGAGCGACCAGGCTCCCTCCATCGAGGTCGAGGTCGCGGACTGCAGCCATTGGGCCAGGAGCCGGGTCTCTTCTGGCAGAGGGTCGGATACTGCCGGAAGTCTCCCTGGGGCCTGAACCCATTCCGCGGTCGCACGGATGGCGGTGAAGCTCTCATCTATGCCCCGCGTACCTCGAGTGTGTGCGGCTGCCGCCAGCTTCCCATGTCGGATGACAGCGAGATCGAACCCGCCTTCGGCTCCTGGGCGGTAGGCGAGAACCTCAGGCAGGTCACGCAACGCACGAACAGACTCGGCCCGTGCGGCATTTGAGAGTGCCGCACGCATGGCATCACGGACCTCGGCGGCTGTTTCGTATCTGGCTTCGGTGGCCAGTCTCGCCATGCGCTGTGTACACAGACTGCGCAGCGATGAGAAGTCGCCGTCCATGGCAGCGAACAGCTCCGTGATGTCGGCGAGGTAGGCCTGTTTGTCGGTCACCCCGGCGCAGGGGCCTCCGCATTGGCCGACTTGAGAACTTACACACGGACGGTGAGATGCAATGTTGGCGGCTGTGATCTTCGCCGTGCACCTTTTGACCGGGTACAGGGTATCGAGGAGCTCCTTCACCGCTTGAGCCGTTTTTCGTGACCGGAACGGACCCAGGGGAGTTGCCGGTGACTTCTCCAACGCCGTGTTCGACCGGACAACTGAGAGTCGGGGGTAGGCCTCGTCGCTGAGCACGATCCAGGAATTGCGTTCGGGGTTCTTCGAACGACGGTTATAAGGCGGGGCGAGCTCTCCGATCAGTCGAATCTCTCTGACCTCGGCCTCAAGCGCGTGCACGCACGGAAGGCAGCTGACTTCTTGCGCTGCTGTGATCATCTCGGCCATCCGGCCGCGATTTTCCGAAGCATTGAAGTACCCGCGGACTCGGCGAGCCATATTGCCCGACTTGCCGATATAGAGGACCCGGCGAGTTCCATCGAGGAACATGTAGACGCCCGGTTCTGACGGAACTCCCTTGGCCAGATGCGATTTGGCTTGGCGCTTGGCCCACCCTGCCTGACGCACCGTCGCCAATTCTTCGAGAGTCGTGATGCCGTAGCCGCCGAATCGTTCGAGCACTCGATGCAGAACTTCCCCAGTGGCCTTGGCGTCGGAGAGTGCCCGGTGGTCGGGAGAGACTTCGGTCCCGAAGTGTGCGGCGAGAGTTGAGAGCTTGTGGTTGCGGACCTCATCGCGACTGACCACTCGCCGCGACAGGGTGACGGTATCTAGGACTCTCGGCTGGGGCCAGTGATAGTCGAGCTTCTCGCAGGCTGATCGGAGGAAGCCGATGTCGAAGGGGGCATTGTGTGCAACGAGAACTGCGCCGGCGGAGAACTCGAGGAAGCTGGGCAGCACTGAACGGATGGAAGGTGCATCGTCGACCATTGCATGTGTGATTCCGGTCAGGCGTGCCACAAACGGGCTGATGACCGATTCCTCAGGTTTGACCAAAGATTGGAACTCGCCGAGGACTTCGCCGCCGCAGGTCTTGACCGCTCCGATCTCTGTGATCTCCGACTTCCCGGCGGTCGTGCCGGTGGTCTCCAGGTCGACGATGACGAAGGTGACCTCGTGGAGCGGGGTGCCAAGACTGTCGAACGACAGCTGCGAGGACTCAATGGCTGTCGGAATACGGTCAAACGGGGTGGACATGCTCCCCAGTCTTCCACTCGCCCCTGACACAGAAGGACGTCGGGCATTCGACAGCGGCATCAGACCGACGCGCCGTTGTCTCCGTCGGAGGTTCGGCTCGTTGGGAGATGAAAGAAGAGTCCGACTGCTCCGCCGAGGCAGACGGTGATGCCGATCAGCAGAAACCACCCGGGCAGAGGTCGGAAGAAGATCGCGCCGAGGACCAGCAGCAGGACAGCCCCGAACGTGGCGACCACAGAGAGCACCAGAGTCGGCGAGGCGGTGCGCCAGCCGATGGGCTCGGCCGGTCCGGGTTCCCACCCTTCTTCCTCTTCGAGCCGCTCCCTTACTTCTTCGACGGGCATATCGCCCATGAACGCGCTGGGTTCGGCAATCTGATTGACGAGATCTTCCCAGTGACTGTCACTGATGCGCGAGGAATCGCCGAGTCGCTCCGATTCCGGAACCTCGTCGCGCCAGTCCTCGTTCTTCTCGTCGTCCATGTTCTCTATCAGCAATCTTCTCGGTGTCTCTATTCCCCGACTCCGGGGGTGTCTGTCGATGCACGATCGGCGGATGCAACCTTCTGCAGGATCGCCTCGGCGATGGTGTGGGCATCATTGTCCAAGGTGGCGACGTGCTTGGACCGACGCAGCGAGAGGATCGTCGGTCGCTGCGGCAGGCGCGACCTCAAGGTCCGGAGCGTACGTGGCCCGACTACGCCGTCACGGCCGGAGACGAAGAGAGTGACCGGGCACTCGATCCGCCAGAGATCTTCGCGCAGAGTCTTCTGTGCCGATGCGAACGAGGCGATGGCGGAGACAGGTGTGCGGTCGTAGGCATATTCACAGCGGTCCGGATGCTCGATATCTCCGGCGATCGCCGGCACCGAGGCGACGAAGTGTTTGAGGACCGGCAGCAACGGTGTCAGTGGGGAATCGATGTAGAGGGCCGGATTGATGAGGACGAGTTCGTCGGGGGGCGAATCGCCGGCCCCCAGCGCCAATGCCAGTGCACCGCCCATCGACAATCCGGCCACCACCACCCGGGAATGAGTGTGGGACAGCGTTTTCAGCTCTGCCCTCGCTGCGTCGAGCCAATCGGACCAGGGCGTGGCATTGAGGTCCTGCCAACGCGTACCGTGACCAGGAAGCAATGGCACGCTGACACTGATTCCGTACTGACTTATACTCCGTGCGATCGGGAACCACGCGGCAGCAGAACCCGTGATTCCATGGAGAAAGAGCACCGCAGACGAAGAGTCCGGAACAATCTGCCGGTAAGGTGCAGTCGGCACCGATTGTGGCGAGTAGTCGATCTCCATAGCTTCAGCATGGCATGAATGTGCGGTGATGGTGTCGATATATGATGTCCGAGGACGACAAAGAGTCGTGACAGGGAAGGGTGCTCGTGTTCTACTGGTTTCTCAAGCGAGTCGTGGCCGGACCCATTCTGCGGATCCTCTTCCGCCCTTGGGTGCGTGGGCTGGACAATCTCCCGTCCGATGGGCCTGCGATCATCGCGGGAAATCACAACCACTTCATGGATTCGATCTTCGTGCCTCTGCTGGCACCACGACCGGTCGTCTACCTGGCGAAGAAGGACTATTTCACGGGACGCGGGCTCAAGGGAGCCGTCACCCGCTGGTTCTTCAAACTCAACAATCAGCTGCCGATGGACAGGGCAGGGGGATCCGGGTCCCAGGCATCCCTGGAATCCGGTCTCAAGGTCCTGCGGGAGGGCAACTCCCTGGGTATCTATCCGGAGGGCACCCGGTCACCGGACGGCAAGCTTTACCGGGGCCGAACCGGCGTCGCCCGCCTGGTCCTCGAGTCTGGCGCCCCGGTCATTCCAGTCGCGATCATCGGCACGGACAAGATTCAGCCCCCTGGTCGCCTGATCCCGAAGTTCCGGCGCGTGGGCATCGTATTCGGGTCCTCGATGGACTTCTCCAAATATGAGGGGCTTCCGAACGACAGGTTCCTTCTTCGCTCGGTCACCGACGAGATCATGTATGAGATCATGCGACTGTCGGGGCAGGAGTACGTCGACAAATACGCATCGAGCGTCAAAACCAAACTCCTCACCAGTTCCAAGGCAAAGAAGGCAGAGGCACGGAAACCGGGGGATGAAAAGCCCCAGGGGCCTACTGCTGGCACCGACGGCCCAGCACAGCCTGAGGCTGACTGAGTGCGTCGCCAACCGGGTTGCGAACCCCTCGTTCGACCATGAATCAGGTGTTCGAATACTGCGATAACGGCGACACGCAGAAATTGTTACCTTGAGGTGTTTGTCCTGGAAGCCCGGGGAGAATAGCTTGGAGATGTTGAATCCCACTGTAGGTTCGCTGAGAAGAGAGCTAGAATGGATATGTTCTCTGCCCTTCAAAGCGACCTCGCTTCCCCCAGGGACTATAAGGAGGAGTCGGTGTGAACCGCTCAAGTCATGAAAGCGTCGAGCCGACGCCAATACCACCAGCCGCTCAAGGACTGTTGTTCGACGACGATCTGCCGGTCCTCGACGAAGAGGCTGGCTACCGTGGTCCAACGGTGTGCAAGGTCGTCGGCATCAGCTACCGCCGTCTCGATTACTGGGCGCGCACCGACCTGGTGACCCCATCGATCCGCAATGCAACGGGATCAGGCAGCCAGCGGCTCTACAGCTTCCGTGACATCCTCGTACTCAAGATCGTCAAGCGTCTCCTCGACACCGGCGTCGGACTGCAGTCGATCCGTACCGCAGTCGACCACCTGCGTTCGCGCGGCGTCCGAGACCTTTCACAGATCACCCTGATGTCAGACGGTGCGAGCGTCTTCGAATGCACCTCGCCCGATGAGGTCGTCGACCTCCTGCAAGGCGGACAGGGCGTCTTCGGCATTGCCGTTGGACGTGTCTGGAACGAAGTCGAAGGCAGCCTCTCCGAACTGCCGAGCGAACGGCTTCCCGAAGACGATTCCGTCAGCGTCGAAATGGATGAACTCGCACAGCGAAGAGCTCAGAAACTCGGCTGAACAGCATGTTGCCCGAATAACGGGCAGTCCCTTAACGGGACACCATGGGGGAATGATGAGTGTGGCCCGTCCGAAAGGACGGGCCACACTCATATTCATCAACAGCATTCAGGACCTCTAGGACACTGCACCACGTCTCCACAACACTGTGCCACGGCAAGGTACGTCTTGCCGTGGCACATTCTAGCCCGATGAGATTGGGCGTATGACTGGAAACCTACTGATTATTAGGTGCCTTGCGCGAGCGGATATTCTCCGAGCGCAGAGCACGTTCCAGCAGTGAGTCGAATGATGTCGCGACTTCTTCTGCTGGCTTCCCGGGCCACGAGTGGATCGGGCGGGCTGACCCCTGAGCCTGCTGCATCACAGCACGTTCGGCCAACGGCGGATTGAGCACCAGGGGACCGAACATCTCCCGCATCTCGCTGATGCGATAGTCATGCTCGTTCGAACCCGCGCGAACCCGGTTGACCACGAGCCCCAGAGGCTGGATATCCGAAGTTCCACGTTGACGCAGTTCGTCGGCAGCTCGAAGCGCGCGATCCGCGGCCGCCACAGAGAACAGGCTGGGCTCGGTCACGACGGCAACCCGACTGCTGGCCGTCCACGCTGTGCGTGTGAGTCCATTGAGGCTGGGCGGACAGTCGATGAGTACGAGCCGATAACCCTTGGCGACGCGACTCAGCGCATCTTCAAGGCGTCGGAGGTACCTCTCTGACAACGAGGGTCGATCGAACTCCGCGGCTCTGGGCGAGCCGGAGATCACATCGAGGTGTCCGAGCTTATCGCCCACCCACCCGGAGGGGATGATCGCCTCGGAGAGGATCTTCTGGGACTTAGGAGCAGCGAGTACATCGGCGATGTCGACACGCGTCGACGTCGGAACATCGAGGCCGGTCGAGGAGTCCGCTTGCGGATCCATGTCGACGACCAAGGTCGGAATTCCCCGGTTGTATGCGGCCGAGGCAAGACCGAGTGTCACGGACGTCTTACCGACTCCGCCTTTGAGGCTGCTGATACTTAGGACAAGCACTCTCCTACGTTAACGTATCCGGCCGTGCTGAGCAGTCACGACCACGCCGGGCGTGGCAGTCGAGCGAAAATGGGACCCCCTGTATTCGAGTGGCCTAGGTCACTGAGTAGAGTAGTTCCTCGACAGCCCGTCGAACATCGCTGTAGAGCGATCGATACAGAAGTGAGAGACACAGATGTTCTCTAAAGTTCTTGTGGCAAATCGTGGAGAGATTGCCGTTCGCGCGTTCCGTGCAGCGTACGAACTCGGTGCCTCCACTGTCGCTGTTTTCCCTTATGAGGATCGGAACTCCGAACACCGAATGAAGGCCGACGAGGCCTACATGATCGGCGAGGAAGGGCACCCAGTTCGTGCCTACCTCAGCGTCGAAGAGATGCTGCGCGTCGCGAAGGAATCCGGCGCCGACGCCATCTACCCCGGCTACGGCTTCCTGTCGGAGAATCCGGACCTGGCGCGAGCCTGCCATGAGGCAGGAATCACCTTCGTCGGCCCCAAGGCCGATGTGCTCGAACTCGCCGGGAATAAGGTTCAGGCTCTGACAGCCGCACGCAACGCCGGGATTCCCGTACTTGACTCGACTCGCCCCTCAGCCGACATCGCCCAGCTGCTGGCCGATGCGGAATCCATGGAGTACCCGCTCTTCGTCAAGGCCGTTGCCGGTGGCGGCGGGCGCGGAATGCGCCGCGTTGGGCAGTCTTCACAGCTGGAGGACGCACTCAAGGCCGCAATGCGCGAGGCCGAGGGAGCCTTCGGAGATCCCACGGTCTTCATCGAACAGGCCGTGCAGCGTCCGCGTCACATCGAGGTTCAGATCCTCGCCGACAACGACTCGAATGCGATTCACCTCTTCGAGCGTGACTGCTCCGTTCAGCGTCGTCACCAGAAGGTCGTCGAGATCGCGCCAGCTCCGAACCTGGACCCGGCCATCGCCGACGCACTGCACACAGATGCTCTGAAGTTCGCCGAGGCCTTGGGTTACCAGAACGCAGGAACCGTCGAGTTCCTCCTCGAGACCGATGGTCCACGCAAGGGTCAGCACGTCTTCATCGAGATGAACCCGCGCATCCAGGTCGAACACACGGTCACCGAGGAGATCACGGACATCGACCTGGTCGCCTCGCAGATGCGTGTCGCCTCCGGTGAGACTCTGGCCGAGATCGGTTTGGCCCAGGAAGACATGCGGATCAAGGGCGCAGCCCTCCAGTGCCGCATCACCACCGAGGATCCGGCCAACGCTTTCCGACCCGACACCGGAATCATCACTGCCTACCGCTCTGCCGGTGGTGCCGGTGTCCGCCTCGACGGTGGAACCGTCCACGCCGGTGCCGCAGTCAGCGCACACTTCGACTCGATGCTGGTCAAGCTCACCTGCCGTGGACGTGACTTCGAGCAGGCCATCTCTCGTGCACGTCGTGCCCTGGCAGAGTTCCGAATCCGCGGCGTTTCGTCGAACATCGGGTTCCTGCGCGCCGTCTTGGAAGATGAGTCCTTCATCGCAGGCGACCTCGCCACCTCATTCATCGAAGAACGCCCACATCTGCTCGACGCTCGTGTCAGCGCAGATCGCGGTTCGAAGATCCTCGACTACCTGGCCGGCGTCACCGTCAACCGTCCCCACGGCGAGCCAGATGTGCGCATCCGTCCGGGGGAGAAACTTCCCGACATCGACCTCAGCACAGATCCGACACCAGGAAGTCGTGACCGACTCCTCGACGTCGGTCCTGTCGAGTTCGCCCAGTCGCTGCGGAGCCAGACTCCGTTGGCAGTCACGGACACCACCTTCCGCGACGCTCACCAGTCTCTGCTCGCCACCCGCGTGCGTACCCGTGACCTGCTGGCCGTCGCCGGACACATCTCTCGGATGACACCGGAGCTGCTGAGCATCGAAGCCTGGGGCGGAGCCACCTACGATGTGGCACTGCGCTTCCTCGGCGAGGACCCCTGGGAGCGATTGGCCGCACTGCGAACTGCTGTGCCCAACATCAACCTCCAGATGCTGCTGCGCGGTCGCAACACCGTCGGTTACACCCCCTACCCGACCCAGGTCACCGACGCCTTCGTCGACGAGGCAGCACGTACCGGCATCGACATCTTCCGCATCTTCGACGCCCTCAACGACGTCGAACAGATGCGTCCGGCCATCGAAGCAGTCCGGGCCACGAACACCACGGTCGCCGAGGTTGCCCTGTGCTACACCTCCGACATCCTCGATCCGCGAGAAGAGCTCTACACGCTCGACTACTACCTGAAACTCGCCGAAGAGATCGTCGAGGCCGGAGCCCACGTGCTCGCGATCAAGGATATGGCCGGTCTCCTTCGCCCTGCTGCTGCGACGAAGCTCGTCACAGCGCTGCGGGAGAACTTCGACCTGCCTGTCCATGTCCACACCCATGACACTGCGGGTGGTCAGTTGGCCACCCTCTGCGCTGCCGCAGCAGCCGGAGCCGACGCAGTCGATGCGGCCTCTGCCGCCATGGCCGGGACCACCAGTCAGCCGAGCCTCTCCGCTCTGGTGGCAGCGTTTGAGAACACCGAACGCGACACCCAGATCAGTCTCAACGCCGTGAGCGATCTCGAACCGTACTGGGAGTCTGTCCGTAAGGTCTATGCACCCTTCGAGTCCGGACTGGCAGGACCCACCGGTCGCGTCTACCGGCACGAGATCCCGGGCGGACAGCTGTCCAACCTGCGCCAGCAGGCCGTGGCGCTGGGCCTGGGGGAGCGGTTCGAGGAGATCGAACGCATGTACGCGGCAGCGGACGCGATCCTTGGCCACCTCGTCAAGGTCACACCTTCGTCCAAGGTCGTCGGAGACCTAGCACTCCACCTCGTGGGTGCCGGCGTCGATCCCCAGGAATTCGCAGAGAATCCCGACAGGTTCGACATTCCGGATTCGGTGATCGGCTTCCTCAGCGGCGACCTCGGTGATCCTCCAGGCGGATGGCCAGAGCCGTTCCGTACGAAGGCTCTGGCAGGGCGCACACATAAAGCTGTGTCCGAAGACCTCGCACCCGAGGATGCGGCAGCTTTGGAGACGCCGGGCAGCGAACGACAGGCCAAGCTCAATTCGCTCCTGTTTCCTGGCCCGACCAAGGAATTCGAGGCGATGCGCGCCAACTATGGCGACCTGTCCGTCGTCGAGACCTCGGAATACCTCTACGGCCTGACTGCCGGCGAGGAGCACGCGGTTGAGCTGTCGAAGGGCAAGGATCTCCTCATCGGAGTCCAGGCCATCAGCGGCACCGACGAGCGAGGCATGCGATCGGTGATGTTCACCCTCAACGGTCAGCTGCGTCCGCTGCAGGTTCGCGATCATGCGGTCGAAAGTGACGTCAAGGCAGCTGAGAAGGCCGATCCAGCGAACTCAGGTCATGTCGCCAGCCCGTTTGCAGGCGTTGTCACTCTCCAGGTATCGGAGGGTGACCAGGTCGAGGCCGGCGCGACCGTTGCCACGATCGAGGCCATGAAGATGGAAGCCTCAATCACCACTCAGATGGCCGGCACGGTCTCGCGCATCGCCATCGGCGACGTTCAGCAGCTCGAAGGCGGCGACCTCGTCGTGGTCATTGGTGGCTGAGCGCGACATCCGCTTGTGGGGCGACCCGGTGCTGCGCAGTATGTGTGCACCGGTGACCGTCTTCGACGAGGGGCTCAAGGCCCTGGCCCAAGACCTCGTCGACACGTCTCTGCCGGAGGGTCGGGCCGCTGTGGCGGCACCGCAGATCGGCGTGGGCGTGCGGGCATTCGGCTATGACCTCGACGGCCGCACGGGGTATGTCATCAACCCCGAGGTTGTCGAGGTCAGTGGAGAGCTGCGTGACATCGAGGAAGGCTGCCTCTCAGTTCCGGGCCTGTTCTTCCCCACACCGCGCTACGAGTTCGCTCGTGTGCGCGGTGTCGACGCGGAGAACTCACCTGTGGAGATCTCGGGTACAGAGGTCTTCGCTCAGATGCTCCAACACGAGGTCGCTCACCTCGATGGTCAGGTCTACGTTCAGACCCTGCCCAAGGAACGTCGACGAGAGGCCATGAAGGCCATTCGCGGCTCAGACTGGTTCCTCGCCAGACAGCCGTGATGCAAATGACGAACAGACACCTCAACAGAAGGAGCAGCAGATGAGCATTCAACGTACCGCCGTCATCGGAAGCGGACTTATGGGAGCCGGCATCGCCGAGGTGCTCGCGAAGTCAGGTCTCGACGTCATCGTCCGCGAGATCAACGACGAAGCATCGTCCGCGGGCCGTGCTCGCATCGAGAGGTCCCTGGCTCGTGCCGTCGACAAGGGAAAGCTCGACGCCGAGGCCCGTGATGCGGCCTTGGGCCGACTGCGATTCACCACCGACATCGGCGAACTCGCTGATCGGCAGCTGGTCATCGAAGCCGCGAGTGAGAATGAGGACATCAAGAAGTCGATCTTCGCCGAGCTCGACGAAGTCGTGACCGATCCGGACGCGATTCTCGCCTCGAACACGTCATCGATGCCGATCATCCGGTTCGCACAGTCGACCTCACGTCCGGAACGAGTGCTCGGGGTTCACTTCTTCAACCCGGCCCCGGTTCAGCCACTCGTTGAGGTCGTGTCCTCCGTCCTCACCTCCGATTCGGTTCGTGACACGGTCACGGAATTCGTCGCCGAGGTGCTGGGCAAGAACCCGGTCCACGCACAGGATCGTCCCGGATTCATCGTCAACGCGTTGCTCATCCCATACCTGTGCAGCGCGATTCGCATGCTCGAGTCCGGGTTCGCAACGAAGGAGGACATCGATGCGGGAATGGTGGGAGGTTGCGCACACCCGATGGGCCCGATCAAACTGGTCGACCTGGTCGGACTCGACACCTGCCTGTACGCAGCAGAGAGCATCTACTCCGAGACCGGCGATCCTGCTGCCAAACCACCGGTGCTGCTCTCACGCATGGTCGATGCCGGTCTGCTGGGCGTCAAGTCCGGTCGCGGCTTCTACGAGTACTGAGGCGCGGCTCGTACAGCACAGCAAAAGCGCTGACAGCAGCCCCTGAGCCCTGACAGCACGAAAGAACTCCTGGTTGGCTATTGACACCGACCAGGAGTTCTTTTGTTGCATTGGCCGTTGGCCTCAGCCAGCCAGGAGCTTCTCGTAGCTGGCGAGCTTCACACAGGCGACGAGACCCTGTGCCGCCAATTCGACGTCCTCGGCGGTGGGCATGGTCGGAGCGATGCGGATGACATTGTTGTGCGGATCCAAACCATAGGGGTGTGTGGCACCGGCCGGAGTCAGCTTGACCCCCGCCTCGGCGGCCAATTTCACGATCCGATCCGCGGTGCCCTCCAACGTGGTCAGAGTGATGAAGTACCCGCCGTCCGGCTGAGTCCACTGAGCCAGATCCTTCCCACCCAGCTCCCGTTCCAAAGTGTCCAGGACAGCGTCGAACTTCGGCGCGATGATCTTCGCGTGCTGACGCATGTGCTCCTCGACTCCGGCAGGGTCTGAGAAGAAGCGCAGATGGCGCAGCTGGTTGACCTTATCGGGGCCGATCGAGATCTTTCCGAGATTCGCCCGGATCCAATCGCTGGTTTCCGGCCCTGCACCGAAGAAGGAGACTCCGGCACCGGCATGTGTGATCTTCGACGTCGATGCGAAGATCCACGGGCGCTCCGGGTGCCCGGCTTCGGCGCAGATGCTGAGGATGTCGAGAACCTCGGGATGCTGATCGCGCAGGTGGTGGAACCCGTAGGCGTTGTCCCACAGCAGGGTGAAGTCGGGTGCCGCTGCCGGCATGGCGGCCAGTTCACGCGCTCGCTTCTCCGTGATGGTGATGCCTGTCGGGTTCGAGTACATGGGCACCAGCCACATGCCTTTGACCGTCTCGTCTTCGGCCAGACGCTGCGCCTCTGTGACGACCGGGCCTTCGGAATCCATGGGAATGCTGAGGAGTTCGAATCCCAGAGATTCGGCCAGGGTGAAGTGACGGTCATAGCCGGGGACCGGGCAGATGAGTTTGTGCGGGCCTTGGCCCCAGGGACGTGAGTCCCCGACGGTTCCGTGCAGGAGGGCAAAGGTCAGCGCCTGAGCCATGAGAGTCAGGGATGCATTGCCGCCCGCCAGCAGCTGATCCGAGGGGACCTTGAGCAGGGGAGAGAAGAGTTCGCGCAGCTCGATGATTCCGTCCAGGCCGCCGTAGTTGCGGGTATCGACACCCCCTGGAGTCATGACGTCATCCCCGGTCACTGCGTTCAGAAGATCTGCCGACAGATCGAGTTGCGCGCTTGCCGGCTTGCCTCGGGTGATATCGAGTTTCAACCCGCGCGAAGCGAATTGTTCATAGGCGCGAGAAGCGCTCTCCAGCTCTGCCTGCAGCTCGGACGTGGGGGACATCGATGCTCCTTGTCACTGTTGTTTGACCGGTAGAACCATCTTAGTCACTTCCCGACATCTGTGCGGCTCGGGACCGCACACCGGAGGGCAGTTGGGGACGAGTTAGAGTTGACCACGATCAATGAACTTCACGAGTCAGGATGGGCGAACTGTGAGACCACGTGCGCAGGCAGCTCATGGGCGCAGCTTCGGCCAGCAGGCGGGCCTCTACGACGAGGTGCGTCCACATTATCCCGCTCCTGCCATTGAACTGGCGACCACGAGCTGGATGGGTCTCGACGTCTGTGACCTGGGCGCGGGAACCGGCATCCTCAGCAATGCACTGCTAGAGCGCGGCGCGAACGTCACCGCTGTCGATCCCGACGAGGTGGCCTTGGCGAAGAATCCTGCGCGCAGTCTCATCGGCAGCGCCGAGGATACGGGCCTACCGGAAGCCAGCGTCGATGTCGTGAGCGTGGCACAGGCCTGGCACTGGTTCGACGAATCATCTGCTGCGGCCGAGATTGCACGAATCCTACGACCGAGTGGTCACCTGGTCATCCTCATCAACCAGCTCGATGTGCGCATCGAATGGGTGCTGCGTCTGAGTCGGATCATGCACGCCGGCGACGTGTACCGCCCCGCATACCGTCCGAGTCCCGCAGGTTTCGATCTCATCAACCATGAACTGGTCGAGTTCACCACACCACTGACCGTCGACGGCATCATCGATCTGGCTCGGACCCGCTCCTATTGGCTGAGGTCGAATCTGACGACCAGAGACCGGGTCGAGTCGAATCTGCGCGAATACTTCACCCTCGAACATCCCGTCGACGGGGAGCTGGAACTTCCGTACATGTGTCTGGCATATGTTCTTCAGGTGGCTGGCTGAGCCAGGGCAGCTGTCGGGGCGTCTGCCGTGTTATGCGTCCAACCACACGACCTGCGCGTCTACCAACAACAAACGGGCCGCACCATGGGGTGCGGCCCGCTTCTACAGGTTGAGTCAAACGGCTACGTCAGCCGAAATGATTATGCCTTCTGATCAGGCGCTGGCCGGATCCTCATCCTGTGCTGGTGAAGTTTCGACAGCCTCGGTGACTCTGGTCGTCGGGTTTGAGTGCGAGACGGTGATCTTGCGCGGCCGAGCTTCCTCAGCCACGGGGATGGTCAGCGACAGCACGCCGTCCTGGTAGTCAGCCTGGATCCGGTCGAGCGCGACCCTGTTGCCCAGAGTGAGCTGGCGGGCATAGGTGCCGGTTGTGCGTTCCCGGGTCAGCCACTTTACATCCTTGTCCGCGACTTCGGACTGTCGCTGAGCACGAACTGTCAGCGTGCGATCCTCGACGTCGACATCGATGCTGGAGGGGTCAACACCGGGCATATCGATACGTGCGACGAAGACCTCTCCATCGCGGTAGAGATCCATGGGAAGCGAAGTGGAGTTCGGGGTGCGAGTCACTTCCGAGAAGAATCGATCGAGGTCACGGATGGGGTCAAAACGTGTAGCCATGAGCTTCCTTTCGTTTAGGTCGTTACATTGAGTCAAACACACTCAACTTTGAAATGATTCCCAACTCATGAAATTCTCAGTCTCGTGAGTCTGGTTCCGGTTCTTCTAGCCCTTGTTCCTGTCGCTGCTCTGATCCTCGGTGGCAGCGCACTCAAACGACTCCCAGGTTTCACGAACGCCGAATTCTGGTCGGGGGCAGAGAAGCTCGCCTATTTCGTCCTATTGCCGGTGCTGCTCTTCTCCTCGGTCGCAGAGGTCAGCGTCGCACATGTTCCGCTTGGGCGCCTGGCGATCGGCCTCATCGCCCCGACAGCGGTCATCTCTGTCCTCATCATCGTGCTGCGACGCCGCGTGGCACGTGATCTGCCGTCCTTCACGTCTGTGCTGCAGGGCGGGATCCGCTTCAACACGTATATCGGCCTATCGATATCAGCCAGCCTGTTCGGGGCCGAAGGCAGCGCCCTGGCTGCCATCGTGGCGGCGATCCTCGTGCCCACGGTGAACATCGTGTCCAGCCTTGGGTTCGAATTTCTGCGTACCGGTCCCAGCTCAGTTGTAGGGATCGTGCGCGTCGTCGTGACGAATCCGCTGGTCATCGGCTGTGCTGCCGGGGGACTGTTCAATCTCACCAGGGCTCAGGTGCCCGACGTCGTCGATTCGATCCTGTCGCCGCTGGCGGCCGCGGCCCTGCCGATCGGCCTCCTGTGCGTCGGAGCGGGCCTGCGCCGGTTCCCGCTGCGGACTCATCTGGCTGCAATGATCAATTCCACCGTCGCCAAGCTCATCGTCCTGCCTGCGGTGACCTTGCTCGTGCTGGTTCTGCTCGACGTTCCCTCCACGCCTGCCTTGATCGCCATGATCTTCCAGTCGATCGCCACGGCAAGCTCCGGCTATGTGATGGCCCGCCAGCTCGGTGGAAACTCGGAGCTGATGGCCGCGCTCATCGCGGTCCAGACGGCCCTGATGCTGTTGACCCTTCCCTTCGTGCTGCTCATCTCTCAGGCTGTGCTCGGAAGCTGAGCAGATGCCCGTGGTTGGCCAGAACATCCCGGGACCTTGGGCAGGACGAACAACAGCGAGCGGCCGAACCCCGTGTGGGGTCCGGCCGCTCGCTGTATCTGCGACGGTGACTATTCGGTCATTCGTCGCTGCTCATCACCTTTTGGTCACTCGTTGTCAGCCTTGATATCTGGGTGACGTGATCCGAGTTCGGAGTCGATCCGGAGCAGTCCGGATCCGCTGTCGCCGACGTGGTCCAGGCGGCCGATGATCTCGGAGATGGTTGATTCCTCTTCGACCTGCTCGTCGATGAACCAGTGCAGCAGCGGCAGAACGTCGAGGTCGCCCTCGGTCTGCGCGGTGCGGTAGAGGTTGCGGATCGATTCGGAGACCTTCTCCTCATGGGCCAAGGCTGCCTTGAAGTAGTCAATGGGCTGTGAGCCCGAGACCTTCGGAGCAGCGATGTCACCGATCTGCGGAGCGAAGTCGCGATCCTGGCAGTGCTGGATGAACTTCGCGGCGTGGACCTGTTCCTCTTCGGCCTGCGCACGCATCCAGCGTGTCATTCCGGGGAGGTCGTGATCATCAAGCTGGATGGACAGCTGCAGGTAGACCATCGACGCCTCGAGTTCGAGGGTGACCTGCTCGCCGAGTACTTTCTGCATTGCGGGGCTCAACTGCATATGTTTCTCCTTCGCGATACGAGACGGATTGGTTCCGTCCTTATGTTCTAAAGCCTGACACCTTTTCTAGAATCGTTCCAGTGTGGGAAGGCTCGGCAAACAATGCTGAGGCATGGCATACCTGACCTAGGTTTACCTGACCCAGTCGACTCGGCGAGTTTGCCGATCCCATGACTATGGACACCGCGCGGTCAGCGGTGCCAAGCTGGATCCATGCAGGATCGAATTGACGAACTCACACAATGGCAATCAGCCGACGATGCGCTCCACGCACGGTTCCTGACGGGGTCCTTCGTCAGTGGAGTGACCTTCATCAACGCTATCGCCGACGCAGCGGAAGCCGCAGGGCACCACCCGGATGTGGACCTGCGATTCCCGCACGTTGACATCTCGTTGACCACCCATGACGCCGGGTCGATCACCGACAAGGACATCGATCTGGCCACCGAGATCTCCCAGATCGCACAGTCTCAGGGAATCGACGCAGACAACTGAGGACGGCGGCGATGGAACTGCGTCACTGCTTCGAAGGCATGTGCCATGCGCAGCAGATCCACGTCGGCACCCGGCTTCGCGACGAGCTGGACACCCACCGGAAGGCCTGACTGCGAGAAGCCGGCTGGCACGGAGATGGCAGGACACCCAGTAGCCGAGATCAGACATAGAGCTCGCATCCAGTCGAGATAGTTCTCGAGTCCCACCCCGTTGATCTCCGTGGGGTATTCGATGCCCGCGTCGAAGGGGAGCACCTGGCAGGTGGTGACGACCAGCAGATCGTGCTCCCCGAAGAAGCGTTCGACCTCACCGTGGAGACGGGCGCGCGCACGATCAGCAGACACCACCTCGGCGCCGGTCAGCCTCAGTCCCATCTCGATGTTCCAGACCACAGAGTCCTTGATCTGGTCCGGGTGTTCTTCGAGCAACGGCCCCCAGGAATGGACGAAGTCAAGGGCACGGCGGACATTGAAAACCTCATCGGCATCGCCGAGGTCGGGGATCGTGTCGAGGACACCGGCGCCCAATGAGGAGAACACGTTTGCCGTGTCTGCCACGATCTCGTGGACTTCGCTTTCAAGCGGGAGCAACCCGTTGAGATCTGGGCTGAACCCGATCTTCACGCCGTTCAGATCGGGTTCGATGTCGGTGCCCAGACCGAACTCGGGGAGATCGAAGACGTTGCCGGGTTCGTCGATCGAACGGGGGCCACCCCGCTGCGGTCCGGCCGTCGCACTCATCGTCAGTGCCACATCGGAGACCGTGCGGGCCATAAACCCGCTCTGTGCCAACCATGCGAACGGATTACCCGGCAACGTATGTGGAATTCGTCCGTTCGAGGGGCGAAAACCCACCACGTTGTTGAACGACGCGGGGGAGCGCAGCGAACCTCCCGTATCCGAACCGTCTCCGGAGGCTTGGATGCCCGATGCCAAGACAGCACCGACTCCTCCGGAAGACCCCGAAGCTGATTTGGATGTGTCATAGGGGTTGAGGGTGGTGCCGAAGACCGGGTTGAAGGTGTGTGAGCCGGCCGCGAATTCGGGCACGTTCGTCTTGCCCGTGGTGTTGACTCCGGCGGCTTTGAGGCGGGAGATGCTCAGCGAGTCCGTATCCGGAACACGATCGGCCATGATCGGCGAACCCCACGTCGTGCGCAGGCCCGCGGTGTCATGTGTGTCCTTGTGAGTCATCGGCACCCCATGCAGAGGTCCGATCGGCTCGCCCTTGGCCACTGCCTGGTCAGCGGCGTCTGCCCGTGCCGCAGCGGCCTCATCGTCTCGGGTCACGACCGCGTTGATCGCCGGGTTGATCGCATCGATGCGTTCCAAGTGATCGCTGAGTGCTTCCCGGGCGGAGATCTCCTTCGTCGCGATCTTCTTCGCCAGTTCGCGTGTGGACAGCCAGCGCAGTTCCTCGCTCATCGTCACCTCACTTCCCGACCGTGCTGAGGACGGCGCTCAGTGCCGCGCGAATACCGGTCTCCAGCGTGGTCTCGACAGCGTCGGGGGCGAAGAACGGTGAATGATTGCCTGCTGGGGGTTCATCACCGTCGAATTTGGCGGGAGAGTAGCCCCCGAAGAACCAATACACGTAGGGCACGTCGATGTCATCTCCGAAGGCACCGAAGTCCTCGCTGCCGGTAACGGCTTGATCCAGGTGGACCTGATCCTCACCGAGTTCAGCTTCGAGCGCTTCGAGGAACTGATCCGTGGTTGCGGGATCGTTGTAGCAGCGCGGGAAGCGATACATGTCTTCGATGAGCGGTTCGGGTGCTCCGGAGGCCTGAGCCTCAGCGCGGATGATCCGTTCGACACGGTCGAGTACGACCGCGCGGACCTCCTCGTTGAAGGTGCGGATGTTGAGTTTGAATTCGGCGGAGTCGGGAATGATGTTCTCCTTCAGACCACCGTGGAAGGTGCCCACGGTGACCACAGCCATATCGCGACCCGAGATCTCACGCGACACGATGGACTGGAGCCTGGTGATCATATAGGCGCCGAGGACGATCGGATCGACCGCGCTCTCGGGTTGCGAACCGTGGGCCTGCTTGCCCTTGACGGTGACTTTGATGCAATCGGACATCGCCATGGCAGTTCCCTTGGCCACGTAGATGTGGCCCGCCTTGCCCGGCCACACGTGCTGACCGTAGATCACCTCTGGCTTGACGATCGAATCCCAGAGACCGTCGTCGAGCATCGCCCGCGCGCCCTCCCCGGTCTCTTCACCGGGCTGGAAGATCATGACCACGCTTCCCGACCACAGGTCCTTGTGCTCGACGAGGTAGCGGGCCAGATACAGTCCGACGGTGATGTGTGTGTCGTGGCCGCAGCCGTGCATCACCTTGGTCGTCGACCCGTCGGGCAGAGTCCCCTCCGCGGTCGATGCGTAGTCGTAGCCGGTGTCCTCAGTGATCGGAAGACCATCGGTGTCGGCCCGGTAGGCCACAACTGGGCCTTCGCCGTTTTCGATGACGCTGACGATGCCTGTGTCGCCGAAGGTGTGTGTCTTCAGTCCGAGCGCTTTGAGCTTGGAGGCAATCGCTGCAGCTGTCTGGGTCTCCTGCATCGACAGCTCAGGTGTGCGATGGAAGTCCTTGTAGTCGGCAACCGTCTGCGCGAGATTCGCCGCAATCGTGTTCCGGAGTGTGGTGTTGAGCGACATGATGTCCTTTCACGGTGGGTGTCTTCGATGATCTCAGGTATTCGGAACTGAGGTGCCAGGCGATCGTCAGTTGATTCCGACGTTGTCGCCGTCTGCCGGCCCCTTCTTGTCGGTCATGGCCTTGTTACGTGTGAACCAGGTGATAGCAATCGTCAAGATGACGACGATGGCGACGTCCCCGGAGGCCAGGATCGGGACGAACGGAATGAGGACGAGGATGACAAGAGCGGCCGCCCCCAACGCGATGAGCGTGGATTTGACCTGCCGGAGTGAAGCGATTAGCTGGACCGTGACTCCGCCGAGGATGGCGGGCAGGATATAGAGCTTGGCCACGAGTGTCACAGGCTCGGGAATGATCGAGACCAACCAGGTGCCGAGGATGCCGACGAAGAGGACCATGGAGGCCACGTGGATCAGTGCCGCACCGCAGATGGCCATGGTGGCCGCGTACTCGCCCTTGCGTGTGCCCGGTTTCACTCCGAGCGAGTCCTGGGCGACGATAGCCGAGGGCAGCAGCTTGTTCGAGATGTTGCCGATCAGGAATGCCTGGTACATGCCTGCTGGTCCCAGGATCGGGAAGTAGGTCAGCGGCTCGACGACGTAGAAGACACCGTAGACGGCGAAGACGGCAAGGAAGCCCTTGAAGATCTCCCCGAAATTGACGTTCGCATCGGCAACGAACAGGAGATAGAAGGGCACCGAGGTGGCGATGAGAAACCCGATGAAGAGCGTGAGAGAACCCCATTTGGTCGTCGTCCGCTCAAAGGCTGCGTGTGAAGGTGACGTGATGATGTTGGACATGATGTTCTCCTCAGGCTTCGGGGGCGCCGAGGCCGGCGTAGTGGGCGAAGTAGGACGCGATGAGTCCCACAAGCAAGGAGATTCCGAGTCCCCATTCCTTGAGCCACGGCTGTTTCAGGGTCTTGGCGAGGAAGAGACAGATCGTCATCACCACTGCAGACACGAGGATCGCGATGACATGTGTCGGTGACTTCGGAAGCTCCCGGAACGTCAGCGCCGCGAATGCTGCGAGCAGGGCTGCACCGGGAACGATGGACATCAGCGCAGGGTTGACCTTCTCCAGCTTGTGAGAGCTGCGTTTGAACACGGGAGTCAGAATCAGGGTGGAGATCATCCAGCCGGCGCCTGAGAGGCTCATGGCCATGAGCGCAACGATGAAGACGCCGCGGGTGAATGTCTCATCGCCGAGACTCGAGCCCATGGTGCCTGCCGCGATCGAGGCCGAAGCGACCTCTGTGGCTGCGGAGCCGATGAGCCCGACACGTACCACAACCGGGGGAGTGCCGAACAGGGGCAACAGGGCGATGGCAACAAGAACCACGGAGAGAGACGGCCCGATCGCTGCGACTCCGCCCGCCCTGAAGGCGGACCTGACCTCGTGTTGGCTCATTCCCGCCGACTCGGCGTTCTTCTTCACCGCATTCATATAGATCAATGACTGGACCACGACGACGCCCATGACTGCCATTGCCAGAATCCAGAGAACGGGGGCATTCGCGAGACCGAGATAATCGGCCGATCCACTTGCCATCACCATAACGGGGCTTCTCACTTCCTTGTCGGAGTTGCTCACAGCGACCGGGCTACCTCGTTGTTGCCCGCACCGCTGGTGTCAGTAACTTATCCCGAGGCACACCCCAAAAGATGCTCTTTACCGAGACTTCCCGATTGGCGAGAACAGACTTCTCAATGCTGACCATCAACGAATTCGATGAGTATCGTGAAGGGGACATCATCACAGTGAAGGGTGACTTGCACAATGGATCTTTCGGATATCGATAAGTACCTCGACCGGGCAGAGACCTGCTGGGAAACCGCGCTGTCACGAGTGGTCGAAGCGGACCTCGATTCGCCGAGCGGATGTCGGGAGTGGACCAATGAGCAGCTGATCAACCACCTCATCGGCGGGGGACTGCGCTATGAGAAGCTTCTGGCCCAGGCTCCGCCCGCAATAGTCGAGGCAACGCGCGGGCAGAACCACCTCGGCGAGGATCGATTGGAGTCCTTCCGGGCACATGAACGAGCGTTCCGAAAGACCACGGGGGAGTGTGACCTCGACGCCGAGGTACCCCATCGGATCGGCCCGATATCCGGCCACCAGCTCGTGAAGATGCGCATCCTCGAACTAGCCCTGCATGCTGCCGATCTCTCGGCCGGAACCGGCGATGAGTGGCCGATCGATGACTCGCTCGCCGAATTCATGTCCACAGAACTCAGCGGCCTCATCGTCGAGCTCGGGTCGACCGGGGGATACGCGCCTCCGAGCGCCGACGACCACGCGGACGAGGGCGCCCCAGTCTCATACGCGCAACGAGTGCTCAACATATCCGGCCGCGGAGAAATAGCGATTGCCGTGCTGCCAGGTCATTGAGGCAAAGCCACCCGGCCACGCACTGCGGACTTGTCTCTCTCAGGATCTGCAAAGATGAGGGTCAGAACCGCGGAGACAGCGGAGGTGAGCCCGAGTGCTTGAAACGCCTTCGCATAACCGAGGCCAGGCGTCGCGGCGGCATCGACGATGAGACCGGTGACATACGGGCCGACGAGTCCGCCGATGGCCATGAGTGCCAGGAAGATCCCGAGCGTTCCTGCCGTCTGTTGTGGCGGGCAGATCTCAGAGACGGCCGCGTTGCACAACGGCAGGACGACCACACCGACGCCGTATCCGATGGACACGATGGCAACAGCTCCGGGCGAACTGGAGATCGAGGGCAGGAAGAAGAGCATCCCGCCGCCGATCACCACGCAGATCGAGGGAGCTGCGATGCGCACGAATCGTGACGACCATCCTCTGGCCGACAGCCGATCGGAGAGCAGAGTCCCGCCGATGAGGCTGATCAGTCCTGCAACCGAGGGAATTGCCAGCATGGATCCAGACTGCAGGCGACTGTACCCGAGGCCGACTTCGAAATAGGACGGCAGCCAGGTGAGGACAACGGTCACGAGCGCATAGATGCTGGCGACCAAGAAGGCTGCGCTGATGAATGTCCGAGTCAGCAAGATCTTGTGCCAAGGAACTCGTGGCTCCTCGTTGGGATCAACCGCATCCTTGGACGCCTTGGCAGGAATATAGGGGCCGACCTCCCAGTGCCGGGTCCAGAAGAAGCACCAGACTACGCCGATGACGGCCATCGCCACCAGCGCGCTGCGCCATCCGAGAGTGACCGAGAGATAGGCCAGCAGCGGGGCAAGCGCGATCTTGGAAATCGACGCGGCACTCGCGAGCAGCGCGCCAGGGAACCCACGCCTTCCGGGCGTGTGCCAGGAATAGGTAGCTGTGTGGATGAGGGCAGAGCTCGGCCCTTCAGCAAGGCCAAGGACCATCCGCGAGACAAGCAGGACTCCGAAGGTGGCAGCAAAGACCATCGGAAGCATTGCGAGTGCCCAGACAATAGCCAGGACGATGAGGACCGTGCGCAGAGACAGCCACTTATTCAGCGCCCCGGCGAAGAAACCGCCGACGGTGAAGGCGAAGAAGAACAGGCTGCCGACCAGCCCGACCTGCGAGGCGCTGATGCCGAGTTCGTCCTTGAGGGACTGGGCGATGATGCCGAAGGCCGCCTTGTCGCCATAGTTCACGACATAGAGGACAACGAGCAGCGCGGTCAATGACCAGGCTTTGCGTCGAGATTCTGTCCCTGGAGTGACAGTTCCAGCTGGGGGAGAGGTGAGCTTGGAGGAGACCATGATGCTTCCTTGCGTCGTGGTGACAACGGTGACAACCGGCCCTGAAAAGTTCGGCCAGCCTCACTCAGCTTATTGAACGATCGTTAGGCCAGTCAATCCACGCACACAGAAAACGTCAGGGGAGTCCACCTGAGGACACCACTCAGAGGTGTAGGCACACAGCTCGACGCAGCGCATGATGGCGTCAGTTAAGACATCTTCTTTCGAGAGACGTTCATGGTGATCTGTGCGGAGACGAACACTTCGCCGGCAGCATCGAGGACATCGACCGGCACGATCAGCTCCATCGGATCGTCGCCGAACTCAGGGATCGTGTCAAGATGCGCGATCGAGGTGACACTCGTGGTGGCCTTGGCCTTGTACTCAACGGTCATGCCGACCGGAATCCAGCGGTGCGTGGATGGAATCGTCGCCTCCATCATGATGCCGCCGGCGATCTCTGCCATATTGCATGAGGCAATGGCGTGATACGTGCCGAGGTGGTTGTGCACGCCGCGACGATTCGGGGCGCTGACTTCGCAGAGCCCGGGACGCAGTTCGCGGATCAGTGGATGAACGGTACGGAAGTACGGGGCCTTGAAGCACACAGCCCGTGTGAAGAGCCAATTGCCGAACGGCACCTTCTGCAGCTTCTGCCAGATCGTGTAGATCGCACCCGAGGCGTCTGTGGTGTCTATGACCTCTGCTGTGCCTGCTGTTTCTGTGGTCATGGGTTCTCCTTTGGCCATGGGCCGGTCGCGTCAGAAGTGGCGGTCAATCAGTTTACTTAACATAATGTATATTATCGGCGTTATGCCCATGGTTGCGCTGAGCCACGAGACAGCGCCCGTTTCGGATATCAGTTCTGGTCGACCATAGCAGTTACTGGTCAGTCACTAGATTACAAAACCAGAGTACAAAAACGTGACGGGCGCGGATAGCCCTTCAGCTATCCGCGGCCGTCACTGTGCTCAACATATGTCAGCTGACTGCGTGTTTCAGCGGTTGACTCAGCTGCCGCCGAGTCCGACCTTGCCGTCGTCCTTGGATCCACCATCATTCTTGGAGCCGCCGCCTTCGTCTGCAGCGCCGTTGGATTTCGTCAGGCCGGCCTTCTTACCGCATTCCGGCCAAGCCCCGGGACCCTGCTTCTTGAGAGCCTTCTGCGCAACGTCGATCTGCTCGGCCTTGCTTGCCTTATGTGGCATGCCGTCGCCGCCGAAGGCCTTCCAAGTCTGCTTAGAGAACTGCAGTCCGCCGTAGTAGCCATTACCGGTGTTGATGTGCCAGTCACCGCCGGACTCACACTCGGCGACCTTGTCCCAGACGCCATTCGAAGACTGAGCCCCTGTGGAGGCCTGGGCCGGGCCGCTCATGCCAGTCATTCCGGCGGCGGCGACCGCGCCGGCTCCTGCGACGAGGGCGACTTTGCGGAAGCTTGTGCTCAAGAGGTTCACTGTTTCATCTCCGTAATACGAGTGCATTTCGGTTCTGTAACTTGGCCACTCTATCGTTACCAAGCCGTTACACACGGTAGTGGACCGACAGTCGGGTGTGAACCTGATTTCAAGCCTCAGCGCTCAGAATCGACTCACAGAAGTCACAACCCGAACTGAACGCATAGAACCCGAATTCGACTCCCCTGACTGTGCTCGACTCCCCTTGCAGACAGGGACACTTGCATGTGCGGACTGGC
This sequence comes from Brevibacterium sp. 239c, assembly GCF_900169365.1. Taxonomy (GTDB): domain Bacteria; phylum Actinomycetota; class Actinomycetes; order Actinomycetales; family Brevibacteriaceae; genus Brevibacterium. The sequence goes on from NZ_FXZH01000020.1 coordinate 32,983, forward strand.
TCAGGCACCCGTGACATAGGCCGCCAGGTGGACCGCGGTCAACGGTGCGTCGGGCTCGGGAGCGGCGGCGACCAGCTGCTCCGGGGTGCCTTCGAACACGATTCGACCACCGTCATGACCCGCACCAGGCCCCAGATCGATGATCCAATCGGAGTGGGCCATAACAGCCTGGTGATGTTCGATGACGATGACTGTTCGCCCGGCATCCGCGAGGCGATCCAACATGTGAAGCAGATTCTCCACATCTGCAAGGTGCAGACCCGTTGTCGGTTCGTCGAGGATGATGACAGATGCAGAATCTGCAGCTTTGGCCGATAGGTGCGTGGCCAGCTTGAGGCGCTGCCGCTCGCCACCTGACAATGTCGTCAGTGGTTGCCCCAGGCTCAGGTACCCAAGCCCCACCTCGGCGAGGTGGCCGATGATCTTACTGACTGCAGGTATCCGCGACTCCTCTGTGGCAAAATACTCGACGGCGGCCGTCACCGACAGATCGAGCACCTCACGAATGTTCTTGCCGCCCAGGGTGTAGTCGAGGACCTCTGCCTGGAAGCCCTTGCCTTCGCACACATCGCACGGTGCCGACATTCCGGCCATCATTCCGAGGTCGGAATAGATGATTCCGGCGCCGTTGCAGACCGGACAGGCGCCTTCCGAGTTGGCGCTGAACAAGGCGGGTTTGACGCCGTTGACCTTGGCGAAGACCTTGCGGATGGGTTCGAGCATGCCGGTGTAGGTCGCTGGGTTGCTGCGTCGTGAACCCTTGATCGGTGCCTGATCGATCATGATCACACCTTCGCGCTGACGCAGCGATCCTGCGATGAGTGTGCTCTTTCCCGACCCGGCGACACCTGTGATTGCGGTGATCACGCCGAGGGGCACATCGACATCGACGTCGCGCAGGTTGTGGTCCTTCGCTCCCCTGATCTGAAGTTTCCCGGCGGGTTCGCGGGTTGTCGTCTTCACCTGGGTGCGGTCATTGAGATGTCTGCCGGTGAGAGTATCGCTGGATGTAAGTTCGTCGACGGTTCCGGTGAAGCAGATGTGCCCGCCGTTCGTGCCGGCCCCCGGTCCCAGGTCGACGACGTGGTCAGCGATCCTGATGGTCTCGGGCTTGTGTTCGACGACGAGGACGGTGTTGCCTTTGTCTCGCAGTGCGATGAGCAGCTCGTTCATCGCTGCGATGTCGTGCGGATGCAGCCCGATTGTGGGCTCGTCGAAGATATACGTGACATCGGTCAATGAGGATCCAAGGTGACGCACCAACTTAATGCGCTGCGCCTCTCCTCCGGACAAAGAGCCGGCTGAACGGTCAAGGGAGAGATACCCGAGCCCGATGTCGACGAAGGCCTGCACATCATTGGTCAGCGATCTCACCAGGGGACGGACTCCCCCGTCATCGATCTGCGCCAGCCAATCAAGGAGGTCAGAGATCTGCATCGCACACACCTCGGCGATGGACTGGCCGGCCAGCAACGATCCCCGTGCTGCCGGGTTCAGTCTTGTGCCGGCGCACTCGGGGCATTGGGTGTAGATGACCGCACGGTCGACGAATTCTCGCACATGCTTCTGCATCGCGTCGCGGTCCTTGGACAGGAACGAGCGCCGAATCCGTGGGATGAGGCCGTCGAAGGTCATGTTGGTGCCGTTGATGACGATCTTCTCGCTTTTGGCGTAGAGGAGATAGTGCCGCTCGTCCTCTGTATAGTCAGCGATCGCTTTGTCCGGGTCGAAATAGCCCGATTCCGAGTAGAAGCGCACACTCCAGCCCCCGGGTTTGTAGCCGGGTATCGTGATCGCACCCTCGTTGATTGATTTCGATTCGTCGACCACCTCGGCGATGTCGATGTCGGTGGCTGTGCCTATCCCCTCACAGTGCGGGCACATTCCTCCGTTGACGGTGAATGTCCGTCGCTCGATTTGCTTGTCGGCACCTTTGTCGATCGTCACGGCGCCTTTGCCGCTGATCGATGCCACGTTGAACGAGTAGGCGTTGGTCGACCCGAGATTCGGCTGTGCCAGCCGGGAGAAGAGAGTTCGCAGCTTCGCATTGATGTCGCTGACGGTGCCCACTGTTGAGCGTGGATTCGCTCCGATGCGTTCCTGGTCGACGATGATGGCCGTCGTCAGACCCTCCAACACGTCGAACTCTGGCCGTACCATCGCGGGCATGAAGCCCTGGACGAAGGCACTGTAGGTCTCGTTGATCAGGCGTTGGGATTCTGCGGCGATCGTAGAAAAGACCAAGGATGACTTACCTGAGCCGGAGACGCCGGTGAATATGGTGAGTCGTCGTTTGGGGATGTCGACGGAGACGTCCTGGAGATTGTTCTCGCGAGCTCCCTGAACGCGGATCAGCTCATGATGATCGGCTGGATGCACCACGGCGATCAGCCGCGCTGCTGGACACGGATCATGTTTCCGGCCGGGTCACGCAGTGCAAAGTCACGCAAACCGTAGGGCTGGTCCATCGGCTCCTGCACGATCTCCGCTCCCCTGGCCTCCACCTCGGCGAAGGCGTCATCGACATTCGTGCTGGCCAGAACTATGGCGGCATAGCTGCCTTTGGCCATGAGGGACTCAATGACCTCACGCTCGGCGTCGCTGATGGTCGGGTCGGTGATTGCGGGGGTGAGCACGATCGAGGTGTCAGGTTGGCCAGCAGGGCCAACGGTCAGCCAGCGCATCTGCCCGGATCCGACATCGAGACGAACCTCGAAACCGAGAATGTCGCGGTAAAAGGACAACGAGGCCTCGGCATCGGTGTGGGGCAAGAAGCTGGCGTTGATTGAAATGTTCATGATCGTCATCCTAGTGCGGGTCAACGGGTGGAACTTCTCGATTCCTGACCGGTCTGAGCACATTCTTCACGATGAGAGTGGGCAGGTCATGATCGCCTTCGACAACACCGGCACGGTACCGCGAGGGTGAGAGTCCCACGAGTTCGCTAAATTGGGTGCTGAATGTTCCCAACGATGAGAAACCGACCGAGAAGCAGACATCCGTGATCGAGAGGTCACCCCTGCGGATCAGCGCCATTGATCGTTCGATGCGACGGGTCATGAGATAGGAATAGGGCGACTCACCGTAGGCGGCTCTGAACTGGCGACTGAGGTGACCGGCCGACATGTGCACCCCGGCTGCGAGCTCCTCCACATTGAGCGGTCGGTCGAACTCCCTGTCGATTCTGTCCCGTACGCGTCGCAGGAGGACCAGTTGGTGCCTGGGCACATGGTCGTTCCCGGACGCGTTCACTCTGTGTGGACTCCCTGGGTCAGGGTCTCACCGCGGAAGTAGCTCGGATGCATCCGCGATTGGATGATCATGATGACCACGCCCAGGAGCAGAACTCCGATGCCCAGCACGAAGACCAGTCCGATGCCGAAGACCGAGGATCCAGATCCGTAGTTGGGGTCGAGGGAGTCGATCGCGGTGGTCACGAAGATCACCAACAGTGTCACTCCGCCGACGAGTGGGAAGAGGAACCTGAAGAAGAAGTGCTTGGCACCCGTGAACAGTGACCGGCGGAAGTACCAGATACAAGCCAGACCGGTGACCCCGTAGTAGAAGCAGACCATGAGACCCAGCGCGGTGATCGTGTCCCACAGTGCGTTCTCCGACAGCAGCCGCATGACGACGTAGAAGATGATCGCGGCCGCCGCCGAGGTGACGGTGGCCACCGATGGCGACTTGTACCGGGGCGAGATGTTTCCGTATTTCTTCGGCAGCGCGCCGTAGTGGCCCATGGCCAGGATCGTGCGTGAGGGTGAGACCATCGTCGACTGCAGCGAGGCCAGAGAACTGGAGAGGACGGCAATCGACACGAGGACCGCGAACGGCCCCATGACAGGGCCGGCGAGAGCCGCGAAGATGGATTCCTGGTTCTCCGGATTCCCTGCGCCCAATCCGTCTGTGCCGACTCCGGCGAAGGAGATGACGGCAACGGTGCAGGCGAGGTAGATGATGACGATGGCAACGATCGTGAGAATTGCGGCACGGCCGGGAGTCTTCTGTGGATCCTTCGCCTCTTCGTTCATGGTGATGACGGTGTCCCAGCCCCAGAAGAGGAAGATCGACAAAGACACAGCCGCAGCAACCGTGGAGAAGTCTCCGGCTTCGGCAGGGTTGAACCAGCCGAGCTCGATCGGTGTCGGGTCGAAGGCGGTGCCGTTGGACACGTGGACGAATGCCGCGATGACGAACCAACCGAGGGCGAGGACTTGGAACGCGACAAGCCAGACCTGAATCTTCTGGGTGGCTTCGACTCCGCGATAGGAGATCCAGGCAGCAGCCGCGGTGAGGATGATGGTGACAGGAATGTTGATCCACAGCACTCGGGTCAGATCAGCGATGCCGGGCTCGCCGAAGACCTGAGCCAGCAGCAGGAACAGGAAGTCCACGGCCACGGCGGCCAGGTTGGACAGCACAAGGACCGTGGCCGAAATCAGACCCCAGCCTCCCATCCAACCCAGCCAGGGCCCGAAAGCACGGGTCGCCCACGTGAACGTGGTGCCGGAATCGGGCATAGCCGTGTTGAGTTCGCGGTAACCGAAGACGACGAGCAGCATCGGAACGAAACCGATCAGCAGGATCGCCGGAGTGTGGACTCCGACCTGGGAGATCGTGGGTCCCAGACCCGAGGTGAGCGTGTAAGCAGGAGCAATGCAGGAGATGCCGATGATGGCACCGCCGATCGCCCCGATCTTGCCTGCGGACAGTCCCTTGGAGCTCAGGCCCGAGCCGGAGTCTCCAGGCTGGCTTCCGGCCGGGCTGGGAGGTGGAGTCGCCGAGGTCATCAGCTCAACCTTTCAGACGCGATTTCAGGTGCTCAAGATCTTTTCGGCAGTGTCCTGCCCGATCCTGATCGCACCGTCGACGTGCTGGTATCCGTGAGCTGCGATGTCCGAGCTCGCGAAATGAATGGGACCGACTGGATCGTTTTGGAACTGTCCCCATCGGTGCAGTCCCCCGAGGTCATAGCTTGTCGCATAGGCGCCTCGAGTCCATTCCTCGGAACCGAAGTCGGACAGATAGAACACCTCGGGTACCAGTGCCTGTGGGCCCAGGAAGTCGGCGAGTGATTCGAGGATACGCTGTCTGCGTGAGTCCTCGTCGAGGGCGAACATGGCATCGGCGTTGACGTCGGAGATGAAGCCAACGAGAGTACCCTGGCTTTCACCGTAGTTGGTGTTGTCGTAGACCTCCTGCACCAGTTGCCCTGCACCGAAACCGGTTCCGCTCAAGCCGTCTTCGCGCCAGAACGGTGTCTTGTATGTGGCGTGGACCTTGATCACGAGGCCCATCGACTGGTGTTGATGGAAGACCTGTTGCAGGCGCGGCAGGTGCGGAGTGTAGCTGATGCGCGAGTACAGATTCGGTGGGACGGCCACGATCACACGGTTCGCTGACACCTGCATCGAATCGGTGCCCACCGTGACGGAATCTTCGCTCCATTCGATGGTGCGCACCGGGCTTTCGAGGTGAACAACGCCTTCGCCGAGATCGGCCGCCATCTGCTCGGACACCGACTGCATTCCTCCTACGACGCGGCGATCGAGGATGAAATGGTCGTCCACGAGATTGGTGAACGATCCCGCCGAGGCGGCCATGAGGATGGCCTGCAGTGCGGAGAATGCGGTGGCCGGCTTCGTCAGCATTCCTCCAGCGATGAACATGCCGATGTTCGCACACGCGACCTCATCATCCGATTGGGTTCGCAGCCAATGGTGGAACGACACAGAATCAAGCTCACCGGCGTCTTCGGCTGCCCAGGGTGCGGTGGGTCCGATGCGGGCTGCGAGCTCGTCTAATTGGGTGATCAGACGTTCCATCTCTGCCTGTGTGGACTCGGCCACCGGGAACATATCGCCGGTGTAGACGGAGCGTGTGCCGTCGGGAGCAATGTAGACGCTCTCGCCCTCCCGGTAGCGCTGATAAGTCTCTTTGCCCATATCAGCGACGAGTTCGAGGAGTGCCGTTTGGTCAGGTGAGATCCACTGACCACCGATTTCGTACATCTGACCGTCGATGTGGTTGGTCCATGTCCGACCCCCGACACGGTCCCTGGCCTCGAGGACCACAACGTCTTTGCCTGCCGCCTGCAGCGTTCGGGCCGCGCTCAGGCCGGTCGGCCCAGCTCCAACGATGACCACATCGCATGTTCGATCCGACATTCTGCTCTCCTTCGAAAGTTCCGCTTATGTGCTCAGAGTAGCCAGGGAACATCAGCCTGCCAAGGCGGGTTCAGGATCGCCTGCGGCGGTGCGAAATCGGTTTCAGCGGTAGTCACGTGCGTCCGCGCCCGAGTCGGCCTCCTTGGCTGCCATGAACGCCCAAGAATCCGGCCGGGAACCATCGATATCGTCGATGTCATAGAGATCGCCCAATTCGCAGCTGTTGAGGGTTCTCGTATTGAAGCGGTGTCGGTCGGGATCGGATGCGAGTGCCACGAGCGTTCGTCCCAGAAATTGCGGAGTCTCCGAGATCGCGAAATCTGCAGGCGGCAGCTCACGTGTCGGGTCGAGGGAATCCTCGAGCCAGCTCTGCTCGGTCGTGTCGAAGAGCTCGAGCATCATCTCCGATCTCAACCAGCCGGGGGTGATCGCTACAGCTGTGCACCCAGATTCCGCGAGTTCGTGGCCGAGCCCGAATGCCAGTCGGCTGACTCCGGTCTTCGTCAGATCGAGATAGATGCTCTCCCGGTAGTGCGAAGCATTGAACTCGTCCGTTCCATCGGTGATCTCGATGTGCAGACCTCCGGGTCTGCGAGTGAGCAGCGGCAAGGCGGCGTGCGCCGTGTTCAGATGCGTGATCAGTCCTGCATTCACCAGCCGCATTCCGGATTCGAAGTCGGTGTTCCAGAATTTCTCGCCCCAGGAGACATAGGCCTCTCCCCCGATGTCGTTGAGCAGAATGTCGAGTCGTCCGTGCTGCTCATCGATCCGCCGGATCACCTCGTCGATCATCGGCAGTTGCAGGTGATCGCAGACGATCGCCTCAGCGCGGCCGCCCTCTGCGCGTATCAGTTCGGCAGTGCCCTCGATGGTTTCGCTCCGGCCGTAGTCGGAGGGCCGCCTCGAGGTTGACCGACCAGTGCAGTACACGAAGGCACCGGCTTGGGCGAGATCCCGGGCGATGGCACGTCCGGCACCGCGTGTGGCGCCGGCGACGAGAGCGACTCGGTCAGTGAGTGACTGCTGGTTGAGAGGAGCGAACTGGGATGCTGTCGATGCGTTGCGAGAAGTCATGGTGACACCGTCTCGTGCAATCACTGACATGCTATGTCAGTGTCCATGATTATTCTTGGTGGTTATGAAGGCAGCACGCTTGGTCTCCGAGATCGTCATCCTCAGTGCGCGGACGGTGCCCATCACTGCTGCACGTCTGGCGGCTCGCCTCGAGGTCACGCAGCGCACCGTCTATCGCGATCTCGGTGATCTGTCTCGTATAGGGGTCCCCGTCGTGACGGAGTCCGGACCGGGCGGTGGTATCAGTCTGCTCGGGTCCTGGACCTCTCCCCTGTCGGGGATGACCCGTGATGAGCTGGATTCCGTGCTCATCGGAGGTTTCGCTGCGGCTGATCTCGGCTACTCCGGGGAGCTGGCGACCGCACGGGAGAAGATCCTCTCCGAGACGGATTCAGTCTTCTCATCGGATGTGCTCATCGACGGGCCCGATTGGTTCATGACACACGAGCGTCCGGAGGAGCTTTCGGTCATCGTGGCGGCGCTGCGTTCGCACCGGGGTCTGCGAATCGACTACGCAAGCGGCAGTGATTGCCTGATTCGCACCGTCATACCATTGGGACTCGTCGTCAAGGCAGGGCGGTGGTATCTGGCCGCGCAGCCACCTGGTGGCAGGCCACGGACCTACCGGGTCTCGCGCATCACTGAGATCAGACTGCACTACGTCTCAGTCTCACGCCCGCCGGGCTTCCACCTCGGCGACTACTGGGCGAGGTCTCAGATCGACTTCGACCGTTCGATCCGTTCTGTGACGGTAAAGCTGCGGGTGTCCAGCGACAGCCTCGGCGATCTGCGACGTGCGATTCCCGGTCAAATCACGGACGAGGCGATCGAGGCCGCCTCAATCGCAGATGGTGTCTCCTCAGCAGAGGAAGAAATTGTCGTCGACCTGCCGATGGAGCCATTGGATGTCGCCGTATCGCAGCTGATCACCATTCGCGGGGTCGAGGTGATATCACCGCTGGAAATCCGTACGGCGCTGCGCGAGCAGGCACGTCACACTGCTGTATGCAACGGCCTCTGAGGAATCAGAACGACGTTTACTGAACCTCGTATTTGCCGTTGATCTGTCCGGCTCCGACTCCGCCGACAGCCTCCATGGCTGCCTTGGACAGGTCGATGCAACGGCTGCCATGGTAGGGTCCACGGTCATTGATGCGCACGGTCACGGATTTTCCATTGGCGGTGTTGGTGATCTTGACCTTCGAGCCGAAAGGCAGTGTCTTATGCGCTGCGGTCAGCTTGTTGGTGTCGAAGCGCTCGCCGTTTGCGGTCTGCTCGCCATCGAATCCGTCTCCACCGCCGTAGTACGACATGGGGCAGGAACCGGACTCACCGGCAGACTCGCCGGACTTCGACGGTTCGTCGTTGGCATCGGGCGTCGACTTCTTCGACCCTGAGTCACCGCTGGCAGAGTCCTTTGTCGCCGAGTCCTTCGACGCGGTTTCTGATGGCGTCGGGCTTGGGGTCTCGGTTTTGGACTCGAGAGAGATCTCGGCCGGCTTCTCCTTGGCCTGCTTCTTCGCTTTCGCCAGGAAGTCGTCCGGGGCCTGCGTCACTTCGGCATCCGCGACTATTGGAGTTTCGGCAACGACCTGTTGGTCACCGCCTGTGTTGTCGGGGACCATCGCCATGCTGGAAGCGACGACTGCGAAAGTCGCGGCCGTGGGAACGATGAAAGCAGAGAGGACCGGGCGTGAGCGTACCGATGCCAACACTCCCCCGGCGGTGTTCGCAGCGGCATGGGCTCGTTGCGGCGAATGCCGTCCGGGCTTCTTCTTCGCCGGTTTGAGCGCAGAGAAGAGCGAACCCGTCGTTGCCGAACGGGGTGAAGAGTGTTTTCCCACAGTGAAGTCCTCGTAGTCAGTGGCCGGTGTTATCGGCAACCAAGAGTCTCTAAGGTTGAGGCCACCTCAACACCGACTCCAAGTTATCGGATCGTTACCTGGCCACAGTCTAGTTAAGAAACTGTTACAAAAGCAATGCGGCGCGCTCAATGAGCGTGCCGCATCGGTGAGTATCAGGTCACTTGGACTTGCGTGTGACCAGTCTGCGCATGCCATCGGCGCCAGTGGTCACAGACTCCTGGGCCTTGTCGAAAGCGCGTTCGACTTTCCCGCTGCGCACGGCATCGTCGATCGCGTGGGAGACATTGCCCAGCGCCTTCTTCACGTTTGTCTCGGTTGCCTCGATGAGGCGCGACCCCTTCGTCGCCTCGCGGGCGTTCTTCACACCGCTGCTGGCAGCACCGTAGGCCCTGGTGGCAGCCGATCGCACCTTCTCCGTTGGTGTCCTCTTCGTGGAATCGATGACGTAATCAGGTTCGATCGGATCTTGTGTTCGGCTCATATCTCCATAGTTGTCGACCCCGACCGCAAGGTCAACAGCAACATAGGATTGGATCATGAATTCTCAGCCAGAAATCATCGCCCACAGAGGCGGTCAATGGCCCGGCATGAGTGAGAACACGCTCGAAGCATTCACTTCCGCCCATCGGGCAGGGGTGCACTGGATGGAGACCGACGTCCACGCCTCCGCCGACGGCATCCTGTTCGCAGCACATGATGCCGATCTCGACCGCATCGCCGGCCGTCCGCACAGCATCCGCGATCTCAAGGCAGCTGAACTCGACTCGATCGAACTCCTTGCAGGAGGCCATCTGCCTCGACTGACGACTCTCTTCGAGTCACTTCCCGAGGCGGCGTGGAACATCGATGTCAAGGCGCCCCACAGCATCGCACCGATGATCCGCACTATCCGCGGCACCCACTCCGAGGACCGACTCCGGCTCGCCTCATTCTCGTCTTCGACTCTGCGCAGACTGCGAGAGGCGCTGCCCGGCGTTCGCACATCGACCGGAGTGCAGGAATCCGCACTGTTTGCCGCCGGCAGCCTACCGGGTGTGGCCCCTGCCGGACCGTGCCCTCTGCCTGTGGGCCTCGATGCTCTGCAGGTGCCGATGTCATTCAAGGGCCTGCCCGTCGTAACGGCAGGGTTCGTCTCCCGCGCCCACGAGGTTGGACTGCTGGTGCACGTGTGGACCATCAATGATGCCGCTTCTATGCGCCAACTCCTGAGCCTCGGCGTCGATGGCATCGTCACAGATGACGTCCCAAAGGGCCTGGATGAGCTCGCGGCATGGACCTGAGTGTCGGGAATAGGCACAGACGGTAGACTGTTCCTTCGTATGAGACGTCTGCAGTCGAGTCGGAAGGTGAGAGAGATATGAGCGAACGCAGTCTCCGCGGAACACAGTTGGGCTCACGCAGCCTGGAAACGGAAGAGGGAGTCGAACCGGCACCTCGCCAAATGGTCGAATTCGAGTGCGAAGACGGAACCAGGTTCAAGGTTCCTTTCTCGATCGAAGCCGACGTGCCCTCCACCTGGGATTCGGGCATCCACGGCGTCGGCACTCGTGTCGGCGTGAACGAACCCGATGGTGAGCCAGGCAAGCACGTGCGGTCCCACTGGGACATGCTGCTCGAGCGCCGGTCCTTCGACGAACTTCAGGTCCTGCTCGACGAGCGACTCGCTGTTCGCCGTGGTGAGGTACCTGCACAGGTCTGAGAGCCTCTGCACTCAATCACAACAGCGCACCTGAGCATGAAGGCGGGGTGCAGGTCCGATGACCTGCATCCCGCCTTCATGTCTGCCCCTGTGTCGTGTCTGCTGCTGGGCTCCTTCAGCCTGTTCGACCTGCCAACAGCGCCCGAAGGTGAATCAGCCCTCAGGCGGCCGGTCTGCGCGCGGTGAGGCGTTCGAGCACGCCTCGAGCCTGTCGTCCGCGGCGCGCCAGGCCCCAGCTGGCCACTTTGGTGAAGGCCTCGGAGATGATCGACCCACTCATCTTCGACTCCCCCAGTTCACGTTCGACGAAGACGATGGGAACCTCTGCCACCCGGAATCCGGCTTCGACGGTGCGGTAGGTCATGTCGATCTGAAAACAGTATCCCTGAGACTGCACGCCCGAGAGGTCCAGGTTCTTCAGTACCTCGCGCGAATACGCACGGAATCCGGCCGTCGCATCCTTGACTCCGAGACCCATCATTGCGTTGACGTAGATGTTGGCACCGCGGGAGAGGAAGAATCGTGAACGAGGCCAATCGACGATCGCCCCGCCCCTGACCCATCGTGAACCGATGACGAGATCGGCATGCCCCGCCTGGGCGACTGCCAAGAGCTGCCCGAGGTCCAATGGGCGGTGGGATCCGTCAGCATCGAATTCGCAGATGATGTCGTAGTCGCGCTCCAGAGCCCATTCGAATCCAGCGATGTAGGCCATGCCCAGACCGGATTTCTCGCTGCGGTGCAAAACATGCAGACGTGGATCTGTGCGTGCCTGCTCAGCAACCCAGTCACCGGTGCCATCGGGCGAGCCGTCATCGACGACGAGAACGTCGACGTCAGGCTGATTCTCAAACAGCCCGGACAGCGTCACGGGCAGAGCGAGTCGTTCGTTGTAGGTCGGGATGACCACCAGAGTCTTAGAAACCACGGCCACTACGATACGCCGCGCGGTGTGAAATATATGAGCCGACACTCACGCCTTCGGACCACGTTGGGAAACGAGTTATCTAATGACGAGAGTGCCGGCTCCATCCCAGCTGCTGTGGAATGCCAACCACGAATCTAGTACCTGCCGCGGTCTTTGCAAAATCGCTCTGACCTGGGGTTATGCTCAAATCTCCAGGTCAGACGCAAGGCAGAATGTTGAAAATACTTAGCCTTCGGCGTGTCGCCTTGACTCCTTCGAACGTCACCGAGAGGTGCCGTGCATATGGGTTCTAAGCATCCCCGACGGTTGCGATCCGTGTCGGCAGTGCAACCTCGGGTGAAAGTTCCGGCAGGCCGGGGGTGCCCGAGCGCGGATCGGTGCTCCACGCGGCTACGCGTTCATCTGCGACCTGAACCACGAGTCGATCGACCTGCCACCGCACGAGGTCCGCCTCAGCTCCGGGCGCGAGGACTCCCCCATCTGGGTTGCCGGCGGCCCGATGAGCGAACCGGGTGCCTGCGTTGAACGCCGCGCGCGCTCCGATTCCGTTCTCACCGACGACGGCAGAACGCACGGCGGCCCACGGAGATTCCTGGGAGTCGGTCCACGACACCTGGGCCCCTGCCGACAGCAGCTGCGCCAGAGGCTGCGGCTGTGCGGGGTCGAGGGTGATCGCAATGCCGGAGTAACCCAACGGTGTGACGAAATCATCGTCGACGCTGAAATTCAACAGCAGACGATATCCATTGCGCTGTGCAAGTGCTGCATGTTCGCGCACCCGGTCGAGGACCTCGCCGAGGCGGCGGTTCGACTCGACCTGGATGTACAGGGACGTTTCCGGCATCGTATCGAGGGCCAGGAAATCCGCGGCGGCGATACTTGCTCGCTCGGCGTCCGTATCCGACGCGGGACCGGCTTCGGAACTGAACTCGGGATACCCGATGACCCTCAGCCCCTGCGGTGCGCGGGCACGGAAGTCTGCCACTGCCTCGGCGCCACCGAGGACGTGGACGTGGGTGAAACCGGACTCGAGAAGACGGTCCCCGCCGGGCACGCTGTCCCCAAGAGTCAATCCCCCGTGGACGAAACCGGGGGTGAGGAAGTCACCGTCAAGGTTGATTGCGTCGGGTTCTGCAGCCAATGCGGCTTCATCGGAGCCGATGAACGAGACCTTTCCGTCCTTCGTGCCCAAGGCAGTCGCAAAGGGGTCGACACTGCTGTATACATCTCCACCAAAGTACATAGTCACAGCCGACAGGCTACACCTCTCTCAGACTGTCTTTGCACTCGAGTCAGTGGTGTCGGGTATCGTCATCGAGTGTGAAGCCCTTGGTTCTGATCGACACGCCCGCCCTGTACTACCGTGCCTTCTATTCGGTTCCCGATTCGATCGTCAACGACGAAGGTCAGCCGGTCAACGCCGTGCGCGGCGTCCTCGATGCGATCGCGCAGATGATCCGCCGCTTCGACTCCCCACGAGTCGTGGCGACTATGGACGCCGATTGGCGGCCGGCCTTTCGCACCGCGATCATGCCCGAATACAAAGCAGCCCGGGTCAAGGACGCCGAAGCAGGCACTGAGATCCCACCCGAACTGGCTGTGCAGCTGCCGATCATGACTCGCGTCCTTCGTGCTGCCGGAATCCCCATCGCCGAGGTGGATGGCACCGAGGCCGACGATGTGATCGCGACCATGGCCGCCCAGTCCCGTACCCCGGTGGTCATCGTCTCCCCGGACCGTGACCTTCTCGCCCTCATCGACACCACCACGGACGTCAGCGTGCTCCGCCCGCGCAAGGGCGGCGAGTGGGAGGCCATCACGCAGGCCGATCTGCCCGAAGCCTACGGTGTGCCGGATGGAACCCGGTACCGTGAGCTCGCCGCGATGCGCGGTGATCCCTCGGACGGGTTGCCTGGTGCCCCTGGGATCGGCGAGAAGACCGCTGCAACGTTGCTATCGAACTTCGGTTCCTTCGAGTCGATCATCAAAGCTGCGAAGGCGGGAGTGAAGACGGGTGGTCTCAGCCCCAAGCGAGCCACCACTCTGATCGAAGAAGAAGAGAATCTGCACAAGACCATCGAGGTCATGCGCTGTCTGACCGATGTCGCTCATGGACTCGACCTCGAATCCGTTCCGGGCGAGCTCGATCGCATTGCGGTCGAGGCGGCTGCTCGCGGCCAGAACATCCGTCGCTCGGTCGACAATCTCATTGCTGCTCTCGGCAGTGCCGACACGGAGTCCGGTGCCGACAGTCACCCCACTGGCACCAGCGCACCCGCTTCAGCTCAGACATCTGGTGCAGATTCGCCGACCGCGCCGCCTCCGGGACCGGTCTCTGCCGATTCGTGGTCGCAGTCTCGTCTGGTCGGATTCGATCTGGAGACTACCGGAGTCGACCCATCGACTGCCAGAATCGTGACCGCTGCATTCGTCGAATCCGCTGAGGACTCACGCACTTGGCTGGCCGATCCGGGAGTCGAGATACCCGAACCTGCCCGGGCCGTTCACGGAATCACCACCGAATTCGCCCAGGCCAACGGTGCTCCCGTGGCAGACGTGGTCGCCGAACTCTGCACTGTCCTGGCCGATCTAAAAGCCGATGGTGCCGTGGTCGTCGGCCACAACATCGTCTATGACCTCAGTGTCATGGCGGCCGAGGTCAAGCGTCATCAGCCTCACATCGATCTTGCGGGCCTGCTGCCGACGATCGTCGACACCTTTGTTCTGGACAAACGCGTCGAGCAGTTCCGTCGCGGCAAAAGGACTCTGACTGAGACGGCCAAACGGTGGAAGGTGACGCTGCTCGATGCCCACGATGCGGCTGCGGACGCCCTTGCCGCCCTGGACATTTCCCGAGCGTTGGCCGAGAACTCGAAGGAGATCGCGAGCCTGACTCGGGACGAGATCATGGCCGCCCAGGGCGATTGGAAACGCGCCCAAGCCGCTGACCTGCAGTCGTGGTTACGCCGAAAGGGCAACGCCGATGCCATCGTCGATGGTTCCTGGCCCATGGCCTGAACGATAGAATCAACTGCGACCATCACTCGACAAAGGACGATAATGGGTTTCTTTTCACGACTGCTCAACCGACCTGGTGCTCAGGCTGACAAAGCCACGGGGTGGTTCGATAAGGCCGCCGACGATCTGGCGACCGCGAGTCGTGAGTATGCGGAGTTGGATGACAACGAGCTGACCGAGGCCGCTGCCGATATCTTCACCTCAGGCTCGGTGCAGGACAACCTCGTTCGCTACTGTGCGCTGGCCCGCGAAGCTGCCGAACGGGCCCTCGACGAGCGTGCCTATGACACGCAGATCAAGGGCCTCGTCGGGCTCCTGCAGGCGAATGTCGTGCAGATGGCCACGGGTGAGGGTAAGACCCTCGTCGGTGCTCTCGCCGCCGCCGGTTACGCTCTGCAGGGTCGCCGAGTCCACGTCGTCAGCGTCAACGACTATCTGGCTGTCCGCGACCGCACGTGGATGAAGCCTCTCTTCGATCTCCTGGGTGTGAAGTCAGCATCGATCTCCGGAACTCAGAGTGAGACCGAGCGCCGCGAAGCCTATGGCGCTGAGGTGCTCTATGCTTCCGTGACGGAAGTCGGCTTCGACGTGCTGCGCGATCGTTTCGTCACTGACGACGCCCAGATCCGCGTCCCTGAGCGTGATGTCGTCATCGTCGACGAGGCTGACTCGGTACTCATCGACGAGGCCCGTGTCCCACTCGTCCTCGCTGGATCTGCCAGCGTCGAAGACGCCAATGCTGCGATCGCGGCACTTGTCGAGACGCTGGAGCCTGGTGTCGATTACGAAGTCAGCCAGGATCATCAGGCCGTCTCGCTGACCGACGAAGGAATCAATCACGTCGAGGCCGAACTCGAAGACGAGCTCTTCGGTGAAGACGCGTCCAATCTCGCCGCAGTCAACCTGGCCCTGTATGCGAAGTCCTTGGTCAATCGTGATGTCGACTATCTTGTCGTCGATGGACGGGTCAAGCTCATCTCAGCCTCCCGTGGGCGTGTGGCCGAACTCCAGCGTTGGCCTGACGGACTGCAGGCTGCGGTTGAGGCGAAAGAGGGTGTGGGCACCACCGAGAGCGGTGAAATCCTTGACCAGATGACCGTCGAAGAACTCATCCACGGCTACGAGACCGTCTGCGGAATGACCGGCACCGCGCTGGCTGTCGGCGATGACCTACGTGAGTTCTACAACCTTGAGATCGTGCCAGTCGACACGCACCTACCTGTCATCCGAGTCGACGAACCCGACCGGCTCTACACCTATCAGGAGTCCAAGGAACGCGCGATCGTCGACGAGGTCGCCGAGAACCACGCCAATGATCGTCCCGTGCTCATCGGGACGTCCTCGGTGGCAGAGAGTGAGTCACTGGCGGCACGGCTCATCGAACGCGGCATCGACGTCACGGTCCTCAACGCCAAAGACGACTCTCTTGAAGCCGACGTCATCGCTGCCGCCGGCGCCCCCGGAGCCGTCACAGTCTCGACCCAGATGGCCGGACGCGGCACCGATATCCGCCTGGCCGACGACAGCGTCGCCGAGTCCGGCGGCCTGCTGGTCATCGGCGCCGGACGTTACCTGTCCTCACGCCTTGATGACCAGCTGCGTGGGCGCGCCGGACGTCAGGGTGACCCTGGGACCTCTGTGTTCTTCACCAGCCTCGAAGACGAGCTCTTGACTCGTGTGCCGGAGATCCAACGCTTCGTCTCCGAAGGTGACGAGACCGGGTGGATCGAATCGAAGCGTGCACTGGGCCTCGTCGAACACGCTCAGCGCGTGGCCGAAGGCCAGAACACAGCTCTGCACCGCGACACCTGGAAGTTCAACGAACTCATGGCCAAGCAACGTGACCTCGTCCTGTCCCGACGCAAGGAGCTGCGTGACGATGACGAGGCCATCAACGAGCTAAAGGAACGCCTGGGCGATGTGGCGACGGACCTGTCGGCCGAGCACTCACAGGAACTTGTCGACGCCACGCTGCGCGAAGTGATGCTCTTCCATCTCGACGCCCGCTGGGTCGATCATCTCGCCTTCCTCAACGATCTGCGTGAGGGTATCCATCTGCGCACCTTCGCACGTGAAAAACCCCACGAGGCGTTCAATACGGAGTCGATCCGCGTCTTCTCCTCATTCTGGTCAGACGTCATCGAAGATTCGGCGTCGACGGTCGAAGAGGCGGAGTTTACGGATACCGGAATCGACCTGGAATCCCACGGCCTCAAGCGGCCGTCGTCGACGTGGACCTATCTGACCACGGAGAGCGCATTCGGCTCCGACATCGAGAACATCGTCAAGAAGGTCAAGCGCTGAGAAGTTCCTGGGCCCGCCTCCATCTCCGAAGGCGGGCCCAGATTCTCGGTTGCCCAATGCCCGGTTGCTCGATTGCCCAGCACCGTAGGCGAACTGCTGCTCAGGAGTCTGCGACGACTCCGCGGCGGATGGCTTCGATGGTGCGACGGATACGCACAGCGGTCTCCAGTTCGGCGACCTCGGCAACCTGACCGAGTAGGTCAAGGCTCTGTTTGGCCCACCGTACGAAGTCTCCGGCAGCGATGTCTGTGCCGCGAAGGGAGTCTGCGAGGTTCTTGCCTTCGGTCCACCGATACATCGGTTTGAACAGCCCCCGGTCGGGTTCCTGCGTCGTTGACAGGGCGTGCTGCTCCTCAAGTTGGAACAGTTTGCGCCAGATCGTCACTGCCTCATCACCGTTGACTTTGAGGTCGCGGCTTGGGGCCCGTTCAGGATGCAGGGTGTCACCGCGTCGGGACTGGAAGACGAAGCATGAGGCGAATCCCGCGAGCTCAGGTTCGACGAGGTTGTCCCACAGCCCGGCCCGAATGGTCAGCGCTACGAGCAGGTCCCGTTCGCCATAGATGCGACGCAGCATGTCCGACTGCTCGGGATCGAAGCCGAGTGTGCGCAGCACGTCTTGAACACGTTCGAACACGAGAGCGATCGACGTGGTTCGTCCTTCGATCCGGGCGATGAGCGAATCGTTCTCCTTGACCAGTTTGGCCGCTCGGCTGGCCCACCTGGCGTGCATCTCGCGGTCCGGGCAGTCGTGACAGGGATGAGCGCGCAGCTGCGCGGTCATCTCGGACACGCTCGAGCTGATACCGGAGGCACCGGATGAGGATTGCCACTGCGCCTGCGAATCGACCTTGCCGTCGTGTTTGGCGTCGTTAAGGATGCCCAGCAGCTGCCTGCGGTCCCCTGCCTGCCTGTGATTGAATTTCTTCGGCACACGCACCCGGCCCTGTGCTGCCAGCGGCTCTGTCACCTCATGGGGGCGCAGATGCCAGACCTTCCCCTGCTCGGTGAGCACCGTCGGCAGGCGTGATTCTCCATCGCGGGAGCTCATGGGTGCAATGATGACGGCAGTGCCCTCAACGCGTTTCGCAGGCAGGGTGACGACATCGCCGACCTTGAGTGCGCTCAGCGACTCGACGATCTCGCGCTGCCGGTTCTTCGACTTGGTGCGTGTCTCCTGCTTCTCGGCGTCGCTGATGGCCTGCCGCAGACGCGCGTATTCGGCGAAGTCGCCGAGCTCGCACTGCATCGACTTCTCATAGGCTGCGATCGTTGTTTCGTTCTTCCGCACCTTCTTCGCCAGCCCCACGACGGCCTTGTCGGCCTGGAACTGTGCAAAAGAGGTCTCGAGGACCTTCGCGGCCTCGGCAGAACTCATTCTCGACAGCAGATTCGCCGTCATGTTGTAGGTGGGTCCGAACGCGGAGTTTAGCGCATACGAACGGTTGGAGGCCAGCCCCGCGATCTCATTGACCTCGAGGCTGGGGTGCCAGACGACGACGGAATGCCCGATCTTGTCAATGCCGCGGCGCCCGGCTCGGCCCGTCAGCTGGGTGTACTCCCCCGGCGTGATCGATACGTGGGCCTCACCGTTGAACTTCACCAGCTTCTCCAGGACGACTGTGCGGGCAGGCATGTTGATGCCCAAGGCCAGAGTCTCCGTGGCGAAGACGACCTTGATGATCCCCTGGGAGAAGAGTTCCTCGACGAGCTGCTTGAACTGCGGGATCATTCCGGCGTGGTGGGCGGCGACTCCCAGCAGCAGACCTTCCCGGAACGAATGGAATCCGAGAATGCCGAGGTCCTCGCTGGCGAGCTCATCGCGCAGCCTCTCGAGTGCTGCATTGATGATGACCTTCTCTTCGCGGGAGTTCAGGTCATAGCCGGAGGCCAGATACTGTTCCACCGCCTCGTCGCAGGCATTGCGGGAGAAGATGAACATGATCGCCGGCAGCATGCCGGTCTCTGCCAGGGAGGACACGACCTGAGTGCGGCTGGGCCTGCGGAAGCGCGCTCGGGTGGCTCGCTCACGCCGCGAGCGGGGACCACCATGGGTCCGGGTCGCGTGGTTGAGGGCTGGATCGATCCGTTCGGAGTCGTGATGGGTGAAGAGATCGTACATGCGGTGGCCGACGAGGACATGGTTGACCAGCGGGACCGGGCGATGAGTGGTGGAGATGACGGTTGTGGGTCCGCGCACCTCGCGCAGCCAGGCACCGAACTCCTCGACGTTGGATACGGTCGCAGACAGGGACACCATCTGCACCCGATCCGGCAGGTGGATGATCACTTCTTCCCAGACGGGTCCGCGGAAACGGTCGGCCAGATAGTGCACCTCGTCAAGGACGACGAACCCGAGGTCGGCGAGTCCCGACAGGTCGTTGTAGAGCATGTTGCGCAGGACTTCTGTCGTCATCACGATGATCGGCGCATCGCGTCGGATCGAGGTGTCACCCGTGAGCAGCCCGACGTTCTCCACACCGTGAACATCCATGAGGTCATTGAACTTCTGGTTGCTCAGTGCCTTGATCGGCGTGGTGTAGAAGACTCGCTTGCCTTCGTCCCTGGCCAGTTCAACGGCGAATTCCGCGATCAGGGTCTTGCCAGCACCTGTGGGTGCCGTGACGAGGACGTCTTTGCCTTCCTGCAGCTGTGTGCAGGCTTCGAGCTGGAAGTCGTCGAGCTCGAAGTCTGTTCTGGCTGAGAATCGGCCCAAGGGAGTCTGCGCCTTCTTCGTCCTGTCCCGATAGTCGGCATAGGCGGCCGAAGGGCTCAGCGGCTTCGCATCTGCCGAAGGTTCGGCCGGGCTCGAGGATTCAGTCATGCTTCTCTCAGTCAATCGGTTCGTCGGGGTCGACCCACAGGCCTTGTGCGATGAGGCGCTTCTTGCGTCTCCTATCGTTGAATACGCAGATCACCCACGCCAAACAGAAGAGCGTCATCATCGGGATCACAAGGAAGAACATCGACATCGCGTCGGGAGTGGGGGTGGCAATGGCGGCAAACAGGAAAACGAGCATCACGATGATCCGCCAGGACTTCTGGATCCTGACCGCTGAGAGGATTCCCATCATGTTGAGCCCGACCATGAGCACCGGAAGGACGAATGCCAGACCGAAGACCACGATGATGACCATCACGAAGCTCAGGTAGTCCTGGGCAGGGATGATGTTCGTGCCGCCAGCTGGGGTGAATGACGTCAGTGCTTTGACAGCGTTGGGAAGGGCGAAGAAGGCCATCGTCGAACCCGCGAGGAACAGCGGAATGGCTGCACCGAGGAAACCGACGGAGTACAGCTTCTCCTTCTTCGTCAGTCCAGGCACTATGAATGCCCAGATTTCATAGAGCCAGATCGGGCAGGACAGAAAGATGCCGATGAAGAACGACAGTTTGATCTTCAGATCAAACGGTGAGGCGACTCCGGCGAAATTGATCTCAGCGGTTCGGTCGCCGGAGGCACGGATGCTGCGGATCGGTTCCTGCAGGATGTCGAGGACCGGATCATAGAGGAACCATCCGGCGACGGCGCCGAGGGCGATCGCGATCGCCGCGACAAGGGCACGATTCCGGAGTTCGATGAGGTGCCCGACGACGGGCATCTTCCGTTCGGGGTTCTTCCTCCGTGCCGAAGACGACTGCCGGTCGTTTTGCTCTTTCACTTCTCGTGAGACTGCGGATCCTGCTTTTCCTGCGCAGGCTGCTCAGGCTTTCGGGTAGCCTCGGCGGTCGACGAGGTGTTGTTTTCGGTGGCTTCGCGGTTGAGCTCGCCCGGTTCCGTCTTCTTGGGCTCATCGTCATCACGGAGATCCTTGACCTCTGCTTTGAAGATCTTCATCGACTGACCAAGGCTTCTGGCCAACGCCGGCAGCTTGGGTGCGCCGAAAATGATCACGATGATGAGGATGACGATCGCGATCTGCACGAAACTCGGTTTCATGGGGACTCCTTGACTATTGTCTGCTCTGAAAGATTCTACGCTGTGTGGCTGTGCCTTTCATCCTCGCGCCACGGCCAGACCCCTGTGCGAAGTCCAGACTCAGCCCAGCCGTGTCAGCGCGGCTTCGACCGCTTCGCTGTCGTCGATGTCGGTGATGACGTCGGCGTGGCACAGCAGGAACCGACTCAGCCAGTCCACGGAGTGCACAAGGAATCTGATTCGCACATTTGGTTCCCCGTTGGTGAGGTATTCACGCTCGCTCAGCTCAAGTTCATCCGCGAGCCATGCACCGGCCGCGGACAGAGTCATGGTGACTTCGTGGGTGTTCGACTGCTTGTTGCTCACGGCCAGCGGCGGATGTGCGGCCGGTGACCAGGAGCGGATGCTGCTCAGCGCGAATCGGCGTGGAGCCTGCGCGCCGTAGCACCAGGCGTCCAGGTACCAGTCGGCCCCCGGAACCAGCTTGCTGGGGGCAATGGTCCGCCGTGTCAGTTCATCTCGGGAACCGACGTAGTAGTCGATCTCGATCGCTGCTTCCGTGTCGATCGCGTGCTTGAGGAACGTCATGAGGTCTTCGTCCGCGGGAATGGGGCTGACCTCGACCGGTGTGTGGAGGTTCTCCCCCGCAGCTAGTCGCAGTTTCTGTGCCGCCGTCCGCACAGCCTCGGTGTCGAGCCCCGGCAGGGTGTCGATGAGCTCAAGGGCCAGGACAAGGACGCCTGCTTCCTCCGCGCTGAGACGGACCGGGACGGAGACCTCCTCGGCGTTGGAAATGTAGATCTTGCCACCCTCCCAGGTGGCGTCGATGAGGTCATCGGGCATGTGTCCGGGGCGACCTGTCACGAAGAGGAGCTGCAGGTCATCGATGAGCGTGTCCGAATCGATGTTGAAATAGGAGGCTGTCTCTTCGAGGTCAGCACCTGGATGGGCGTCGAGGTAGGGCACCAGGCTGAGCAGCCTGGTGAGTCGTTCACGCGCTGAGGACATTGCGGCCTCCAAGTCGTTCGAGGGAGACTCGGACCGTCTCACGTCGGTCCTCGACGGCCTGTGCCAGTTCTGCAGGGGCAAGCACCTCGACGGCGGTGCCGAAGCTCACGATCTCCGCTGCCAAAGACGCCGTATCGGTGAACTCGATGACCACGCAGTCATCTTCTGTGCGGACCTGACGTCTGCGCAGCGGGTCCGCACGGTGGGCACGGATGCGCAGCTTCGCCTCGGCGACGACAGCCATCTCCGTACTCGAGTTCAGCGCCACATGCGGTGCGAAGTCGGTGGGAATGTCATAGTCCCCGGGGTCCCGCCCGCCGAGCTTCGTGATCTTACCCTCGACGCGAGAGAGTCTGAAGGTGCGTTCGGCTTCGCGGTCGATGTCGTGTCCCAGCAGGTAGACCCGGTCTCCACGGCTGAGCAGCGCATAGGGTTCCAGCTTGACCTTGCGAGGGTTCTGTCCGGGCTTGTGGTACTTGAAGCTGATCGCCTCGCGAGCGTTGATGTGGTGGAGCGCAGTGGCGAAGTTCGCACTGCCGAGCTTGCGTGCCGCAGGTCCCTGATTCTCTTCGACATGCCCTGGGCCCGCCTCGGTGAGATCGATGCCCAATGCCCGCAGCTTCGTCAGCGCCTGTGCGCTGGACTCGCCGAGTTCGGTGTCGGACCAGAACTGAGCGGCCACGGCTACCGCTGCGGCCTCGGATGGGGTGAGCTCAACATCGTCCATCGCGTAGTCGTCGGCAGAGATCCGGTAGCCCGTCTCGCCGACATCCGAGTAGGCGTCATGTTCAGCGCGGGTGGCGATCGTGATCCCCATATGCCGCAGGAGCTCCTTGTCGCGGGAGAATTTGCGGTCGAAGGCGATGTCGTCGAGGCCCGCATAACCGTCGATGGCGCTCATCAGAGTCTTCCGGGAGACCCATCCGCGGGCGGCTCTGAGAGCGATCAGCAAGTTCATCAGACGCTCGGTCTGCTGCCTCTGTCTGCTGGGGCGGGGTGTATTCACAATTCCACCGTAACCTAATGCGGGCGATAGTCTTAGGACCATGATTCATTGGCGCAGAGGAACCGTGACCACGATTCGCTCCACCCGGCCAGGATACACAGAGGTCGAGGCCGATATTGACCAGGCATTGCCGGGCACGACGATCACACATATCAAGGCCGTCGCCTATACGGAGGCGGTCGGAGACCCGCAGATCGGAGATATCGTCCTGCTCAACGTTTCGGCGCTGGCCAAACGTCTTGGCACAGGCGGATTCGGTCTCGTGGTGGCTCTGCCCGATGCGCTGCCGGCCGACCCCCCAGAGGGGCCAGGGCATCTGGTCAAGGACCGTTACTCCCCTCTGCAGACGATGGTCCTCGGTGTCGACGATCAGGAGTCGGAACACCATGAGACCCTCGCTCGGGAAGAGTCTCTGGGTGGGATGCCTGTGCTGGCGGCGGATCTGCATTCGGCTCTGCCAGCCATCATCGCCGGCGTCCGTGCGGTCAACCCCGAGCTGCACATCGCCTATGTCCTCAGCGACGGTGCAGCTCTGCCGGCCAGCTTCTCTCAGGCAGCAGCTGGACTCAAGGACGCAGGCTGGCTGCACGGCACCATCAGCACCGGTCAATCCTGGGGCGCCGATCTTGAGGCTGTGACGATTCACACGGGTCTGCTCGCCGCCAGACATGTCCTCGGTGCCGATATCGCCATCGTCGCGCAGGGTCCGGGAAATCTGGGGACTGGAACCAAATATGGCTATTCGGGTCTCGTCACCGGTGAGCACCTCAATGCGGCCGCTCTGCTGGGTGGCACCCCGATGGGTGTCCTGCGCATGTCCAATGCCGATGCCCGTGGCAGGCATTTCGGCATCTCGCATCATTCTCTGACGTCTCTGACCGAGATCGCTCGTCCCGGAATGACGATCCCGGTCCCAGACTTCTCCACCCTCGCCGAGGCGGACCGTCGTGAGATGGAACCCGACCCTTCCGTGGTGGTTGAGGTCGCTGCCGCGCAGATGTCGCTGCTGCACATGCACGATCAGGTCGACGTCAGCCTCGAGGGCCTATGGGCCGGTTTGAAGTCCTCACCGGTGGGTCTGTCGACGATGGGACGAAAACTGCCCGCCGATGCGGCAGCGTTTCTCGCTGCCGCCGCGGCGGGCAGAATGGCTGCCGAGATCTGAGTCTCGGCAGCCGATTCACAGTTTGCGTGTCAGCGCAGTGTGACTGTGTCTCAGCGCACATCCTCCAGATCGCAGACGAAGATCAGGGACTCGCCGGGTTTGATGACGCCGCCGGCTCCCTGGTCACCGTAGGCCAGGTGAGGTGGGATCTGCAGGGTGCGCCGGCCACCGACCTTCATGCCCTGGATGCCCTGGTCCCAGCCGGAGATGACCATGCCGGAGCCGAGGCGGAATTCGAGCGGGGTGCCACGGTTGTAGGAGGCGTCGAACTCTTCACCGGTTGAGTGGGCGATGCCCACGTAGTTCACGCTCACGGTATGGCCGGGGCCCGCCTCGACGCCGTCACCGATGATGTCATCAACGATGACGAGCTCGGTCGGAGCCTCGGTTCCGGGGAAGTCGACGACTGGTTTCTGCTTGCTCATGGTGTCTCCTTATGTCGTAGTTCTATGGTGTGTGTCTTCAGCCACCGGCCAAGACTTGCTCAACCAAAGGCCGAGACTTCCTCAACCCTGGGCTGAGAGGACGTCGATGACGAAGACGAGGGTGGCGTTGCCGGGAATGCTCGGCGGGCTGCCCTGTTCTCCGTATCCCTTGTCCGGTGGCACGACGAGCACGATCTGGCTGCCGACCTTTGCCCCGACAAGACCTTCGTTCCACCCTTCGATGACTCCAGCCTCACCGACTGGGTCAACGGCGAAGGGTCCGCGATCATCCTGCCAGCTTGAGTCGAAGTACTTCGAATTGTCGTCCCAGAGCCAACCGGAGTAGTGCACGGCCACGCTCTGGCCTTCCTTGACCTTCGGCCCGTCACCCTCGATCGTCGTATACGTTTCGAGTTCCTTCGGGGCCTTGCCCTTGGGCTTCGAGATCGAAGGTTCACCGTTGTCGGCCCATTTGACCGTCACGGGGTTCTTCGACTGGTCGACCTTCTTGCCCTCGGCGTGGGCCAAGGGCTTCGTGGTCTTCTCAATGTCGATGACGTAGACGAGGGTCTGCGCGGGCTGCCCCTCTTGTGCGCTGCCGTTGAGCGACATGAGCACACGTGATCCGACCTTCGTGTCCAGGAGCGCATCGTAGAGCTGCTCCGAGATCTGGCTCTTGTCCATCGGGAACCCGGCCGGTGACTTCGAATCGTAGCTCGATTCGATCTGTTTGCCGGTTGTGCCTGAGACCAAAGTCATCTGCGCGGTGACCTGCTCACCGTCGGCGACCTTGTCGCCTTTGCCCTCTTTGATGACGGACTTCCCGGTCTTGTCCACGACCAGGGGCGCCTCGAAGCTGACTTTCGGTTTCTGTCCGATCTTGCCTTCGACTGTGACGTCGTCGAGGCTGGTCGACTTCGCGTCCTTGGCCGAGACGGAAGGTGGGGCACTGTTCGTGTCCTTGGCCTCCTCGCCCTGTCCGCAGGCGGACAGCAGCAGTGTGGCGGCCGCGATGACGGCGAGCACTTTGGTGCGCACGTGGTTCCTTTCGTTCAAGACCAGATCAGTGAGATCTTACAGGCCTGCGATGAGAGCTTCGGCCTGTGGGTGCGTGGGCTCGAAGGGATTCTTCAGCGCCACGGCGCGACCGGATTCATCGTTGAGTCTCAGATGCACCCAGTCGACGGTGTAGTCCCGGCGTGCGGCATGGGCGGCCCGGACGAATTCGCCGCGGATGGCTGCCCGAGTGCTCGCCGGTGGCACGTCTTTGGCCTTCTCCCGTGCTTCCGACGAGACCAGGTTCTTCGCCATTCCGGTCCGTTCCAGCTTGGGGAACAGGCCGGTGTCAGGTGTGATGTCGTGATAGGCGATGTCGAGGCGAGAGATCCGGGGGTCCGTGAGGTCATCGATGCCACGCGCCAACGCCCGATCGATGAGGGCCTTCTTCATCACCCAGTCGATCTCCTGATCGACTGCGGAGAAATCCTGGGCGGCCACCGCGTCGAGCATCCGGGTCCACAGGTCGATGACGTAGTCGGCCATCCCGTCGTCGCCGAGGCTGTGGTCGCCCTTCTGCACGAGGACCTGCGCGCGGTCACGGTAGTCGGCGAGCAGGTTCAGCGGTGTGATCGTCGTCCCGTCCGTGCGCTCGAGCGGCACCGAACCGGTGAGGTCCCTGGCGACGAGGCGGATGTCGCGCACTGGGTGGCGCAGACCGTGTTCGGGGATTCGTGCGCCCTGTTCGATGAGGTCGAGCATGAGCACGGCCGATCCGATCTTGAGCGCCGAGGTGGCTGTCGACATCGAGGAATCACCGACGATGACGTGGAGACGGCGGTACTTCTCCGCATCGGCGTGAGGTTCGTCCCTGGCGTTGATGATCGGACGCGACCGTGTCGTGGCCGATGAGAGTCCTTCCCACATCACATCTGATCGTGCCGAGAGGCCGAACATCATGTCTGAGCGATTCGCTTCGTCATCCGGTTTGAATGAGGACTGTGCGGGGATGATGGCGCCCGCGCCCACCATCAGCTGGCGTGAGACGAGGAACGGCAGCAGAACCGTGGTCAGGCGATTGAAGTCGAGATTGCGGCGGATGAGGAAATTCTCGTGGGAGCCGTAGGAGTTCCCGGCCGCGTCGGTGTTGTTCTTGACCATATGGATTCGTCCACCGAGTCCATCGGCTTCGATGCTTGTCTGGGCCTGTCCCAGCAGATCGATCATCAGGGACTCCCCCGCCCGATCTTGGGTGAGCAGGTCGGTCAAATTGTCGCATTCCGCGGTGGCGTATTCGGGGTGTGAACCCACGTCGAGGTAGAGCCTTGACCCGTTGGGCAGGAACACGTTGGAGGAGCGTCCCCACTCGACGATGGGTCGGAACAGATAGCGTGCGATCTCTTCCGGGCCGATGCGACGGTCGTGCTCCCCGGCGGAATGCGCGAGCCCGTATTCGGTTTCGAGGCCGTAGATTCTGGCCATCAGTCCTCCCGCAGCTGCGCCATCATAGCGTCGCTGAGTCGTTTGAAAGTGCGGTGACCGCTGGCGTTCCTGTCGAGCACGGCCGCTTCGAGGTCTTTCGTCGGCAGTGTCGCGGCTGTTGCGGTGGCAAGAGCGCGCACACCATGGTCAAAGACCTCTGACAGCGGCAGCACCGAGGTCGACAGGTCCTGCAATGCTGCGGTGATGTCATCAGCCTGTCCCCCGATTGCCACATGTTCGGTCTCATCCATGACAGAACCGTCATAGCTGAGCCGATAGAGCTGATCGGCATCGGCGGTGAGCCCGAGTTCGGCGATGACGAGTTCGACTTCGAAGGGTTTCGCCTCGGTGGTGAAGACCCCGGCCAGTGTCTGCGCGTAGGCGTTCGTCAGCCCCCGTGCCGTGACATCACTGCGGTGATAGGAGTACCCGCGCAGGTCCGCATACCTCACACCGGCTTGGCGCATCGTCTCGAATTCGTTGTATTTCCCGACTGCGGCGAAGCCGATGCGGTCGTAGATCTCGGCGATCTTATGCAGCGTCGGTGACGGGTTCTCCGCCAGCATGAGGATGCCTTCGTCGTAGCGCAGAACCACGACCGACCGGCCCCGGGCGATGCCTTTGCGGGCGAAGTCGGCGCGGTCCTTCATCAGCTGTTCGGGTGAGACGTAGAACGGTGCCTGGCTCATGTGAGTGCCTCATTCATGACGGTCATGCCTGTGCTTTCCTTCTCCGCCGGTCGACTACTGCGGTGGCCACCGACATCACGGAAGCGGAGGGGATCTCGACGACGCCGTGTTCCAGGTCGACGGTGAAGATCGTCGGTGCGATCTGCCGAACGAAATCGGGGCCGCCAGTGGCCGAATCATCATCGGAGGCATCGAAGAGTGCTTCAACGGCTACCGACACCGCGGCGTCGGAGTCGAGGTCGGGCTGCCATAGCTTCTTCAGCGCCCCACGGGCGTAGCCGGACCCGGATCCGATCGAATGGAATCGGTGCTCCTCATATTTTCCGCCGGTGACATCGAAACTGAAGATCTGCCCGGCCGGGGTCGCCTCGTCGACACCCGCGAAGAGCGGAACGACCGAGAGGCCCTGCATGGCCAGGTTCAGGTTTCCGCGCAGCATCGACGCCAAACGGTTGGCCTTGCCGCCCAGAGACAGGCGGGCGCCCTCGATCTTCTCGTAGTGTTCGAGTTCGAGTTGGTAGAGGCGGATGAGATCGAGCGCGAGCCCAGCGGTGCCGGCAATGCCGATGACCGAGAAATCGTCGGCAGATCGCACCTTCTCCATGGAGTGGGAGGCGATCATGCTCCCGATCGTGGCACGCCGGTCCCCTGCCATGAGGATGCCCGCGGCAGTGCGGAAACAGATGATCGTCGTCCCCTCCGGAACGTGATTCCCCAGGTCATGCCCGACCGTTGTCGGCAGCGACTCTGGAGCCACGGCGCGGGCGAGTTCGACGAACGAGTTGCTCGTCGAACTCAGAAATGCAGGAGAGAATCCTGACATCTCATTGGCCGCCCTTCTGGACGAAGTTGCGCACGAACTCCTCTGCGTTGGATTCGAGGACTCCGTCGATCTCATCGAGGATCGAATCCACGTTCTGGGTGTTGATCTGTCCTTGCACAGCCTCCGGCGGTTCAACGGGTGGTTCTCCCCCGCCAGCCGAATGGTCTTTCTGAACCTGTTCCTGCGAACTCATTGCGCACCTCTTTCATCGTTCGTCTTTTTCAGTCTATCCACTCCCAGCGCCTGCAGCAGTCCCTGTGCGTCGTGCACTTGGGCCAGTCTGTCTGCGAGGAGTTCACGGTTGCCCTTGAGCGGTTCACTCATCGGAAGTCGCACGATTCCGTATTCGCCGGCGTCGAGGACTAGCGAGTCCCAGCTGGCTGCGACCAGTGAGTCCGAGAACCGGGTCACCGCCAAGGATCTGAGGTAGGCCCGGGTTCCGTCGGGCGCAGACACGACCGCGTTCTCCACCTCAGCTTCGGTGGTCATCCGGCGAATCCGTCCGGCCTTCTCAAGCTTGTAGAACAGGCCCTTCTCGGGGCGGACATCGTGATATTGGACGTCGATGAGCGCAAGCTTCGGGTGATCCCAGTCAAGGTTCTCCTTCTGCCGGTAGCCTTCGAGCAGGACCCATTTAGCGATCCAGTCGATGGAGTCCGAGAGGCTGCGTGGGTCGGTGGCCAAACCGTCGAGGAGTCTTTTCCATTCGCGCAGAACCTCGGTGGTGTCCGCGTCGTCTCCGGCATGTTCGAGGCAGGCCGCGTAGTACGTGTTCTGGATCTCGAGTGCGGTCATCGTGGTGCCGTCGGACATGGGCAGTTTCGTGCTCAAGCTCAGGTCGTGGCTGACATCCCACAGTGCCTGCATCGGGTCGGCGAGTTCGAGTGTGGGCACGATACCCGCCTCGATGAGTCCGAGCACCAGAGAGGTGGAGCCGAATCGGACGAGGGTGGCCGGTTCGGCCATGGTGGCATCGCCGATGATGACGTGCAGTCGACGATATTTGGCAGGATCGGCGTGGGGTTCGTCTCGGGTGTTGACGATCGGTCGGCGCAGAGTGGTCTCGAGCCCGACCTCTGCTTCGAAGAAGTCAGCACGCGAGGAGATCTGGAAGCCGGCGGTCTCGCCTTCGCGTCCGATGCCCACTCGTCCGGATCCACAGAGGATCTGTCTGCTGACGAAGAAGGGGATCAGACCGGCGACGAGGTCATCGAAAGCAACACCGCGGTCGACGAGATAGTTCTCGTGGGTGCCGTAGGACGATCCCTTCGAATCGGTGTTGTTCTTGTAGAGGTTGACGGGTTCATCCGTTGTTTCCAGACTGCGCACCGAGGCCAAGGCCACCAGATCTCCAGCCCTGTCGTAGGTGACGAGATCGCGCGGAGTCAGCACTTCCGGTGATGAGTACTCGGGGTGGGCATGATCGACGTAGTAGCGGGCACCGTTCTCGGTCACGACGTTGGCCAGGTACTGTGCTTCCACGGATTCCTGGGGCATGTGGGTGAGCTGGGAGATGTCGGCGTCGGCGACGTTCATGAAGAAGCCGCGTGCATCGGCCAGGGGTGATTCGGTAGCGAAGTCCCAGAAGTTCTGTGACGACTTTAGTCCGCGTGGTCCTGCATAGGCGTCGACGACGCGCGCCGAGTCACGCATCGGGTTCGCTCCCGGATTGCCGGGCTGGCTCAGTCCGAACTCGGTTTCTGAACCCATGACACGGTGGACACTGAGCATCTGTACTCCCTCTAACGTTTAGACTCGGGGACGTGGCTGCAAAGAAATCTCATCTCCCGATCGCGTTGACCGTCGACCTCGTCCTGGTCGTCCTATTCACCATCATCGGTCATTACACACATTCTCATAATTTCGAACTCCAGGGTCTCATGACCACAGCGTGGCCGTTCCTGGCCGGGCTCGGCATCGCTTGGCTTCTCTCGGCGGTCTGGGACCGCCCGATCTCTCCTTTGGCCACGGGGACCGCGGTGTGGGCGATCACCGTCCTGCTCGGACTCGTGATTCGCGCTCTGACAGGTGAGGGCACCGCTGGACCATTCGTCATCGTCGCCGCGAGCCTCAACCTCATCACCTTGGTCGGTTGGCGCATCATCGCCACAGCAGTGACCGGCGGCGGCAGCACTGCTCGTCGACGCCGCCGCTGAGCACCATCTCTGACTCAGGATGATTACTGTCTTACTCCGCTGATCGTAGCTCCTGAAGCCGACCGCGTACGGGGCGAATCAGACCAGGTCTGAATTGGGGTACACCTCGGCGATGTCCGATTCCAACGGAACCGCTGGGGCACCTCGCGTCGTGTCCAGGTGCATCATCCGCAGATGCGTCACTCGCTCCCCCTTGCGCCCGGAGATCCGTGCCCACTCGTCAGGGTTCGTCGTATTGGGCAGGTCCTCGTGCTCGCTGAACTCTTCGGCGATGGCCTCTTCGAAGTGCTGGGGCTGGAGTCCGCGTTCGCCGGTTTCCAGCAGCGACTTGATCGCACTCTTCTTGGCCCGGTCCACGATGTTATGAATCATGGCACCGGAGGCGAAGTCTGCGAAGTGGAGTACTTCCTTCGCTCCGTCGGCATAGGTGACCTCGACGAACTCGTTCTCCGGTGACAGCGCATACATGCGGTCGACACAGAATGAGATCAGAGATGACACCGCCTCGGCGGGGGTTTCATGACCGGTCAGCACACTCGGGTGCAGAGGCAGTTCGGCGGTGAGGTACTTCTCGAAGATGTCACGTGCCGCATCAGCATCAGGACGTTCGATGCGGATCTTCACATCGAGACGACCGGGACGCAGAATTGCGGGGTCGATGAGGTCTTCGCGGTTCGAAGCGCCGATGACGATGACGTTGTCGAGCTGCTCGACGCCGTCGATCTCGGTCAGCAGCTGCGGCACGATGGTCGTCTCCACGTCCGAGGATTTGCCGGTACCGCGGGTGCGGAACAGAGATTCCATCTCATCGAAGAAGACGACGACGGGGAACCCTGCTGAGGCTTTCTCCCTCGCACGGGCGAAGATGAGGCGGAGCTGACGTTCGGTCTCGCCGACGTACTTGTCCAGCAGCTCCGGTCCCTTGATGTTGAGGAAGTAGGTTTTGCGGGACTGACCTGCGCCGGTCCGGTCGGCCAGGGAGTTGGCCACGGCTTTCGCGATCAGAGTCTTGCCGCAGCCGGGAGGGCCGTAGAGCAGGATGCCCTTCGGCGGTTTGAGTCCGTGTTCGGTGTAGAGCTGCGGATGTTCGAAGGGCAGCTCCACTGCGTCCTTGATCTGACCGATCTGATCGGCCAGCCCACCGATGTCGGAGTAGGTGATGTCGGGGACCTCTTCGAGCAGCAGCGAAGAGACCTCGGGCTTCTCGACGACCTGGAGCGCATAGTGCGTGCGGGTATCGACGACCACGGCGTCACCGACGCGCAGACCGGCATCGACGAGGTCCTCGCCGAGGATGAACACCTGCTCGTCATCGCCGGGTGCGCCGACGAGGATCCGGGTGTCGTCGACGAACTCGCGCACGTTGACGACCGAGCCGACCGGGGCGAAGGAACCGGTTCCGATGATGACGAGACCCTCGGAGAGAAGCACGTCGGTACCGGCACGCAGCTGTTTCGGCTCCACCTCGGGTCCGACGGCTACGCGCATGCGGCGGCCGCCGACGATGACGTCGGCGCTAAGCCCCGACTCTTCCACCGCGATGAGGGTGCCCCAGTTGTTGGGCGGCTCCGTCAGTCGACGGGCTTCTTCTTTGATCCTGTTCAGCTCGTCGCGAGCTGTGCGCAGGGTCTTCGACAGAGCTTCATTGCGTTTCCCGGCGCTGAAGAGCTGTTGGCGCAATGACGCTGTGTCCTCGCGCTGACGCTGTGCTTCGGGCGTGGTCTCGGTCATTGGTCCTCCTTCGACCCTGTGGTGTCCGACTCCTGTGTGTCCGACACTTCTGTGTTCGACTCTTGAGTGTTCGACTCTGAGGTCGGCAGTTCTTGATTCAAGCGTTTTCCCGCCTCGCGCATGACGCGGCGCAGCTTCTTTCCCTGCGCCACTCTGGCACCGACCGCTTCATCGGTGACTTCAGGCTTCGTCCAGGCATCAACGTCTTCAGTCGATGCCGGAGCGCCCTGAGGGCGTTTCTTCTTCTCCAACGGGGCCACTCCGGGAGCCATACGTCGAGACATGACAAGGAATCCGGTGTGGGCGATCATCCGGTGGTCGGGACGGACTGCGAGCCCATCGACGTGCCACCCTCTGACCATGGCCTCCATCGACTCGGGTTCGCTGAAGTTCTCCGTGGCGCGCAGGGCTTCGACGAAGCGGGAGAGCTGGGGAACGGTGGCGACGTATGCGATCACGACGCCGCCGGGTACCAGCGCCCGGCTGACGGCGTCCAACGTGTTCCATGGTGTGAGCATGTCGAGGACGACCCGGTCGACGCTGCCGGGGGCATGGGCCTGAGGCAGTTCGTCGGAGAGATCGCCTACGGTGACTGACCAGTTGTCCGGTCGACCGTTGAAGAAGTCTGCGATGTTGCCGGCCGCGATGGTAGCGAATTCCTCGCGGAGCTCGAAGGAATGCACGGTGCCGGTGGGGCCGACTGCCCGCAGCAGAGCCATGGACAGGGCCCCGGAGCCGACTCCGGCTTCGACGACGGTTGCACCGGGGAAGATATCACCGAGGGTGACGATCAGACCGGAATCCTTGGGATAGACGACCGCAGCCCCGCGAGGCATAGACAGAACGAAGTCCTCGTACCGCGGGCGGAAGACCTGGAAGTCGATTCCTCCTGTGTTCGACACGATGATTCCCTCGGTGCGACCGATGATGGCATCGTGTTCGATGAGTCCCTTATGCGTGTGGAACAGCTCCCCCGGAGCCAGCACAATCGTGTGCATTCGGCCCTTGGGGTCTGTGAGCTGAATCTTCTCGCCGGATTTCAGTGCCCGGTCGGGTTCGGTATGGCTTGCCTCAGTCATGATGCGTCCACTCTACGCTGATGAGAAGTGCCTCAGCACACCTGGTTCACGCTGCGAGAAGCTCGTCGAAGAATTCCTGCAGATCGATCACGCCGACAAGAGTATTCTCGTCCATGACCAGGCTGAACTGCGCTTTGGGCCGGTGGGTCAGTGACTCGAGCAGGTGCGGGGCGGTGATGTCCCTCGGGACTCCGATCCATCCGGCCAGAGGCCTGGCGACCTCGCCTGCCGGGACCTGGTCCAGTGACTCGGCGAGACGCCCAGCCGCTGCATGCCTGTCGACGAGACCGTAGGGCAGGCCCTTCTGGTCGAGGACGACGATAAGGGTGCGTTCCTTCGCGTTGCCCAATGTGTTCGCGTAGTCGAGAGTGTCGGCAAGATCTGCATCCCAGGTCGCGGCGATGGCCGGCTGGATGACCTGTGAGAGGTCGTAGGTCTCCATCTTCCGCGCCCGCTTCGCGTGAGTCGCGGCATCCCCGGCAGAGAACCAGAGCATGATGGCGATGAGGGACATCCAAGCGACCTGCAGCGGGTCGGGACGATCGCCTGCCAGCAGCGGGGTGATGACCGACCAGCCGATGAAGCCGACTGCGATGACGCGACCGACCCAGCTGGCGACGATAGTTCCCAGGTACTGCGAACCGGTCAATCGCCACATCAGGGCTTGCAGCGCCCACCCGCCGTCAAGCGGAATGCCCGGCAGCAGGTTGATGGCACCGAGTGCGACGTTGGCGAAGGTGACCGCAATGAGCAGGAGCCACGGCACCGAGGCTGGGGAGACTGCGCTCAGGCACCACCAGCCCAGCAACGCCAAAACGATGTTGACGATGGGACCGACGATGGAGATGACGAAGCTGGTGAGAGCGGCTTTGTCCCGCGGATTCTCGACCTGAGGTTCGAAACGGGTGAATCCACCCCAGATATTGAGCTCGATCGCGGCAACCTTGAGTCCATAGAACTGTCCGGCGACGCCGTGCGCCAGTTCGTGGAGGAAGACGGATCCGAATAGCAGCACCGCGTACGCGAACGCGACGAACCAGGCCCAGATGCCGAGATCGGGCCGAACCGTGTTCACCCAGGGAGCGAACAGGATCGTGATGACGATGGCGGCGAGGAACCATGACCATGCCAGGATCACCGGGGCGCCGAGAACTTTCCCCAGGCGTAAGCCCGAAGAGGCACCAGTCTGGTGATTTTTCACGGCCATCGAAGGAGTTCCTCTTGCTTGGGGTCGGGTGACTTCAGCCTAACAGCGACACGGTCATCGACGTGTTCTGACGCGTCGTGTCAGACCAAGTCGTTACAGTGGTGATATGGCCGAGCTGATCAGTCTGTCGCCCTCGCGGGCCAACGACTTCGTACAATGTCCCTTGAAATTTAGATTCCGCAGTATCGACAAGCTTCCGGAACCGCCTTCGCAGGCCGCCTTCCGAGGGACCGTCGTCCATTCTGTACTCGAGAAGCTCTTCGCCCTACCCGCTGCCCAGCGGACTCAGGATGTCGCCGAGTCACTGCTGCGTCCCAGCTGGGACGAACTCGTCGACAAAGACCCGGAAGTGCTCGCGATCTTCGACGAGGAGAGTGAGAAGGAGACATTCTTCACAACGGCCGGCAATCTGCTGCGCTCCTACTTCACGCTCGAATTCCCCGAGCACCTCGAACCGGATGAGACGGAGAAGTACGTCCGGACTCAACTCGACAATGGCCTGGAGCTGCGCGGCTTCATCGACCGCGTCGATGTCGCACCAGGTGGTGAGAAGCGTCTGGTCGATTACAAGACCGGCAAACAGCCCAAGCCCCAGTACGGGCGCGAGGCGAACTTCCAGATGGGCTTCTACGCCCTCGTCGAGTACCGCCTCACGGGTGAGCTCGTGCATACGCTCCAGCTCATGTACCTCGGCTCGCAGAGCATTCTGAAGTCACATCCCACGATGAGTGACATCGAACGCACTCAGTTCGAGATCGAATCGATTTGGAAAGACATCATCGCCTCCGCCGAGGCGGATCGTTGGCGTCCGAAGAAATCGCCCCTGTGCAACTGGTGCACCTTCAAACCGCTGTGTCCGGCCTGGGGCAACACTCCCCCGCCGACCCCCGAGATCACACGGATAGTCGGGACGTGAGTTCTCTCAGGTCAGCCACGGTTCGCCCTTCGAGGCTCGACCACAGGATCCGTCCGGGACGTTCCTCGAGCTGAACCAGGTGAGGAACGCCGATCGCAATCGTTCCCGCTGCCTCTGCGCTGGCAAGGCCGGGCTTCGAATCCTCGAGCGCCACGCAGGCTCTCGGTTCGAGGCCCAGCAGCGCCGCACCTTTGAGGTAGGGCTCGGGGTCAGGTTTTCCGGCGCTGACCTCGTCACCGGAGATGAGACCGACGAAGCTGTTCTCGGGACAGGCCGCAATGACCGCCTCGGCGAGTCGCCGGTAGGACATCGTGACCATCACGCACGGGATGCCGGCGGTAACGATCGCGTCGAGGAACTCGAGAGCTCCAGGGCGAAACGGCACTGATTCCTCGATCTTCGCCACAACCTCGTCGAGAAGTGTGTCGACGATGACAGCGGCAGGAAGGTCGAGTCCGGCATCCTGCATCATCGCGGCTGAGGTGAGAAGGTCGTTGCCCACGAACTCCAAACCCTGCTCTTCGCTCCAGGCAATGCCGTGCGCGTTCATCAGTTCGGTCTCGGCCCTGATCCAATACGGTTCCGTATCAACCAGTGTTCCGTCCATGTCCCAGAGGACTGCGGCAGGATTCTTCATGATTCCAGCGTAATCTTGAAGCATGACTTTTCTTCCATCAGGGTCCGGGGCACTCGTGTTCATTGCCTTCGAGGGACAGGACGCGGATGCCTCCGAAGCCGCCAGTTCACTGGTCAAGGATCTCATCGAGTCATGGGGACTCAACGACAGTGAGATTTTGGACACCGACGGTTTCTACGAATTCAGATTCTCAGAACCTGAGATCGTCCGAGACGAAACTGGTCGAGCCACGATTGCTTGGCCGGGAATCGAGGTCCATCGGGGGCAACGCCTGAGCACTCCGGTCACCATCATCCAGGGACACGAGCCGGGACTGAAATGGCGCGAGTTCCTCTCGCTCATCCTGTCCCAGATCAGCTCCGACGACAGTGTGGTCCTCCTCGGTGGTCTGCATGCTGAGGTCCCTCACACACGCCCGTTGCCGGTCGTAGCGAACACAGAGAATACGGCGCTGGCCGCGGATCTCAATATCGACGTCAACGGCTATGCGGGTCCGATCGGCATCCTCGGCCTCCTCGGCGTCGCATGCCACAGGCGAGGACTGCAGACGATCAACCTGTGGGTCGGAGTACCCGACTATCTCACCGATTCGCCTTCGCCAAAGGCCGAACTGGCCCTGGCCTCAGCGGTGGAGAAGCACACGGGACTCGAGATCGACATCCCCATCCTCGAAGAGGAGAGCCGAGCCTGGGAGCTTGGTGCCGATGAGCTGGTCGCGCTCAACCCACATCTCGTTGAGCTGCTCAAGGGACTCGAGGAGCTCAATGACTCAACGGAACTGCCCGAAGCCAGCGGCGATGCGATCGCCGCTGAGTTCGAGCGGTATCTGCGCAAGCGCGGCCGAGACAAATAGCCTCAGTCGGCGATCAGGACGTCAGTCGCTCAGGAACATAGGCGTCAGGCGTGAAGGTTGATGCCCAACAGGGCATCAACGGCGTCTGCGACCCGATCTCCGCACACCGGAGCTGTCTCGGCTGCGGCTGAGTCCGCGTAGTGTTCGGCCCATTCATCGAGGATGCCCAGGGCGCGCGGGCTGTCGAGGTCATCGGCCAGAGACTCACGCAGCAGACCGATGATGTGTCCGCGCAGTCCTTCCCGACATTCGGCCTCGCACATTGCTGCATGTTTCCAGGCCTGCAAGCGCGCCGAGGCGGTTTCGAGCAGGTCGTCAGTGAAGACCCAGTCGCTGCGGTAGTGGTTGGACAGGAGCACTGTGCGAATTACCATCGGGTCCACGCCCTGTTCGCGCAGCTTGGAGACCAAGACGAGGTTGCCCTTGGACTTGCTCATCTTCTCACCCTGGTAACCGACCATACCCGTGTGCATATAGGTCCGGGCAAAGGGAGTCTGCTTCCATGCCGCAGCGTGAGCCGCGCTCATTTCGTGGTGTGGGAACACCAGATCGCTGCCACCGCCCTGAACGTCGACCGGCAGTCCTGCATAGTTGTTGGCGATGACGGTGCATTCGATGTGCCAGCCGGGGCGGCCTGGCCCGAGCTTCCCGCCATCCCAGGACGGTTCGCCCTCGCGTGCGGCCTTCCACAGCAGTGGGTCGATCTCATTGTCCTTGCCCGGTGTCTCCGGATCACCGCCGCGTTCGGCGGAGAGTTTGGCCATCGTGGCCCGGTCATCGTGGCTGACGCTGCCGAAGGGCGGGTGGATCGGGGTTGAGACCCGGTAGTACACGTCGCCGTTGTCGAGGGTGTAGGCGGCTCGCGAGTCCACGAGGGCCTCCACCGCTTCGACGATTTGATCGACTGTCTCAACGACGCCGATATAGTCCTGCGGCGGAATCACGCGCAATGAGCTCATGTCCTCGCGGAACAGTTCGATCTGAGATTCGGCAAGCTCACGCCAATCCACGCCCGTGGCGTTGGCTCTCTCCAGCAGAGGGTCGTCGACATCGGTCGTGTTCTGCACATAGGTGACATCGAGCCCCGCATCTCGCCACACCCGATTGAGCAGGTCGAAGGCAACATAAGTTGCCGCGTGACCAAGATGGGTGGCGTCGTACGGGGTGATTCCACATACATAGAGACCGGCCGCCTGGTCACGCCCTTTGAGATTGCGTGGGCTCCGAGTGCCGGTGTCGAAGACTGTCGGCACCTTTCCGGAGCTGGTGAGGCGGGGTAGCTGAGGTTCGGACCATGACTTCACGCAGACCAGCCTAACCGAGTCATAGCAGAACGGCACCTCATGTCTCCGGCGGGTCTGTTCCCGGGCTGCACCCGCCGTGTGCTAGATCGGCGGCCAAGGTATGACGGTCCGGTCCTGGGGCGGGTCGGGGAAGGTACCGGCCTCTCCCAGTTCATCGGCCCGGGCACGCAGGCTCTCGATCTCTGCCTCGTCCAAACACTCATCCAATGCGGCTCGCAGGTCTGCAGGCATTCGGGCCACCTCGTCGAGAGCGTCAAGCTCTTCGACCCGGAATGAGAGGTGAGAGAAACCCCACAGCACGGTGCGGACCTTCTCTTCGGCGTGGAATGTCAGTCCGTTGTCGATGCCGAAGGTGCCGATGCTACTGGGGCCGGCGCCGGGCAGGTAGCTGCCGGTGATGATGTGGCCCGCCTTCCGGTCGGCGTTGTTCGCGAGGAGGTCGAAGAAGGCGATTGCCCGCAGGCCTTCCCTGGTGTCGTGAGACAGCACCAGATCTATGCCGTCCTCGGTGCGCAGCGCGAACATCGGGGTGTGATCGGCGGGAATGGCATCGACACCGGTCAGAGCCACAGCGTCATCGTCCCCGGAATCTTCGACATAGGCCTGTAAGGATCCAAGCCCCGCTCCCAGGTCACCACGGAGAACTGTCGGTGGAACCACGTTGAGGTCAAGGTGGGCGCTGAGCCTATAGGACGCGACCTCACGCAACGACAGAGTGTGCGTTGGAAAATCCGCAAGAGGTCGTTCTCCCGAAACAGGTTTGTACACGGCCTTGAGATGCGTGTCGGCGTGATCGACGACCACGAGGCGGGTGTCGTTGCTGGCCCGCGGGATCGCTCCCATGACGGTGCAGGAGCCCAGTTCCAGGGCCTCTTCGGTGAACGCTGAGTGCATCACATGCGCGCGATGCCGTTGGCACGGGGGCACAGGTGCCCTTCGGGCTCCAGCGGCAGCGAACAGAATGGGCAGTCGCCACGACCGGCGGAGACGACCTGGTCAGCTCTGCGAGCGAACTCGCGAGAGCCGGCAGCGTCGAGGACGATGCGAAGCACCTCCCGCTCGACTTCGTCGTCATCGGGCTCAGCGGAGGTGCCTGTCTGAGCATCCTCCTCGGTGAGTTCGAAGCATTCGACAACCAGCTCGTGGGCGACGGTGTCCCAGCCCAAGCTCATGGTCCCCACCCGGAATTCGGGTTCGATCGGAACGTTGAGCCCCGCGTTGTCGATGCGTTCGTCGATCGCAGACTGGGGCACTCGCGCCGCGGGGTCTTTGACCATGACCATGTCGAGGAGCTCGGTGATGCGATCAGAGAGGATCTCCACCTGCTCCTTCTCCACCACCACTGTGGTCAGCGCGGTTCCAGATTTCGCTTGGAGGAGGAACGTTCGCTCGCCGGGCAGACCGATCGTGCCGACAACGAATCGTTCTGGGGTGGGGTGGTCGTACAAAGCTGCCATACCTTCAGCCTAGTTCAAAGACTTACATGTCCGTCTTCACTGGGATACATTTGAGTCATGAGCACTGATCCTCGTGAGGCCCTGGACGCATTCCTCGAAGCAGTGGGTGAGCACTTCGCTGCATCCGCACACCGCAATGGAGACCAAGACCCCCGTGTCGAAGCCGCATACATGGCCCTGGCCGACGCCTTCGAAATCTACGAAGACGCGATCTACACCGCGTTTGACGAGGTCACTCCGTTCGAGCTCTTCGACGATGTCGAAGACGCCAAGGAAGACGACGACGACAACGAACTCGACGGTGACTTCACCGTCGACGAGGACGACGAAGACGACTGAGCCTCCTTCACGACTGCTGAATCACGTCCGCCGAGCCCTCAGGAGATCTGGTCGAGCACCTCGGCGATCTCGGGTTCGAGTTCGACTTCGCTGCTGATCACCTGAGCCAGCTGCTCACTAGTGCGGGCGGAGACCAAGGACGAGGCGACTCCCCGGTGTCTGTTGAACGCCAGTGCGATGTCCGTCGTCGTCACTCCCAGCGCGGCCGCCGCCTTGCGCACTCCCGCCAGCACACGTGTCGATCGTTCGTCGAGGTAGGCACCGACATAGTCGGTGAGTTCTCCCGCGGCAAAGCGTGAATCCTGTGGGGTTCCGCGCCGATATTTGTCGCTCAGCACTCCCCTGCCCAGGCCGGCCCCGGCGATGAGTCCCACACCTGCGTAGTTCGCGGCTGGCAGCAGGTCGTTCTCTGCCTCCCTGTTGAGCAGCGAGTATTCGGCGATGGCACAGGAGATGGGTACGCCTGCTCCACGCATCTCTGCCAGCTCCCAACCGGCATGGTGCGACACACCGACGTAGCGGATCTTGCCCAACATCAACAATGTATTGATCGCTGAGGCGGTCTCTGCCCGGTCCACATCGGCGTCGAAGACGTCGAGAATGAGCATGTCGATGTGGGAGCGTCCGGTGGCGCTCAACAGCGCATCCACCTGGTTGAGAATCCGAGCTCGCCCCAGACCCACCTCAATGTGGGATGACTCACTCATGGACACGCCCACGCGGGCAATCAACACGATCTGTTCAGGAAGTTTCAGCTGAGACAGCACCTGGGCCGCGTGCACCCCTGAGCTGGGAAGCTCTATGAGGTTCCCACCAGCACCGACGTATTCATCGACGAGTCGCTGTGCGACCGCTGCGTCGACCCGGTGTCCCCACTCAAATGTGCCGAGACCCACAGCGCTGACTTCAAGACCGGTGCTGGCGAGGCGTTGTTGCTTCATGATTGTTGAGGTTACCTGATTCGGCGACTACCGTGGTTTCGTTCCCACCCCACTTTCTCAAGGAGACGCATGTACGAATGGTTGGTCGCAGCTGTGCTGGGCATCGTTCAGGCACTGACAGAATTTCTGCCGATCTCATCCTCGGCGCACGTGCGCATCGTCGGTGAGTTCCTCTTGCCGGGTGACGATCCGGGCGCATTCTTCACCGCGATCATTCAGATCGGCACCGAAGCCGCCGTCGTCGTCTACTTCTGGCGCGACATCGTCTCCATCATCTCCAAATGGTTCAAGGCCCTGGCCGGCAAACACGATCGGAAGGACCCTGAAGTCCGTCTCGGCTGGCTGATCATCGTCGGTTCGATTCCGATCGTCATCCTCGGCCTGCTGTTTCAAGACGCCATTGAGGGTGCCCTGCGCAGCCTGTGGATCACCGCCACCATGCTCATCGTCTTCGGTCTCATCATCGGCCTCGCAGACTGGGTCGGAAAACGCGAACGCACACTTGAGGACATGACGTGGGGGCAGGGCATCATCTACGGCTTCGCTCAGGCCCTGGCCCTCATCCCCGGCGTCTCACGCTCCGGTGGCACCATTATGGCCGGGCGTTTCATGGGCTTCGACCGTCCTGCTGCCGCCCGCTACTCGTTCCTGCTCGCCATTCCTGCAGTCTTGGGATCGGGCTTCTACTCTGTCTTCCAGACGTTGGGCAGCGCGGACATGGTCATCGGCTGGGGACCGACGATCCTGGCCACCATCATCGCCTTCGGACTCGGTCTCCTCGTCATCCACTGGTTCCTCGGCTATGTGAAGACCAAATCGTTTGCGATCTTCGTCTGGTACCGCGTGGCCTTGGGCATCGTGCTCTACGTCCTGCTGGGCACCGGAGTCCTCGCAGCAACCTGATCGACGCTGGCTGACGCGGCTGGTTCTCGGCACTGCCGGGACCGGCCCGGTCTCAGCGCAGCCTGCCTCAGCGCAGGTTGCCACCGCCGGGAACGCCGCCCTCGGACAGTCCGGCTGCGGTGACCGACATCGCGGTCATCACCGGCCGCGGCCCCGAGAAGTCGATGACGGTGAACGAGCCCGGAGCAACGCTGAGGCGCTGGAAATCATCGAGCGGCATGGCCAGCGCATCGGCGATGATCGCCTTGATGATGTCGCCGTGGGAGACGAGCATCGCCCACCGGCTGACCGAGCCCGTATCGTCGCTCTTCTGCGTGCGCTGGCCCGCTTCCATGCGTTCTTCTGTGCGGAGCTCGTCGACTACGGTCCTCACGCGCGACACGGCACGGTCGGCCGCCTCGGCGATGGATTCCCCACCAGGGAAACGCGCCTGAGACGCCTCGTCGATGACGGTCTTCCACAGCTCTTCGCTGCCGAGGTCCTTCAGGCTGCGTCCGGTCCAGTCGCCATAGTCGAGTTCGATGAGGTCATCGACGGCGGCAGCGGAGTCGGCGGAAATCGCTGAGGCTGCGATCTGTGCGGTCTGTTCACATCGCAGCAGCGGCGAATGCAGCAGGCGCGCGAAATGCTGCTGCGGAAGCATCCGCAGGGTGTCGCGCAGGGCACTGACACCTTGGTCGGTCAGCGACACGCCGGGAGCGCGTCCGGCGAGGATCCCTGCCGTGTTCGCGCTGGAGACGCCGTGTCGGAGGAGAACGATGACGGGCATGCGATCAACAC
Source organism: Brevibacterium sp. 239c (assembly GCF_900169365.1). Lineage (GTDB taxonomy): Bacteria > Actinomycetota > Actinomycetes > Actinomycetales > Brevibacteriaceae > Brevibacterium. The sequence goes on from NZ_FXZH01000020.1 coordinate 75,854, forward strand.
TAGCCCAGATCGTTTACAGTGGGCCTATGAAGCGTCAGCGTCCCAGCATGGCCTATGAGTTTCGCAAGGTCTCGTTCTCCAGAGAAACTCCGCGATCTATGAGTCTGCAGGAACTCAATGATGAGGCGGAGTACGGCAAATGGGAACTCGCCCGGACTCGAATCTCTGTTGGCGGCACCAAGACCGTCTGGCTGCGTCGGAAGATCATGCCCCTGACATTGAGCAGCTGACACCGACCCTGTGAAATCCCCTGCCGCACTTCTGCCTGTCCTCTTCGCCGGTCTCGTCACCATCGCGGCCGGCGGTGCCATGTCCCTCCAGGGCCGTGCCAACGGCCTGCTCGGTCCGATCCTGGGTCATTCTGTCTTCGCCGCGCTCGTTTCGTTCTTCATCGGTCTCATCCTCGTGGGCACGACCCTGCTGTGCTCCTCGCGCTCTCGGACCGGTGCCCTGACTCTGATCCGGATGGTCCGGACTCACGCGATGCCATGGTGGATGCTCCTCGGCGGGCTCAGCGGTGGTCTCGTCGTCATCGCTCAGGCGTCGACCGTGCCGATCATGGGCGTGGCGATGTTCACCATGGCATTCGTCTCCGGCCAGGTCACCGGTGGCCTCGCCGTCGACTCCACACGCCTACCACCGGGAGGCAGGCAGCGACTGACGGTCCTCCGAGTCTTCGGTGTCCTCATCGTCATCGCCGCCCTCGTCTACGGAGCCTCGGAGAGACTCAATCTGGGCGTCCCGCTCTGGGCGCTGCTGCTGCCCTTCGCCTCTGGTGCCCTGACCTCCGTCCAGCAGGCGTTCAATGGGCGGATCAAAGCCGCCACAGGCTCGGTCATCGTCGCCACCACTGTGAACTTCGCCGTCGGCTTCCTCGCCCTGCTCGCGGCTGCTGGGGTCATCATGGCATCCGGGGTGACCTGGACAGGATTTCCGACTGAGCCCACTCAGTGGTGGATGCTGCTCGGTGGGGCCTTCGGCGTCGTCTTCATCGGACTGACGGCGCTGACCGTGGCGAAGCTCGGCGTGCTGCTGCTCAGCCTGTTCTCCCTGTTCGGAAATCTACTCGGGGCGCTCCTGCTTGACCTCCTGCTGCCCATGCCCGGATCCCTGGTGAGCACCACGACGGTCATCAGCGCCGCCCTGGTGCTCCTCGGGATCGCGATTACGATTATGCCTTCATCAGGAAATCGCCCAGGACCCTCGCCCCGAACTTGAGAGCCGAGATCGGAACCCTCTCGTCGACGCCGTGGAACATGGCCGGAAAGTCGAGGTCTCCGGTCAGCTGCAGCGGTGCGAATCCGTAGCCGGTGATGCCCAGCTCAGCCATGGACTTGTTGTCAGTGCCGCCCGAGAGCGTGTACGGCAGCACCTTCGCGGTGGGATCGTCATCGAGCAGACTCTTCTGCATCTGCGCGACAAGTGGGGTGTCGAAGGGCGCCTCCAGGGCATCGCCCTCGTCATTGGCCTCGATGTCGATGCCTTCGCCCGCGAGTTCCTTGATCTTGAGCATCACGTCCTCGTGCTGACCCGGCAGGGTGCGGCAGTCGACGTATGCGGTGGCCGTTCCCGGGATGACGTTATGTTTGTAGCCGGCGTTGAGGAATGACGGATTCGAGGTGTTCTGCAGGGTCGGTGCCACGAACTTCTCAACCGACCCGAGTTCAGCCAGCAGCTCTCCGATCGTATCGGCCCGGAATTCGATGCCAGTGATCTCCGCGACTCCTTCGAGGAGCTGCCGGGTCGCGACTGGGATCTCCTGTGGCCAGGGATATTCGCCGATGCGGGCGATGGCGGCGGCCAGGCGCGTGACGGGGTTGTCGTCGTTGCGCTGGGAGCCATGGCCCGCGGTGCCGTGGGCGATGAGGTTGAGCCAGGCGAGGCCCTTCTCAGCGGTCTGAACGAGGTACACGCGCTGGCCACGGACGTCGACGGAATACCCGCCGACCTCGGAGATCGCCTCGGTGGCTCCGGCGAAGAGTTCTGGGTGGTTGCGCACCATGTAGCGGGCACCGTAGTTGCCGCCGGCCTCTTCATCGGCGAAGAAGGCGATGATGAGGTCTCGGCGCGGACTCAGACCCTGACGGAGCATGTCCCGGACCGCGGCGATGATCATCGCGTCCATATCCTTCATGTCAACGGCTCCGCGACCCCAGAGCAGCCCGTCCTTGATCACGCCGGCAAAGGGGTCGACGCTCCAGTCCTCGGCCGCTGCGGGAACCACGTCGGTGTGGCCGTGGACGACGAGCGCATCGGCTTCGGGATCGGTTCCCTTGATGCGAGCGACCAGGGAGGCCCGTCCCGGTGCGGATTCGATGATGGTCGACGTCAGCCCCACCTCGTCGAACCAGGAGGCGATGAGGTCCGCAGCCGGCCGTTCGGGGTTGACCTTGTTGCCGCCCCAGTTCTGGGTGTCGATGCGGATGAGCTGCTGGCACAGCGAAGTGACCTCGGCCTCGGCGGCGCTGAAATCGTACACGGTGTCTCCCGTCGGATAGGTGAGAAGATGCTGACGTGATCTACGTTATAGCAACTGTGTCGCCGCGACCTGCGATGTCCGAATTCAGGGGTGAATGAGAAATGGCCTCCGGATCAGATCCGGAGGCCATTTCCTCTGTTGTGCGCGAAGGGGGACTTGAACCCCCACGCCCGATAAGTTGGGCACTAGCACCTCAAGCTAGCGCGTCTACCAATTCCGCCACTCGCGCTGGCAACAGAGATTACTTTACACGCGACTTTCGGCCGTGCAAAATCAGATCGGCCGATTGTGACACACGGCACTTACAGAATTCTCTGTAGCTCCGCGCATCACCGCGCGCAGGCTCATTCGGCCAGCTCAGACACCTCGGAGAGGATGTGCGGTTTGCCGGACTTGAGGTCGAAGACGGCGAACTTCGCGGCCTCATGCCGACGCCCCTCGGTGATGGCGAAGCCAACGGTCGACGGCAGCAGCACAGGTTTCGCGAACGCCACATCCCAGCGATAGGCCTCGAGCCTCGTGTCGACCGCGGACAGGGAACGCGAGGCGCCGTACATACCGTGGGCGATGAGACGCGGGAAGCCGAAGCCCTTGGCCGCCAAGCCATTGAGGTGGATCGGGTTGTAATCTCCCGAAGCATGGGCATAGCGCTGGCCGATGATCGGATCGAGTCGCCACAGGGCAGTCGGGGTCGGAGCTGTGAACTCCTCCCGTTGCGGTTGCGGCTTCGCTTCAGCATTGGGCAGCTTCTTACCCTTGGCCAGGTAGGTCGTGGTCTCGCGCATGCGCAGGGAACCGTCAACCTTCGCCTCGACGATGACCTCGATCGTGGTCCCTGCCGAATGTTGGAACGGACCAGCCAGCTCCACATGGAAGTCGACACTGTCACCGACATACACGCGACCGAGTGTGTCAATCCTGTTGTGGATGTGGACCATGCCCATCATCGGCAGCGGCACCTCGGGATCGCTGAGCAGCTGCATGCTCAGCGGGAAGGCGAGGACGTGCAGGTAGCCCGGATGGACGATATTGCCCAACCCGGCTTCGATGACACCGGTGAAACCGGCGTAGGCAGCGGCCTCGATGGGCATGCTGCGGTCCAGTGCTCGGTTGGGAAGGTCAGGGCTTGTGCGTGTGCCCAACGGCAGAGCCTTGAGCACAGCCTTGGCGTAGAGCGGCAGCATTGAGTCCTTGGCCATCATGCACCGACCATGTTCTGGCCGCACACGCGCAGCGTCAGCCCGTTGATCCCTCGGGCTCCCGCCGAGGCGAGGAATCCGATGGTCTCGGCCACGTCGACCGGCTGTCCCCCCTGCTGGAGGCTGGAGAGCCTGCGGGCGACCTGCCGGGTCAGGGTCGGCATCTTGGCCGTCATATCGGTTTCGATGAACCCGGGAGCCACAGCATTGATCGTTCCTCCGCGTTTGGCGAAGTCCGACGCCGAGGCGGCGGTGAGTCCGACGACTCCGGCCTTCGAGGTCGCGTAGTTCGTCTGGCCGCGGTTGCCTGCGATGCCCGAGGTCGAGGCCAGTGAGACCACCTGTGCACCTTCGGCGAGCAGATCCTGAGCCTTCAAGTGAGCGTTGATCCTAGCCTGGGAGGCGATGTTGACGGCAATGACAGAGTCCCAGCGGGAGGCATCCATATTCGCCAGCATCTTGTCTCGGGTGATTCCCGCATTGTGGACGAGGATATCCACGGGACCACCGACCGCCTCGGCGATCTTCTCAGCCGCCGTGTCCGTGGTGATGTCGAGTTGGAGGGATCGACCGCCGACCTCATTCATCACCTCGGCTAGGGCCTGTCCGGCCTGCGGCATGTCGACGCCGATGAGGTCTGCGCCGTCACGGGCCAGGTTGCGCGCAATCGCCGCTCCGATCCCGCGGGCGGCACCGGTCACGACTGCGGTTCGTCCGGCCAGCGGGCCTGCCTCACCAGTGGACAGGAACTCCTTCATCCCGATCGGAGTGCCGGCCTGAGTGGAGACGGTGATGAACTGTCCCGAAACATAGGCTGATTTGCCTGAGAGCAGGAACCACAGCGCGGTGGCCACAGAGGGTGCCTGCATGTCGACGCCGTCGAGGAGTATGCCGTTAGCGGTTGCTCCTCGGCGCATCTCGTGAGCCATGGACCGTGTCAGGCCGGTGATTCCCTGAGCGGCTGCAGCGAGCTCGGGACCCTGCTGCGACGGGTTGGGGGACGGTGAAACTGTAATGACGCGACCGCAGCGGGCCAGTGAGCGCAGAGCCGTTCCGATCTCGAGCACTGTCTCCGACAAGTCGCCGGGCGCTGTGACTTCGTCGAAGACTGCGATGATCGCGCGCAGGGACTCCCCCGCGTTGGCATGGCGGCGCACTTCGAGGCCGTTGCCCAACAGCAGGTCGGCCAGCTTCTGTGCTTCCGGTCCGGACCCGAGGACGAGGACCGGTTTGCGGCGATAGTCAGCTGGGGTCGAGTCGAAACGGTGCAGTTCGACGGGCTGGGGCAGGCCGAGTGTCTTTGCGACCTGCTTCAGTGGGCCGTTGACCAAGCCCAGGTAGGTGTCTTTCATGCTGCCTCCACAATCGCTGTGAGTCCCTGGCCGCCTGCTGCGCAGATCGAGACCAGTGACCTCTTCTTGCCAGTGAGCTTGAGGTACTTCGCGGTGGAGGCGATGATGCGTCCACCGGTCGCTGCGAACGGGTGTCCGGCGGCGAGGCTTGACCCCAGTGGGTTCAGCTTGGCCCGATCGATGGAGCCAAGTGCTCCGTCGAGGCCGGCCTTCTCACGGCAGAACTTCTCTGATTCCCATGCCGCCAGGTGGCTGAGCACGGTCGACGCGAATGCCTCATGGATCTCAAAGGCATCGAAGTCTTCGAAGGTGAGGCCGTTGCGGGCTAGAAGGCGTGGGACTGCGTAGGCCGGAGCCATGAGCAGACCCTCGGCACCGTCGACGAAGTCGACCGCTGCTGCTTCGGCATCGACGAGGCGAGCCAGGGGTGTGAAGCCGTGTTCCGCCGCCCAATCTTCGCTGCCGAGCAGGACGGAGGACGCTCCGTCTGTCAGCGGAGTCGAGTTGCCGGCAGTCATCGATGCCGGAGTATTCAGGTTCTTGCCAAACACGGGCGACAGCTTAGCCAGGGATTCGGCGGAGGAATCCGCCCGCATGTTGGTGTCGCGGCTGACTCCAAGGTACGGGGTCGAGAGGTCATCGAAGAATCCCTCGTCCCAGGCACGGGCGAGATTGTGGTGAGAGGCCAGGGCTAGTGCGTCCTGCGCCTCGCGGGTGATCTTCCACTCGGCGGTGGTGATCGCCTGGTGCTCACCCATGCTCATGCCAGTACGTGGCTCACCCGTCGACGGAGCCTGAGGCGCCAGGTAGGCCGGACGGATCTGTGCGGCGATCTTCGCCCGCTGAGCAATGGTCTTGGCTCGCGTGAGTTCGAGCAGAATCTCACGCATCGAGTCGTTGATGACGATCGGCGCATCCGACGCGGAGTCCACGCCAGACGCGATGCCGGACTCGAGCTGACCGGCATTGATCTTGTTGTTGAGGCTGACCACGGTCTCGAGACCGGTGGCACAGGCCTGCCCGACGTCAAACGCGGGAGTTGTCGGCGACAGGGCGGAACCGAGAACCGCCTCACGAGTGAGGTTGAAATCCTTCGAATGTTTGAGGACTGCGCCGCCGGCGACTTCGCCGATGCTCTCACCGGCCAAGCCGAAGCGGGCCACGAGTCCGTCGAGGGCGCTCGTGAGCATATCGAGATTGCTCGCCTTGGAATATTGCTTGTTCGAACGAGCGAACGGAATACGGTTACCGCCAAGGATGACGGCACGCTGATTGGGAGTGGACATTTGCACCTCCGGTATGTGGATTTAACTGTTACCGACAGTACCTGATACCGTCTGTCACATGAAATCGCTCACAGATGGTCGGTCCACTCGGTGGCAGCAGCATCGCGACCTCAGGCGCCACGAGCTGCTGCGCGCCGTCCGGCACGTCGTTGATGAGCACGGAGACGAGCTGTCGATGGAGCAGATCTCCGAGCATTCGGGCACCACCAAGTCCGTGCTCTACAGATATTTCACGGATCGCGCTGGTCTGCAGGCGGCCATGGGCGAATGGGCGATGAATGTCATCTCCAAGTCACTCGATGACGCAACAGCAACCTCGGCACAGGACGCACTGACCAAAATGATCCGTGCGTTCGTCGCGCTCGCCGCAGAATCACCGAATATCTACCGATTCTGCGATACGGCAGTCAACCGCTTCGCACCGACGGAGACCGGCGGATTCTTCAATTCAATCGCCAGCCTCCTCGCCGATCGGCTTGTCCTTGAGGGTACTCAGGGACAGCTGTGGGCAGCAGGTGCAATCGGTTTCGTGCGTGCCGCGACCGAAAACTGGCTGGCCGATCCCAGCCGTCCCGATGAATTCGCCACCGCAATCAGTCAATGGCTCTGGGCCTCGTTGCCCGCAAAACTAGGAGTAGACGAATGAAGCTTTCCCTTGATCCACAGGCGATCAACGACGCCCTCGACGGCCGGTGGGCCGAGGCACGACGCCAGGGGCGCACCCTGGCGCTCGACGAGATCACTCATGAGGATCCTGCCGATGACCTTGAAACCACACGGGCAAAGACGCTGACCGGTGTGGGCATCATGGCCGACACCGGTCTGACCATGACGAGCCTGCCCACATCGCTGGGCGGTCTCAACCAGCACGCGACTAACGTCGCCGGCTTCGAGGAGACCGTCACTGCCTCCCCCAGCCTCCAGATCAAGGCCGGGGTCCAGTTCGGGCTCTTCGGCGGAGCGATCCTTCACCTGGGCAACTCCGAACAGCACCAGGCCTGGCTGCTGGATGCTCAGAAGGGCAAACTTCTGGGCTCATTCGCGATGACGGAGATCGGCCACGGATCCGATGTCGCCGCGGTCGGAACCACTGCGACGTATTCGGCTGAGGACGAGGAATTCGTCATCAACACGCCCTTCCGCGCCGCAACCAAGGAATACATCGGCAACGCAGCGCGTGATGCACGCGCTGCCGTGGTCTTCGCCCAGCTCATCACCGCTGGAGTCAACCATGGTGTGCACGCGTTCTTCGTCCCGATCCGTGATGAAGACGGTGAAGTGCTGCCGGGTATCACCATCGAAGACGACGCTTTCAAGGGCGGACTCAAAGGCGTCGACAACGGACGGATCATCTTCGACGAGATCCGCATTCCACGATTCAACCTCCTCGACCGCTATGGTGCGGTGACCGCCGATGGCACGTATTCCTCCCCCATCGACTCCCCGGGACGCCGCTTCTTCACGATGCTCGGCACCCTGGTCCAGGGACGTGTCTCCCTCGACGGCGCCGCCATCGTCGCATCGAAGCTGGCACTCGACATCGCCGTTCGCTACGGTCTCGAGCGCAAGCAGTTCACCTCGGTCGATGACATCAACGAGACCACACTCTTGGATTACCAGCAGCACCAGCGTCGCCTGATGCCGGCCATCGCCTCCGTCTACGCCTCGGCCTTCGCACACGAGAAGCTGCTCACCTCATTCGAAGAGGTGTTCTCCGGCGCCGATGAGAGCGATGAGAATCGCGCGCTGCTTGAGACTCGGGCCGCAGCGTTCAAGGCCGACACCACCTGGATGGCCCTCGACGTCATCCAGGAAAGCCGCGAAGCCTGCGGCGGTGCCGGGTTCATGGCCGAAAACCGTCTTGTGGGACTGCGCGCAGACCTCGACGTCTACGCCACGTTCGAAGGTGACAACACTGTGCTCCTGCAGCTGGCAGGCAAGCGCCTCCTCGGCGACTATGCCAAAGAACTCGCACATATCGATGTCGGTGGGGCCGCCCGCTTCATCGGCACCCAGGCCGCCGAGCACACGCTCTACCGAACCGGCATCGCCAATGCGGGCCTCGCGATCTCCGACGTCTTCACACTGAACCTGAACGAGAAGCGGATCCGTTCCGGGAAGCTGCAGCGTTCGCTGCTGGAGACCAGGCTCGAGGTCATGCTCTCGAACCTCGCCCAAGCACTGCGTCCTGCCGCTAAGATGTCGCAGGCCGATGCGGCTGGAGTCTTCAACGACAACCAGCACGAGTTCATCGAGATGGCGCGCGCCTACGTCGAGCTGGAGAAGTGGAAGGCCCTCGACGAAACGATGAGGGAACAGACAGACCCGGACCAGAGCAAGCTCTTCCGCCGTCTGCGCGATACTTACGGCCTGACTCTCATCGAGAAGCACGTCGGCTGGCATCTCATGTACGGTCGTCTCCCGATGTTGCGTGCCCGCCAGCTCAACGAGACGCTCAACCGTCTGTGTGCGAAGCTGTCCGCCAACGCCTTGGACCTCGTGGACGCCTTCGGCTACGGCGATGATCACCGCCGCGCAACGATCGCGACCGGCATCGAGGCCGAGCGTCAGACCGAAGCTGCCGACTACTTCCGTCACTCCCGTGCACAGGAGAACTACCCTGTGGAGGAGAAACAGCTGCGCAAGGCCGCGAAAGCTGCGCAGAAGGCGGCCAACAAGGGCGGACGTAAGGCGAAAGCCAGCAAATAACTGATAGCTAGATAGATCGCCCAGAAGATGCGGGAGGGGCCGTGCAGCTTGATTGCTGCACGGCCCCTCCCACGTTCGTCTCGTCTGTGATTGTCTCGTCTGTGACTGTCTGACTAGGGCGTGTCTCCTTTATTGACCATTCCAGGACTGGCACGGTGGAGACGTGACTACACAGCAACGACACCGAGTCTTCACTGATGAGCAGTGGGAGAAGATCGAACCACTTCTGCCCTCAAACGT
>NZ_FXZH01000024.1 GCF_900169365.1 Brevibacterium sp. 239c
TGCCCGTGGGTTGGAGCCACTCCGGTGGCGGAGGTTTTCTTTTGAGTCAACGACTCGGTGTTCCCGGAGGTTTTCATGTGGGGCAACGATGTGGGTTACGCGGAGGTTTTCTATGAGTCAACGCGGGGGGTTACGAGACTCCGAGGAGACTGTTAATGTGACGGCACCGGGATAGTACGGAAGCTTCAGAGAGCACCGTGCTGACCAAGATCGCAATGAGTCTGATGATCGCGGATGCGGCATCAGTGAGAAGAGGCGACGATGACGAATGATCGAGAAACCGAGAGCATGGAGAAGACCCTCAACACTGTTCCCGATGAAGCGCCGCACGATGTTGCTGAAACGCCCGGAACAGATAACTCCACCAAGGAACACGATGATGAGTTGGTTGATGAGTGGGAAGACGAGTCTTTTCCCGCAAGCGATCCGCCAGCGCATTACTGACCAGCTCATCTCTCAACGGGCGGCTTATCTCTCAACAGACCCTGGCCAGCCGAAGCGAATCGACCATCAGTTGAAAGGGGCCACAGCTCATGAGCGACCAACTGACTTTCCAGGATCCGGTGAAACGATTTCCGGACATCTCTCCACCCAAACAGGACCAGCCTGAGCCGGGCCTGGACGTTGAATTGATTCCAGGCACTGACCGTGGCGAACAGAGCTATCGCGGCACCGGTCGGCTCAAGGGGCGCAAGGCGCTGATCACCGGTGCCGATTCCGGCATCGGCTCGGCCGTTGCTATCGCCTTCGCTCGCGAAGGAGCAGATGTCGCCCTGTCGTACCTTCCTGCTGAGGAGGACGACGCACGCCACGTCTGTGACGTCATCCGCGAGGCCGGCGGCACAGCGGTGCCACTGCCTGGTGACCTCGCCGACCCCGACTACTGCCAGCAGGTCGTCCATGATGCGGCCGACGGGCTGGGCGGACTCGACGCCTTGGTGAATAACGCGGGGCGCCAGATCGCGGTCGAAGAGATCGAAGATCTGTCCGATGAGCAGTGGGGCAATACCTTCGAGACCAACATTCGGGCCATGTTCCGCGTGACGAAGACAGCAGTGGGTTATCTGCCCGCCGGCGCAACGATTGTGAACTCAACGTCCGTTCAAGCGTATTCACCGTCGACCCACCTGCTGGACTACGCGTCGACTAAAGCTGCGATCAACAACTTCACCAAAGGACTGGCCACTCAGCTGGCTCCACGCGGCATCCGGGTCAACGCGGTCGCACCCGGCCCGATCTGGACACCACTCCAAGTCTCTGACGGCCAGCCGAAGGAAGCACTGCCCCATTTCGGGAAGAACACTCCCTTGGGCCGAGCCGGTCAGCCGACGGAACTCGCGCCAGCTTATGTGTTCCTCACCTCGGCGGAGTCGAGTTACGTCCTGGGTGAGACTCTCAACGTCAATGGGGGCCAGCCCACGCCGTGACAGAACGTTCTCGGCCAACACCGTTGTCGGCCCGGCGCCACACCACCGGAATCAAACTCGGCGACGGCATCTCCGCCGCACGCACCCGATAGGAGACTTCCGCGGACGAAGTGGATGTTCGTCGGAATCGGCGCAGTACTGGCCATCCTCATCGTGGTATTCGTCGCCTACGCCGTCGGTCTGTTCAGCTGAGGCCACCTTTGAGGCGAACCGTATGCCAAAGCTCTGAAAGGAGACACTATGGATCTCAACATTCGCGGACGCAAAGCACTGGTCACCGGCGCCGATTCAGGCATCGGATTCGCCACGGCACAACTGCTGTTGGCTGAAGGTGCCACAGTCGTCATGACTGACCGTGAACCGGACAAACTCCATCACGCAGTCCAACAGCTGCCGGGGTCCGAAAACCGCCCACACGCCATTGCCGCCGATGTCACTGACCCTGCAGCCATCGAGAGACTTGCGCAGAAAATGGAGGATGAAGTCGGCGACCTCGACATCCTCATCAATATTGCCGGGATCCATGGTGAAGGTGGTCTGTTCCACGAGATCAGCCAAGAGGGATGGGACCATACAATCGATGTCGACCTGATGGGGCCCGTGCGTGTCACGCGGGCTTTCCTCCCGGGCCTGAGGCGCGGCGGCTGGGGGCGAATCGTATTCGTCTCCTCCGAGGACGCGGTCCAACCCTATGACGACGAGCTGCCGTACTGCGCTGCCAAAGCAGGACTTCTCTCCCTGGCCAAGGGTCTCTCCCGCACCTACGCCTCTGAGGGGCTGCTCGTGAACACAGTGTCGCCGGCATTCATCGAGACCCCGATGACCGACGAAATGATGAGTAAACGTGCCCAATCGTTGGGAGTGTCCTTCGATGAGGCGATTGCGTCGTTCCTGCGCGAAGAACGGCCCTTCATGGAGCTGGGCAGGAGGGGCAGACCGGAAGAGGTGGCTCACGTCATCGCGTTCCTGTGCTCCGACGCCGCCAGCTTCGTCAACGGTTCCAACTATCGCGTCGATGCCGGATCAGTCGCCACAATCTGAATGTTGTGATCACGGGCACGCGGTAGACGATATGAGAAGGAGTCTGAATCATGCAGGATTTTCGCTATCTGATCCTCGGTGGAGGAATGGCCGCTGACGCAGCTGCCCGTGGCATACGGGAGCTCGATGCTGACGGTTCCATCGCGATCATCAGCAACGATGTCGATGAACCATACACACGACCTGCCCTGAGTAAGAAGCTGTGGACGGACCCGAGCTTCGACGAGGACGACAACTACCTGTCGACCGTTGCCGACACCTGGGCTCAGCTCCATTTGGGCACTGAAGCGACCAGCGTTGACCCTAAGGCCAAGACAGTGACGGCCTCGGACGGAGAGTACAGTTTCGAGAAGCTGCTCTTCGTCACCGGTGGGCAACCGAAGCAGATTGACCTTGCGGAAGGCGAGCGTGTCGTCTATTTCCGCAGGTTCGATGATTATCGTCGCCTGCGTGAGTTCACCGGAAGGAATCTCAATATTGCCGTGATCGGAGGCGGGTTCATCGGCACTGAGCTGGCAGCGGCACTGGTGCAGAACAAGACGAACACGACGCTTCTGTTCGACGATGAGACACTGTGCGGTTCCGTCTTCCCGCCCGATCTCGCCGATCATTTTCACCAGCTCTATCGCGACCAGGGAGTGACTCTGGTCCCTGGCACCAAGGTGTCCGGTGGCCGTGCCGAGGGCCAGCATGTTGCACTGGACTACGGCGAGGGCACTCACGAGTTCGATGCTGTCGTTGTGGGCCTGGGAATTGATCCGTCAACCGATCTGGCAGAGAAGGCAGGAATCGCCACCGGTGATGGAATCACGGTCGACGAGTCCTTGGAGACCTCTCATCCTGACATCTATGCAGCCGGTGATGTTGCCCATTACCCTGACCGGATCCTCGGCCGCCAACGTGTCGAGCATGTGGACAATGCGACCCAGATGGGCAACACAGCCGGACGGATCATGGCTGGAAGCGACGAGACCTACACGCACACACCGTATTTCTACACCAACGTCTTCGACTTCGGCTATCAGGCGGTGGGGACGCTGAGTTCAGACCTGCAGACGATCGAGGACTGGCAGAAACCGCAGACGGAGGGCGTGGTCTACTACCTGAACGACGAGAACCGGGTGCAAGGCGTGCTCCTGGTGAATCTGGACGGCGGTCTGGATACTGCTCGGGCCATCCTGGCTGAAGACTGGCCCCACTCCAGCAGCGACCTGGTCAGCCGCCTGCCTTAGGATCGATTGCTCGTGAGTCATTGTCGCGGCCTGCAGAGAGGTCGCCGATGTGGGACAGCCGCAGGGGCGCGAAGGGTCCAGTGGTCTCACTCGAGATCACCCGTGCGGTGATGCCGACGTGGTCCCCTCCGTCGTCGAGCATGGAGATGCGTTCGACGACTATCCGGTTGGGCAGAGCACTGAGCAATGGAACCCCCTGCTCGGTGGAATGGATATCGAGTGCGCGGAACTTGTCAGTGTCCTCGCCAGATCGGGCACCGAAGCGCTGCGCCATGGCGAGATCTGAGGCAGTGAGGAAGTGAATCGCGAAATGGGTGGCCCGCAGACTCACCTGATAGGTGTGGTTGGCCTTCGACAGCCAGAAACCGTACTGCTGAGGAGACATGCTCGACTGCGAGTGGAATCCCACCAGGCAACCTGCACGTTCGTTCTCTGCAGCGGTGGTCACCACGATCAGAGCGGCATCCGTGGACACCATCAGGCCGTCAAACGTCTCCTCATCCATGGCGGATCCCTTCTGCGACAGCGTCGTGCGTCAAACGTACGCCCCTGCTCGACGGCGGACAAGATTCACTGGCCCCGGAGTCATTTCACTCGGTTCCAGCACACCCGCGATAAAGGGGCGAGGCGATATCGACGCCGAGGCTGTGCGGCACGGCTCCTGACATGTGAAGGTGATCTGCGTTACGGTCGGAATAACCGTGACACCCGCGTACGTGAGGAGAAGTGGTCACCATGCCGAAGATGAGCAGCTCAGGAGTGCCGAAGAAGTCAGAGCTTCCAGCGACCTTGCGACATTCGGATGCCAAGGCCCAGCGCACTTTCGCGAAGACCTATGACTCCGCAATGGAGGAATACGACGACGAAGAGCGTGCTCACCAGGTGGCCTACGATGCGTTGAAGCACACCCACGAGAAGGTCGGTGACAAGTGGGAACCGAAATCCTCGCCGGGGCCATCCGACTCACAGGCCAAGGGCGGGAAGAACACCGATCGCCCGACCGCTGGCGGGGTGGACGCCAATGCTACGAAGGATCACCTGTACCAGCTGGCAACTTCGCTGAAGATCCCGGGACGTTCGACGATGAACAAGAACGAACTCGTCGAGGCCCTCGAGCGTGAAAGCAATAAGCAGACGAAGAAGAACGCCTGAAGTCTGACCGAGGCCTGAGCCTTCCGAATACCGGGCCTCAGAACACTGGGGGAGTCATCGTGGCGATGATGACCGCCTCGGCGTCTCCGATGACACGGAACCAGTGCGGCTGGTCGCCCTGGTAGGTGATGCTGTCACCCGCCTCGAGGGTGTAGCCGTCCTCGCCGATCTGGAAATAGCAGGCCCCTTCGAGGACGAATAGGCATTCCTCGGCACGATGATGGCCGAAGGGCACCGACTCGTTGGAGTAACCCGCCGGGACACGCACCTTGAGCACCAACAGCTGACCGTTCATGGTCGGCGTCAGCAGTTCGTAGACGAGCCCACGATCGGTGACCTGCAGCTGCCTGCGGCCATCGGCGCGGACCACACGGTTGTCGGTAGGCTCCTCACCAGTGTCGAAGAAACGTCCGACGGGTACATCAAGGGCCTTGGCAATCTTGAGCAGCGTGAGATACGCGGGATTGCCCAGGCCACGTTCGATCTGGCTCAGCAGTCCCTGACTGACCCCGGCCACGCGGCCGAGGTCAGCCAGAGTCATCCCGGCCGATTCCCGCAGGCGGCGAATGAGGGCACCCATGTACTCCACACTCGGATCAGCCATAGTCGGCACGTCATTCTCAGCGCTCACGGGAACCTTCGCTCAACGGGGCAATAAGATCTTGAGAATATCAGCAGATCCGCTCAACCCCGCGACCTCAGATCAGTCCGAGACCGGTCACGGACTCACGCTCCTCGGCCAGCTCAGCCACGGTGGCGTCGATCATCCTGCGGCTGAAGTCGTTGATCTCCAGCCCCTGCACGATCTCCCAGTTCCCGTCCGAAGTTGTCACGGGATAGGAGGAGATCAGTCCCTCAGGCACCCCATAGGAGCCATCGGAGACCACAGCCATCGAGGCCCAGTCGCCCTCGGGTGCGCCGTGCAGCCAATCGCGGGCGGCGTCGATCGTCGCCGCGGCAGCAGAGGCCGCTGAGGACGACCCGCGCGCCTCGATGATTGCGGCACCGCGCCCGGAAACCGTGGGGATGAGATCGTTTTCGATCCAGGATTGGTCGCCGATGACCTCGGCTGCATTCACTCCGCCGATTTCCGCGTGGTAGATGTCGGGATACTATGTGGCTGAGTGGTTGCCCCAGATCGTCATCTTGGATATGTCGGCCACCGTTACCGCGGCCTTTTTGGCCAGTTGCGCCAGGGCGCGGTTGTGGTCCAAGCGGGTCAGCGCGCTGAAACGTTCGGCGGGGATGTCGAGCGCATTGCGCATTGCGATCAGCGCATTGGTGTTGGCCGGATTCCCGGTGACGCCGATGCGGACATCGTCGGCGGCGACTGCATTGAGTGCCTTGCCCTGGGCGGTGAAGATCGCGCCATTGGCTTCGAGGAGGTCACTGCGCTCCATGCCCTGAGACCGGGGCCGAGCGCCCACGAGCAGGGCGAGGTTGACGCCGTCGAAGATGTGCTCGGCCGAATCGCCGATTTCAACCGAGTCGAGGGTGGGGAAGGCACAGTCCTCGAGTTCCATGACTACGCCTTCGAGTGCGGTCAGTGCGGGTGTGATCTCCAGCAAGCGCAGCTGAACTGGAGTGTGGGGGCCGAAGAGTGCGCCGCTGGCGATGCGGAAGAGGAGACTGTAGCCGATCTGACCGGCCGCACCGGTGACGGCGACTTTGATAGGGGCGTTCATAGATTGTGCTCCTTAATTGTGGTGGGAGTTTACCGCAGGCGATGCAGGCTGTCCTCTCGTGCGCAACGGCGGTGTTCGTCGGTGAACACTCCATCAACGCCACGTCAGTGAGGAGGATGCCGGTGCGGCATGACGAGGAATCCACTTCCTTGTTGAGGCCCGTCATGGTCGCGTGTGCGGCATCGCTGCGTCGGACGTCACTGCAACTTCTCGAGAGAAAGGTGACGAGCCGATTCTATCGGCTCGTCACCGCTGGGCATCAGGCAGGAGTCACATTTCGTCTCTGAGGCTGGCGGCATTGCCCGCTAGTTCGTCCAGGCATCGTCCGTGAAGTAGCCGTCGATCCAGCCGGGCAGACGGTGCCCGTCCTTCGCCGTCCCGAGAGTATAGGGAGCGACGTGGAAGCCTGCCTTGTCGAGTTTGCGCAGGTCCCCGGTGGGCAGATTCTTGCTGGGGCCGACCCATTCGATGCCAGCAGCGGCGATCTCATCGAAGGATTCCTGCGGCAGGGTTGCGCCCGAGAGGTAGAGGGAAGTGTAGCCGCGTTCGGCGATGGTCTTCGCCGCCTCGAAGTCGAAGGACTGGACGATGAGTGAGTCGGCCAGTCCGCGTTCGTCGAAGACGTCGAGAACCTGATCGACCTCCGCCGAAGTGGCCCCGGGCTTGATCTCGGGAACCATGACGACCTCCCCGCCGAGCTCGTCGAGTGCCTCATCGAGAGTCACCGTCTGTGCCGGTTCGCCACCTTGTGGGTGCTTGATGGTCGCAGCGTCCCATTCTTCGCGGCTGAGGTTGCGGATGGGGCCGCTGGCTCCGTTTAGTGTGCGGTCGGCCGTGTCGTCGTGGATGAGGACAGGGGTGCCGTCTTCGAGGAACTGGATGTCCATCTCGGGCAGGAACCCGTCCGTCGCCGAGGCGGTGAATCCTTCCATGGACTCCTCCGGGTAGACGTCGGAGCCGCCCCGGTGGGAGATCGTGGTGGGGAATTCGAGTTCGGAGACCTGATGGGGTGCCGCATAGCCGTTCTCGGAGGATGAGCCGAGACTGTGTGCGGAGGCGGCGACGACGCCGGGGCCGAGAGTCGCCGTCAGGGTGAGCACCGCGGCGGCGAGGATCGTAGAAGGACGAGGGCGGACCTTGTTCTGCTCAGTCGTAATCACGCTTGTGACGCTATGGGTGCCAGGCAAGCTCCCGGAGGACGAGAAATGAACAGCAGGATGAGAACAGAAGAATGATGGCAGCAGTTCTGATGGGCCTCCGACCGGTGGCGTATTCAGTGCCCTCCGGCGGGGTTTTCAGTCCACCAGACGAGTGTTAGCGTGACCGTATGAAGACGAATCGAATGTCCCAGGTTGCAGTTGCAGGTGTGCTCGGAATAGGGCTGGCGCTCGCGGGGTGCTCGGGCACTTCAGATGACGATGCTCAAGAGTCGCAGGCCCCTGCCGAGACTCAGGCAGCGGATGCGTCGGAACCCAGCGATGAAGGTTCCACAGACGAGGCGAAGACCTCAGATTCCAAGCTTTTCGAAGATGCAGATCTGAGCAAGGAATCTCCATCCACTTCGGCCAAGGACGCTGTCAAGACGGCACAGGATAAGGCCAAGGCCAAAGACGGGGTTCTGCACGCAATCGAACTCGATTACGACAGTGACGACGGTAAATGGGAATACGATGTCAAGATCATGGACGGCACGACTGACCATAAAGTCGTCATTGATGCAGACACCGGCAAGGTCGTTCGCGACGAATCGGAAGACAGTGATGACAAGGAAAAGGCCATCGACCTCGAATCTCCGATGACGTATGACGAAGCGTTCGACCTGGCCAAGAAGAAGGGCGAAGGCCGTCTCTCCGGTTGGAAGCTCGAATATGACGATGGGCAGCGCGAATACCAGTTCGACTTCGATGACAAGGGAACCGAAACCGAAGTCACAGTCAATGTCGAATCGAAGAAGGTGACGGTCGACTGAGGCCTTCTTGGTAGTAGCGCCCGCGCGCCATCGATCTGTTCAGGCGCGGGCAGCGAACTCGTTCAGCGTGTCGGTGTAGATCATCGTCTGTGCGAAGTGGATGTCGTGCGAACTGTTGACTCGAACGGTCTGGTTCTCCGGCAGCAGCTCCTCGACGAGGGACAGGTCCTCATGGCTGAGGGCAGCCAGCAAATTACCGTCTCCATCGTGACGAGTGTTTGCTTTCAGGAACGTGGTTGGGCAGGTGATGGCCGACCGGTGTAGCCGAGGTCTTCGGCTGCGCGGACGTGCTTGGTGAAGTAGTCCTTCGTTCTGACACTGGCGATTGCGGCCCCTGTTGCAATGGCCAGAGCCGTGCCGGCGGCCGCGATGATCGCGGTGGTGGGCTTTCAGGCTGTGGCCGAAATTCCTGCAGTCGTGGGTCGCGCAAGGAAGACGGTTCCAGCCACATGCTCGCTGATGTCGGAGGGCGGTTCGCAGATCTCATAGCCGGCTTGCTGGTAGATGCGAATATTTCGTTCACTTCTCGCTCCGGTGAACAGAATGAATCTGGTCGTCTCCTCGGGCGCCAGGTTCTCTCCGGCTTTGAGCAGCCACTGGCCTAGTCCCTGACGCGCCAAATCAGGTGCCACCATCAGGCGACCGATCTCCCAGGAGCCACCGCCGGTGGACTGCCCCCTCACAGCACCGACAAGTCGATCTCCACGCCGCAGGCACAGCGTTTCCCAGGACTCGGGCCACCGCAGTACATCGTCGACGGTCTCGTGAAGTGCAGGGATATTCAGGGTGTCATTCAGCATTGCTTCCGGGACCCAACAGCACCGCTGGAGCACGGCCACTTCCGCAGCATCGCCTTCAGCGAAGGGCTTCAAGGTGAATTCGGATTCTCTGCTCATGCGTCGGTGGCCTTTCCTCAAATCCGCAGCGGGAGTGCTCGGCGATCTGCCTGCCTGCCTGCTGGTGGTCATTCTCGCGGGGTGTTTCAATCGGAATGAAAGTTCCAGTTATCCAGTCTAATCGCACTCAGCTTTGATATGCGCGAAAGAGTTTTAAAATAAGTGGAATAATTCATCCGTATTGGAAGTTGATGGATGTACAGGCTCGCAAATTCCCGCGAGAGCACGAGATCGCGACAGCAGAGGAGATAGGACATGAACACCAACAACAGCCTGACAACGAAGGGCGACACGATTGCCGTGATCGGCGGTACAGGACAGCAGGGCGGAGCCGTTGTCTCGGCACTTCTGAGCCGGGGAGTGCCGGTTCGAGCGCTCGTCCGTGACCCGAGCGCACCGCGCGCACAGTACTTGGGCCAGGCCGGCGCCGAACTCGTCACCGCCGACCTCAACGACGCCAGCTCACTTGAAGAGGCCCTTCGCGGAGCCGCAGCAGTCTTTGCCATGACGACATTCGCCGGGCCCGGAGGAACACGCGGCGAAACTGAGCACGGTCTGGCCATCGGCAACGCCGCTTACCGAGCCGGCGTCGGCAGGTTGGTCTACAGCTCGGTCGGCGGAGCCGAACGAGCAACCGGCATCCCCCACTTCGAGAGCAAGCGGCGCGTCGAAGAACACCTCGAGGAATTGGACCTGCGCACAACGTTTATCAGACCCGCATTCTTCATGGACAACTTCGCGTCCTTCTCACAACCCACAATGGACGGCGACACTCTCGTGGTCCGTCTGCCGTTGCCGGGGGGAGTGCCACTGCAGATGGTTTCCACTCGCGACATCGGACGGGTAGCCGCGGCTGCCCTGTTGGAACCCGCAGGCATTCCCGGCGGAGCAATAGAGATCGCCGGCGACGAATTGACCGGAGAGGAAGTTGCCGCGGCATTTGCCCGTGCAATGGGAATCCCAGCCAGGTATGAGCCGATGTCGGTGGATATTTTGCCCGATGAGGACCAGAAGAAGATGTTCACCTGGTTCGCTCAGCTCCCGGCATATCGTGCCGACATGAGCCTGACACGCACCCTTGTGCCCGAAGTGCTCGATCTGCCCAGCTGGATCAAGGAGCAGAACCGATGAGTGAGAACGCCGAGCCGAAAGGCCCGTCACAGCATAAATCCCAGACTCGCAGTGACGCGTTGGCGAACCAGGAGCGTCTTCTCGCGGCCGCGGTGACCGCGATGCTGCGGGAAGGACGGCAGGTGCCGATGGCCTCGATCGCCCGGGATGCAGGTGTCGGCATCGCCACCTTGTACCGCAACTACCCGACTCGTGAAGCGCTCTTGGAAGCACTGACCGAGAGGTCCTTCGGGCTCGTCCTCGACGTGGTGAAAGAAGCCGCCGTCGGCGAAAGACCGGCGATCGGCGCGATCGAGGCGTTTCTGACCAGCACCATCGCTCACCGCGAGCAGCTCGTCCTCCCGCTGCACGGCGGACCTGACGATCTGAGCGACGAATCACGACGCCTTCGTACAGAGATCCATGCCGGCATTGCCCGAATTCTTGACCGCGGCCGGGACGACCTCACCGTCAGAACCGATATCACAGCATCTGATGTTGTGTTTTTCGGCGCCATGCTCGCGCAGCCTCTGTCCAAGGATGACGGCTGGCTGGAGGCTAATCTGCTTCGCCAGGAGCGGATCTTCCTGGGTGGCTTGGCTCCAGTACCACCCGTATTGGACATAATCTGATGCGCTGACGCGACAACCGCGACAGCGCAGAAGTCCTCGTCACCGTCGGTGCCGACGGAATCACCGTCAACCTCATCACTCCGGGACTGACTCTGACCCAACCGGTGGTGGAGCATTTCGACCCGGAGCTCACTGCGGCACAGCGAACCGGTCGGGCACTGGCCCGCGACCAACTTCCCGACGATCTGGTGTGGCCGGTCTACTTCCTTACCTCGCCGGACTCCGACTTCATGACGGGCCAGACCCTCAACGTTGACGGCGGAATGTTCATGAACTGAAGCCGGCAACGGGCGTCCACCAGCCCCCAAACAAAGGGAAAATTCATCACACAGGAAGGGCAAGCGACAATGAACGATCTACACGACAGCATCATCAAAGAATTCAGAGCCAATAATGGACGAGCCGAGTCCGCCAGCTTCGGTCCGGTGCTTCTGCACACGCGCGAGGCTGACAACGGTGCAGAACTGATCACTCCGGTGCTATCGCTGCGAGACGGCGACGACTGGGTCGTCGAGCTCCCAGGCGAGGGACCGCCACCTGGCCCGAGGTGGGTAGCGAACCTTCGCGCGTATCCGGATATCGTCATCGAAACTCCGGTCGACAACGATATCCGCACCATCGCCGTCCACGCGGAGGAACGCAGCGGTCGGGATCTTTCATCCGTCCTCCGACTGACCGCCCGCGAGCCTGACGGTCGCGCCGACCACGACCTGATGCCGGCCCGACTCGCCCCCGACGACCCAACTCGCAGCATCTCTGTACGGCACCCCGAAACCGACGAGTCTCTGGCCCACTTCGGGGTGGTCGGTGACAACTACACGATGGTTCTCAATGGGGAAGACACAGCCGGACGCTATGCGCTGATCGACATGCTCGTACCCGCCGGTGGGGGACCACCGCCACATCGACACGACTTCGAGGAGATGTTCTACATTCTCGATGGGCAGATAGACGTCACCTTTCGCGGTGAAACGACCACGGTCAACTCCGGCGAAGTCGTCAATATCCCAGCACGTGCACCACACTTCTTCCACAACTCCACAGCTGCCCAGGCACGAATGCTGTGCGTCGTCTCTCCACCCGGGCTCGACGAATACTTCAGCAAGTGGGGACAGCCGCTTCCCACACGCACCAGCGTCAGCGACATGAGCGCCGAGGAGGCGAAGCAGAACCTGTCCACTGCCCTCGAACTCGGGCCCCGCTTCGCGATCGAGAACCTCCCACACACCTGACGAAACCCGATCCATAACATAACCGCGCTTCTGGCGCGGCCGAAAGTAGGAGAGCAATGAATCTGAATGTCGATGAACGACGACCATCTCTGCACGATCACTTGTCGTTGCAGGGCAAAGTGGCCTTAGTTACCGGGGCCTCGTCCGGGATCGGAGCGGCAATCTCAAAGAAACTTGCCGAACACGGTGCCGTTGTTGCGGTCGCGGCGCGCCGTCGCCCACTGCTGGATGACCTCGTCGCTGAAATCGAAGCCTTCGGCGGAACTGCGAGAGCCATCGATCTTGACGTCACCGATGAATCTTCCTGCCGAAACGCTGTCGACACCTGTGTGGAACACTTCGGCGGGATCGACATACTGGTCAACAATGCGGGACTGATGCTGCTTGGTCCCATCGAAGATGCCGACACACACGACTGGCGTCGAATGATCGACACCGATGTCCTCGGCCTCATGTACATGACCCATGCTGCATTGCCGCACCTGCTGGCCGACAAGGGCACAGTTGTGCAACTGTCCTCAGCCGACAGACGCGCGGTTGGACCGCTGACCGGTGTCTACAACGCGAGCAAAGCCGCGGTCAGCGCATTCTCCGAGTCGCTGCGTCAGGAGGTGACCACTCGCGGAGTGCGGGTCGTCGTGATCGAACCGGGAGCCACCTCGACTGAGCTGCCCACACACATCACCCATGCACCGACCCGTGACGCGGTTGCGGAGTTCTCTGCTGCCATTGGGCTGCTCGAGCCCGACGATGTCGCAGAGGCGATTGTCTACGCGGTCTCTCAGCCTCCACATGTTGCGGTTAATGAACTCCTCCTCCGATCGGTTGACCAGCAACGGTAGCCGGCCCGGAAATCCTGGCGCTCGATACCGACACACGAATGGATGAAGACAGATGATGACATCACAAGAGACAATGACCACTGCCGACGAGGCGATAGTTTCGGCCGTGCGGGCGGCCCTATCGGAACAGATCGGTCCGGCGCGCATCGTGACGGAAGAAAGTGAGATCGCTGCGGCGGCAGCGATCTGGAACGGCGCGGTCAACCATCGCCCGGCTGTGGTGGTCCGCTGTGAAACGTCGGCAGATGTGCAGCACGCCGTCGCAACTGCAACCGAATTCGCCATGCCGCTGTCGGTCCGCGGAGGAGGTCACGACTGGGCCGGTCGCGCGATACGCACAGGCGGCCTGGTCATCGACCTGTCGAGCATGAATGGGATCTCGGTCCACGACGGCATCGCGACTGTGGCAGGCGGGGCCACCTCAGAAGATGTGGCCGCAGCCGCTGACCGGTTCGGACTCGCGGCCGCCACCGGAACCGTCGGATCTGTCGGGATGACGGGTCTGACCTTGGCGGGTGGCTACGGGCCGCTGTGTGGAAGTCTCGGATTGGCGGCCGACAACCTGGTGGGCGCCGAGGTGGTGCTGGCCGACGGCCGAGTAGTGCGAACCGACCAGGACGTTCACCCCGATCTGCTGTGGGCGCTGAGAGGCGGCGGGGGAAACTTCGGTGTCGTCACCTCCATCGAAGTGGCACTGCACCCGCTGGCAGAAGTTCTGGTGGGATCCTTCACCTTCCCGTTCGAACTCGCGGAGCAGGTTCTGACCGGATACGGCGAGTTGGCTGCGCGGGCGCCCGATGAACTCACCGCCGTCGTTTCCATCGTGCCCTCTGCCGAGGACTTTCCTATCGTTGCGGTGTCAGCAACATGGTCGGGAGCCCTCGCGGACGGTGACGCATTCATCAAGGAATTCACGGAACTTGCCGCTCCTCTGGCCGTGGACATCGCCGTGATGACCCCGTTGTCCAAGCTGCGGCAGCTCGACGATGTGATGCCCGACGGTATTCACTATTCCATCGGCACTCGAAACATCAAGGTATTGGATTCGGCGGCTGCGACGGCCCTGCTCGAAGCATATGGGTCCCGAGAATCGTCCCGGTCTTTCCTCAACGTTCATCACTTCCACGGTCAGGCCAGTCAACAGGCGGTTGGCAGCGCGGCGTTCGGCCGACGTGAAGACCATCTGATGATCGAAATGATCGAAGCCGGTGAGTCCGTCTCCGACTGGACCGCGATCGCCGCATCAGCATTGGCCCCACACGCTCTGCCGGGCGGCTACCCGAACCTTCTGGGCCCTGACGAGGAAGATCAGACTGCCCTGGCCTACGGGCCGAACGCCTCGCGGCTGCTCGACGTCAAGAACAGGTTCGACCAGAAAGGAGTGTTCCAGGCAACTGCGCTGCCCGATCGGAGACGGCCATAGCCCTTCTCAACCGCACTGTCTCGAAGTATCCGACATCGGCATCACCTCAGCCTGCTGCGCTGAAGCAGTGATTCCGAACATTCAAGTAAAGGACCAACACCATGCAACTGAGCAAATCTACGATCTTCATCACCGGCGCCAACCGTGGAATCGGCCGTGCCTTCGTCGACGAACTGCTCGTTCGCGGAGCTGAGAAGATCTATGCTGCCGCTCGCGACATCTCCGCAGTTGTCGACGACCCCCGGATCACACCCATCACTCTCGACATCACGGACAGTGAAGCGGTCGCACGAACGGCCGCTGTCGTCGACGATGTCGACGTGCTGATCAACAATGCGGGGGTCACCACCTTTGCCCCACTTGTGGGCGGGGATCTCACTGACATCCGCAGCGAGATGGAGACCAACTACTTCGGCACACTGGCGATGGTGCGCGCATTCGCACCGGTGCTGGAGGCAAACGGCGGTGGAAGCATTCTCAATGTCTCTTCGGCAGCCGCGTGGTTCGGCATGGAGCACTCCAGCGGATATGCAGCCTCGAAAGCAGCCGTATGGGCCATGACAAACGGGCTTCGCATCGAACTCAGCGGACAGAACACCCAGGTCACAGGGCTCCACATGGCGAGCACCGATACTGAGATGATCACGTCTCTGGATATTCCCAAGAACACTCCGCAAGCCGTTGCCATTGAGGCGCTCGACGGGTTCGAAGCTGGCGAGCTGGAGATCTTGGCCGACAATGACACCCGAGCAGTCAAAGCAGCGCTGTCTGCCGACCCGATCGACGTCTACCCACAGGCAGTCAGGCACAATCAGCCGCAGCCTCTCTGACACGACCCTCGCAGGGCTCCCCGGCGCGTGCACCTCACCGCTTCACGAACCCTTCCACAGCGGATGCACGAATGCTGACCATGCTCACCCCGCCGGACCTTGAAGAGTTCTTTGCACTGTCGGGAGAGCCACTCCCGAATCGCACGGCTGTGCCCGATCCGGCACAGACCGGTGACCGCCTGCAGCGCGGCGCCGCACTGAGCCCTCAATATCACAACGAAAATCTCTGACAGCCACATCACACACGAAGGAGCATCATGTCACCGGACCGATTCACCCCAGAAGACACCGCCATCCTCCTGATCGACCACCAGCTCGGCACCATGAGCTGGGTCGGATCGATCGACCAGAACCTGATGAAGGCCAATGCCCTCGCGTTGGCCAAGTCCGCCAAAGCACTCGAGATGCCGCTGGTGCTGACCTCCTCCCTCGAGGATCACGCACAAGGCCGACTCGCTCCGGAGTTCGAACAGATCGCCCCTGCCGAGTTCGCCGACCGAATCCAGCGGACCGGAGTGGTCGATGCCCTCGAAGACCCCGCCTTCGCCCGGGCCGTTACCGACACTGGCCGACGCAACCTCATCATCGCCGGTGTCACCAACGACGTCTGCACGATCTACCCCACCCTCACCGCACTCAGTCAGGGGTACCGCGTGGAAGTCGTCGCCGACGCCGGAGGGTCGACCACCTCCATCGCCGACGAGACTGCACTCCGCCGGATGCAGGACGCAGGCGCGATGATCACTTCCACCAACACCACCCTCACCGGCCTGGCACGCGCCTGGGACTCCCCCGCCGGTCAGGCGCTCCTCCCGACCATCGCCGAACTCATCCCTCAGTCCTGAGCGGCGTCCCGACGCTGGCCGAACGGACGCCCCTCTTACTGGGAGAACGCCTAGTAGTGGGCCGATCCGAGCAGTCGACCGTTACGTTCATGGTCAAGCACGGGGTCTTCTCTTCGCAGGAGGCCCCGTGCTTGACCATCGTGAATGGCGAGTTCAACTGGCCAACTTCGAGTGGACCCACGCGTTCTTCAATCGCTTGTTGCCCTCTCGCGATGCGGGCTCTTGATGCGCCTATTGTGTGTCAAGCGGCTTCGAGGCATCTTCTGCAAGTGCCTGGAGCGGGCGTTGCCGCGCCGAACGATCCGTATGACCGGTACGGGTTGAACTGTGCACCCATTCGGCGCTCGTGTTCTTGACATCATCAATGCCCCTTGCACGGGCTCATGATCTGGATGGGCTCGGCCCTATAGAGTGAGTCGAAGGCCTCGGCGAGGGAACTGGCACCCGAACTTGCATCAGTCCCAGGACTCCAGTTCTCTATCCAGGTTCTGGAGCTAGTAGGCTTCGTAACCGTGCAATTCCGGTAACGACAGCACTTGCCCAGCGGATAGTGTTCTTCACATGCACGATCGTCTTCCCTCCAGTCCGCGCGATCGTGAACCGTGCATCCGCAATCGCTTCGGCTCCCACTGGCGCATCTCGTGAGCTGGAAACGCCAGCAGCGCAGTCTCGGATTGGATCTCTCCTGCCAAAGCGACGATGGCCAACCAGATCCGGGT
This sequence comes from Brevibacterium sp. 239c, assembly GCF_900169365.1. GTDB lineage: Bacteria > Actinomycetota > Actinomycetes > Actinomycetales > Brevibacteriaceae > Brevibacterium. Next base: position 17,036 of record NZ_FXZH01000024.1, read on the forward strand.
CTGATCAAACCCCTTCAGCGGGAAGTTGGCCAGACCCGAGTCTTTTGCGATGTGGATCCGACCTTCACACCTGGCCAGTGGTCGGGGCCGGACTTCCAGGTCAGCCAAGCAACAAGACGATAGACGATCGAAGATCTGTTCAGCCCTGACCTGCTCGACACGTAAAACTCATGGACCCAGCGCATCGACATGTCGTAATGGCCTTGCGGGCACGCCCGGTGTTAGCTGATCTTGAGGGTGATTTTGCCGCGAGTGTGGCTGGTGGCGCTGTCTTGTTGGGCGTCGGCAGCCTGAGGTAACGAGTAGATGTGACCGCGGCGGAGGCGAAGTTGGCCGGTCGTGACTTTGGTTGCGAGTTCGGTGAGACTCTCGGCGTCGTTGACGCTGGGAGTTCTGCTGGAGAACCGGACGCCCTTGCGCGACGCAGCGGAGTCGGCCAGGGTGAGGATACGCTCGGTGCTGCCACGCAGGGCGAGCAAGTCTGGCAGCGCCCCGAATCCGGCGGCATCAAGTACAGCATCGATTCGTGTCGTGATCTCGCGTACTCGGCCTGTGAGTCCGCCGCCATATTTTACAGGTATGGCGCCGAGCCCAGAGAGGTAGTCGGTGTTAGCGTCGTCGGCGGTTCCGATCACGATGGCGCCGGCGGCGATGGCGAGCTGGGTGGCGATGGTGCCGACAGTGCCGCTGGCACCGTGAATGAGCAGTGTTTCGCCGGGGCGGATCTCGAGTTCACGCAGGGCGCGTACTGCCGCCTCGCCGGCGACAGGCAGGGAGGCGGCCTCGTGCCAGGGGAGTGCACGTGGTTTGCTTGCCACTATGTCGGCTAGGGCATAGTCGGCGTAGGCTCCGGTGAGCGACCATCCGAAGATCTGCTCGCCGATCGTGGCCCGGCAACCGGACCCGGTGGCATCGACAACTCCGGCTAGTTCCAACCCCGGTCGCTGTGGCATGGGCTGCTCACCGAGCTGGCCTTCCCTGATCTTCCAGTCGAGTGTGTTCACTCCAGCAGCGTGCACGGCGACCCGCACCTGGCCCGGCCCTGGCTCGGGGAGATCTACCTCCTCGAGTCGGAGCACATCAGGACCGCCAAATGTGGAGTATTCGATGGCACGCATCGTGGTCTTCTCGCTCATCGCTTGGTCTGGCACGCGCTTGAGTCGGGTCCTGGACGCGGCACGAGTGCACTCGTCGAGCCAATGAGCCTGAGACCAGGAATGATCAGTCTTCCCATAATTGTGCCGTCTGTCGAGCGAACTCACGGTAGGAGCGCATGGGCCGACCGAGCAGCGAATGCAGGTCGTGGTCGGCACCGGAAGTCGCTGTCATGCCATCGACCTGGAAGCTGCGCATCATCAGTCGCAGGTCATAAGCCATCCATCCCGGCATGAACGACCGCATCTGGGTTTCGAAGGCGTCCAGATCGTTGCCACCATAGGAGACGGGTCGGGCGATCGTCTCCGCCCAGATGGCGGCGATGGTATCGCCGGTCAGGACTTCGGGAGCCACGACATCCAGAGTCTCGCGCGGCAGTGAATCGGTGCTCTCCTGGCGTCGAAGCAGAGCGCGAGCGGCGACCTCGGCCAGATCGCGCGTGTCGACGGTCAGGACAGCCTTCTTGCCTACCGGTGGGCCGTAGACGCCTTCTGTCAGGATACGGTCCTTCTCCCAAGCGTCGTTTTGCATGTAGTAGCCGGGTCGCAGAATCGTGGTTGGCAGGTCAAGGTCTGCGATAACGCGCTCGGCGGCGGCCTTAGCGGCGAAGTGCGGTGGGGCCGCATAGCTGTCGGCGTGAATGACTGAAAGATAGACCAGGTTCCGAATCCCGGCCCGATGTGCCAGGTCGAGGGCAATCAGAGTGCCGGTGAGCTCGTCCTGCGATACCGCGCTGAGCAGGAACAGGCCGCTCGCCCCGTCCAAGGCGGCCCGAAGGGAATCGATGTCGGTCAGTTCGCCCTTCACCGGCGTGACCCCAGGAGGGAAATCGGCGGTCTCGGGGGAGCGGGTGAGCGCGCGCACCTGCTGCCCGGCCGCCGCCAGGTGCCGTGTCACTTCCGACCCGACGGTACCGGTACTTCCGGTAACCAAGATTGTCATGGGTGTTTCCTCCTTGCTTGATCGTGCTAGGTCGTGCCGGATTGCACGAGTCCATGATTTTTAGGGTAGACCCGAAAAATAGTGTCCGCAATACTTTAGGTTAGGATGAGCGGTATGGAAGGTGACGGATTGCGTGCGCGGAAGAAGGTCCGGACTCGCCGGCACATCGCGAGAACTGCGGCCCGCCTGTTCGGTGAGAGCGGGTACGAGAATGTGGCGATCATCGACGTTGCCGCGGCTGCGGACGTGTCCGAGCAGACCGTCTACAATTACTTCCCGGCCAAGCAGGATCTGGTGCTCGATCGTGACGAGCACGTGCGCGACCGCTTCGTCACCTGTGTCCGGGAGCGAACTGCCGGCACTAGCCCGGCAGATGCCATCCGCGGCGAAGCCCTGGTGCTGACCGAGTCAATTCGGCACATCCCTCACGATCAACTCAACGGCAGTCTGGGGTGCCTGGCCACCATTAGCCCGACCGTGCGGCGCCTGTCGTTGGAGATGACCGACCGACTGGCCGACGCCATCGCCGAAGCCATCTGCGACACCACCCCCGGAACCTGCCGCGGCGTGGCCAAAGTCCACGGCATTGCACTTGCCTGGATATCCCAAACCGTGATCGATGAAGGGGGCAAGCGCATCCGAGACGGACAAAACCCCGACCAGATCGCCGATGCACTACGCCCTCTCGTCGCTGCCATTATCGACGATCTCGACGACCGATTCACCGGAACGAGACCCGGCCAGACCGGATAAACTGCTCTTCGGTGAAAGGGTATAGGTCCCCTGGGCGCGACGTTCGCTGGACGCGACGCTGGCGCACTTCATCGTGCCTTTTGTAAGCTCTTCAAACCTCACGCCCATGATGTTACGAACCAACAGTGAGGTGAAAATAATGACTGAACAGTCCGTTCCATCCGACGAGTCTCAGATCGTAGTTGAAATGTGGGCCGACCTGGGCTGCCCGTGGTGCTAAGTCGGAAAGCGCCGACTCCACACCGCGATCGTGCAGCGACCGGATGCGTCCCTCGGTGCCTCATATACTTTTGCCCGCGAAATGGTGGACCTTCGGAAGCTATGGGGAGTGAATTGTCGATGATGACTCGAACAGAGATCGCCACGAAAAACGCCAAGGAATACCAGCAGGCCTCGAAGAAGAACAAGAGCGCTGGGGACTATATCGAGTCTTGGTGCAACCGATAGCGTCCAAATGCCAGGGCAGACCATCGTGTCCCGGTACAGGCTTGGGCTGACTACCGCGGGACGGGTCAGACCGGCCTGGCGGAGTAAGAGAAATCATCAACGAACTGACTCAAAAACTTGACGAGCGCCGGAGGATGGAGACACGCCCGATGATCGACGAGATAGAGGCGGTCAAGGCGGATGCCGCAAAGGTCGGAGCGGGTCGGCCCCCGCAGGTACCGATGCTATTCTTCACTTCCACCGGTGAGGGCGCCGGCATCGATACGGAGCCGTGGCGAAAATATCAGAAAGATTTTCTCTCCGACGTTCCGAACAGCCGACAGATCCTGCTGGATTCGTGGTATTACGTTCACGACTACAAGTCCGCAAAAATCGCTCGGAAGAGCAGAGGATTCATCGACAGATGGCCCTCGTGAGCTCGGATACCCGGCTATAGCGAATTATCGTGCCATCCAGATTATTGCGGTCCGCTACTGTCACCGGTCAGCGAAAACGGATGAAATCATCCATCAGCTCCTTTGAAGTCTCGAATTTACAGCGCCTTCATAGGGTGCGATGATTTTACCGGATGAAAACATCCGGTTACTCTGTAGAGAGCCGTAACGAGACTTCGGACTCTCCTGAGGCGCGGCAACAGAGGAGGAAGACGCTGTGATGAGCAATGACACCATCAAGTCGATTGCCGACCTAGCCGACATCGCGTTCGCTCCGGATCTTATGCCCGACGTACGAGACTCACGTGTATGGCTCAAAGGACAGAGCTGGTGACCGACGACGTTGAGCCGAAACGCTCCACTTGCCGGAGACCTCATATGCGAAGCGATGCCGTGGCGAACCAGGAGCGGTTGCTGGCAGCAGCCGTCACTGCGATGCTGCGGGAAGGGCGGCAGGTACCGATGGCTTCGATCGCCCGGGACGCAGGTGTTGGCATCGGCACGCTCTATCGTAACTACCCCACCCGAGACGCGCTTCTTGACGCATTGACCGAGCGTTCTTTCGGACTGGTCCTCAATGTAGTGGAATCAGCTGCTCTTGCCGAAGGCCCAGCGATCAGTGCGCTCGAAGAATTCTTCACAAGCTCCATCGCTCATCGCGACCAACTCGTGCTGCCATTGCACGGCGGACCAGTGAATCTGACCGAGAAATCACTACGCATACAGGACCAGATCCACACCGGGATCGATCGCATCCTCGAGCGCGGACACAGAGATCGTACTGTCCGAGCCGACGTCACCGCCGGTGATGTCGTGTTCTTCGGAGCAATGCTTGCGCAAACGTTATCCCCCGACGACGACTGGTTGGACGCGAATCTGTCTCGTCAGGAGCAAATCTTCCTTGCGGGTCTGGCCCCTTCACCACCTGGATTGAAGGCAAGTTGACGCCCGTACTTTTCGACACCGAACACGTCCTGGTTGTGGATGCCACGGATCGCGCCACAAGGGGATCTTCTCAGTCAGTGTCGTACGCGAGCAGTTAGGACACTTTCATCATTCGACTGCTGCACTCTGAAGCAGTTTCAAAGGCCGTTCGGATCCTGCTGGATCGTACGCTGGTTATGCGAAAGTTGGTTTTCTTGCACGTATCACCGAAACTCGGTGCCATCGCTGCCGCCTGTTGCGCCTCTGCTCTGCTGTTGTCAGGTTGTACCAGCGCTTCTGCCGAAGACGAAGACAGAGAAGTCAGAAACAGCGTTGATGTCGGCGGTGTGCCGAATTCGCTGGCCAAACGTCTCAACAGTTACGCCATCCATACGATCGATGGACCGGAGATCGATGCGCACTTCTTCAGCATCTCAGGTGCGTCCTCGTTGTCTGGCGTGATGGAAAAGGACATGCTCACCGCCTTCAAAGATGGCGGTGCATTCCACAAGCACCGTGCATTCGACCCGGTACTGACCGATCCGGACGAGCGCTGGGATGTCATGAACTTCATCGAGGGCCCTGGTGATGATCCGACATTCGACCAACTGTCGGGCGCCGACAGCAGAGCTGTTGCCACGGAGGAACAGGATATCGGGACTCAATCAGCCAGTACCTCTCAGCCGATCACGGTGACGAACTCGGTCATTGCTGCCGGCGGAAACTTCGTTATCAGCCGCCTGATGACTTCAGTCGGCGGCAAGCAGAAACAAAAGGCCTACGTCACCGATGTCGACCAGAACGTAACGAGTCCAGCTGCCGATCTGCTGTCCGAAAATGTCAGGGGCGATGTCGGTACGATGACTGTCAACGACAAGGGGATGCCAGCCATCGATCATGACGTCGTCGGGGAAAGTATGCTGACAGATCTGGGCAAGCGGGTCCGCTCAGCGCTTGGCCGAGCGCTCGAGCTTCCGCCTGATTCCGAGGCCTACTTGCCGGACTACACATGCGAACTCATCCCGTGCACCGCACTGACCTACGATGACGGTCCAGCAGACGAAAAGATGACGAAAGAGCTCGCTGACCATCTCAAGGACGCCGATCTGCGCGCCACCTTCTACCAGATTGGTGGGAACGTCCATCAGCACCATAAAGAGAGCAAGGAACTGCTCGAAATGGGAAACGAGGTAGGTGGCCACAGCTGGAGCCACTCCAAGCTGGATACGCTAGCCGCTCCCAGAATCAAACAGGAGATGAAGAAAACTGACGCTGCGCTGGCCAAAGAGGGGGTGGCCAAGACCACGCAGCTGCGCCCTCCGTATGGGGCAGCGAGTAAAACAGTTGACAGGACCGTGGACAAGCGGATCGTCCAATGGAGTGTCGATACTCAGGACTGGCAGACGCTCAACACAGCCAAGACGATCGAGGCGGGGTCGAAAGCTGGACCAGGGTCGATCATTCTCATGCATTCGATCCATGAAACAACCGTCAAAGCTGCGCCGCAACTGTACAAGAACCTCGAGGCCAAGGGGCTGTACCCGGTACCGGCGGGTTACCTGTTCAAAGGTTTGCCGTTCGAAACCGGGGGCGAGTACTACTGCCGCGGATATGGTGGCCCGCTCTGCTCGAACCCGGAGCACCCGATGGTAGAGAAGGGAAAGTCGATGGCTAAACCGGCCCTCGAGAGGGATTGATGCGCAGACTGTGCCTTCCACCCACGATCAGCGACACCACTCCCAGTTGATACTCCGGTCCCAAGCCCCACCACACCGTTAAGCACCCGAAACAAGAAACGAACAACATTAAGTTCACAGTCGTGGAGTCAGTGCCACGGCATGTACAAAAGTCGAAGAGGAGTCATCATGGCAATCGGCACCAGCACCGCAGCGTCGGTCCGTATCAGGGGCGATATCGATGATCGCCGCATCGATCGATCCGAACTTGTCTCTGCCCGTCGCGCTCTCCGACTGCTGAAGGGCAATCTTGGCTATGATCGGCTCCATGCTCTGGTGAGTGAGCAGATCGCAGAAGGCAATGCCCTGTTTCGCGAGCATGTTATGCGCTCCGCGGGTGAGCAGGTCACTGGAGTGATCACAATTGAGGCAGAGGATCTGACTGCTGCAGATTTCTCGACATGGATGATCGAGGCCTTCGCCCGAAGGGATGTGCTCATCGCCGCTCAGCCGGAGCACTATCTTATGGATATGGCTGAGCCCCAGGGCCCGCATGTCGTCGAAACCTTCGGAAGCTATGTTGTTGGTTTCTACATGGGGGGCTGGGCCGAGAGCGAGATTGATGCTGCGGATGAGTTTGAACGGGTTGATAAACGATATTCGCTGTTGAGGCTTGACGATGATGGAACACCGTTCGGGTCTGTCTCCACGACGTTCGTCGAGGCCCCATATGGCATGGATGCCGAGCTGTCGGTTTCTCTGCCGGCGACGAGTGCCCCTGATGCGATTGAGCAGCATCTCGAGCATTTCTCGGTCGAGTTCCGCAGCTGGATGCTCCAGGCCGCGGCCGAGACTGCGGCACCCTGCGACCGGTCCTCCAACAATGACTGACCGCACAAAGAAGGCGATGCGCCCACCCGTGGTATTCGCGTAGTACTGATCGATCCGGGATCGACGACAACCGCTCTGGCCACCAAGCAACGATAACCACGTCGGAATACCGGAGCCGAGGAACCGAGACATGACTGAGGCAGACGATGACTACTCGAGAGACGACGAACACAGTGGAGAAGGCAACGATTCCGACTATACGGGCGGCACTGTCAGAACTCATTGACTCGGCGCGGATCTTCACGGACGGGACTGGTGCAAGGAAAGATGTCAGTTTGAGTGTCAGACTGCCGATGAATCAGGGGCTGCGGAGGTTATCGTCTTCGCAGTCGAGTCTGTGACGGATGCCCGGACTTCGGACGAAACACAGCGCTCAGGAAGAAGCGCGCAAATACATTGAATGCCATGCGACGTCGGTAGAACGTGAACCCTGTTCCTCGGATCGACGCGCCGTTGCGCAATACGTCTTGCGGGTGGAGGACGAACGTTCTCGTGAGCGGAGCACCTGACCCGTCTGCTCGGCTGATCATGAGGTCGACCTTCGTCAATCCACGATATCGCGCGATCGGTCCGCGCCCATGCTGACGCTTGCTGCCGACTGCGGTCCAGTTCTGCCCGGTGGGATCTATGAACTCAAGGTCGTAGCGCATGAGATGGTCTGCGCCCTCGGGAAACATGCTGAGATGGCCAGTGACCTGGCGAGGGCCGCTGAATCCACTGATCGTGAGGGTGCCCGCGACCGACAGGCGATGCTCGGGATCGTTTCGAAACATATCGAGGCTGGGGATTTCGAGCTGAACGCGGAGCTCACCGGTGCGCGCGGTAACTGATCCGCGCTCGTGCATCGTTTCGGCGAAGACAATCCCGTCACCAGCGGTGTGCTGTCGGCGCCGAAGCATCCAGCGATATGCGTCATCCTCTGGGACAGGGAGGCGGCAGCTGACGCGTGCCCATTCGGGTGCACGCCAAGAGCTGTTCCCGGTCGTTTCGCGGATGATGCCCTCGACAGCTCGCTCTGCACTCGCCAGTATCGTTGCCGACGGATTGACTCCCGTGGATGCCGGAATCACGGAACCATCCATGACGTAGAGGCTCGGATACCCGTGCACCTGTCGATCTGGTCCCACAACGCCCTTCGCCGGATTGCTGCTGGTCGGTACTCCACCGAGTGGATGGACCGTCACCGGAAGCCTGAGCAGAGACCATGTCGCGACTGCGCGCACTGGCACCTGGATGATCCGAGCGACTGCTGGGCCGACTCTTCCCTCAGCACGATACAGCCGCGCTTGCCAGCGGTTGACCCACCGCAAGCGGGCTTTTCCCAGGCGGTCGAGTTCGAGCCGGCCCGATCCGGCATCGTGCCCCATCGAGAGGAATGCGAAGGTCTGCTTGGGATCACGGGGTCGGAATCGACGCCAGACTGCACGCACGCTGTGTAACGGCAGCAGATGGTTGAGCAGTGTTGAGACCGCCTCCGGGACCGCACCGTCCTGGACCTGAAGCCATACCGGGCGTGAACGCTCCCATACATCGAGGACCGTCGTGGTTGTGATCGTCGGGCCTGTCGTCAGGTCCGGCTCGGAGTGTCTGAGATTGCTGAGGGCAAGGTAGTCGCCATTGCCGGAGAACCCGTGGCCGAGTGCCTGAGACAGATTCGGAAGAGTCCCGTCGATGTCGCGTGAGCGCAGCAGGAGTTCCGTTGTCGCGACGGCGCCCGCCGCCAGGAAGAGCCGTGTGGCGGACCGACTGACCAGGGTTTTGTCGGGGCCCGAGCCCTCTGCAGCCCATACAGTCCACTTGGAACCGTCCCATTCGAGATGCCGCACCTCGGAATCGGTCACGGCGGTGGCCCCGTTCTGCTCTGCGACGGCCAGGTAGTTGAAGTCAAGGGAGTTCTTCGCTGATCTGTTGCAGCCGAGGACACATTCACCGGTGAATGTGCATCCCCGCTGGGGTACGCCGTGCTGGTTATGAGTCCAGGCATCAGACGGATCGAACCTGACGGCAAGGTTCGGTCGCGTTGCCGCCGGGCGAATTCCCATTCGTGTTGCCAGGTCTTCCAGGACAAGTGTGCGAGCGGGGACGTTGCCTGTCTTCGGGTCGTCCTGCACCGGGGTCACGTCGAGCATTGTTCCGGCAAGATCAAAGTACGGGTCCAACACCTCACGACGAAGCTCATCCGGCCATCGTCCGTCCAGAGTGCTTGTCGCAGGGCGAGCGAAGACGTTTGCATACACTAAAGACCCGCCGCCCCAGCCCGCTCCCTGCAGAGAGAGCATGGTCTTCAACCAGCGAATGTCGTAGAGCCCGCTGTCTTGACTCCACAGCCAATCCTCACGGATGTTCGATGACCGAGGGAATTGGCCGGGAAGCCATCGTCGTCCGCGTTCGAGAACTGTCACAGAATATCCGGCCTGTGCGAGGCGAGCGGCGGTGACTGCCCCACCGAAGCCGCTGCCGACGACTATGGCATCGGTCTGCTCTTTGGCCTGGGGCTGCGTGGTCATGACTTAGGACTCCGAACCGGCGGAATGCGAGTGCGCGAAGCTGGCGGCAACCACGCCCCCCAGTGCGAATATTGCGGCTCCGATGAATAGCCACGAGAATCCAGAGGTCAGCGCCTCTGGTTGTCCGACGCCCCTGTCGACAAGCGCCGAGGTGCGAGTCGCTGCAACTGTTGACAGCACAGCGAGCCCGAGTGCGCCGCCGATCTGCTGGCTGGTGTTGACGAGACCGCCTGCGAGGCCGGCTTCACCTCCCGGTACACCTTCGACTGCAAGCTGAGTGGTGGTCACGAAGGCTCCGCCCATCCCGACTCCGATGAGAAGCGTGGGGCCGAGGATCTGCGACACGAAGGCGGCGTCCGAGGGCGCGAAGGCGAGCCATGTGAGCCCGGATGCGAGTGTGAGGAGGAAGGCGATCAACGTGCTCCTAGACCCGAAACGGGTGATTGCGGCGGGTGCTGCGCTCGCGATTGCGATGAGCGCCGCAGCCAAGGGCAATTGAGTCAAGCCCGCTGTGAGCGCACTGTATCCGAGGACCGACTGCATGTAGACCGACAGGGCGAAGAAGAGAGCCATCATGGCGGCACCGAGGAGCAGCATCACGATATTGCCAACGGTCAGGCTCCGATTACGGAACACTCTCAGCGGGATCAGGGGCTGTGCAGCGCGCCGTTCGACGATGATGGATCCTAGAATGAGGGCGCCGGTGGCTGCAGCGAGAATCAGCGTCAGCGGATGGCCTGGGCCAACTTGTTCCCAAGCGCTGAGTGCACTGACTGCGGCGATGAGAGCACCGGTGATCGTCGCCGCTCCAGGCAGATCAAGCCGATTCGATTCGACGGCGGTGTCCGCGGTGAGCAAGAACAGGACGGCCACGATGACGACGACCCCGATCGGCACATTGACGAAGAACACCGACGACCAGCCAAAGGACGCAGTGAGGATGCCGCCGAGCAGGACTCCGGCCGCGGAACCGATTCCGGCAACCCCGCCCCAGACGCCCAGAGCGCGGGCACGTTCGCTGGGCAGGGTGAAGAGCTGCGTGAGCAGAGCCAGAGCAGCGGGTGCGAGCAGCGCCGCCGATGCTCCCTGTAGGGCACGCGCGATGATCAGCATTCCGCTCGAGACGGAGAACCCGGCGAGGGCGGATGCAAGCACGAATCCCAGCGTCCCTGTCAGGAAGAGGCGGCGGTGGCCGAATCGGTCCGCGAGGCGCCCGCCGAGGAGGAGGAACCCTCCGAACGGAAGCACATAGGCCGTGATGACCCAAGCCAGCCTTGCGGAGTCCATATGGAGTTCGGACCCGATGACGGGGAGGGCGATGTTGACGATGGATGCGTCGAGCACGACGAGGAACTGTGCCAATGCGAGGAAGCCCAATGTGAGCCAGCGTCGGCGGCTGTGAGCACTCGGCTCCGCCGAAGAAGAAACCTTGGATGCAGACATGATCGTAGTCCTTTCGAGTAGATGCGTGGTTCGTGAGGGGCCGGAGGGCCCCTCACGAACCACAGTCAGTCAGTTCCAGAGACCGAGCATCATGATGATGCCGAGAGTGGTGGCTCCGAAGACGATCCACCAGGCCGTCTTCTCGCCCGTCCACTGTGAACGTGTCTCAGGTGTGTCGGTACGGGTGGGGTCGGTTTGATTGGTCATGGTGTTCTCCTGTTCTGTGGGATATGAGTTACTGCCATGCGGTGAACATCGTGAGTGCGACAAGTGCAAGCGGGATCAAGCTGATCCAGCGCATTGTGATTTCCTTGGTCATGCTTCCTCCTTCCGGAATAGAGTGTTCAGTCACTCACTCTTGTGAGCAAGGGGCACCGACGGTTGTGGCTGTTCGTCGGTCAGTCGGGGTGGCGGATGCCATGGGACAGTGCGGCTGCCCATGGTGCCGGGCTCTCGTCAACACGTGCGGCGACAAGCAGGTGGCACAGCTGGCCGTATGCCACGAAGTGCTGCACTTCGTCATCATTGCCGCGCGATCGTCTCTTGGCGAAGGTTGTGATGCGTTCCAGACCCGAGCGGAGGCCCTTACCTATCTCGGGGATGTCTGCCACTGATTGCGCGTGCACCTGCATCATGAGGAGGCGTCTGTCAGCGATGAGTTCTGCGTAGGCTCCGCCCATCGTGTGCAATATTGCCTGCGGGGTGTTGTCGGGGGAGCTGTCTGCTCCCTGTTCGACGGCTTTGAGGATCTCGTCGAAGCAGGACTCGAGGGCGGCAACGAAGAGACTCTCCTTGCTGGGGAAGAGTTTGAACACATAGGCCGGAGAGATCTTTGCGGCGTGGGCGACTTTGGCGACCGTTGTTCCGTGGAGTCCGCCGTATGAGAATTCTTCCAGGGCGGCGGCGACGACGATTGGCCGCCTCGACTCGGCGGTGGAGAGTGGTGCGCTTCGTGTTGTCATATGAGTGACTGTACACTCACTCTTTGTCGGTCGCAAGTGTGCCACTCAGATTTTCCCTGTGCTCGTGCCTTGTGCGTGTCGCCGAGGTGGTGGCGCGTCCCGCTGTGCCGGGGTGCCGCGATGCTGGGCGCCGGGGCGCCGGGGTGGCGTCGTTCGGGGCGGCTTATGCGGCTTCCGGACTGTGGACGAGCGGCCAGAACAATTCGTCCACGATTGAGTCGATGCGCCGGGGTTCAAGAGGGTTGAGCTCCATGAGCAAATCGTGTCTGATTAGGTCGAAGGGCATGTCGAGCACGGTCTCAGGGATGCGCTGAAGATCGATCTCGCCGCGGATGTGGGCGCGCTCGTAGATGATTCTGCCTCGTGGGCGCTGCTCGGTGCCGATGACCTTCTGTCGAACCTCCGATGGGGAAAGGCCCGAGTCGGCCAGGAGTCCCGAAAAGGCGGCCGCTGCCGCGATGGCAAAGAACCCTGCCAGGGCTTCGCTCACGGATGTCAGTTGGGCACGGAGGTCATCGCGCAGATGTCCGGTATCGGGAATGGTAATGGGGTTGTCGCTTCGGTAGTTCTCGAAGGCGGCGAGCACGAGTTCGTCTTTGTTGGCCCAACGCCTGTAGAGCACGGGTTCACTTGTCGAGGCTCGGGCAGCGACCGATGCCATCGTCAGGCGGGCGTAGCCGGTTTCGACCAGCTCGTTCCATCCGGCGGCGAGGATCGCGGACTCAAGCTGCTTGCCGTATCTGCGGCGCGCGGGTTCGGTGTGGCCGGGGGTCATCAGTTCATATTAGAAAGGATTGCCTTTCTTGGCAAGCGTGTCTATTCTCGATAGACATGAAAAACTTTCTTATGAGTGAAGGATGCTGTGATGACTGAAGCAATGCGGTCGAAGGTGCAGTCGCAGCCGACGAGTGCTGTGGCGGTGCTGATCGTGGGGGCTGGTCCGACAGGTCTGACGCTGGCGTGTGAGCTCGCCCGGCGTGGGATCTCCTACCGCTTGGTTGAGAAAGCCCCGGGCCCACAGCCGGGTTCCCGGGGCAAAGGCGTCCAGCCGCGTTCACTCGAAGTCTTCGAAGATCTGGGTGTTGTCGATCGAGTGCTTGCTCATGGCCGAATGGCGATGCCGATACGATCAACGTCTCCCGATGGGCAGGTAACGTCCAGCGGATCTGTCCCGGAGCCTTTGCGAAACCGACCCGATATCCCCTATCCGGCGAGCCTGGTCACCCCCGAGTGGCGAATCGAGGAGACGCTGCGACTGCGCCTGGCGGAGCTGGGCGGTGGAGTCGAGTTCAATACCAGACTGAGCAGCTTCGAGCAGTCGGACGAGTCAGTATCAGCGGACCTCTGGGCAGGCGGTGAGGTTGAGGATGTGACTGCCCGCTGGATGGTGGCCTGCGATGGGGGCCATAGCATCGTGCGGAAGCAGGCCGGGATACCTTTCGACGGTGATACTCGTCCGGAAGTGCGCATGATCGTTGCCGACGTTGAGATTGAAGGCCTTGATCGGCAGGCGTGGCAGATGTGGCCTCATAGCGACGGTGCCCTGAGCCTGTGCCCTCTGCCGTCAACCGAGCTGTTTCAGCTCCAGGCGAGCATCTACCCAGGGCAGGACCCGAAGCTCAATGTCGAGAATCTGCAGGCGATCGTTGACCGACGCTCTGGTGGTGGCATTCGGATACGAACAGTCGCATGGTCGACACTGTGGCGGGCCAATGTTCGTCTCGTCGACCGCTACAACGTCGGCCGAGTCTTCCTCGCCGGCGATGCTGCTCATATTCATTCACCGGCCGGCGGCCAGGGGATGAATACGGGCATCCAAGACGCTCACAACCTCGGCTGGAAGCTCGCAGCGGTTGACCATGGAGCCTCTCCAACTCTGTTAGACAGCTATGAAGAGGAACGGCGGCCAGTTGCAGCCAGAGTGCTCGAACTTTCAGACGCTCGGTTGAATCAGGCACTTCATGAGAAGAGCCTGCCCTCTCGCCGAGAAGAGGCTGCTACTCAACTCGACGTTGGCTATCGCAGCTCTGGGATTGTGTGTGACGACCGTGACGAGACGTATCAATTGCGAGCCGGCGATCGCGCACCTGATGCCGCTGAGCTGGATTCGGTCGACGGCAGCCATCGCCTCTTCGACCTGACAGGTGGTGGGCGCTTTACACTGCTGAACTTCGGGGCCGAACTCTCAGCGGCAAGCTTCCCTCCTGAGATCAGGGTTCTTCGCGTTGTCGACGATCCAACGAAGTCAGAGCAGATCGCAGATATTGGTGGGCATCTCACCGACACCTACGAGGCAGCGGACCACAGTCTGATTCTGATTCGCCCCGATGGCTACATCTCCTTCATCTCTGACACCGGCGACACCTCGACGTTGCCGGAGTGCCTCTCAGCGTGGGGCAAGCCGATTGGTGGGAAAGCTTCGGTGAAGGTGAAGCATCGAACAGCGGGGCATCCTAACGCTGCTGCACAGTTTGGCAAGGGGGTTTCGGCGCAGTCGGGTTGAGCCTATGCTCGCAATTGCGAAGTTTCCTAAAGAGAGGGCAGAGCTCAGATGACCACGCGTGACGAACTCCGTGCCGAAAAGGCACTGCAAGGTATGGAATTTCCTGCTTCGAAGACCCAACTCATTGACCACGCATCGGAGCGTTCAGCGACTCCGAAGACTCTTCAGGCGTTGCACGCCTTGCCTGATCGACAGTTTGAGAACAAGGACGACGTCGTCGATGCGGTGCCACAGGAGCCGGAGGGCGACGCCTCCGGCGGTGTTCATCGCTGATTCGTCACGGTTCGGCTGAGCTGGTGATTACGCTGTCCCAATGTTTCGACAGCGTTGTTGCACAGTTCCGGGACCGACCGTTCATCATCACCGATCATGCATCACTGACGTATGACGCAGGAGTACGAAGCTGAGGTTTCTCGCGGAATTCGTCGCCCGCGGTGACCCACCCGGACTTCGAACCTGCCCCTGTCGGTTCCGACTCTGTCAGCGACATCGTCGTCACCTCAGGGACCACCGGTCTGCCAGATCGGCGCTGCATGGGTCATTCCGGATGGTGATGCTGTCGTGGAGGCGGTTGAGATCCGCGCTTACTGCCGGCACCGTGTCGCCGTGTTCAAGGTGCCGCGATTCGTCTCCGTGGTCAGCGCCGAAAAACTGCCGATGACCACTACGGGGAAGGTGCAGAAGTTCCAACTGGTCGAAGAGCATACCCGGTACCAAGGAACGCAGGCATGAGCTCCGAGAATTGTCGGTGGCCCGCCTTCAGCGGGTGACGACTCTGCCGACGTTGTCACATCCACTTCTTCACCTTGAACACGGTATAGAGGACCACGCCCAGACCGACCATCAGTCCGATGGCCATTGGGTAGCCGAAGGCCCAGTGGAGCTCCGGCATGTCATCGAAGTTCATCCCGTAGATCGCACCGATCAAGGTCGGAGCAAACAGGATCGCTGCCCACCCGGAGATCTTCTTCATGTCTTCGTTCTGGCGTTGGGCGACCAGAGTGGAGTTGACGTTGAGGATCTGCGAAAGGGCTTCGCGCAATTCGGCGGCCTCGGCGAGAACTCGGGTCAGATGGTCGGTGACGTCGTCGAGGTAAGCCTGCAGCTCAGTCGGGATCGCGTACTTCGCGGCACCATTGCTCAGTCGTTGGGTGAGCCGATTGAGGTGGGTGGTCGTATGAAGCACGTCGATGACTTCCTGGCTGAGCAGGTAGATCCTTTCAGCCGCAGCAGTGTCTCCACTGAAGACCTGTCGTTCGATGCCGTCTTTGTCGTCTTGAAGCCCGTCCAACACCGGGAAGTAGGTATCGACCGCCGTGTCGAGGAGGCGGTAGATGAGGGCTTCGGGCCCGAGTGCAAGCAGATCCCTGTCAGAGATCCACTGTCGTTCCTCGCTTGTGAAGTAGGCGGCCATGTCTTCAGCACGGTCCGGGATCGGTGTCCCGTCGATGAACCGATCATCCTGGCAGATGATCACGAGGACGTTGTCCTTCATCAGGAGGTGGAATTCCTTGAACTCGACCTCCTCCGCCGCGTCGATGTAGACCGCTGATTTGACGACGACGAACAGGACATCGTCGTACCGGTCGACCTTGGGGCGCTGATTGGCGTGGAACAGATCGTCAACCAGAACTGGGTGCAGTTCCCACACCGAGGCGATCTCCGCGAGCAGCTCGGGAGTGGACCGAGGGATGACGACCTGAGTGAACGCTGCCGAGGTAGGGGAGTCGTCTGTCGAATCTCGCTTTGAGAGTGCCTCGGCGAAGTCGGAAGAGGCCGATATTTCGTGTGGTTCGCTTCCCACGATCTGGCGACTGAGGAGAATCGGCTTCGGCGGTTCAGCCGTCATGCCAGTGCTGCGGTTGCGCTTGGTGATCGGTTCGGACTTGTGTCTGCGTGCTCGTGCCATCGTGGTTCTTTCGCTCGACTAAGACTCCAACGTAGCTGAGGGCAAAACCGGAGTCGATGGTGCACAGCACGTGGTGTCACTCACTCCTACAAACTCGCATGACCCCGGCATGCACTATCAGGCAGTGACAATCTTCATGGGACCGCCGATTCTCCAATGGGAAGACTGAACCCGAGTAAGAGTGTGTTGATGGCCATCACCTGCGCATAGATGGTCTTGGGCGCAACATCCGGGTGTTTGAGAATATTCGGATTACCGCTGTCCAGCACGCTCAGACTATCTCGAAGGGGATTAATGATCTCCGATGTATATGGGTACTGGGGTGATCTCGACGATGTCACTATCACCGAGTTCAACGCCTCGCCGCGCCGCTCAGATGCGATCCGTCCGACGAGTTCGGTGAAGACTTCTTGCTTCGGCTTGGGGAAGACCCCCTGTGCGGTGAAGTGATAATCGTTTTCGTACTGCTCATACCAACTGTCTGTGACGATCGGATCGACCGAAACGAACTTCCAGCCGTCCGTCAGCCCGTGGTACAGAGCCCCTGTGCCACCCTTGGAAGCGCCGAAGAGAACGACATTGGGTGCTTCGATGCCATGTTCAGCGACCTTGCTTTGTATGAGTCGTCGGATTCTGGAGCTATTGTCTGGCATGAAGCTGGTGTCCAAGTAGAAGGCTCCTTTGACGCCTCCCACATCAGCGACTCGAAGGATTGCTGTATCGCGAGGGACGTACTTCATCAACGTGGCAAAGGACGGGCGGAAATAGCGGATCAGGCGCGGTTTGGAATTGATCGGTGAGAAGATGACGACGAGGCGCGAAATCGTTCCTGACTTCGGGCGTTCGAACTGGTGCACGATCCCATCGTCAGAGACCTGGAACGATTCATCTTTGACGGCAGGCCAGTGGTGCACAATGCGATCATGCCGGATGAACCTGCTCTCGTCTGCAGCGTTGTAGTACAGGGAGAAGCCCAGATTGGTGAGCCGGATCAATAGGTCCTTCGCATCCCGGTTCTTCAACGCCAGCTTCATGAGGTCCTGATCGGGCTTCGCTGCGAGAGATGTGTCGATGCGAAAGTATCGAGGCAAGCCGTCATTTTCAGCAATCATTGCAGGGATGTCGTCGGGGCTCGTCTCAAGAGTCAGCCACAGTATGTTCTGGATCACAGCAAGACGGTACCACCCTCGAATTCAGAGACTTTCCTATTTGAGGGCATGCTGAGCCAGCTTCCTCCAGAAACCGGACAGGCCGTCGAACTTGACCAACTCATCGAACTGCGCGTCGCCCAACACTCGTCGATATTCGCGCTGGTACATCGTCTCGAGAAGCTCGTCTTCTGGTGCAGCTACCGGAGCTTTTCGAGCGAAGGCACCTTTCAGGCGATTCCATGCAGAACTCTTCTCCACTCGTTCCTCGGGCATCTGGGCAATGTCTGTGCCCTGACGAGCTTGTCTTTCCTGTGTGGTCATGATCATTTCAAAATCATTGCGCGCCACGATCGACACAGAAGGATCCAGCTGCCTGATTCGCTCCATCGCGACAGAGTTCGACTTTATAGAATGTGCAACGAAGAGCGTGACATCCCTGTCGCCCGACTTTGCCGCAGTGTCCAAGGCGTTTAGGAAGGTCTGAGTCTTTTTGGTCTTGTCGAGTCGCCCACCCCAGAAGACGGTTGTCGGCCGGGGACGTGCTTCAACCTGTTTGATACCTGAATCGTCGCCAAGCATGAACCAACGAATGGTGCGAAGGGTGGCCTGCCCATCGTCATGAGGACAGAATCTCCCTCTGGCCTGCTGATATCGAGTCGTTGGTTGGTACGGTTCCGAAATCAGACTGGTGACCGTTGAAATCAGTTCGTCAGCGGTTGTGACAATCGGGCCGGGTAGATCACTTTGATCGAGTAGGAGGCCGCGCTCTTCGGCGTATTTTGCATAATCGTAGAGGTAGTGGACGATGGGTTTGCCCGTCGCCAAGAAGTCGAAGAAGATACTCGAATAGTCAGATATCAACAGATCGGCAACTGCAAGAAGTTCGTTCGCAGTCATCTTGGGCGGTGGCACAATGATGTTGCCGTAGTCCACGTTCTTGATGTGGCGAAGCATGATGTGGTGCGCCTGGAAGATGACATTCGCGTTCAGCTTCGCGAGGGCTTCGATATCTCTTTGAAGCTGATCGCCATCGAATCGTGCAGACCCTTTGTTCCCGCGCCATGTCGGTGCGTAGAGGACGGTCTTCTTTGTGGGATCCAAGCCCAGGTTCTCGCGAAGTCGTAGTGCGCTCAGTTCGGACATATTCAACGTCAGATCTTGGCGTGGGTAGCCGATTTCGGCCATAGAACCTGAAAAGACCCCTCTAAGCGAGAACCGAGTCAGCTCCGCCTCGGTCATGTATGGACAAGGAGTCAGAACATGGGTCGCTTGAAGGAGATTGTAGACGCTTCCTGCCGCTCCCAGGGGCGAAGCAGCTGTACGCCCGAGCGTCTTATAGGCGATTCCGTGCCACGTGTTGAGGTATTTCTGGTCGGGTTTGCGAACGAAGTAATCGGGCAGGAGCGAGTTGCCGATGATGTAGCCCGCAAGAGCGAGGAAATAGAGGTGGGCATCAGTGCCCCGAGTGACGAAAGTGACGCGGGGGTTGTCCCTGAACTCATCGGGTATCAGGTCTGCCGACCTGACCGACCATACATGATGGAGACCGCGGAAATCAGGATCACTGTAGAGGTGGAGGAAGAGAGCGTACGGAGAGTCCATCATACGCGCGCCGGACATGCTCTCGTAGAAAACCACATTGGAATTGGTCGGCAGTGAGAGGACGTACTCTGCCTGACGAGTCTTCAATTCCTCTGGGTCCCGAATTTTGTCTTTCCAAAACTCGCGGCCCGTCACGTTGCGGTGCTTCAAAAAACTGTTTGGCGTGGCGGCTTCTTCTACTGACACGTGTGATTCCCTTGGTCATCGCTTCGGACATGGATATGAAGATACGTACCCAGGGGCAGGAGCAAGCGTAAATAGTCGGATAACTTGAGATATCTAGGGGGTGTCTGGCAAGTGTACATTTGCCCTGGCGATACACTACTTGGCGTCTACTGATTACCGAAACTTCGGTGTTCAAGCCCAATACCATGATCGCGGTCACATCTATCGAGTGGAGTAAATTGCAAATAGGACCCCGGACCAAGCGTGTTCTTCTGAACGTCTTTCCTTCGGCAATGTCTGCCTATTTGCGCAAAGAGCGAATCCAATGGTCACGTCAGCTACGCCAGAACAAGAAATCAGTTTCGAGCGCCGTTCGGTCTAGGGCGTTCTCAAAGGCGCTGACCGGACCGCTGAAGCGAGACACTGTTATCTGGGAGTCGTTCTCAGGTAATGGGGCTCTGTGCAACCCGGAGGCACTTTTCCGGCAGATGCTTGAGGACCCACGTTTCGGCAGTTTTCACCATACATGGGTGCTTTCCGAGAAGGCATGGTCGTCACAGTTCCGTACAAAGTTCGCGGGACATCCGCGCGTGAACTTCGTTAAGTATAGGACAACGACCTACTTCGAGAAGCTCGAGAGTAGTCAGTACCTGGTCAACAACGCAACTTTCCCAGCCGAGTTCGTCAAACGACCTGATCAGACTTACGTCAATATGTGGCACGGCACCCCGCTGAAGAAGATGGGCTATGACATCGAGGGCGGTGCAGATGGTGCGAGGAACGTGCTTCGGAATTTCATGTCTGCGGACTATCTGCTGTCCCAGAACGGCTTCATGACCAATCAGATGTATCTGAACGCATACAAGCTGAATAACGTGTATTCAGGTGCAATCATCGAAGAGGGTTACCCACGGTCTGATTGCATGTTCAGGACAGAAGCCGGGGCTGTGGCTAGACAGTCGTTGAAGGACCGCGGGGTCGAGACGGAAGGGAAGAAGGTTCTGCTCTATGCCCCCACATGGCGAGGGGAATCCTTCTACAAACCGAGTGCTGACGCCAGCCGCTTGAAGGCCACTCTGGCAGCACTGCGAGCGAACCCTGAGCTCGACGGTTGGGTCATACTACTCAAGGCTCACCAAGTTATTTTCGATCAGTTGATTGAGGACCCTGAGTTCTCCGATTCCCTGATTCATAACGACGTGCCGGCAAATGAAGCGCTTGCCATCACTGACCTGTTGATCACGGACTATTCGAGCATCTTTGTTGACTATCTGGCCACTGGACGGCCAGTCGCGTTCCACATTCCGGATTCGGACAGTTATGCGAGCGACCGTGGAGTATATCTCGAGACTTCAGAGCTTCCAGGTCCCGTCTCCCGGTCAGTGGAAGAACTCAATGAGAATGTCGCGAAGTTGCGCGACCGGAGCAGTTTCGAAAACGCGTTCCCCGGCGAGGCCGAACGATATGCGAAACTATCAGCAGAACTGACCCCCCGCGACGACGGGGAAGCTGGAAAGCGAGTTCTCGATATCGTCTTCGGTGGTCACGAGTCCGGCTACAACGTCAAACGAGGTTTCAGCGACGGCCGAAAGAAGATCGTAATTTATCTCGGCGGGATGATCACGAACGGGATCACATCATCAGCGTTGAATCTCCTGAACAGCATAGACAACAGCGACTACGACATCACAGCATTCTTCTATCGATCCAATCAGAGGGACCGTAAAGAAAACGCTGCAATGATTCCGAGCCACGTCAGACAGCTGATTCGGGACCCGAGTATTCTCCAGTTGCCTTTGTTGGGCAGTATGCAAGAACTGGACAAGGCTTCGATCGACGACCTGCCAGATAGCGACAAAGCTACAGCTGTCTGGGACTGGGAATGGCGGCGCATCTTCGGCCATGCTGAGTTCGATGCAGCCGTTGATTTCAGTGGATACTCGTCATACTGGACCCGAATCGTGGCACACGCAACGGCGGCAAGGAAGGCAGTTTGGCTCCACAATGACCTCGAAGCTGACGCAGAAAGGGACGTGAATGGAGTCCGTCCTCATTTCCAGAACCTGACTGGAGTCTTCAAGCTCTACCGTGATTTCGACGCCTTGGTCTCAGTTTCTCCGGACCTCAATGAGATCAATCGGACGAACCTCCGCATGTATGCATCCAGCGAAAAGTTCACTAGTGCCCGCAATACGATCAACGTTGAACGGATCAGGTCTGGCAGCGGTGGAACTATGGTCGAGAATCCTGCAGCCGGAGACTATTCGTTGAGGAACCTGGGAGATGCAGTCAAAGCTCTCGGAGAGTACTACTCTTTCGAAGATCTTATCTCCGAGGCCAATCGCCAGCAGAGCCTGTCAAGTTTTGTAGGTGGCGGAGCTGGGACAACATTTGTCACAGTGGGCAGATTGTCGCCCGAAAAGAATCATGCTCGGCTGATTCGTGCGTTTGCTCTGGTCGCCAAGGTGACTCCAGGAGCCAAGCTGGTTGTCATCGGCGAAGGCCCCTTGGAAAAAGAGCTCAAGCAGCTGACGGTCTCCTTGGGTATAACTGGGTCGGTGGAGTTCACCGGTCGACTGCGGAATCCTTACTCGGTGATGTCTGCATGCGATTGTTTTGTCATGTCGAGCGATTATGAAGGGCAGCCAATTGTCATTCTAGAGGCAAGAGTCCTCGGCCTGCCCATAGTGACGACTAGGTTCGGATCGGTGCACAGTGCGATGGAAGGCAGTGGAGGCCTCATTGTCGATACAGATGAGGCAGCACTGGCAGAGGGGATGCAGGCATACCTTGATGGGAAAGTTCATGCCTCACCATTCGATGGTGAGGCCTACAATAAGGAGGTCGTCGACGAATTCACTCGGGTGATATTCGGCTGAGCCTCTTGGTTTCGATCCATTGTTATTGGTGGATTGAAACCAAGTCTCAGTGGCAGCCGAGAAACAGGCCGTGAACACAGCTCATCGCTGGGTGCGGTGATCATAATGACAGGCCATGTTGTATATAAACGGAGAGTCGGCTCAGGGTCTTCGAATCTGCACGTGCACAATGGTTCTATGACAACTCTTCCGGATGACCTCTCGCATCAAGCGATCAAAGGGGTCAACTTCGCTCAGTCGGCGGCGAAGCTTGGAGCCCGAAAATTCCGCGACCGGATTCAGGAATCACGGCTCCCTAGTGATTTCTACCCACAAGCGACGGACGAATTCGTGGCTGCAGCGTGCTTCGGCGTGGGAATGGATTCGGTCTATCAGCTCGAACAGTGGATCTGGCCGTTCGAGCAGTTGGAAGCAGAGCTGAAAGGCTTGGGGTACGGCGATCACCCATTTGGGATCATTGTCCGCAGTCCCATCGTTGCCAAGCATCTGAAGACTGTCACCGATCTCCCGGTTCGGTTCTCGCGTCTGACCAAGGGCCTCGATGAGTTCATGACCTCGTCGTCTCTGAGGGCTGTCTTCTACGTCAATCAGGCGACACCGAACTTCCAGTCACTGCGCTATCCGGGTCCCGCTCACGTTCATCTCAGTCATGGGGAGAGCGAAAAGGTCTCGATGATCTCCAATCAGCTCAAGGCTTATGACTTTGTCTTTACCGCGGGACAAGCAGCACGGGAGCGCATTGAGCGAACACTCTATGGGATGTGCGACGAAAAGATGCTCGATGTCGGGCGTCCTCAGCTCGATCGCCCACGAGCGATCCCGGAGGTGTGGCGTAACTTTTCCGCAGCCGAGCCTGATGGGCAAATAGTGTTCTATGCACCGACGTGGGAGGGGGACTCGCCGTCGATGGCCTACGGAGCAATCGCACACAACGGCGCAAGCATCGTCAACAACCTTCTGAATGCGGGCTATCGAGTGATCTTTCGTCCCCATCAGCGAACTGGGGTCATGAGGAGCGAATATGCGAAGGCTCTCGACACCATTGAGGACATCGTCGAATCTGATCCGAGAGCACTTCTGGACCGAACCTCAGACGTTTCGTGGCAGTTCGACATGGCAGATGTCGCAGTTGCCGAGATGTCCTCGGTGGCGTATGACTGGTTGGCATCGAAGAAGCCGCTCGTCATGATCGAACCCTATAGCTCCGACGCCGAGGTGCTGTCCGGCGGTCTTCTTGATCGTTGCCTCACCCTGCCCGCAGATGACAGCCTGGACATCGTCGATCTCATCGTTGAAGCGGAATCGGCCTGGGACCTCTCCACCGAGCTGGGCCGACGCTATCTGGGCGATACGTCGCCTGGTGCACAGATCTCTCAGTTCGTCGACGCCACTAAAACCGTCATCGAGCGCCGAAACGAAGACCGTCTTCAAAAAGCTGATTCGTGAGGCAAGTTACACATCTGTGACCAAAAGTAACAGACTGGTAAACTGCCGCTGAACTGCTACTCCCATCTGCCTGCCCTCGAGGCACCAAATCGTCTGGAAGGTTCCTTCATGCGACGAGTCATCACATATGGCACGTTTGATCTTCTTCATTATGGCCATATCCGTCTGCTCCAGCGTTGCAAAGAGCAGGGCGACTACCTCGTTGTAGCGCTCTCAAGCGACGAGTTCAATGCTGGTAAGGACAAGAAGTCCTACTTTTCCTATGAGGAACGCAAGCACATGCTTGAGGCGATCCGCTACGTCGACCTCGTGATTCCAGAGGACAACTGGGAACAGAAGGTCACCGATGTCGAAAAGTACCACATCGACACCTTCGTGATGGGTGACGACTGGGAAGGGACGTTCGACTTCCTCAAAGACAAATGTGAAGTCGTCTACCTGCCCCGTACCCCCGAAATTTCAACGACTCGCATCAAGACGGAACTCGGCAAACCCTGACATTTCGGTTACCTGAAGTGCATTGGACACCCCTGTGCCTTCTCAAGAGCAATCGATGTGACCACAGTAGAATGCTTCGAAACGCTATTCACATGCCTTGAAGCAGAGAGGAGCGGGTGTGCCAACACGAGAACCGCAGAGCCACCCGACCCTGGCTGAGCTTCGGGCTAAGGCTCAGCCAATCGAAGTTCGCAGTCGGAAGAATGCTGAGCACTGGAGCGCACAGCTGTACCTCAGGCACATTTCGATCTATTTCACGATGATCCTCGTGCGTACGAGGATCAGTGCCAACGGGGTCACCGGTCTGATGATCCTTGCCGGCTGGTGCATCGCAGCCAGCTTGCTCATCCCAGGGATCTGGGGAGCAATCCTCGCAGTGATTTTTTCTCAGGTCCAGATGTACATCGACTGCTGCGATGGAGAAGTAGCCAGATGGCGTGGCACCAGCGGAGCCAAAGGCGTCTTCCTAGACAAAGTCGGGCACTACACCACGGAAGGCCTGGTAGCCGTGGCTCTGGGTGTGCGAGCGGTGGGGGAGTGGGACAACCTCAGCGATGATCCCGCCGGAACATACCCCTACTTGTTGGCCGGAACTGTCCTCGCTGGTTTCGTCCTGCTTAACAAAGCACTCAACGACATGGTTCACGTCTCCAGAGCATTCAACGGTCTGGACAAACTCGCGGACTCGCAAGCGGCAACCGCGCTGAACCCAGGTTTTGTAGCGAAGCTCAAAAGAGCTGCCCGTTTCGTACCGTTCCATCGCATCTACCATTCCGTGGAGATGTCGCTCCTCGCTCTGGCAGCGAGCATCGCGACGCTTATTGCAGCGTCAGCTGGCGCGGCTCCGCTCTTCGGCGAACGTTGGCTCGTTCTGATACTGGCACCGTTGTGCCTACTGTCGGTCATCGGGCACTTCATGTCGATCATGGCCTCGAGGAGACTGTCATGACTGATTCTTCCCGTATTCTTTCCCAGAGATTCGAAGAGAGCCGCAAATACTCATTTGGTGTTGTCGTGCTCTCCCAAGGGAAGCGACTGCACGACCTCAACCGCGGGTTCGAATCTCTGCTGGCGCAGAAGGGTGTCGATCTCGACGTTGTGTGTGTAGGCAATGGATGGGAGCCCGAAGGGATCCCTGCCGAGGTCAAAACTCTGGGACTGCCGGAGAACTTGGGGATCCCTGCCGGGCGCAACGCTGGAGTTCCACACGTCAAGGGCGAATTCCTGTTCTTCCTCGATGACGATGCATGGTTGCCCGACGACACCACTCTGATGCGCATGGCTCAGCTGATGCGCACGAAACCGAGAATCGGTCTGATCCAACCTAGAGTCGAGGAACCGGGTGGGCCGGATGCTCCGAAACGGTGGATCCCCCGTTTGAAGAAGGGCGAAGCCGAGCACTCCTCCAACGTCTTCTCAGTCTGGGAAGGTGCCGTCTGCATGCAGCGGACGGCATTCGACGAGTGTGGCGGCTGGCCGGGACCGTTCTGGTACGCCCACGAAGGAATCGAACTCGCCTGGAGAGTGTGGGACGCCGGCTACATAGTCTGGTACATGGGTGACCTGGCTGTGGCACACCCTGTGATCGATCCCAGACGCCATGACGAATACTTCTACATGAATGCACGGAACCGTGTCTGGCTGGCTCGACGTAACTTACCGTGGCCCTTCAGCTGGGCCTACGTCGGTTCGTGGACACTGATGCAGTGTTTGAAATGGGCGAACAAGCCACACCAGCTCCAAGCTTGGATGGAAGGGTGGCGCGCAGGCTGGAAGCTCGATCCGTGGGCAGAGGATGAGGACCGACAGAAACTCTCGAAACGGGGCGTGTTGAGGATGACTCGACACGGACGTCCTCCCATCATCTGAGCGGAAGACCGCTCTGCCGACCACAGGAACGACAGCGACCGCAGCCGGGTCTGATCAAACCGGCTGAGAATTGTTTTGGAAGCGACACATGCAGCTGGCAACCACCGACGCTGAATCATCCCCGAGCTCGGCTCCTAAGCCGAAGAGCTCGGGATTCCGTGCTGATATTCAAGGGCTGAGGGCCTTAGCAGTCGGCATCGTTCTCCTCTACCACCTGTGGCCGAATCGCTTTGTCGGTGGATTCATCGGCGTCGACGTCTTCTTCGTCATCTCCGGTTTCCTCATCACCAGCCATTTGATCAAGTCTCCGCCGAAGAACTGGCGAGACGTGACAGACTTCTGGGCGAGACGGATTCGCCGACTTCTGCCGGCTTCCCTGCTCGTACTCCTCTTCGTTGGAGTCTTGACGTATCTTGTGGCTCCCCAGTCGATCTGGGTCGATACAGGACGGCAGATCTTCTCCGCCGCGATATACGTGGTCAACTGGGACTTCGCGAGCTCCAGCGTCGACTACCTTGCGGCTGACAATGCTCCATCTCCGATACAGCACTTCTGGTCGCTGTCTGTCGAAGAGCAGTTCTACTTTGTATGGCCCATAATCATCGGACTCGCATTCCTGATCGGGATGAAGGCGAAACGCCCCAAACAAGTTGTCGGCTTCACCATTGTCGGCGTCTTCGCTGCTTCGCTCATCTTCTCGATCTGGTTCACGATCGTGCAGCCAGCGATGGCCTACTTCATCACTCCGACTCGCATGTGGGAGATGGCGACTGGTGGGCTCGTGGCGGTGTTCGTCAGCTATATTCGTCCGAAACGGCTCCCGTTCAGCTCACTGATCGGGTGGGTCGGACTGGCAGGGATCGTCGCAGGCACATTCCTCATCCGTGCGGACATGCCGTTCCCCGGCTATATCGCTCTTGTTCCAGTAGTCTCCACCGCGCTTGTGATCGTCGCTGATTCTCGCGGCCGATTCTCCGTGCTCCCTCTCTTATCGTTGCGGCCCGCACAGTTCCTGGGCGACATCTCGTATTCCGTCTATCTATGGCACTGGCCACTTATCGTCCTTGTTCCATATTTGTCCGAGAAGCTGGGCACCACGGAGAACCTTGGCCGTTTGGATAAGGCCGTAATCATCCTCTTTTCACTCATTGTCGCGTGGGCGTCCACGACGTGGGTAGAGAATCGCTTCCGGAAAACCTCACTCCTGCGCAGCCCGAGAAGGACTTTTGGCTTCGCGATCGTGGCTATGGCACTCGTCGCCACACTTGGTCTGAGCCAGATGTGGGTCTCGGACCGGATCGTCGCAACGAACAAGGCCAACCTGCAATCCGCGCTGGCTGACCCCGACTCCTGTCTGGGCGCCGCAGCATTGCTGCCGAGCGCGAAGGACAACCCGAAGTGTGATGACACGGATTCCTTGTTGATGGAGCCGGCTGCCGCTAAGAACGACAAATCAAAGGCGTACGCAGACGGGTGCTGGTCGAGCGAACCCTACACGGATCGACCAGAATGCACGTATGGCGACGGCGAGAAGCAGGTCGCTCTGGTCGGCAATTCACATGCGGGCCACTGGCTGCCAGCACTGGAGAGACTGGCTGACAAAAACGATTGGACCATCACGACCTTCCTGGCCTCGAACTGCAGCATTTCGACCCTTCCGCAGGACCTGGGCACTCCAGAGGGCATCAAAGGTTGTCAGGACTATTCCGACTGGGTTGTCGATCGCACCACGTCGGGCGGATTCGACGCTGTGGTTACCTCGGAACGGCAGTCAACACCGTTGGAGGGAATGACTTGGGAAGAAACCGAGAAGAAGGCTCCAGAAGGACATAAGGAAATACTGGAGCGCTGGACGGACGCCAAACTGGACGTTGTTGTCATCAGAGACATCCCTTATCCGGGAGGAGACGATATCCAGGTGCCTGATTGCGTTGCCACGCATGAGGATGAGCTCGAAGAATGCTCTGGAACTCCGAAATCTTGGTACTGGATGGATCCTCTCGCAGAATCGGCGAAGGAGGTCGACTCGGAGCATATGTCGATCATCTACCCGGAAGATTGGTTCTGTCCGGATGGTCGATGTGAACCGGTCATCGGGGGAGTTATCACCTATTTCGATACTGCTCACATCACGGCCACGTACGCTAAGACCCTTGCACCTCTACTCAACGACAAGCTGCGCCACACTGGGCTGGGCACTTTCGACTGACCGACAAAAGGCTCGAAGATTGACCGATTGAACAGACGACTTCGATACCGTGAAATCAAGGGCCAGCGACTACCGACAGATCACCGACACCTCTGCAAAGGACTAGGCGAGTGACCAATCAGCGAAACGCAACTGACAGGCTAATCAGCAAGGGCCGAGAGCTGGTGAAACCCGTGATTCACGGCATCGCTCGTCGTGCTCTCCCCACAGTTGAACGGGCGTCGGGAACGAGATATGTGCGAGAGCGCAATGCCACCAGTGGCAAAGGAAAAGCACAACCCGTCGGCAGCGCAAAGAAGATCTCAGCAGACACAGCGCGTTCCTACCGGGATCTGGCGACGGCACTCAAAGGTCATACGGCTGCGGACGTCGATGGGTGGACTGTCGCACCGACCAAGAAGGAAACCGAAGCTAAACTGCGGGAGCTCCAACGGATGCAAGCGGGCTCGACACTGGCCGAATCGTTGATCAGTGGCTCGTCACTAGAGACCTCGATGGTCGAGTCCGGTCGAGCCCTGATTGATGCGGGACACCATGGAGGGGTCGTGTCCATCGGTTTGAATCTGCGGGGCCGTACTGAGCACAGTCAGATCGGTCGAACACTGTTGGGCATGTCATACCACCGTGCATCAGACCCCTCAGCTGCGTGGGCAGAGTTCGAGCGTGTGAACGAACGAGAACTAATTACTGCAGCTGCCGTGGAGTACTATCCGACTGCCATCGACACACTCGGAGCTGAAGCACTGCCGCTCATCGAGCGTTCGAATCACAGCGGCGATACTGAACAGTGGAGTTCCAAGGCTGTCCTGCGTACCGCCGAATCTGCGTTCTGCATCGACGCCTTCGACCACGTTCGGACCCTCGTCGAAGACCGTCTCTCGTGGGGCGCCGACAAATTGGACGCCGCCATTCACTACGAGCTCACACGTATGCGTGACTGGCTCCCAGGCGGAACGCATCTGGAACCACTTCCGACGACCGCAGGAAAGCGAAACTTCGGTGTGCTCAGCTATGACCAGCCAGGAATCCGCTCACGCAACATCGGTGACTATATCCAGACGGTCGCCTCAATTGGACACCTGCTGAGATATGAGAACCTCAGTTTCACAGGTGACAGCGGTCTTACTCAACTGTTCGCGAAGCTGCGAGAAACGGTCAAAGCAGAGAGAAAATACTCGGGCCCTGAGGCTGAACTCAATCTGGTCGAGGTCTACCGTGATGGCAACGTCTACCAAGACATCCCGGAAGACACTTGGTACATCGCCTTCGGGTGGTACATGCATGACATCTTCGGCAAGTCCTTCAACATCCCGTTCCACCCAAATCTCCGTCCCATCCTGTTGTCGGTCTTTGTCCGATATCCCGAGATGCTCACGCCCGATGCCATCGCGTACCTGAAGAAATACGGACCGGTCGGGTGCCGTGACTGGCAGTCGGTAGCGCTATTGCGTGCCGTTGGGGTTCCCGCCTTCTTCTCAGGTTGCCTGACCACGACCGTTGACACTCTCTTTCCAGCCCCACACCCCGACCTGCGATCAGGAACACTGCTCGTTGACTGGATGAAGGGCGGCAAAGGACCGAAGAAGAAGCAGACTGTCACAGCGATCCGCGACAAGTCGTTCCCCGAAAACCTCGAACTAGCGCGAAGCTGGGTAGGCGACTATGCGTACAAATACTCGCGCGTGTTGACTTCCCGCCTGCACGCCAACCTCCCCGCGCGATCAGTGGGCGCCGAGGTGCAGTTCGAGCCCAAGAACAAATCAGACTCCCGGTTCGGGGGCCTCTACGGAATCAACGACGCCGAATTCGACTCGATTCGCACCGGAATCCTCGACAAACTTGCCGTAATCATCCCGCTCATCGCCTCGGGGGCCTCGGAGGACACGATCTACGCCAAATGGATCGAAATCACAGAAGCCGATATGGCCGTCGCAGATAAATACTTGGCCACGGCGCATCTGCCAGACGTCGCAAACACGGAAATTGCCTCGGCAGTCGATAAGGTCGAGTGTCCCACGCCGACGAGCGGAACGACAGATGTCTATGTTTCCGTGAATAGCGGTGAGAGCCACCTCGTCGGTGCGCTTGTCTCGTCCATCGAAGACCATGCCGCCAGCTCCTATCGACTGTGGGTGGCATCTGGCGCTCTTGGCGCGAAACAGGTTGACGCTATCCAGGAGAGACTGACCAACGGCACCATCAACGTCCTTGAACCGGTGACGTTTCCAGGCATTCGGGAGTCGGACGACCTGGTCCAGGCTCTATTGCCAGCGATCTTTGCTGATCATGACAGAATCGTCGTCCTCCCAGCAGCAGGGGAGGTTTCCGCCGATATCACGGAACTGTCAAAGACAGAACTGGGCACGTCCTTCCTCGGCGCGAAGAGGGATGTGAGGAAGACCCGGACCAGCGGTCTCACGCTCATGCGGCGGATAGCCAGTGCATTCAAGGAAGATCACAAGGGAGCCCTGGACTTCGTCTTCGCCAGCCACAGTCATCTCGACAAAGATTTCATTGTCTTTGATCCCCAGGTTGCGGTGCTCAACCTTGCTCGACTCCGTTCCGAAGGCGTCGTGGAGCGTGTCCTCGGACTATTGAAGACAGTCGGAATCAACTATGTCGATTCGCTGCAGGTCGCAATACGAGGCTGCTACACGGAACTCGGCACTGAGTGGAACGTACGCGCGCACTGGGAAACATCGGACAGCCCGAAGATCGTGAACTGGAGAGGGCAGCTTCGCCATCACGGACATATGGCGCTCGTACCGTGAAACCAGCCATGCTCGGAAAACACCTCGGCGGGATTGAGGAAGGACACCAACGTTGAAACCCATTTCTCGATTGCTGCGCAAGGACGTTGACCACGATCACTTTGCGATTGGTCCTGTGGCGGGGTTCGACACCGATGCGCTACATGTCTACAACGCCATCTGGGGTATTCCCGATTCGATCGGGGGAATGACAACCGCTGCGTTGCGTCGAATCCGCAGTTTTCAGAAATACGGCAGTCCTCTGTCGCAGACGCTGCTGACATTCAGTCCGAGAATGGACGTGGACGCGACGCGGACCCGGCTCATCTCCGAAGGACGGATGGATGAATCCGTCGAGTTGGTGAACATCTGGCAGGACTTGAGAGGCAGATCTGACGTCGAACTCGCCGCGTTGGGTGGAAAGACGCCGACGGATCCCGTGCCCGAAGTCGACGGGGAAGTCGAGAGCATCACCGAGTTCTACGATGTCTTTCGCAATTCGAGTTCTACGGGAGTCGTTCGTCGCAATTATCTGCGTCCCGACAACACTCTGCTGCTCACTGATGTTCACGATCCGAAGCTCGGGCGCCGTTTCGTCCTCTATTCGGCAGGCGGCAATCCGATCGCCGAATGGAATCGCCCCCGAGACTTTTACAATGCCTGGATCACGGCGACGATCACGGAAGAGCCCTCAGTCCTCATCGTCGATGACAAGAAGATCAGCGAATTCATCCATGAAATCACTGAGAGAACATTTGCTCTCATCCTCTTCTTGCACGGAACCCATCTTCGTCACCCCTGGAATGGTGCTCACGGAGAGTTCCTTCCTCGCAGAGTTGAGACAATGCGCAATTTCGACCGGTTCGATGCGGTCGGTGTGCAGACCAAGCAACAAGCCGATGCGATAGCTGCGAAGGGTATCTCCGGAGCCAATATCAAGCTGCTCACCGGAGAATTGCCGGTGGGGTCAGTGCAGGACGAGGCCCAAGCTGACCGCTCGACGAACAATGCTGTGATGATCGCCAACCTGATTCCGCTCAAACGTGTGGATCATGCGATACGTGTAGTGTCGTTGCTGAAGGGCAGGGGAGTGGACGTGTCCCTGACCGTGCTGGGAGAAGGTACCGAGCGTGAGAAGCTTGAACACCTGATTGCGGACCTCGGCGTCGAAGATCGGGTTCGGCTTCCGGGGTATGTCAATGATGTACCAGCACGCCTCCAGTCTGCATCCTTCTCGATGCTGACAAGTACCAGCGAAGGCCTGCCCCTGGCGATGATGGAGTCGATGGGTGCTGGTTGCGTCCCCATTGTCTACGACATCACCTATGGGCCCAGAGATCTGGTGATTCAGGGCCAGAACGGCTTCATCACGCCACTAGGTGACATCGAAGCGTTGGCCACTCAGATTGAGGAGTTCGTGGGCCTCGGATCGGAGCGAGTAACCACGATGCGGGAGGCCGCAAAAGAGACTGTCAAACAATATCTTCCAGAGGCCGGCTACCGGCGCTGGAAAACAGTCTTGGAAGGCCTGAGCCCTGTATTGCTTCCGAACGTCGACCCGCGAGAAAGCGGTCAAGCGATCAGTGCGAAGAGCTTGAGGGTCGCACCCACTGTTGATGGAGCACGAATCGAGCTGGAGCTCAGTCAGACTCACGAATCGATTGCGGCCTCCCTGCAGCTGGTTCTCGCCGCACGAAAGAAGAACACATACTTTCTATGCACCGATCCGTCGATCAAGCGTCGGCCTTTCGGCCGCGGCGCGATCATTACCTTCGACATTGACGAAGGCAAGTTCTCCGAATCGAAGGACGAGACCTTCGACGTCTACCTCCGGCGACCACATGATCCGTGGAATGGGAAACGCAGAATTCGTCCTTTAAAGAGCTACACGGCGGAAAGCACCGGCCGACGAGAGTGGTATTCGACAAGACTCGGCAACCTGTCCGTTCGTCGACTGGCAATGGTCTGAACCTAGTGTCGCGTTTCTGAAGTTGTTTTAGGTTTCGCTTTCGCGAGGACCTGTTCTGGTGTCTTTGTCCACACGAACGGGTGCTTACGCTTGTTCCACCCATTGATGAACTCCCGGATCTTCTTGTTGAGATTCTTCACTGGCGTGAACACGCCCCGTTTGATCGCTTGGCGATCAATGATTCCGAACCACACCTCTACGAGGTTCAACCAGGACCCCGACGTTGGGGTGAAGTGGACATGAAACCGGGGATGAGTCTCCAGCCAGTCCCGGACCTCGGCTGTCTTGTGAGCCGCATAGTTGTCCATAACCAAATGCAGCTCTTGGTCCGGATACGCGCGATCGATCTGACGCAGAAACGATAAGAACTCCTGACGCCGATGACGAGGCTTCACGGCCCCGGTGACCTGGCCTGTGGCGACGTCCAAAGCCGCGAACAGTGTTGATGTTCCGTGCCGGTGGTAGTCATGGGTGCGTTTCTCGGCATCGCCCATGCGCATCGGCAGCAATGGTGCGGTGCGATCCAGAGCTTGGATTTGGGATTTTTCATCGACACTGAGTACCACGGCGTTCTCCGGTGGTGACAGGTAGAGGCCGATGACATCGGTGACATTCGCTTCCAGCTCGGGGTCGGTGGAGAACTTGAACGTTTCTGCCTTCCATGGCTGGATCCCATACTCACGCCACGCTCGGGCCACAGTCGCATTGCCGACTTTCAGATGCTTGCCCAGCAGGCGCGAGGACCAATGTGTGACACCGTACTTCTTCGGTGGCGGGACCAGCGTGGTGGTGACGATGTCGAAGTGGTCGAGTTGTTTCGGCCGGCCCGAGCGTGGATCATCACCGAGTCCGGCGATGCCTGACTCGGCGTAGCGTGTCCGCCATTTCAGCACGGTCACCACTGACGAGCCCGCCAGTTCAGCGATGCGTGTGTTCGCGAGGCCGTCGGCGGCCAGCAGCACGATCCGTGCTCGCCTTGCCAGGCCGGCCTTGATCGTTGACGCTCGTACCCATTCACGCAGGATAGGTTCTTCGTCTTCGAACAGGACCAGTGCTGGAGCGCGAGAATTCGCCATAACCCAATTCCCAAACAACTAACCATTCAGGAATTAACGACACGCGACACTAGCTGACGAGATTATTCGTCGCTCGCCTCGGCGTTGGTGCTCTCGAAATGATATTTCTTCATTTCAGACGTCCTGTTGGCGATGAGCGTGCTGATGGCCTCCGTGAACAATACGGTCGACGTACCCTTTGTTCCCTCGCCGAAATAGTGGCGGCGCAGTTCCTGGCGTGCCTCGGCCGCTGAGTCGTTCGTCAGCATGTCGCGCAGCAGCTCATCTGCCTGTCCCACTGTCGAACCGTCGATGATGGGTGTCGCACGGCTGATTGGTGCCTCATCGTTGAGCTTGGCCATGTCGTCGCGACGATCTGTCAGAACCAGTGGCTTCTCCGGATGCAGATAGAGGT
Organism: Brevibacterium sp. 239c; assembly: GCF_900169365.1. Taxonomy (GTDB): domain Bacteria; phylum Actinomycetota; class Actinomycetes; order Actinomycetales; family Brevibacteriaceae; genus Brevibacterium. The sequence continues at coordinate 51,590 of NZ_FXZH01000024.1, forward strand.
AGTCGAGTCCGACACTGGAGATGTCGGTGACGAGAAGATCGACCGTGTCGAACATTGCGAGGATGTCGCCCTCCATCAGAATCTGGTGCTGCAGGGACTCGTCTGCAATAGACGCGTTGGCGCTGGCGATGAGTTCAAGGATCCGCGCGTTCGCCACCGCCATGGCGGGATCGCTGGAGGCGGCTACGCGTGGGTGCGGTTTGTAGATCACACGTGAACCCTTGATTCCCAACGCGGCCTCAACAATCTGGGGACCGAAGAGATCGACGGATGTGTAGTTGTTCGCATCGTTCTCTCCTTCCCAGGTCGGCGCGTACATGATTGTTGTCGCTGACGAAGTCTCCAGCTCTGGGACCCTGTCGATGTCCAACTGAGGTCTACCGACTTTGACGAGTGCAGACTCATCGAAGTCGACCAGGGATTTGCGATGGCGGTTGATTGCCGCATCACCGGCGACAAAGACTTTGTCATACGATTTCGCCTGGTTAGAAACCATGCTCAGCTTGTCGGACTCGCCATGATTGACATGAACATGGACCATCGGTGCGAAGCCAAGAGACTGGAAGTTCGTCATGCCGTTGTTCACGTACAGAGCGAGTTTGAAGTCGTTGGCGTGGTAGAAGGTGTGGAGTGGATCGAACCTGCGTTTGAGGGCCATGGGCAAGCGCGTGATCTCACGGGCTTGAAGCAGTGCCGATGGTTTTCGGAAGACGAGAACTACACGGTGTTTCCGGTGAAGTTCCTCGAGTACGGGGATCCACTGACTGAGTTGGTAGAACTTGGGTTTGCGATCACCAAAGTAGACGACAACGTCAGCTTTGACGTAGCTTCCGTCATACTCGTCTTCAAGTTGCTGCCAGCGCTCGGTGCCCCTGATCCACTTGCTGGTGTTCTTCCATGCACGCGACCGCACAGCTTTCAGAGCAGTCGTACGAACCAGGTTTTTCACAGTGGACCTTTCAGAAAATCGATTCGGCCTTCCACGCGGCCCTGGCACATGATGCCATCACTCATGCTACGGGCAAAAGGTGCCCGCAGGCCTCAGTGGCAACGACCACCGCAGACGAAAAATTGTACAGGTCGAACCCGACGGAGGATGTGGGCTACTTACGTGGGAAAATGACGAATGAAGCACACTATCGTCGATATTTCAGACTTTGAGACTGACAACGACAGCGCCCTCGCGCACGGATTCCTTCTCAGATCGACACCACCACCTCCTCAAGCGACTTAAAAGTTCACGCGTTCTAAGCGCTGAGGTAGGGAACTGCGGCCACCGGTGACGTCTCACGCCAGGAAAAGCACCACTAAGGTGCCACTAGTGGTGAGTACGGAGTCTGTGGATTGCTCAAGACATAAAGTTCCAAGGTGGAAGCATGTACTGGTCTGAGGCCGCTAGTAGTAGAAGCATAGATCTGAGTAGAAATTCACGTGAAATTTGGGCTGACCACACTTGTAGGTTCCAACGGACTGGTAGCGTCGACCAACGTCTCGATCCTGTTATGCTGTCTGAATTACGAAACGATGAACTACGCGCATCGAATGCTTGATGCGGACGGCAAGGGGTATTGTGTCAGCAGATCTAACTATCGTCGACATCAAATGGGAGCGGGTGAACCTCAGCTTCGTTGTCGAATTCTCTGGTGACGCGGTCGATGACTTCTACCTCACTTCAAATGCGAACCCCGGTGAGAAGCTGTTCCCCGTGACTTTCGAGCGCATCGATACGACTCGATATAACCTGAAGATTATCGTCACTCTCTTTAATCGTCGAGGTCAGGTGCCCAATGGCACCTACTTCCTGGTGGCGCGGACAGGTGCGGAGTTGCACCCTGCGGACTTCCCCCTCGGACGAGTCGCCGAGCTGGACGAACGGTCCAGAGCCTTCGTCTACAACAAGAACCGATCTGCATATACAGTGACATTCGGAATCTCAGACGACGAAGAGGCACCGCATTTCCTGATGCGTACCTATTCGTTCGGTCGGTCAGCAGGGAAGCCATCGACCGTTCGTGCGCGAATCAAGTCGAAAGTGCGATCGAAGTGGGTAAAGACGAAACGCAAAGCTCTGCGAGGCGTGTTCGCGGTTGCAGCAAAGAGGCGCCCGGCAGCGGGCAACAATGTCCTGTTTGCTTCCGAAGCGAGGCCGAATATGCAGGGCAACCTCAAGGCGGTCCACGACAGGATGCTTGAGCGAGGGCTAGATAAGGACTTCAATTTCGGATACTCATTCCGGACGGGACGGACCAGCTCTCGCCAAAACGCGCTCAATCTTGCCTGGCAGATGGGCAAAGCAAACACAATCCTGATCGACGACTACTTCGCGGTCCTCAAAGACCTCGGCGATCGAAACAATCAGAAAATTGTGCAGCTGTGGCATGCGGGAAGTGGGTTTAAATCAGTCGGATATAGCCGTTTCGGTCAGTATGGTTCGCCGAATCTGCGCAACGCTCACCGTCTCTACTCTTATGCGATATGTGGATCCCAGCATCTGCGCGATGTCTATAGTGAGGCATTCGGAATTGAGCGAGAGTCCGTTCTTGCCACGGGCCTGCCACGAATCGACGGATTCCTGCGTGAAGGACGTGCTGAAGAAGTGCGTATCGAATTTGAGGAATCATTCCCGAATACCAAAAGTAAACGGAAGATTTTACTGGCTCCGACCTTCCGGGGACGAGGCTCGGGCGACGCGCACTACGACTACGACGTAATTGATTTCGCAGCCCTGTATGAGGCGTGCGGGGAAGACTCTGTTGTTCTCTTTCGCCAGCATCATTTCATCCCAGACCCAGCACCAATCCCAGCTGAGTTCAGCGATCGGCTCATTGACGTCGCCGCCTGCCCGGACACCAACGATCTGCTCTTGATCTCCGACATTCTGATCACTGACTATTCGTCAGTCATCTATGAGTACTCGTTGCTTGAAAGGCCGATGATCTTCTTCGCCTATGACCTCGAGACATACTCAGCGACTCGCGGAATGCATAGAGCATACGAAGAAGCCGCTCCTGGAAGCATTGCCACTACGTTCGATGAACTGATCTCACTTCTCCGTGAACCTGAGCTGAGTGTTGAGAAGACGAAGGAGTTCGTGCAAGAGAACTTTGACTATGTCGATACGAACAACTCCGACCGAGTCATCGATTCGCTGATACTTTCAGACCCCGTGGTCGATTCCGCGCCTTCAGGTCCACTTCGCTACGAAGACCTGATCGAACAGGATCTGGAAGAAGACCCCGACAATGATGCCGAAGAAGACAGCTCGCACCATCCAGATGAGGATGAGAGCGCTGCGGACATCGCTGAAGAAGAGAACAACGAGGAGAACGAATGGCAAACATCGCAGTAGTCTTCGCGGGAGGAGTCGGTGCCAGAATGGCTCACAGCTCTCGACCGAAGCAGTTTCTGGAAATCCACGGTCGCCCGGTGATCGTCCATACCTTGGATATATTCCAGCAGCACCCAGACATCGACGCAATTGCCGTAGCAATATTGCCGCAGTTCCGCGAGCATCTTGAACGACTTGTCAAGCGATACGAGTTGGACAAGGTCAAGTGGATTGTCGATGGTGGTTCAACCGGTCAGGAATCTCGACACAACGCGCTGAAAACTGTCGCTGAAAGCAATGCCCCGGACAGTCTGGTTCTCATCCACGACGGAGTTCGCCCGCTCATTGATGCAGACCTTGTATCTCGCAATATCGAGAGCGCGCTTGAGTATGGCTCAGCAATCACATGCACAAAGATGACTGAGACCGTGGTGGTCGAAGAGGGAGCCGGCATCAAGGATGTCATCCCACGGGACCCACTGTGGACAGCCCAGGCCCCACAGACATTCCGGCTCAAGGATGCTCTTGACGGCTACGATCGTGCAGTTGCCGAAGGCGAGCACGACTCGATCGATACCTGCACACTCATGCACGGGTTCGGATACGACGTCCATCGGGTCGAGGGACCACGTACCAACATCAAGATCACTACCGCATCAGACTATTATGTCTGCCGAACCTTCTTGACGCTGATCGAAGACCGGGAGGCATTCGCTGGTGAATGACGTCGCACTTTTTGACTCGCCAGTATTTCAGGAAGACGTTCGGCGGTTGGTCAGAGAACCATTGGCCTGGGAAACGTACCGCGATCAGAATATTCTTGTAACAGGTGCCTCAGGAATGATACCGATGTACATCGTCGGGACCCTATTGGCAGCTAATGATGAATATGACCTGGGCTTACATGTCACTGGAATGGTGCGCAACGTTGCCAAAGCGAGGCCACGGCTCAGCGCTGCCCTCTCACGGACAGATTTCACTCTGGTCGAAGGAGATGTGATTGAGCCGAAGGAATTCGAGCGGACATTCACCACGATCTTCCATGGCGCATCGCCAGCAAGGCCTTCTCTGCACAAGAGTTCGCCCGTGTCTACGCTTAAGGCCAATACGCTGGGCACGATCAATCTTTTGGACCGGCTTGTCAGCGACGGAGGAGGCTCCTTCGTGCTCCTTTCGTCCTCGGAAGTGTATGGATCTGTATCCGGAGTCGAACTGATCGCTGAAGATTCGGTCGGCGAACTTCAGCACTTTGCTCCGCGCGCGAGCTATTCGGAGGGCAAACGAATCGCCGAAACAGCTCTAGCTGCCTATTCCGATGAGTTCGACATTCGACCGTTGAGTGTCAGGTTCGGTCACATCTACGGGCCCGGCATGGCTCTGGACGACGGCCGGGTGCAGGCTGACTTCCTGGCTGATGTCGTCCGTGGGCGGGACATCACGATGATGAGTGCGGGCGCTCCGACAAGAACTTATACTTATGTGTCGGACGCAGTTCTGGGCCTGTTCTATGCGCACCTGCGTGGTGAAGAATCCGTCTACAACGTTGCCGATCCAAAGGGCAACGTCAGCATTCGGGAACTTGCAGAGGAGTTCGCTGCGGCACGGCCGTCGCTTGGTCTGAAGCTTGATTTCGCCAATGAGGCTGACAGCGGTTCGTATTCGCCGGTTGCATCTTTGGGCCTCGCCTCTGATCGGATTCAGTCGCTGGGCTGGGCTGCGAAGACGGACCTATCTACGGGAGTCTCCCGGGCAATCCGCTCTTTCGAAGAGGGTCCGCTAATCTAGTCGCGGTCGTGTAAGTTACTAGCCGACCACGCTTACACGACCCGTGGCGGCGCCCCCGGGGCCGATGTCGACTCTACGAATTGAGCAGAATTGAACAAAATTCGAGTCCTCTTGTTGACTAACAGAGACTCTGACAACGTTGGCGATCAATTAATCGAGGCGTCAGTCATCAGTCTTTTGAAGACGGTTGCTGCCAATCTCGACCTCGACGAGGACTCATTCGAGATATCGAGTCGGGCAGCGGGAATCATCTGGTTGGGTCCCCGAGTAGGAGTCCGGTGACTATGTGAGTTTCGCATCCGATAATGGATGCAAGGAGGAAATTCACAGATCATGGCACGTAGACATACCCCGGATCAGGTCATCGCGAAAGTGCGT
>NZ_FXZH01000066.1 GCF_900169365.1 Brevibacterium sp. 239c
CTGTTTGTGTCCTTCATGTGTGAACGATGTCGTGAGACAGGTGGTGAAGGATGTCGCGACACAGGGTGTGCATGATGTCGTGACACAGTCAGTGATCGATGTCGTGAGACAGGAGTGAACGATGTCGGGCAACCAGACACCGCTATCCCGACCATGTAATGTGTCGCGACATCGTTCACTCGATGTCGCGGCACATTTTTATTGTCTCCCGTGCCGCCAGGCTGGGTCACCCCAGGTCAGGCCCAGAGCAAAACATCACTGCTGGACGCCTGAGCGCTCAGCTCACATCGGTTCGAATGGTCAGCAGGAAGGCGGAATCCTCGTGCGCCTGCACGGAGTGCCTCTCCGGAGGTATCGTCATGAGATCACCGGCGCTGAGCTCCCACGACTCCTCGGCTGAGGACAATGCCACACGTCCCTGCAGCACCTGCAGCGTCGCCTCCGGCGGAGAATCGTGTTCGGCCATCTTGGTCCCTGCCGTCAAGGTCAGCAGCGCTTGTTTGAGATAACGCCCGCTGTAGACACCGTGGGCAGCCCGCCCGCTGTTTGTACCACGCGCCTTTTCCAGAAGTTCGCTCGTCAGCTCACCAAGGTTTTGAGTCTGGGAATTGTCCGTCATCGTATCTCCTGTCCTAATGTCGAGTTCACGAGGGCGTGAAACCATATTTCATTCCCGCCGTCACCCTGATGCTAACTTGAAGTTGATCAGTTTCAGACCAACAGTGGAGGTTCCCATGACAGATGAGACCGCGCCCGAAATCATCGACGTGCGCACGGTACCAAAACCTGAACGGCACCCGTTCGTCATGGCCGCCTATCAGAAACTCGATGTCGGTTCCGGACTGATCCTCATCAACGATCATGAACCCAAGAACCTCAAAATCGAGATGGAGGCCGAGTACGCTGAGGCGCTGGCCTGGGAACCGCAGGCATCGGATGACCAGGAATTTCGGGTTCTCATCAGCAAGCGAGCAGGAACACCACTCCCCCGCGTCCTCGCTGATGTAGGTGAACTCGGCGGGGCGGAAGTTGTCAAGGTGAATGAGGCCAAAGGGAGTTAGGCGGCTTGCTGATCGACGACTGATTCTTCGGGTTTGTTGATCCAGGCGGTCTCAGGCAGGTCGAGTGCCTTTGGGACCTTGCCAGAGCCGAACCGTTCAGGGTGGGCAGCCCG
>NZ_FXZH01000046.1 GCF_900169365.1 Brevibacterium sp. 239c
TCTATAATCATGAACGGCCCCACGGATCCCTCGACGGATTAACACCGTCGAGATGCTGGGAACGCTGGAGTGCAGAGAACCAATTAGCTATCGCATAGCCGCTGGACTGCTAACAGGGGCCCAATCAGGGTGCTGGGTCAGGCGCTCAAGGCAGGTGTCACAGTAGGCGGCACCGTCATCGGTCTTGCGAAAACAGGGCTTCCAGCATTTGCGGCATTCACCAGGCAGATGGTGGGCGTGCTGTTCCGGTACGACTTCCAGCGGCCGCCAACTGTGACACCTCGACATGAGCTCTTAGGCCTTCTTCATGAGGTCTGCGACGGCAGTGAGCGTGAGCATATCGTCGTCGGAGACATCCTTGGAGATGATCTTTGCGATCTGGATGGCCGCGGGAGCGATGCCGGCAGGCAGAGAACCTTCAGCCTTGCCGAGATCACCCAGCAGCGACCACAGAGCCTTGAGACGGTCTTTGCCCAACGCGGTGGCGTTGGCAGACATCTCGATGGCGTCGGCCTCCATCAGGTCTTCGAGGTCAGACATCGGCTGATTGGTCTTGCGCGAGTCACCCGTCAGAATCGTCACCACCAGACCTTCAACGTCTGACTCGTCTTTGCTCAGCAATGAGGCCGCGACGTGGCGCACATCGTCTTCAGCGCCCTGGACGTCGAGCATCTTGCGCACGGTACGGCGAATGAGGGTCTTATCGCGGCCCTTCGACTGCGCCTGAGTCCGTGCCTTGGACTTGCCAGAATCCGCGTCCTCGTCGCTCTCACCGAGGTCAAGTGCCTCGTCGTCTAAGTGCTCGGGCTCGGCCGTCGCCTCTTCGACGTTGCCTTCGGTGTCGGTCATGTCGGTTTCAACGTCTTCGACGATTTCGTCAGCATTGGTGGTCTCCTCTGCCATCCACGCGGTGTCAGTCACTGCGGTCTCCTCTTCGTTGTTGGGCGCCAAATGCGCTGCTACTTGTATCTATGCGCAAAGACCGCCGATGAGTCGCACAGTGGGCGAATCGGCGGTCTTTGATCGGCGTTGGCGGCCTATTCGTCGAACTCTCGTGCCTCACCGAGATCTTTGATGTCGACGAGAATGCGGAAGTCGCGGCCAGAGCCGTCGGTGGCAGATTCCATGTATTTGAACACCAGCACACGGCGGCCAATGAGCGATCGGGCCTTCGAGGCCATGGGGCGTCCGCCGTCATCGAACCTGTCGGTGCGCACCGTCTCTGAGCCTTCGGGGTTCTTCTTCGACGGTTTCGTCTCTAGGGTCACAATTGCTCGGTTCGACGACTTCTCCTTCTTGACCTCGACAACATTGGCCACATATTTCACTGCTTCAGACAGGCGACCTACGGCCTTGACCACGGGTGATTGGTCGTCATTGATCAGTGAGTAGATGAGCCGGGCGTTCTCGCCGACCCGACCGACCCAGTTCTCTTCGGTCTCTTCGACGAGTGTGACCTCATCGCCGTCTTCGACTTCTTCGACTTTGCGGGGGCCGGTGGCATTGATTGCTGCAATGACGAGCGGCTGGAGGTCTGCGGTGGCTTCACTCATGGTTTGTTCCTTCGTGTGTTGTGGTTGTCTAACTTGATCGGGATGGGTTTTCAGTCGTCGAACATGGCTGATTCGTCAAAGGTTTCGTCATCGATGTCGTCGAATGGCACATCAGTATCGATCGCCTCGTCTTCGCCGGATTCGGTCTCGTCTTTGGCCTCGGTCTTGGTGGCGTCGTCTGTTTCCTCGTCGGCCTCTTCCGGGGCACCGGCCTCGGTGTCGGACTCGTCTTCGGCATGAGGCTCGGCGCTCTCGCCGTTGTCGGAGGTGAACAACACCCACCCGCCGGGCTTGATCGCGTCGTCATAGATGGCCTCGGTCGTGGCGATGATGCCGACGCTGGCATTGACCAGCCGGGTCTCCCAGGCTTGCCAGTCAGCGGAGCTGGCACCGAACGGAATGGGCATCGCGTGATCGAGGAGTCTCCACATGGTCAGGCGCACGAGGCTGTTCAGACCTGATCCCCATTTCGCACCGTCGTGACCGGCCAGGCCTGACTCGATACGTGCAATGAGGTTGACCAGGGTCGATGACAGTGCGCGGATATTCTTCTTGTTCACTGCGTATCCGGCAGCATTGAGGTGCTGAACTGAGTTGGTGACAACACCGGCGATACCACCGGCAGCCCATGAGTTGGGGTTGAGACGTCCCTTGACTTCGGCTTCCCAGGGCTTGTCTTCTGGCCAACGTGTCATTGTGCTCTCTCCTGTCTGGTGAATGTCTTCACTTACAACAGAGTCCGCCTCAGCAGTTGGCTCACTTAGACCCACTTCGGCTTCGGATTCGTCGGTTTCTACTGGTTCATCGGCCACGTTCGGATAGACGGCGACTGCATCGGGCTCGACCTGCGGCACACCGACTGCATCTGCGTCGGTGACCTTTGATGCAGGGCAGATTCGCGCCAGGGGGCAGTAGGCGCACAAGCCAGATGGGGTGGTTTCAAACGTGGCTTCATCGGAGCATTCGCCCAACTCTTCCCAGGTATCGACGAAGAGCCGCTCTGTCTTCTTCAACTTCGGCGCGCTCATTGCCACACGCTGAGCTTTGGAGTATTTCGTATAGAGAACGAACGCATTCTCGACCTCTTGATCGAAGAGCTTCGCACCGGCCAAGGCGTAGATGCGCAGCTGGTCGCCGTGCGGATCTCCAAAGATCGACGATGACTTCTTCTGTTTGCCGGTCTTGTAATCGACGACTCGGAGTTCGTCGTTGATTCGGTCAACACGGTCGATGAAACCCACGACCGGAACGCCAGCGATGTCTACATGGCTGAGTTTGGCTTCGGTGGAGAAGACATTGACGGCTTCGGGATCTTCGATGTCAAAGATCCCTCGGTAGGCCGTGTGGACTTCTCCCTGGACAGTGGCCCTCACCGCAGCCTTCTCTGATTCGCTCGCGTGCGCGAAGTCGAACCCGTTGATATTGACTGTCGACAGATCAACTCCGCCAACGTGCTTGGCTGCAAATTCTGTGGCTTTGAAGACTGTTCTTTCTGGGCCAGGGAGGCCGTAGAGATCTTCGAGGACCGAATGGGCGACGGTTCCAATGGATGAAGCTGTCAATGCTGACTCGTCGCGCGGGACGATCTTCTCGATGGCGAACCGTGCCTGGCATCCATTGCCGGCCAGTGCGTTCATTGTCGACGGTGACATGGCCTTACGTCGGACCTTGTCATCGACGAGCTCCTGGTCGATTTCAAGACGGTCGCCGACGAATGCCATCCGCCCTTTCGGAATTATGGCCGTTTGGTCGTTCTCTTGATTGCTCACACTCTGTATATGCCTCGAAGACGTTGATGTGTCGGCGCATGAAACAGGGGTCAGACCTCCCCTTATCCGGAGAAAGTCTGACCCCTATTGGCTGTAGGTCACTTGCTACGTCACAGCGTCGAGTTCAGTGTCTCCAAAGGTACTGGCACCGTGGAGAAGCGCCGCCCGTTGATCATGATCTGCACCGACCACCGCTTAGTTCCAGAATCAGCGGTCATTCGCTTGGGTATGCCTTTAATCCCCTCGACAGCCAATCCGTCATCCCACATCGACTGCCATGCGGTTCTGGCCCCTGACCCTGGCGGCACAAGCTCAGGAGACTCCTTCTGCGCCAGCTTGAACGCCGTCGCCGGGTCAAGCAACAGGACAGCGTCATCTTGGCCCTTCGGCCCCCGGTAGAGCACACCGATCTCTTTACCGATCGGACGGGCGCCCTGCCCTTCGATGAATGCCCAGCCCAGCGAAGAATTGATCGCCTTCGCCTCTGCGTCATCAGAATTATCGGAGACGACCATCGGCGGCATCTGAGGGTCGCTGGCATTGGCAATATGGGCGGATTTGGTGTTGAGTAGACGCTTGACCGCTCTGAGGAGAGCATGACCGGGACCGCCCGTGCGGGACTCCGAGAAGCTTTCCACAACCAGAGACGTGACCTTCTCCCCCAGCGAGCCCTCAGCGTGGATGGCCAAGCGATCAATGTACTTCTGGTCAACACCGTAGGCGATGGCCATCTCTCGCAGCGGTTGGACGATGAGCATGAGGTCGGCGAGCAACTTCGCCTGACGCTCGAACTCCGAGTCTGCGAACCCATACTGAGACTTCACGACGTACTTCAAGTCGCCAGTGAGCATATCGAACTGGTCCTCGATGACTTGCTTGACCGGTGCCCTCTTTTCCGCATCGTCGAGGTGGCGCTTATTGGCGATGAAGTCGATGAGCGCAGCAGTCACAGTCGGAGCCTCACCCGTTCCGCGCAGCGACCTCATCTTCTCCATGGCAGCCGTATTCAGCGAGTTCTGCGACATCCGCACTGAGATGATGCGCGAGACTACCGAGTGGATGTCGATGTCGTTTTCCGCTGTGGCGATGAGCATGGCTTGAGGTCGGCGAACATCCTGCTGGGCGCCGGTGCCAGATGAACGTCGCTTACCCGTGTTGTTGTGAATGGCACGCAGGAGCGCCTCAATTCCCTCCCGTTCCTTCTCCGCCTTGCGCGGATCCGACGAGGGCGCCAAGTCGTCAACAACCCAAATGGGTGCCAGTGACACGGCGTTCTCCGTGGCAGCCTTCGTGTCGGAGGCCGAACCCGGCAGGGTGTCTTCCGTCCAGTTCTTTCCCTTGTCCCAAAAGCTCATAGCGGTAGCCGCAGTCCACGAGTTGTGGGTCAGGACGAAGTTGTCGGCGGCGAACTGCCCGTCAAAGCGGTCAACGGTGATGCGGAAGTTGTCAAGGTGAATGAGACCAAAGGGAGTTAGGCGGCTTGCTGATCGACGACTGATTCTTCGGGTTTGTTGATCCAGGCGGTCTCAGGCAGGTCGAGTGCCTTTGGGACCTTGCCAGAGC
>NZ_FXZH01000027.1 GCF_900169365.1 Brevibacterium sp. 239c
GACGCACTTTCGCGATGACCTGATCCGGGGTATGTCTACGTGCCATGATCTGTGAATTTCCTCCTTGCATCCATTATCGGATGCGAAACTCACATAGTCACCGGACTCCTACTCGGGGACCCAACCAACCCCACCTGTCCATCACAGCGTTTTCAATGTCCTCATCAATCCACGAAGTCGCGGCCCGAAAGCCCTCTTCGATGCAATGCAACAATTGACTGTGATGCGAGACAATTACGCGGGACTCGACTGGATCTTCAAAAGTCTTCCCTACGAACTGGTCGCAGATACCTGCCGGGGCCTCATACAAGACGCTGTTGGGCCACAATTTCAATATCTACTGATGAATTATGTCCCATCGGCGCCGGAGGGCGAACGTATGCAGCCGATCCTCGTCTCGCAGTGGCTGGCCGTCAATACGGAAGGGGTTCGAGGATGACAACCGATGTCGGCGAATATGGCGTCTACCACGGCTCTGAGATGCATCTGCACATCACAGGATCGATCGGAGCCTCGCTCGTTCCCTGGTGGATTCACTGGTTCAGACATATCAACCAAGACGTCGTGGTCAACGCTTCAATCTCTCGAGGTGCTTCGCGTTTCGTGACGAAAGACGCGATTGCAGGTCTGTGCAACGGACACGTATGGGAAGACGAATGGGACGATGCCAAGAGTGAAGACTGGAGGCAAGGACGCACAGGAGACTCAGACTGCATCATTGTCTTCCCCGCGAGCCTAGACAGCGTAATGCGACTGGCACAGGGACGCAGCGACTCGCCAGCTTTAATGATGATGCAAGTCACCAATCTCCCAATCATCCTGTGCGAGGCTATACCCGTGATCAACTCCGTCATCGAGCATTGGCGAGATATTCTACTTGAGCGGCCAAACGTGACTACAGCTCCGCCTGTCGTTGGGATCAAGGCCACGGACCGGGACTCTCAAGAGACTGGATTCAACCTCCCGGGTGCCATCGCCATGGCAAACGAGCTCATTGATGCATCACGTGAAGGTGACGGCGTTGATTGAAGCCCACGTCCGACAACTCGCATCACTTCATAGTCACGGTTTGCTTCCGGACGTTGGTTCGTCCCCTGGGGTACACATATTGTCACAACGAAACATGCAGGACGGTGGAACAGTCGCTTTATGATCGAACTCAATAACGTCAGTGTCTTTGCGGGAGAGGTACCTCTGTTGAAACCCACTACGGTCTCACTCTCACAGGCAGAAGCTCTAGTGATCCGCGGTCACAATGGTTCTGGTAAATCGACGTTGCTTCGCGTACTCGCAGGAACCCTGCCTCCGACAAGTGGTGAGGTTCTCATCGACGGGAGCGCACCGAATACGAGAAGCCGAGCTTTTCGTCGCACAGTCGCTGTCATGATCGGCCTTCCGCCGATGGCCTCGGACCTCACTGTCCGTGACCATGTCGCGCTAGTGTCAAGCACGTGGTTCCCGCGATCTGTGGACGCTGAAGAAATGGCAACCAGCGTCCTCGACAAGCTAGAGCTATCACAACTAGCACTGCGTTTTCCTCATGAGCTTTCGTCCGGACAACTCCAATTGTTCGGATTGAGTCTTGTGCTTGCGCGACCGTTCGACGTTCTGATTGTCGATGAGCCGGAGCAACGACTTGATGATGAGCGCTTGGGTATTGTGTCGCAAATCCTTCAGTCATTGAGAAACGATGGCGTCACTGTCGTAGTGGCCACTCACAGCTCTCATCTGGCAGATGATCTTGGAAACCGTGTCCTCAGTCTGGATGTAACGACGTGAAATCGCAGTACGCCGCGGCGACGTCGATCTGGAGAAACAGGACGGTTGACAGCGAGCACCCTGAACCCCGACGCGACGTAGGGTTCATTATCTACGCTGTAATCCTGCTGTCTGTGATTTGTCTGGTACCCATAGTTCGTCTTCTGTTCCTCTCCCTGATTTCACCGACTGCCAGTGCAATTCTCGCTTCACCAGTTGCAGAACGATCGGCGTTCGCAGTCTCTGTGCTTGTTTGCGTCGCCGCCCTTTGGGGCGGCCGGTTTCAGGGCCCGGCGACATTGCCCCCATTTCTCACATATGCGCTAGCCGGTAGTCAGATTCCTCGAATCACAGCCTATCGTCGCCCGCTATCAATCGCGGCCATGTGGGTACTGGGGGCGTTGATAGCGGCCTCCATTCTGGTCGCAACCAGTATGTGGACGACCGACATCATCTCTGCCCTGGAAGCAACACTGGTCGTGGTGGCTTGCCTCTGCACTGGCATCATCGTCTTTTGTCTTTGGGTCACGAGCCAGACTTTTCCGCGAGCTTCTGGTGTGACCGCCTCTGTCATGTTGGCTGTGGCCGGTTGTGTGCTGTTCGTCCCTGGGACGTGGCAGGCATTGCCGGCAGAGATTCTGTCCAGCGGCTCTGGAACGGTCATCGCGTTGATAGCTTGGGCAGCGACTGCTGTGGTCGCAGTATGCTGCCTACCTCGCATGCTTGAGTCTCAACGATTTGATGATCTGCTCAAGCGCTCTGTTCGCTTGGCGCAGGCACAAGCGCAGTTCTTCATCATGGAGTTTGGCCAGGCATCCTCAATTTATCGCGAACCTCCACGGCTTCTGCGGACCATGAGAGCGGTGCGGCCGTCGCGACATGTCTGGATCACGATCGCCAGTAGTGATTTGTACGCGTCGATGAGAAGTCCGATCCGACTATTGACGAGCCTCGTTTGCGTCTTCGGCGCCGGGGTACTTGTGGGGTTGGGATCGTCACTAGGCCCCCTAGCTGCCCTTCTCGGGCTCGGTGCTGGAACGTTGAGCTATATGGGCGTAGGCCCACTTGCCGATGGACTTCGGCATGGTGCCGCTGAAGTCTCGGATCTGCCTCTGTACGGCATCAGTGATCGGTTTCTCATTAGTGTTCACGTGATCTTTCCGATCTTCGCCAGTGCTGTCGTCGCTACGATCGGTGGTCTGATCGGTGTGCAGATGACTAGCGGATCGATTCTTCAGGTAGTGGCCTCAACGGTTGGTTTGTCAGTCCTGACAGTTGCTTCCATTCTCATGAGCGCGTTGAAAGGTCCGATGCCGGTCCAATTCCTCACGTCGGTTCCTTCGCCAATGGGGGACCCGATGGTGCTGACGAGAGCGATGTGGGCCCTCGATGGTTTGCTGACAGCTATAGCAGCGGGGGCTGCCGTATCAGCGCTGACGAGTGCCCCTGTTTTGACGATTGTTGTCGCAGCCATTCCTTTGGTCCTTATTGTTCGCAGGTGGCGCTATCGCGGCTAAACCCTGATCCGCCGATGTATAAGCCGGTATTGATGACTGAATAAAGTGGAAGTGCCCCTTCTGACGTGGGAAAATAGTGATGTCTTAAGTCCTACAAACCCACAAGGAAGGAGCACCTCGCAGGTGCTATTCAATCACACTCCCACCGGCCTGTCCCACACCTTCGATGATGAACGCCTCATCGCCGACACCGGACTCATCCCGTTGGTGAAACTCGCCCAAGACACAGGCCTGCCAACAGCCGTGGCCGACCGCGTACATATCCCCACCGACAAGGGAGCCAACCCGGGCACGAAAGTCATGTCCCTTGTCGCCGGAATGCTCGCCGGGGCCGACAGCATCGACGATATGAACCGCAACCGCACCGGCGGCATGAAACACCTGGCCACCAGCGTCTACGCCCCATCGACGCTGGGCCAGTTCCTACGGAAGTTCACATTCGGCCACGTACGCGCCCTCCAGACCGCCTGCGACCAGGCCCTTCAGAACCTGGCCCGGCGCGTTGACTTCTTCCCCACCCGCACCAACACGGCCAATCCGGCTGACCAGATGGTATTCGTTGATATCGATGACACTGTCATCGCCGTCCATTCCGCCCGTAAGCAAGGATCCGGACATGGCTATACCGGTGTGCGCGGACTCAACGGTCTCCTCGCAGTTGCCTCCACGACGTCGGCACAGCCAGTCATCATCGGCAACCGGCTGCGCAAAGGAGCCGTGCACTCAGCCCGCGGCGCGAAGAAGTTCACCCAAGATGCACTCTCAGCGGTCGGCCGACTGCCCGGGGTAGCCGGCAAGCGTGTCGTGTTGGCTGCCGACTCAGCGTATTACAACTCCGACATCGCCAACGCCGCGATCACAGCCGGCGCGGATATCACGGTCACGGCCTGCATGAACCCCTCCATCACGAAAGCCATTACTGGCATTGACGAGTCCGCGTGGGCGGGCATCCAGTATCCGCAGGCGATCTGGGACGAGGACAATCAGGAATGGATCTCCGAAGCCGAAGTCGCCGAAACCGGGTATACCGCGTTCACGACCACGAACAGCCCAGTCACCGGTCGTCTCGTGATCCGTCGGATCCCGGAGAAGAACCAGAAGAAACTCGCCAAAGCCGGGCAAGAGGGTCTGTTCACCGTGTGGCGCTACCACGCCGTGTTCACAACAATTCCAGTCGATGTCCTGAACACAGTCCAAGCCGATAAAGCCCACCGACGCCATGCCGTGATCGAGCAAGTCAACGCCGAGTTGAAGGCAGGGCCCATCGCGCATATGCCCGCCGGAGCATTCAACGCCAACGGCGCCTGGCTTGCTCTGGCCTGCATGACACATAATCTCGCCCGAACCGGGGCGCTGCTGGCCGGCGGCAGGCTGTCGAAATCCCGAGCCCCAACGCTGCGGGCCAGGCAAATCAGCATCCCGGCTCGCATTGCCTGCCACGCCCGCAGGATCGTGTGTCACCTGCCGACTCATTGGCCACACGCTTACGAGTTCCACCGGCTCTGGAGCACTGTGTTCAGCCCACCAGCGCCCGCGATGACCTGACCATCCCGCCCAGGACTGGGTTCTGATGCCAGAAGAACACAACGGAGGCTTCTGGCAACACCAAACAGTGGACACACCGGATGCGACGCCGGCCCTTCATCATGCCCTCGGACGGGACCCGAGACTACATGCGTATCGTTTCTCAATCACGCTCCCACACCAGCATCGATCGGTGGATCAGGGTTTAGGCAGAGGCTCGTTACACCAAACTCCTGAATCGTCCTGGGAATAATGGGGACTGTGAAGCCACGGAAAGGACTTCTCTGTCATGCCGAATCAACGTAAGTGAGCTCTCGAGTTGCGCGAGCGAGCGACCCGTATGGTCCTCGACGCCCTCGAAGCCAATCACACCGTCAGACGCGGTCACTTGCGCCGGACTCTGGCCAAAGCAGTAATAGCGTCTGACGGATCGAAGGATCCCTCGAAGATCTTTGACAAGATAACGAGACAAATTCCGCCTAAGAAGTATGTCGAGGACCAAGTCGACGATGCCCTCTCCTGACAATTTGCCCGAGATCCTACACAGTGGGTCGATCTGCCCACAATTTGCCCACAATTCGTTCAGAACTACCCCGTTCCAGGAGTATCAATGTGATGACTGTGGCCCTAGAATTCAAGGGTCAACCGTCTCACCTGGACGCAGCAAGAATTCAAGTCCCTCTGGGCCCACAGTTTAACATTCGATAAGTTGCCTGGTCAGAGTCTTACTGAGTCAAAGTTTAACCGTTGAAATGGTCACTTGCCCACATTTCTTTCTGAACCGTTGTGATCTATGAACATCCAACGCGTCTGAAACTGGTCCAAATCGGGGCCGAATCGGTCGGGACTGATACAGGGTTTGGTGACATCTAAACTGGCTCGTTTGGATACAGCTCGGGAACGACAGACATCAAGCCACAACCTTATCCACAAGTTTGGCGATGCCGTCGTCCGCGGGGACTGGTGAGAGGGGCTGCGTGGTGCGAAGGAACCGTTCGATAGCCGCGGTTGATTCGTTCGCGACCCTGTGGCTTTGATGGACAGCTTTGTCGGCCTGGATCAATGCTGTGATTATTTGTAATTGAAGGTCCGCGATCGCGATGTCGTCGCGACTTATCCACTCGCCGAGGCGGAGTGCAGCGCGCACAATGTTATGCGACGTCGTAAGTGCGTACCCCTATTTGGAAAGCAAGTCGATGAGTTTTCTCAGCAGTGGGTTCAATGGGCCACCACCGCGGCGAGGACGTAACCGCAGCCTCGTCTACCAGTCGTCGGTGGGACCTGTGTCTGCTTGTCGGTTCATGGCTAGAGCCTTTCTCCTAAGATCGGGAAAAAGCATGTCAGTCTTTGGTTATGCCGACCTTTGAATTATCCGTGACGCTGTGACAGGAGACAGCGCCCGGGAGTTCGGCATAAGCCAACATCAGCATATGCTCTGAATTCGGTTTATAAGGCTCAGCTGATCTCTCGGAAGGGGTGGTCGGAGCTGATTGAAGTGATGACTGAGAACTCGAAGTGAGTGGCTTGGTACATCTAGGAACTGCTGGGTTCAGCTTTTAATTATCGTCGGTTGATAGAGGTTCGATCTGTATGGATCAGGCAGGGTGACACCGAGACAGTGGCCGCACAGAATACCAAAAACAGCCACTACGAAACCCGGATCTTGACACCAAGCGCGGAGGGAGCCATAGACCGGTCTTTTACTGAGGACTCCAGGTCCGGGTAATCGGAAGGCCTTACCAGCTCCTTCCAGTTCCCATTAGGTAACTGAGTATTTTGAGGTTTGAAGGCCACTCGATATTGCCTCAGGGGACCACCGGTATTGCCTTTGGAGGCCAGGAGTGGCGTCGGTGGGGGCCACCGGTGAGTAGTTGAAGCCGTGGGTGCCAGCCAATATTATGCTTGGGGCCGGCAACATTGGCCTTGGGGACCAACTATGGTGTCGGTCAGCGCCGCCGACTTCCATCGTTGCTGAAATACTCGAAGGTCGAGTGGTCACGCATCTGGCGGAGGCCTGCGCGAGGGCCCGGGCGGCGTCGTGCACCGTGGTGTGGCCAACCATGACCCCGGCGTACTCCACAGCGGCTGGGTATTTTGTAGCGAGCCTTCTCGGCGCAACCACTGCGAAACACTGTCGTTGCCGCTACAGGCGTTCCGGTCGTTACAGCGCAAAGCTTTGTTTGCCCTCGCCGGGCCGAGAAGTTTTCGATTGGGCATGGCCCCCAATGACGCCATGGGTGGTCCCCAAAAGAGCCAACGCTGATTTCGATCACTGGCGCCCAGAGGCACGACTGGTGGACCCCAGCGAAGCGAATATTCAGTAACGGGGCAGTCCAGTTCGAGCGCTGGCGGACCCTCGAACCCCAGCGCGAGGTGATCGAGCTGGCCAAAGCTCAAAGCGTCTATCAGCGGAAGCTCACTGACGAGGATGTGCAAGCCTGCAGGGCTATGGTCGACATGGGGATCTCGGTGGCCGAGGTTGCGCGACGTTGCGAGGTCTCTCGGCAGACTCTCTATAACGCGCTCAAAGGATCTGGGGCCTATTCTCCTGCTTCCTGAGGAGCTAAGCGTCTCAATTCTTTGACAGCAAACGAGGTGACGGCAGTCGATTTTATGCGAAGCGTTTTTTGACAAGATCGCTGACGCGGACCCGGTTGATGATCAGCACCCCGGACAGCGAAGCTGCTGCGGTGAGCACGGTTGTGCTGATAAATGGGACTGCAAGAACTCGCACCGCGATTGCGATATCCATTCCAGGTATCCATGGCAGCACTGCGATGCACAATAGTGCGGCCGCGCCAGTGCTGAGCACCCCTCTCAGCCCTAGCCGTGACCACCATGCTCGCATGAGGGAGTAGCCGTGCAATCGCTGCACCCCCAGCGCTGCAGCGTCGCGAGCTAGTGCACCGATCGTAGCCACAATGACTAGCGCGGCGAGGGTTCCAGAAAGCGCTAGAAGGGGCGTTGTCGACAACGGTTGGGCATCCACTGCATCGTCAGTGTCTTCAACGAACGTGGCAGGGGTGGTCAATGCTGCATCTGGATCTGTTTCGAGGATCTCTTCATTCACCTGCCTGCTGATCGATTCAAGGAAGCCCTCGAAATCTCTGTGACTATCGGTTTCGGCTTTGTAGACACCAATCGCTGGGAGGTTCGCGAACATGTCTTCTAACGGGCGGAATGTGAGGTCGTAGCTATTCGCGAGGCTCTGCGGAGTCTCCTTCGTAGCGCCGGGTTTCGTCGACAACACTGTCCCTGTCGCCTGCGTTTCGGAGTTGGTCAGCGTGTTTCCGCCTGTGAGGCGTGCGCGGTCAAAGATCTTCGTTGGGTGGTTGAGTCGAATGTAGTAGGTGAGGTCGAGGCCGTTTCCATCTGACTGGCGAACGGTTCTTCTTACGAGATTGACATTGTTCTCATCCGCCGCGGTAGTGAGAATTCGTTCTGCCGCCGAGGGATCCTGGATCCGTACTTCGGGGGGCCACATGAAGACCGTCATATCTTGAGTAAGACCCTCAGTGGCGGTTTCCTGCGCACGCTTGATTTCGGTGGTCAGTCCAAGAGCTGCTGTGATGATGAAGGTGAGGAAGAGGGTGATTGCGACGAAGTTTCTCACGAAGGTGCGTCCTCGTGGCCTGCGTCTTGGTTTGATGCTCGTTTGGGTTTACTCAGGGAGGCGACTTCTACGGTTCTAGTACAGACTTCAGCTACCCGAAGGTCATGCGTTGCGAGGAGGATGGTCCGTCCGTCGGCGCTCATTTCCCTCAGGAGTTTGACGATTTCATCGCGGTTGTTTTCATCGAGTGATCCGGTGGGTTCGTCGGCGAGGACGAGTTCGCATGGTTTCAGCCAAAGGCGCGCGATGGCCACTCTCTGCTGTTCTCCTCCAGAGAGAGAGTAGACGCGGCGATCTTCGTACCCAGGCAGACCCACGCGCTCGAGAATGCGGGCGATCTGCTTTGTGTGATCGCTGCGGTCGGAAGAGTAGGTCAAAGCGACTTTCAGGTTTTCGCGCACCGTCGCGGAGTCAATGAGAGCGAAGTTTTGGAACAGGTACCCGAGGCGATGGCGCAAGAACAGAGTGGCATCTCGCGAGCGGGGCCGTGGTGCTGTGGTGCCGAAAAGTCGAACTTCGCCCGCATCGGGAGAATCGAGGAGTCCGGCGAGATTGAGGATTGTCGACTTCCCAGACCCGCTGGGCCCAGTGAATGCGACCATATCCCCGGGGCTGACAGAAAAACTAGCGTGACTGAGTACAGTCCGCCCGGTGTAGGTTTTTTCGACGTTATCGAAAACGACAGGGTCTACTTCTTGACGGCTGGGCATATCAGATTTCCTTGAGGCGGAGAGCGGGATGGCGGCGATCGAAGACCATGACAACAGCGATGGCTATGACTGCTTCCACGAGCACAACGGAGCCAGTGACAGCAAGCAGAGTCGGCCATTCATCGAGAAGCACCAGAGGATGGAAATACTCTGGGATTACCACATGGCCTCCGAGAACATAGAAACTGGTGGCTGCCACCAGGGCGGCAGGGATGAGGAGCAACCAGGACATTGCTAGTCCTGCGAAGACCTCCCCGAAGCTTTTGAGCCTGGAGTAGCCGTGGAGCCTGCGGATAGCTGAGTGCACACGCCATCGTTCATAGGCGACTACAACAGCCACGATGCTTAAGACCACAGTGAGGACTCCCGCCACAACTGAGGCAGTGATCAACCAACGTGCATCCTCAGATGAGAGGGAGAACTGCTCGTTGATTGCATCGGCCGGGTAGACGAGAGCAGTGAAGTTGTCATCGAGCTTGTACTTCTCGAACAGGGGCAACAGCTCTTGGTAGACCTTCTCAGGGTCTCCATCGACTCTCACCTTCATTGGAGTGTCGATTTCACCGGTGATCGTGTTCTCCCAATCGCTGGCGATGGTGTTCGAACGTGTCATTACCGTGACGATGGGATCAGGCAACGTGTTGCCCTCCTCCGGTCGTATTTGGGTGTTAAACGTGAACAGATCCTGGCCGGTCTGCGTCCAGATGATGCGCACTTTCTGTTTGCGAACTGCATCACTGACTTCGTAGCCATTTGCTTCTGAGTATTCGACGTCGCTGTCGGATGGGCCATTGCGGGATTCCTGCACATAGTCCCGGATCAGATCCTCACGATCCTTGAGAGACTCCGGAACAGCGATCACCCAGTCAGTTTCTTCATTTGAAACCACGATGGGTTTTCCTGAGCTATCGAGAATCGGATACTTCTCAAGATAGTTGGTGTTCACGCTCATCTGAACATAGGGCAGCACAGGGTCGTCTCCGACAACATCCATGTCAGCTGCCTCGACGTAGATCCCTCCGCGATCGTCAAGCTCGGGGTAGATGCGTTCGGCTACGGTTTTGGAGATCCCGTCGGTGCCGTCCTTGATGGCTTGGAGGTCGTCGCCATTGCTTCGGGGGAAGTAGACGGCATAGTCTGTGCTTTCACTCCAGCCATTGAGTGCCGAAGCATCGTCTGACACGAGGGTGAATGCGCTGAAGAGGCCGACAGCCACGGCAATGAGCACCCCCGCGGCACACGATTTTATCCCGAATGCCACCAGAGTCTTGATGCCACCCTTGGAGGGTATCCGCATAGGTTTCCTATCGTTAGCAGAAGATCACCCGAGCTGGGGTGAGCCGAAGAGTCGGCCCACCCCAGCTCGGATGAGGATACTCGAATGGTCTTGATTACGCGTTCGCGCTCCACTTCGCCTTGCATTGCTTCGTGAACCCGCCGTAGGCGTTCGCGTTGGCCCATTTGCCCTTGCTGGCGGTCTTCGTTACATTGGCGGAGCCGATGATTGCGGTGCCAGAGTGGCGCTTTGTGCGGTGGAAGTAGTGCGAGTAGCACTTCTTCTTCTTCTTCACATAACTTTTACCGTAGTTCCATGTTCCACCGCCGACTTGCTTCGTCCCTTGGGTGGTGAGGCCGTCTTGCACAATGGCTTCACCTGAGGTCGCTTGTTCGCTTGAGGCGCTGACATTGCTGGAGGCGGTGTCACTCGCCATTGCTCCAGTCGCACCAGTTGCCGACAGAGCAAGCGCGAGAACAACCGTCGCTATCGTCTTTGAAGTCTTCACTCCACTCTCCTGTTTCTATCAATCATTCTTCAGCGAACGGTCAGGATTGACCAATTAGTCACGCTAACGAGAAGTTCCGCAAAGCACATCGCACGATAGTATGAAGTTTCGACCTTTTTCACTCAGCAACCAGAGCCGTGGGACTGATGCACGGATCGGTACTCGGCATGAGCCACGACGTCCACTTCAAGCTCGTACGCTCGAGGTGACCTGTCGTATCGATCCGACAGGTCACTTTGGCAAGTAGACGTGAAGTATTCGGCGAACATAGACACTTGAGGACTTGCTCTACCGCAGGATACCGGTCCTGTGGCTACTACACGGTCGGGAATCTACTATTTTTCTTGATCGACGCACGAACTAGCAACCCTATGGCCACTCCGACGGTGATGCCCACCCAGCCGATGATGACAGTTGATGAGTTGAACTGAGCTCTGCCCAAAGGCATCACCAGATACTGGATCATTTCAACCAGCAGCGACACAATGTAGGCGCTGAGAGTCAGAGAAATGATGTTCCTCCACTGTGTGAACACACCACTAGCAATCCCGATTGGAGTGAACAGAACGAGATTCATGGACTGCCAATTGATGGTGAGCAGCGCGCTAGGACTGGGGAGCGCCCACGTCCAGACTCGTGTAGTCAACAGGCCTTCTTCCATTTCCAGTGCGTGGCCTGTCGGAGTCAAGGTCGCAGACAGAATTAGCATCAAGCTAGCTAGCCACCAAAACACTATGATCGGCCGTTCCTTTAGCTTTGCTCCGAGACGTTTGGCAAAAAGAGCTGCGATCACTGCCCCTACAACGAAGGCTGGCAGTGCAAACGGTAGGGCGCTGAAGTATCTGGACATTTACAGACCCGTACAGAACGTCGTTCTTGTGTCATAGATCTTGCCCGAAATCGTGTCTTTCATTAGACCCCTAGCGCCAGGGCGCGTCTCGCAGAGACGCCCGCGTCCCGATTTTTGTTGTAGGCGACCTTGTTCTTGGAGACCTTACCTTCAATACAACTTGGGCATTGAGAGTTTCATTCAGATTATCCGACTGCTCATCCCAGTCAGTGGCGCTACCACCGATAGTTCTGCTCTCGTTCGCCCAAGGCCAATTGCCTCGACAACATGACAGTTCGGTCCCAGAACATATACGCTGAACTCATACGCACCTCAGTGCTCACACAGTACTGACTTGGGGTCTCGGCACTGGGATCCCATGATCTCAGCTCGGCCGAAGGAGCACGACTTTGCCATCAGACGAACAGCTGACCGGAACTTGGGTCATCGACCCCGCACATACCCGCCTCGGATTCTCCAGCCGTCACGCGATGGTCTCGCGCATCCGTGGTGCTTTCAACACCGTCGAGGGCAAAGTCGTCGTCGCTGAGGATCTGGCGAATACCGAAGTGACCATCACGATTGATGTTGACAGCGTTGACACACGCACCCCTGATCGCGATGCTCACCTGCGAAGCGCAGACTTCTTCGACGTCGAAAACTATCCGACGATCACATTCAAATCCACCGGCGTCGATGAGGTCGAAGAAGGAAGCTACATCGTCAACGGTGACCTGACGATCCGCGATACCACCCGGCCAGTCTCTGTCCCCCTCGAGCTGCTGGGAATCGACCGCGATCAGAACGGTGCATTGAGGGCAGGCTTCGAAGGCAAACGCCGCATCGATCGTAAGGACTGGGGTGTGACGTGGAATACGACCTTGGATTCTGGCGGTCTGCTCGTCAGTGACAAGATCACTCTCGAATTCGAGCTCTCCCTGATCAAGGAATAGTCGGGCGGACGGATCGTTTTAAGAGGCGGTCAGGGGGCGCTGAGAAGCGCCCCCTGACCGCCTCTTCGTTGTTTGCTACCGCTTCTTCGTCGCTACGCCGGCCTGAGTTGTTGATTGAGCTTTTGACCTAGTTGCTGACCTAGCGGTTGATCGCCATCTCAACCGCACTGTCATCTTCCCACTCGAAGATTCTCAGCAGGTCCGCCTCCGATACCGATACGCAGCCTGCAGTCTCCTGACTACCCGTGTTGACGTGGAGGAAGATCGCTGAACCCTTGCCTGGCGTGGCGGCGGTGTTGTAGTCAATGACCTGGCCGTAGTCGTACGCGGGGGTCTGGTGCATGGATTCCCCGGAGTATCCGTCGGACTTCTTCTGCATGGTGTTGTAGCCCTTCACCGCGTCTCCATCGACCCAGACATCGTCCTTGGTGGTCTTGACGTACTTGGAGCCGTGAAACTGCTTGGGCTCCGCCTTCATGCCGAACCCATAGCCCATGTTGTACACGCCGGACGGCGTCTTGCCGTCGCCCTCATGCTTCGCTCCGGCGTCGGCGATGCCGTTATAGCCGACGTATCCGTCGACACTCATCGCAGAATAGTAGTTGTCATCCCACTTCTCGCAAGCGTCGACCGTTGCGGTAGATCCGCCGGTGCCGGTGACGGCAATGACCTTCTTCGCGGTGGCGCCCGAAGCCACAGAGCATTTCTCGCCGAGGTGATCCGGCTTCTGCGAGGCATTGCCGTCGACGAGCCCAGCCCCGAGACCCATAGCGGCCTGAGCCGAGGTCCCAGTCAACAGAGCGCCCGCAGCCAACGCTGTGGCAAAGCCCGATGTCAGCCAGCGGCGTGTTCTGCGTGAGCGGAAATGGGCAGCTCGTGGGTGTGTATGTGCAGGTTTCATGACTGTCTCCTCATCATCGGATTCTTATCATTGGGGGAAGGGCCTACGTGATTGCTGGGACGGCTGCGTTCAGGGCGAGTAGGGCGGAGTTCGTTCTTCATTCTCAGCACCGGGTTCAGCTCCAATATCTGCCTCGGTGCCGGCGTCCTGATCTCCGTCCACGTCCTGGTCGGTGCCGCGCCATTTCGCGATGCCGCGCATGACTTGATAGATGATGATCGCCGAGGCTGAACCAAGTGCAATGCCTTCGAACTGAAGGTCACCGGGAGTCCAGGTGAAATTGGCGATCGCGACGATCAGCGCCACCGCGGCGGTGTTGAGGTTGATGGGGTTGGAGAAGTCGACCTTGTTCTCCACCCAGATGCGCACGCCCAGCATGCCGATCATCCCGTAGAGCACGGTCGCCGCCCCGCCCAGAACACCGGGTGGGATGGTTGCGATGATCTCTCCGAATTTGGGCAGCAGGCTCAAGATCAGCGCAATGACGCCGGCACATAGGTAGGCGGCCGTTGAGAAGATTCGTGTCGCGGCCATGACACCGATGTTCTCGGCATAGGTCGTCGTTCCCGAACCTCCGCCTGTGCCGGCGAGAATCGTGGAGAACCCATCGGCGAACAGCGTCCGGCCCGTGATCGAGTCGAGATCGCGTCCGGTCATCGCCGACACCGATTTCACATGTCCGATGTTCTCAGCGATGAGGACGAAGACGACGGGGAGAAAGAGCCCCAAGTAGCCCAGGTCGAATGCGGGGGCATGGAAGGCAGGCAGTCCCACCCAATCGGCCTGTCCGACAGTGGTGAAGTCGATCTGCCCCTGCATCCATGCTGCACCGTAGCCGACGAGGACGCCGACGAGGATGGACAGGCGGCCGAGCATTCCACGAAACAGCACACTGGTGACCAAGACGGTGGCAATCGTGATCACCGCGGTCAGGGGAGCTTCCTTCACCCAGTCCCAGGCAGCGGGCGCGAGGTTGAGCCCGATGAGAGCGACGATGGACCCGGTGACAACCGGAGGCATGGTGACTTCGATCCACCGCACTCCGGCGAAGTGGACGACGATGCCCACCAGAGCGAGAGTCACTCCGACAGAGATGATCCCGCCCTGCGCCAGGGCCATGGCGTGGGAGTCGAGGTCCTCGCCCGAGGTGGCTGCGAATCCGGTGACGGCACCGATGGGTGCCAGCAGGCCAAAGGATGAACCCAGATATGAGGGCATCATACCCTTGGTGATGAGCAGGAAGAGAAGCGTTCCGATAGCTGTGAAGAACAGCGTGGTCGAGGGAGGGAAGCCGGTCAACAGAGGCACGAGGAACGTCGCCCCGAACATGGCCACCACGTGTTGGGCGCCGATTCCCACGGTCCGCGGCCAACTCAGCCGCTCCTCGGGCAGAACGCTCTCTCCAGGACGGATCGTCTTGCCATCCCCGTGCCGCTTCCAGCCCATTCTTCCGTCGAAGGGACTGGACGCAGGTGTCGCCTCATTGGGGGATGTCACCACTCGTCTCCTTTTCCGCCCGCCCGGAGGTGGCGGTGTCTGTTCGTCATACGTTTGCTGCCGAGAGCAGTCTATTCGTTTTCACCCACCCTTCATGCGCCGGTTCGAGCCAGGACTGATACTTCATTGAACACTGTTCAAGAAAGACGGCTTGCAAGCTAAGCTCATTACGCGACTATAAGGAGAAACCACCGATGACCAGCTGGTTCGACACCCTTGCCGACTCCCTACTCGATGGTGCAGTGATCACCGCTGAACAGGCGACTGCTCCGCTGGCGACGCCCGACCGCGAACTCCTCGATCTCGTCGCCGCGGGATTCCGGCTCAGGCGCAGACAGTTCGGAATGAGCGTCAAACTCAACTACTCCGTCAACCTCAAATCGGGACTGTGTCCGGAGAGCTGCAGCTATTTCTCACAAGCCCTTTGATCCTCGGCGCCGTCGTGGCTGAAGACCGATGAAGCAGTGAAGCAGGCAGATCTCGGCATCCGCGGAGGAGTCTCACGGGTCTGCCTGGTCGCCAGCGGACGAGGCCCCGGAAATCGCGACGTCGACCTGCGCATCGTCATCACGGCGCGATTCGTCTGTCCAGACCGGGAGACCAGGCTGGCCGGCGGACGCGAGATCCATCTCCGGTCGTTGCAGGCACAGGCGCTGCACGTGGCGAACTCGATCTTCCTCGGCGACTACCTCACAGCAGAAGGGCAGGCCGCCGAAGAGGATATCGTCCTCATTCGCGACAACGGTTTCACCATCCTCGGTTCCGAGAACGGCGTCGAAGCTTCGCCCACTTCCACAATCAGTAACCTGGGAGCGGGCACAGTGCAGGGAGCCAACGCGTGAGCCCGACTCATAACCTGGCTGCAAGCAGGTGTGCGCTTCAGGGTTCGCGCAGCTGTCGCTTGAGGATCTTGCCGGCGGAGTTCTTCGGCAGTTCGGCCACGAAGTCGACGCGTTTGGGAACCTTGAAACCGGCCAGACGATCCTTGACATGGGTGAGCACTTGCGCCTCGGTGATCTTAGGCTGATCAGGCTTGATGACGACGAAAGCGGTGATCGCCTCGATCCACTTCTCATCGGCGACACCGACGACCGCCACCTCGGCGACCTGGGGGAGTTCGAAGATCGCGTCCTCAACCTGTCGACTGGCCACCAGCACGCCGCCTGTGTTGATGACGTCCTTGACTCGGTCGACGACCTCGATGAAACCGTTTTCGTCTACGGTGACGAGGTCTCCGGAATGGAACCAACCGTTGTCGAAGGCTTCGGCTGTGGCCTCGGGCCGATTCCAGTAGCCCTCACACAGCTGCGGTGATCGGTAGAGGATCTCACCCTGTTCGTCGACACCGACATCATTGCCGTCGCCGTTGACGACCCGGGTTTCGACGAAGAAGACGGGCCGACCGGCTGAGGCCGCGTGATCATCGTGTTCTTCGGGACGAAGCACAGCGCACAAGGGTCCCAGCTCGGATTGGCCGAAACAGTTATAGAAGCCTAATTTCGGCAGACGCTGTCGCAGTTTCTCAAGCACCGGCCCCGGCATGATCGAGGCACCGTAGTAGGCCTTGCGCAGGCTCTCCAGATTGCGGGTATCGAGGTCGGGGCTGTTCGCGAGTGCGACCCACACCGTGGGGGCGGCGAAGAAGGAGTTGATCTCGCGTTCCTCGAAGATTGCCAGCAGCTGCTCGGGGACGGGTGCGGGCACGACGATGTTGTGGGCCCCGATGGACAGCAGCGGAAGAAGGAAGACGTGCATCTGCGCCGAGTGATAGAGGGGGAGTGCATGGACTGCTCGGTCGGTGGGAGCGAAGTCGAGGCTCATCAGTGATGACATGTATTCGTGAACGAGTGCACGGTGGGTCATGATCGCACCCTTGGGCGCCGAGGTGGTCCCCGAGGTGTAGAGCAGCTGTGCGATGTCGGTGTCCGCGACGTCGAATTCCTCAGGAGCCGCCGGTGCGGTATCGGGTGCAGCAGCCGATTTCAGAAGCGTGGAGAAGTCCATGACCTGGGCATCGGCTCCGGTCGGTGTTGCGGTGACTGCATCGAGGAGATCGGCATCGGCGAAGACGAGCCGTGCTCCTGAATTGTCCAGAATGTAGTCGAGCTCGTCATTCTTAAGCTGATAGTTCACCGGCACATGGATGAGACCTGCGCGGGCACAGCCGAGGTAGAGGAGGAGGTAGAGATCGGAGTTCTTCCCGTAGGCGGCGACCCGGTCTCCCTTCTGTGCCCCGAGGTTGACCAGTTCGCGAGCCACAGCCGTCACCGCTGTGTCCAGACTGGAATAGGTCCACGTGCGGTCGCCGAATTCGACGGCAATGGCATTGCCGAAGCGTCCTGAGCTGCGACGCACGATATCGGCGACGGTGGAGGAGAAGTGCAGTTCCGGCGATGGCGTAGTCGATGCATTCGTAGTCATGGGCCAAATCTATAGCCGAACGATCGATCGGTGAACCACGTCTCACATATTTTCCACGTGAACCAGACAATTTCGTGCTGCGGCTCTCGAACTGTGAAGCCACCACTGAGAAAATGGGCCTGCTTATGCGGCTCAACCGGTACTGTCTGACCGGGACTGCTCGGATGTAATACTGTGGTGGCATGAGATACCCGAAGGTCAGTGAATGTGTGGACGTTTTCGAAGCACTGTGGCCAACGGCCCTGGCGGAGAAGTGGGATTCGGTCGGTTTGGCTGTGGGTGATCCCGATGCCGAAGTGCGCTCGATCCTGCTCGCGCTCGACCCCATGGACGCGGTCATCGCCGAGGCGGTGGTGTTGGGTGCAGATCTCGTATTCAACCACCATCCACTCATGCTCAAACCCGTGAAATCGGTGAACGCCTCCACCCTCAAGGGCGGCGCCGTCCACACCCTGATCAGCAATGACATCGCGTTGTTCAACGCACACACGAATGCGGACTCCGCGCGTGGGGGAGTCTCGGACGCACTCATCTCCCTGCTCGGCATCGACGATTCGGTGCCCCTCGTGCCCCATGCCGAGGGAGCGAGAACCGGAATTGGCCGCGTTGGAGATCTTCCCACGCCCACACCCGTCCGTGACATCGCCCGCACCCTGGCAGAGCGTCTTCCGCGGACGACAACCGGTGTGCGCATCGCTGGCGACCCGGCCGCGTCAGTCACAAGAGTCGCCGTCTGCGGTGGAGCAGGGGACTCCCTGTTCGACGAGGTCCGGGCCAGCGGCGCCGATGTCTACATCACCGCCGACCTTCGCCATCATCCCGCCACCGAAGCTCGCGATACCGCCAACAGGCAAGGTGGACGCCCGCAGCTCATCGATGTCTCCCATTGGGCTTCGGAAACCGTCTGGCTGACCGCGGCCGCCGAACAGTTGGAGACCGAATTCGCCGCACGCGGATTCAGCGTCGGTCTGCAGCATTCGGCGGTCAACACCGATCCCTGGGTCGAACGCTATTGATTCCCTGCCCACGACCCCCGATGCTTCGATGACAAGGAACCCCCAATGCTGATCACTGCCGAACAACGCACAGAACTCGAATCACTCATCGAACTTGCCGCCCACGGTCGCGCCCTGCGGCACGAACACGACAACCCCACTCAAGCCTCGGCATTGAATGATCTCGTGTCCTCGCACAAGGAGCTCGAGACTAAGAAGACCGAGGCCGCCGAGGTGGTTGAGAAGTACCGCGCCGAGGTTGCCGAGCACGCCGGTGCCATCGAGGCCCAGAACGGCCAGATCAAGAAGAAGACCGTCGAGCTCAATGATGGCACCGGTCTGACCAGTCGTGATCTCGTCAATCTGCAGGGCGAGATCGCAGGTCATGAGGAACGCGTTGCTGAGCTTGAAGAGGCTGAGCTCGGTACCATGGAGGAACTCGAATCCGCTGAGGCTGCGCTCACCGAAGTCGAGGCCTCCCTCGCCGAGGTGATCGCATCTGGCCGTGCCACGCAGACGGCAATCAAGGACCGTAAAGCGGAGTCGGCTGCCGAGCTTGAGGCCAACAGTGCCTCGGCGCAGAAGCTGAAGGCCGACCTGCCTGAGGCGTTGATTCGCCAGTTCGAGCAGAATGTCGCCCAGGGCGGTCCTGGAGCCGCGATCCTGAATGGCCCGAACTGCCGGGCCTGTGGTCAGGAGATCAGCGGCATGGCGTGGAAGAGCATGCTGCTCGAGGACCCGAACCAGACTTATGAGTGTGAAGAGTGCGAGTCGGTTCTGCTGCGTAAGGGCTGAGCCCGGCTCCATGAGCGGGAGCGAGAGGGACTCAGTCGCGCAGGATGATGCTCAGCGCCGCCGGCCGGTTCTTGGCATGTGGGGTGAATTCGACCTCATAGGACTCTTCTGCCCGTGAAACCAGATCCTCAGAGTTCGCCGGCAGCTCACGGTCGTCTGCGAGCAGTCGGCCGACGAGTTCGCCGCGATAGTACTTTGCCCAATGGGAGACAACGCTGCGCTTGGCACCGATGACCTTGACGGCTCCCAGTGTGATGACCTGCTCGTGAGGTCCCGGCCATGCGCCCCGGTAGTCACTGGATCGGCAGTCGAGGATCACCTCGGCGGGGTCGACCATGAGTGATTCGGCCAAGACCGGCTTCCACCAGGACGACAGCTTGCCGAGGGTGCCGAGGTCGGTCTTCATCGCCAGCCGATAGGCGGGTATCGGATCGAGGCCGTTGACCTGGCCGAAGAGCGCCGAGAACACGTGCACATTTCGCAGGCGCTGGGCCAGAGTCTCATCGGCCATAGCATCGGCGACGAGATCCGGGGCACCCATCGCTTCATAGAGAACACCGGAATAGGTCAGAAGGGCCGGGGCGCAGGGGAGCGTGTCGAGGCCGACATTGCGTTCGACGTCGGCCGCTAGCGAAGCTCCCACCCCTAGCTGAGTGAGTGCGTCTTTACGTTTGGATACCTTCTGCAGGGCAGCGAGGACCTTCTTCCGCTGTGGGGTGAGATCCGGTGCAGAGAGCCCTGGGAGGTCGAGTGGGGGACCCGAGTTCGCGGGAGTCTTACCTTCTGAGGGCGGCAATAGGATCTTCACGTCACCATCGTAGGTCCCAACGGCGAATCGCTGATTCTCTGTCCACGTTAGTTTCATCACGCCTGGCTCCTGCGTGCTGGAAGCGGCCCGATCACTGTGGCCGATGAGGGTAGACTGCTGTACTCGAGGACAGGTCACCAGACGGTCGCGGCTCTCTCACGAGAGCTGAGGAACGTCCGGGCTCCACAGAGCAAGGATGGTGGGTAACACCCACCCGGGGTAACCCGCGGGCCAGTGCAACAGAAAGCAGACCGCCCAGTTTCGACTGGGTAAGGGTGAAACGGTGGTGTAAGAGACCACCAGGGTGCCGGGTGACCGGCGCCGCTGGGTAAACCCCATCCGGAGCAAGATCAGACAGGCGACGTTCGAGGCTGCTCGCCGAGTCGTCGGGTGGATTGCTTGAGGCCGGTGGCAACATCGGTCCCAGATAGATGACCGTCCGTCGAGAAGGGTAACCGACTCGATGACAGAACCCGGCGTATCGGTGGCCTGTCCTCACCTACACTGCCAGACCGGCGCCGCGTCCGAGCTAGGCGGTGCCCTTCTTCACCTTGGCCTTGCCGTTGTTGGCAGCCAGAATCGCAGCACCGACGATGCCGGCATTGTT
This sequence comes from Brevibacterium sp. 239c, assembly GCF_900169365.1. Lineage (GTDB taxonomy): Bacteria > Actinomycetota > Actinomycetes > Actinomycetales > Brevibacteriaceae > Brevibacterium. The sequence goes on from NZ_FXZH01000027.1 coordinate 20,713, forward strand.
GAACAGCGTCGCCGGCCGCAGCTCCGCCCGGGTGCTGATCAGGTGCAGGAACTGTGCATGCGATTTCGAGATGCCACCGCCGATGAGGATCACGTCGGGTGCCACCAGCAGTTCGACCTGCGAATAGTACTGCTGCAGCCGTCCCGCCCACTCCTCGTAGCTGAGCCCCTCACGGACCTTGACCGATTCGGCCGCCTGGGTCTCCGCATCGCGACCGTTCATCTCGAAGTGACCCAGCTCGGTGTAGGGCACCAAACGCCCCTGAGTGAAGAGTGCTGTGCCGATGCCGGTGCCCAAGGTCGTCAGCAGCACCGTCTTCTTACGATGTTTGCGGCCGGCACCGAAGGTCATCTCGGCCAAACCTGCCGCGTCAGCATCGTTCATGATGAAGAACCGCCGACCGGTATGTTCGGCAAGGATTCCAGTGATGTTCGACCCGATCCATGACTGGTCGAGATTCGCCGCGTATTCCACATGGTCATCGCGGACGACGCCGGGAAACCCGCAGCCGATCGGCAGAGCATCGAGAGCTGAACGGTCGTCGACGACCCCCAGCTCGAGTGCTGTGGATACAAGGAGCTCGACGAGCTGTGCGATCGCCTCGGCGACAGCGACCGGGGAACTGGGCTTCGGGGTGAGCACCCGTACACGCTTGAAGGCGAGGCCGCCGGTCTCGGTGTCGACGAGTGCGGCTTTGATGCCTGTTCCTCCGACATCGACTCCGATGGCGAAGCGTCCTGGCTGATCGTTCGTCATCTCAATCCTGTCGGGTCGCGGGGCCCGCAGCGATGGCTGCATCGGCATCGGGGAGAGTGAGGATATCGGCACCGGTCTCGGTGACGACAAGTGTGTGTTCGAACTGTGCGGAGCGCTTCCGGTCCTTGGTCACCACAGTCCACGCATCGTCCCAGACGTCCCAATCCACGGTTCCGAGGTTGAGCATCGGTTCGATGGTGAAGATCATCCCCGGTTCCATCACCTCGGCGTGGGCGGGTGCGGCGTCGTAGTGGGGGACGATGAGTCCGGAGTGGAACTCACGGCCGACCCCGTGTCCGCTGTAGTCGCGGACGACACCGTAGTCGAAGCGCTTCGCGTACTTCTCGATGACTCGTCCGATGACGTTGATCTCGCGGCCCGGCTTGACGGCCTTGATGCCACGCATCGTGGCGTCCCAGGTGCGTTCCACGAGGAGGCGCGATTCTTCATCGACGTCTCCGGCATAGAAGGTGTAGTTCGTGTCGCCGTGCATGCCTTCGATGTATGCGGTGATGTCGACGTTGACGATGTCTCCGTCGGCGATGACGGTCGAGTCTGGGATGCCGTGGCAGATCACCTCGTTGAGCGATGTGCATACAGACTTCGGGAATCCGCGATAGCCCAGGGTCGAAGGATAGGCGCCGTGGTCGCACATGTATTCGTGGGCAACACGGTCGATGGCATCGGTGGTCACGCCTGGTTCGATCATGTCGCCGACGGCGGCCAGAGCATTCGCCGCGATCGTGCCCGCAGCGCGGACCTTTTCTATCTCCTCAGTGGAATAGAAGTTGCTGCCCCGACCTTCGTCGGCATCTGCGCGTCCGACGTATTCGGGTCTGGTGATGTTCTGGGGGACTCCGCGCTCGGGGGAGATGGTTCCGGGCGTGAGTAGGCGAGGCGTTTCAGTCATGGTGCCTTCGATTCTAGAGCGGTTGAGCCCAGATATTCCACAATCGCGGTGCCTGTCGAAACGAGCGGCCTGTGGGAGGGGATATTAGAGTGGAGGAAACAAATGTCGCCCGTGTGTGCGACTGGGATGAAAGAGGAGGAGTGATGAACGATCAGGCCCCTTCTGCCGGCCACGAGTTTTCGGGTCTCAGCGATGTGGTGAGTCTGACCAGCGCTCCACAGCAGATCGCTGATCACATCCTCTCCGGCATCGCCGTAGGTGCTCTTCCCGAAGGCACGCTGCTGCCCGGCGAGCGGGCACTTGCCGCTGATCTTCAGGTCTCACGCTCGAGTGTGCGCGCGGCGCTGCTGCGCCTCGAACGTCTCGGTGTCGTCGAACGCAGGCGGGGCCGCGGCGGCGGAACTTTCGTCGCCAACGCGGAGCCGACGACTCTGGCACCGATGGCCGATCGCATCGGTGAGTTCCATGCCGAACGCCGCAATCTCCTGGATGCCCGTGCGATCTTCCAGAACAGTCTCGCTGCGACAGCGGCTCTGCGACGCACCGACGAGGAGCTCACAGGGCTCAGGGAGCTGGCACAGAGATACTCCGAACGCGCCGAGGCCGGAGTGGCCAGAACAGCCGATGCCCAGTTCCACTTCGCCATCGCTCGAGCTGGACATAACCCAGAACTCGTTCGCATGGCCATCGACATCGACACCAGGATCAACGCGGGCTTCCGCCACGACCCGTTCTCCCACACGCTGTTCGACCATGCGGTGGCCGATCACGCGGCCATCGTCGAGGCGATCGCCGCGCAGGACGCGCAGGCCGCCGGCCGTCTGTGCGAGGAACACTTCCGGTCGACGACGATGCCGCCGCAGAACTGACTCGGGCCACTGAAGCCCCTGAGCAGGACCCACATATCGCTGAAGGCCGACATCATGGCATGATGTCGGCCTTCTTGACACTCAAGCCGGGTGCGTGCGTCTGCCCCCAGCTCAGCTGTCAGTTCGCCAGGGCGTGTTCGACGGAGACAGCCTCGAGACCGAAGGCCTCGGCGACGTTGTCGTTGGTGACGTGCCCGTTGTGGATATTGAGTCCGCGAGCCAGCGCCGAGTCCTTCGACAGGGCCGAGTGCCATCCCTGGTTGGCGATCTTGACCGCGAAGGGCAGAGTCGCGTTGGTCAGGGCGGCCGTGGCGGTGTTCGGCACCGCTCCGGGCATGTTCGCCACACAGTAGTAGATCGAGTTGTGCACCTCGAACGTGGGATCATCATGAGTCGTGGCATGCGAGTTCTCAAAGCAGCCGCCTTGGTCGATGGCGATGTCGACGAGGACCGAGCCTGGCTTCATACCCGCAACCATCTCGTCGGTGACGAGCTTCGGTGCCTTCTTGCCGGGGATGAGCACCGAACCGATGACCAGGTCGGCAGAGGCGAGCGATTTCGTGATCTCGTACTTGTTCGAGACCTTCGTGGCGATCGCACCGGCGAAGGTCTCGTCGATCTGACGCAGGCGAGGAATGTTGATGTCGATGACTTCGACGTTGGCTCCCAGACCCAGCGCCATCCGAGCAGCATTGGTTCCGGCGACACCTGCACCGATGACGACGACATTGGCGCGTTCGACACCGGGGACGCCGGAGAGCAGAATGCCACGTCCACCGGAGGCCTTGAGCAGGCTGTGAGCACCGACCTGCGTCGACAGCCGACCTGCGATCTCACTCATCGGTGCCAGCAGCGGCAGGCCGCCGCCGTCGGGCTGAACCGTCTCGTAGGCGATCGCAGTGGTGCCCGCGTTCATCAGCGCCTGGGTCAGCGCCTCATCGGCGGCAAGGTGCAGGTAGGTGAAGAGGATGAGGTCCTTGCGCAGGAATCCGTATTCTTCGGCGATGGGTTCTTTCACTTTGAGGACCATGTCTCCGGCGGTCCAGGTGGATTCCGCGTCCGGGGCGATCCTGGCGCCGGCTTCTGTGTACTCATCGTCTGTGATGAATGATCCGAGTCCGGCTCCTGCCTGAACCGTGACTTCATGTCCGTGGGCGACGAGCTCATGGACACCGGCAGCGGTGATGGCGACGCGGAACTCGTTGTTCTTGACCTCTGTGGGCACTGAAATGCGCATAGCTTTCCTTCTCTCATGTTGCCCTATGGGCAGTTCCAGCCGAATCGACCTGTGGCTGAGTTCGATATGTGGCCGAGGATACATCTCACTGTATTCCGTAGAAGGTCTGGAGGGCAAACCTTTATCACCCGGATTCGTGGAAATCTCTGCGGATTCGGTGGAATATCGAGGCAGAAGATGCGAAACAACCATTTTTTGTTCTCATCGGGCACAGAAACAGACGAAAATTGAAACGCGTCGAGTCTGGCTCAACGCCCCGGCGGCTTTGCAGGATGCTGCTCCGGGCCCGTGGCAATGCGCTCCGGGCCTGCAGGAAGAGTGCTGCCGACCTGCAGATGGGAAGTCGCGTGGCGGGGTCCCGGCAGCAGCGAGGAGAACCGGTAAGCTGAAATCTGTCAGGAATTCACCACACCCGCGATGGAGGGCTCGACATGGGACTGTTCAAAGATATCGACGACGCCGATTCGAAGTACTACTTCAATCTCAAGACCAACGAGGTCGAACGCGGCCTGGTCAGCGATGCGGACCACCGCATGGGCCCTTATGAGACAGAAGAAGTCGCTCGCGCCGCCCTCGAACGGGCTCAGGCTCGCAATGAGGAGTGGGAAGAAGACGAGAAGAAGTGGAACGGCTGAGGAATGTCGCGTCAGGAAGAATTCGTTCTTCGCACCGTTGAAGATCGTGAAGTCCGCTTCATCCGACTCTGGTTCACCGATGTCCTCGGTGGACTGAAATCGGTCGCAGTCGTTCCGGCGGAGCTTGAAGGTGCCTTCTCCGAGGGCATCGGATTCGACGGTTCAGCCGTCGAGGGACTTTCACGTGTCTATGAAGCCGATATGGTGCTCAAGCCCGATCCATCGACCTTCTCGCTTCTGCCGTGGCGTGGTGAGAAGGAACCCACCGGGAGGATGTTCTGCGACATCCATGTGCCCGGAGGAGAACCGGCTCAGGCCGATCCGCGCTATGTTCTCAAACGGACGTTGGCGAAGGCTGCGGAGAAGGGCTTCTCGTTCTATGTCCACCCGGAGATCGAGTTCTATCTGTTCAAGACGGACAACCTCGATCCCGGCACCGGCATCTTTGAGGGGACCACCCCCATTCCCGTTGATACGGCCGGCTATTTCGACCATGTCAACGGCGGCACTGCCAACGACTTCCGGCGCTCCGCCGTCACCATGCTCGAAGCCATGGGGCTCTCTGTGGAATTCTCGCACCACGAGGCCGGTCCTGGGCAGAATGAGATCGACCTTCGTTATGCCGATGCGCTGACCATGGCCGACAACATCATGACCTTCAGGTCTGTCATCAAAGAGGTCGCGATCTCCCAGGGCGTGTACGCATCGTTCATGCCCAAACCCCTCAACGATCATCCGGGCAGCGGAATGCACACCCATGTCTCACTCTTCGAAGGTGAGAACAATGCCTTCTTCGAACCCGGAGCCATGTATCAGCTGTCGAAGACGGGCAAGCAGTTCATCGCCGGAGTCCTCACCCATGCCGCTGAGATCACTGCGGTGACGAACCAGCATGTGAACTCGTACAAGCGACTGTGGACCGGTCACGAAGCTCCTTCCTACATCTCGTGGGGACATCGGAACCGTTCGGCCCTGGTCAGGGTGCCCCAGTACAACTCCGGGAAGTCCTCCTCGGCTCGCATCGAATATCGGGCGCTGGATTCGTCTGCAAACCCGTACCTGTCCTATGCGCTCCTGCTCGCCGCCGGGCTGAAGGGCATCGAAGAAGACTACGAACTGCCAGAAGAGGCAGAGGACAACGTGTGGGAGCTTTCGGACACGGAACGTCGTGCCATGGGGATTCAGGCACTGCCGACGAGCCTGTCCCACGCGCTGGAGATCATGGAGCAGTCCGATCTGGTCGCGGAGACACTGGGCGAAGAGGTCTTCGACTTCTTCCTGCGCAACAAACGCCAGGAATGGAACGACTACCGCGCGCAGGTGACTCCGTTCGAACTCAGCAAACACTTCACCTCGATGTAGTCTCATGGCCCGGATCACTTCGCGTACCTCGATCGTCTCCGAGTCAGCCGCCCGCTTCCTCGACGAGATCAATGGACTCCTCGGTCAGCCTCTGGCCACCGATTCGCGTTTCATCGATCTCCTGGAAGCGACTCCGGATCCGCATGCAGCGGCACTGGGTCTGCTTCGGGTTCTGGAGGCTGCAGCCGAGTCGGCACCGCAGTTCCTTGACGCCATCCGCTCGGACACCAGTGTGGATCTCGCCGAGGACGAGATCGACCGTCCGCTGCTGCGGCGTGTGCTCGCAGTCATGGGCACCTCCGAGGCCATGGTCGATCACCTCGTGCGGCATCCGGAGTCTCTGCCTCAGCTGGTCGAGAAGTCTCCGTTCCTCATGGTCTCCACCCCGGCAGCTTCGGCGGTATCGCTGCGCAAGGATCTGCTCGACAGTGTCGGAGCCGATCCGGATGCTCCGGCACCCGCGGCAGATCACCTCGGCGAGGAGGCGATCAAGGACCTGCGCCGCACCTATCGCAATGCACAGCTGCGGTTGGTTGCCGATGATCTCGTCTCCGAGGCGCCCGAGGAGATCGTCGATCATGTGATGGCTGTGCTCTCCGACCTGGCCGCAGCCGCCATGGATGCTGCTCTGGCGATTGCCAGGGCTGAACTCGATCCAAAGGGCACTGTTCGCATCGCTGTGATCGCCTTGGGCAAGACCGGAGCCCGTGAGCTCAACTACGTCTCCGACGTGGATGTGGTCTTCGTGCTCGATTCAGCGACGAGTGATGAACAGCGTGATCTGGCCACGGAGATCGCCCAACGGATGCGCGGCATCCTCTCCGATGCCGGTGCAGAGCCTGCCCTGTGGGAGGTCGACACGGCATTGCGCCCCGAGGGCAAGGCCGGAGCACTGGTGCGGACCATGTCAGAGTTCACCCGCTATTACGCCGACATCGCAAAGAACTGGGAATTCCAGGCTCTTCTCAAGGCGCGGCCTGTGGCCGGTGACGTCGGGGTGGGCGAGGAGTTCGTCGAGACGCTTCTGCCGCTCGTGTGGGAGGCCGCCAGCAGGCAGGGGTTCATCGACGGCATCCGGTCGATGCGTCGTCGCGTCGTGGACCTCATTCCCGCCTCCGAGGCGCCCCGACAGATCAAGCTGGGACGTGGAGGACTGCGCGATGTGGAATTCTCGGCCCAGCTGCTGCAGCTGGTCCACGGTCGCAGTGACGAGGAGATCCGCACCCCGAACACGCTTGTGGCTCTGGAAGAGCTGGGTGAGCATGGGTACATCGGAAAAGAGGATGCCGCAGTCTTCTCCGCCGCCTACCGGTTCATGCGCGTGGTCGAGCATCGGGTCCAGATTCCGCGGATGCTGCGCAACGCGCTCATCCCCGACGACGATGAGAAGCTGCGCATCCTCTCCCGTTCGGTCTTCACCTCGGGCTCGCGGACCGGAGCCCGGCTGGAGGACACGCGCAAGGATTATGCCAAGCAGGTCACCCGTCTGCATGATCAGATCTTCTATCGCCCCATCCTCGACGCAGCAGTCGGTGTCCACGGTGCCGTCGTCGACGCGCACAACAGGGGCAGCAGCATGCAGGCTGCCGCGGACCGCCTCCAAGCCTTCGGCTACCGTGATCCGCAGGGCGCTTTGACCCACATTAAGGCGCTGACCTCCGGCATGTCGCGCACGGCCCTTGTCATCAAGCAGGTCCTGCCTGCACTGCTGGACTGGTTCTCCGACGGAGTCAGTCCCGATGCTGCGCTCCTTGCATTCCGCCGCCTCACCGACTCGCTGTCGTCCTCCGGCTGGTTCCTGAAGATGCTGCGTGACTCCGGTCTGGCCGCGAAGTCCGTGGCGGAGGTCCTTTCACTGTCCGGCTATGCCAGTGAACTGCTTCTGCGCCAGCCCGCGGCGGTGGCCTGGCTGGACAACTTCGACAACCTCACTTCCCGCGATCCGAAGGCCCTGGAGGCCGAAGTCGGGGGCCTCCTCAAACGACATGCGGGCGCAGCGATCACACCGATCCGCGAAACCTACAGCCGTGAGCTTCTGCGTATCGCTCTGCGCGACGTCCTGGATGTCGGGGATCGGGCGGAGATCCCCGGTGACCTCTCCGCCCTGATGGATCTGACCGTCAGGAGCGCACTGCAGGCCGTCCGTCTGGACCTCGATGGTCCCGAGACTCCATCTTACGAATTCGCGATCATCGCAATGGGGCGCTGGGGTGGAAGCGAGATCGGTTACTTCTCCGATGCCGACGTAACCTACGTCTATCGCTCTGTCAGCGAGGATCTGGATGCCGAGGAGAAGGCCAAGCTGAGCAAGCACGTGAGCAAGTTGGCACTGGGCCTCGGCAGCCGGCTCAAGGCCAGCGTCGGCGCCCAGGGCGTCGACCTCGACGCCGATCTGCGACCGGAGGGTAAGAATGGGCCTCTGGTCCGGGCACTGTCGTCCTACCGGGCCTACTATGCGAAGTGGTCCCAGCCTTGGGAAGCACAAGCACTGCTGAGGGCCCGTCCGGTCGCCGGTGACTCCGGCCTCATCGAGGACTTCACCGACCTCATCGATCCGCTGCGGTACCCAGCGGAGATGCCGACGAAGTCCCTGACCCAAGTCCGCACGCTCAAAGCACGGATGGAAGATGAACGCCTGCCTCGCAATGCGGACAAACGGCGCCACCTCAAGCTGGGTCGGGGGAGCCTTTCCGACGTCGAGTGGACGGTTCAGCTGATGCAGCTCCAACACGCCCAGCGGATTCCCGGTCTGCAGACGACCTCGACGCTGTCAGCACTGAAAGTCGCAGCCGAAGTGGGGCTCATCCCCACAGACGATGCCGACGAGCTCGCGGCCGCATGGCAACTGGCCACCGATGTCCGCTCGGCAGTGATGCTGTATCGGGGGAGGACAGCGGAATCACTGCCGGAGGAGCACTTCGAGCTTGAGGCCACGGCTCGACTGCTCGGATATCCGGCGGGTGGCGGACACGAACTCGAAGACGACTACCTGCGCACCACCCGCCATGCCAGGAACATCATGGAAGAGTACTTCTACGGGTTCTGAGGACTATCCTCAGTCGTCGTTGAACTCGAGGCCCAAGAGTGCGTTCTCAACGACTTCAGGCAGCGCCGGATGAATCCAATACTGACGTTTGGCCATCTCGTCTGCGGGCTGATCGAACGCCATCGCCTGGATCAAAGGCTGTACGATCATCGAGGCCTCGTGACCGACGATGTGTGCGCCCAGGATCTTGCGCGTCGCCTTATCTGCGATGAGCTTCACGACCCCGGGGTCATCGGCCATCGCCCAGCCGTAGGCCACGTCGGAGTACTTCTGCACCTTTACACTCACGTCGTAACCAGCCTGCCGTGCTTCATCTTCCGTGATGCCGACGTAGGCGACCTGGGGTGAGGTGAACACGGCACCAGGGACGGCGTGATGATTGACCTCGCGCAGATCCGCCTCGGTGGCGCCTCCAGGGGATCCGGCTGCCACGTCGAGCGCGAGGTTGTCGCCCACGACGTCGGCCTCATGATTGGCGACGTGCTTGAGCTGATAAGGAGAGCTGATGTCGCCGAGTGCGAAGACTCCTGGGACCGGCTGGCCGTGAGCAAGCACGCGCTGTCGTGAGTCAACGCTGAGACGAGCTCCATCAAGAACATCAAATCCGGCTTCGCCCACATTCAGGCTCGCGGTGTTCGGTGTGCGCCCGGTGGCGATGAGGACCGCATCCGCGTCGATCCGAGAGGGCAGATCGACCCCGCCGAGGCGGCCGCTGGCTTTCAGAGTGACGCTGACCTGGCCGTCGTCGAAACTGTAGGAGGACACCTCGGCACCGCGGTGAACGGTGTGGGTGCGTTCGAAGAGTTCGGTGAACTCATCCGAGACGTCCTCATCGATGTTGCCGAGCAGACGAGGGCCGCGTGCGATCACGCTCACCTCGGCCCCGAATCCGGCGAAGACGTGGGCGAACTCCATGGCAATGATGCCTGAGCCGATGATGACCAGACGTTCGGGTCTCTGGGGAATGCGCATGATCGAGTTCGATGTGTAGACGGGATAGCCGTCGGTATCCACCAGCTGCGGGTCGAGGCCTTCCGCCTTGGGAATGACGGGGGAGGCCCCGGCCGCGATGACGATGCGATCGGCTGTGAGCTCCTCACCCGAGGCGGTGCTCACCGTCTTCGGTCCTGTGAAATGAACGTGTTCGGCCACGACGCTCACATTCGGTTGACGGTCGCCGCTGCGATAGTCCCGACCTCCGGCTTCGATAGCGTCGACACGGTCGAAGATCCGCTTCTGCAGCGCGGGCCAATTCACGCTGTGGAAATCAGTCGAGAGGTTATAGCGCTTCGAATCGGCGGCCTGTTCGGCGATCGTGGCTGGATAGACGAACATCTTCGTCGGTATGCAGCCCACGTTGAGGCAGGTGCCGCCGAAATGCCATTCCTCGGCTATCGCAACGTTGAGGCCGGAGAATCGGTCGTCGAGAAACATGTTCCCCGAACCTGTACCGATCAGAAGAAGATCGAAGTGCGTCATTGTCCATCCCTGTGTCAGTTGTGGTCACCGGCGAAGGCTGACCTGGTCAGATGCGTTAAGGGGCGCCACGGGTGAACCCGTGACGCCCCCACTGTATTCCTTAGGGCTGTGGCCTACGTGCTCTGTGCCGGCAGCCAGCGAACTCTACGACTCTGGATCAGAGTGCGTAGTAGAGCTCGAACTCCGTCGGGGTCGGACGCAGACGAGCCACCTCGATCTCGTTCTCGCGCTTGATCCGAATCCACGTCTCGATCAGGTCGGAGGTGAAGACGTCTCCGGCGGTGAGGAAGTCGTGGTCCTTCTCGAGTTCGATGAGGGCCTCATCGAGAGAGCCTGGGACAAGTTTGATGTCCTTGGCTTCCTCAGGTGGGAGCTCGTAGAGGTCCTTGTCGATAGGCTCCGGAGGCTCGATGCGGTTGCGGATTCCGTCGAGTCCGGCCATCAGCTGTGCGGAGAAGGCCAGGTACGGGTTGGTCGACGGGTCCGGCACGCGGAACTCAAGACGTTTGGCCTTCGGTGAGCTGCCAGTGACCGGAATACGGATCGCGGCCGAGCGGTTGCGTGCTGAGTAGACGAGATTGACGGGAGCTTCGTATCCGGGCACGAGGCGGCGGTACGAGTTGATCGTCGGGTTGGTGAACGCCAGAACGGCGCCGGCATGTTCGATGAGACCGCCGATGTACCAACGAGCCAGATCGGAGAGGCCTCCATAGCCGTTCTCGTCATAGAAGAGGGGTTCGCCGTTCTTCCACAGGGACTGGTGGCAGTGCATGCCTGAGCCGTTGTCATCGAAGAGCGGCTTGGGCATGAAGGTGGCCGACTTGCCCAGTTCGTAGGCACTGTTCTTGATGATGTACTTGAAGTCGAGGAGCTGATCGCCTGCATGCTGTAGGGTCTTGAACTTGTAGTTGATCTCCTGCTGGCCTGCAGTGCCGACCTCGTGGTGGGCGCGCTCCATCTCGAAGCCGATCTGCTCCAACGTCAGAGACATGTGGTCGCGAATGTCAGCGAACTTGTCCTGTGGTGAGACGGGGAAGTAACCGCCCTTGAAGGGAGTCTTATAACCCAGGTTTCCGCCCGGCTCGTCTTCGCCCATATTCCAGGCGGCTTCTTCGGAGTCGATCTTGTAGAAGCTGCTGCCCGGTGTGTTCTCGTAGCGGATCGAGTCGAAGAGGTAGAACTCTGCCTCAGCGCCGAAGAATACAGTGTCGGCGATTCCGGTGCTCTCGAGGTAGGCCTCGGCCTTGGCCGCAACCTGACGGGGATCGCGAGAGTAGGGCTCATCGGTGAATGGATCGACGATCGAGTGTGTGATGACCAGGGTCTTGGCCTCACGGAAGGGGTCGATATAGGCCGATGAGACATCTGCGAGCAGTTTCATGTCCGATTCGTGAATGCCCTGGAAACCCGTGATAGAGGAACCGTCGAAGAGCAGACCTTCGGTGATCTCTTCTGTGCCGTACGAGGCTGCAGGAAGGTTGAAATGCTGGACAACACCGGGGAGGTCGCAGAAACGAACATCGACGAATTTGACGTCGTTCTCCGAGATGTAGTTGACGAGTTCTTCAGCAGACGAGAACACTTAGTCTCCTAGTTAGTTTACGGTGGTCGTTCGACTTGACCATTCCCAATCTTAGTTGCAAGCGAGTGAAGCGGTGATGTCGTCCGTGTTTCGGGCATGTTTCCTGAGGATTCGTCCAGGTTCGACTTGGGTAAACTGGGTCCGTGATTAATCGTGATGACCTCGGCTCCTGGCTTGAGGGGCCCAAGATTGAGCGAGAAGAAGGCGATTGGCCAGGCAGACGGCTGGGACTGCCCGAGACTGGATCGCATTCGGCGGCACCCGCCTGGCGCAGGCTCTTGGGACTTATAGTCGACTGGTTCATGTGTTTGGCGATCGCGAACCTCATCGGGTCGTCCAATCCATTCCTGGCTCCGGGCCTCTTCGCACTTGAGCATTTCCTGCTCGTCTCGACTCTTGGATACACGGTGGGCCACAGGATCTTCGGCATCGAGGTCCGTCGCCTGGACGGTCATGTGCCCGGCTTCGTCAAGACGCTCATCCGTACTGTGCTCGTCGTTCTCGTCATTCCCGCACTGATCTTCAACCGAGACAATCGTGGTCTCCACGATCTGGCTGCCGGGACGTTCATCCTCAAGCGCTGAGGCCACGACCCGCTTGAGCGCAGTTCAGGCGGTTCCGATACATAGAAGTGGGGCACCGACTCGTTTGAGTCGGTGCCCCACTTCTATGTATGACCAGCTCAACGCGGTACTTTTCGATCAGCGTCCGCGCATCGCTTTGTGGTTCGGGCGAGCCTTGTTCGGATCGATGCCCTTCGGGATGGGGGGACGGGTGCCCTGGGTGCCGAGAGCGGCAAGGCGATTACGTACAGCCAGCACTTCGGTCTTGTTGAGCTTGCGAGGAAGCTTCTGGACTGCCGGAACAACCTGTTTCATCTTCAGCTGGCCTTCCTCATTGCCGCCCTGGAAAGTATGCACCGGGACGGTGGGCAGGATGCGCTCATGGCGCTTCTTCTCCTTGGCCAGCAGTTTCGCGCTGCGGCCCTTCGAACCTTCGCTGAGGAGCACGACTCCGGCACGACCAGTGGAGCGGAAGACGAGGTCGCGGCTCTTCGGGTCGATGGCGATGGGCTTGTCGTCCATCAGGTAGCCGCGGCGAGCGGTGTTGAGGACGGCACCGAAGGCTCCCGGCTGTCCCTCCATCTGTGCGAAGGCAGCCGTCTCAGCGAATCTGCCGAGCATGAACATGCCCAGCAGAAGACCCACCATGAAGCCGAGGATCGTGGTGAAGACCGCGCCGCCGAACAGAAGCCCGGCCAACAGGCCCAGCAACGTGCAGCCGAGAATGGCGGCAGCTAACAGCCACGGTGTGGCCTTATTGTGCTTGGCCGACAGTTCGTAGACCTGCTTCATCTGCGCCAGGCGGCCCGGCTTCTTGTTCGGATCCTTGGGCTTCCGGCGGAAAAGTCCCTTGCGCGGTTCTTCGCTCATGCTCTCACTTGCTCTTGAATGACGTATCGACGTCGAGGCCGGGCCCCGAACGCTCTCATTGCTCAGCAGTCAAGTCTACCTCTTCGCCCGGGCCGAATGTATCCACAACGGCCTGAGCCTCCTGCTTGGCGGGGGTGTGCTTGTCAAGGTGGGAGAGATGAGTGGGTATCTGCTCGCCTCGATGGCGCATGGCCGTCGCCCACAGGCGACCGGCACGGTAGGAAGAACGGACCAGGGGACCGGACATGACGCCCGAGAAGCCGATGTCCTCCGCTGCGTCACGCAGCATCACGAAGTCGGCCGGTTTGACCCACCGAGTCACGGGGTGGTGCCGCGGTGAGGGCCTCAGGTACTGATTGATCGTGATGAGATCGCAACCTGCTTCGTGGAGATCGCGCAGTGTTGCGATGATCTCGTCGTTGGTCTCACCCATGCCCAGCATCAGATTCGACTTCGTGATGAGGCCCGCGTCGCGCGCCTGGGTGATCACGGACAGAGAACGTTCGTAGCGGAAGGCGGGACGGATGCGCTTGAAGATGCGGGGAACCGTCTCAACGTTGTGAGCCAGCACCTCCGGACGCGAGGAGAAGACCTCGGCCAGCTGATCCGGCTCTGCATTGAAGTCGGGGATGAGGAGTTCTACACCCGTACCGCTGCCATCTGAGTAGTCGAGATTGTGGATCTGACGCACGGTCTCTGCGTAGAGCCAGGCACCGCCGTCGTCGAGATCGTCGCGGGCCACACCGGTGATAGTCGAGTAGCGCAACCCCATGTCCTGCACAGAGTCGGCCACACGGCGAGGTTCATCGGCATCGAAGTCGGCAGGCTTTCCGGTGTCGATCTGGCAGAAGTCACAGCGCCTCGTGCACTGTTCGCCGCCGATGAGGAAGGTCGCTTCGCGGTCTTCCCAGCATTCGAAGATATTGGGGCAGCCGGCTTCCTCGCAGACCGTGTGCAGCTCCTGCTTACGCACCAGTGACTTCAGGGAAGTGTATTCGGGGCCGATATGGGCTTTTGCTTTGATCCAAGCAGGCTTGTCCTCGATCGGCGTTTCTGAGTTCCGTGCCTCGACACGGAGCATGCGGCGGCCTTCTGGCGCTATCGTCACGTCAATTCTCCTAGGCTGTGATGTGGTTGTGCAGGATCTCGTCAAGGCGGGCAGCGACATCTTCAGGAGTCACGCTGCGGCCGAGTTCGGCACTCATGGTCGTTGTGTCGGCGTCCGTGATCCCGCAGGCGATGATCGATTCGTAGGCGCCGAGGTCGTTGCTGCAGTTCAGGGCCAGACCGTGCATGGTCACACCTTCGTGGATGCGGATGCCGATCGCGCCGATTTTCCGGTCGCGGCGGGTGCCGTCACCGAGTATCCAGACACCTGCGCGTCCCTCGATGGTGGTGGCTGCGATGTCGTACTCGGCGAGGAGCTCGATCATGGAGTCCTCGAGCTGCGAGACGAAGAGCTTGACCTCTTTGGTGTCATTGAGCTTGTACACGAGGTAGGCCACCAGCTGCCCAGGGCCATGCCAAGTGATCTTCCCGCCACGATCGACGTCGACGACTTCGGTGCCATCGGTGGGCCGCTCATGGTCTTCCGTGCGTTTGCCGGCAGTGTAGACCGGCGGGTGTTCGAGCAGGAGAATCGTTGAGTCACGATCCTCAGCGAGCACTTCTTCGTGATATTTCTTCTGCAAGTCCCAGGTTCGCAGGTAATCCGAATATACGGGTGCGAAACCCAGCGTTTCTGTGACCAGAGGCATGGCACAAGACTATGTCTCTTGTAGCAGGGGTTCAATTTCATCGAAGATGAGCCTCGACACCTTCGAGTACCGCCCGACTCTTGACTTATGATCCACCATCAAACACTATTAAACCAGAGCAAGACTCCCTAAACAGCACCTATGCGGTTAAAGGATCCACCGACGGAGATGACGAACAATGACGTGGGAACTCCAAGCACCGGTCTCTGATGACATTCACCGACTCGTGAACGATCAGGGCCAGACGATCTGGGGAGTCGACCACCAGGGCTTCGATACAGATCACCCGGAAGCACTTGGAGTTGCCGACGTGGATCTGCCGTCCGGCTCCACATCTCTGCTTCTCGTCGAACCACTCGCCGGCGGTCTCGTCCTCGACGCTGTCCGTTCCTACCAGGGACTGGTGGAAGGGGAATTGTGCACCCTCTTCCTCGGCATCGTCGAGGAACTGTGGGGGAGCACCGATGCGCAATCACGGCTCTGCCTTGAAAGCATCGGACTCGATGCCGAAGGACGTCCGCGGATCATTCCCGGTATCAGCCGGACGTCGCCTGCCTCGGCTCGATTCGCGATCGGAGAGATGATCTATCACGCCGCGCATGGCCGCCCCTGGGCACAGAGTCCCTTGCCCGTGCGAATCGCACTTCCCGGGTGCTCGCAGCCGTTGCAGACACTTGTAGAACAGCTGCTGGATGATTCGACACCACCTTCCAGTCTCCACGACACCCTCGCCGAGGTGAGCGCGACCTTGCGTCGAAGCGGGACGCCAAGTGCCCTCCCGCTCCTGCCCGCCGAACGCGATCTCGACCCGGGGCAGGCCCTGACGGCTCGGCTGCGAGCTGTCAAGCCATCCATCGTCGCAGGATCTCCCGAGCCGGCAGAGGCTGCCCGGCCTGCTGAGAGCACCGGTGCAGCAGCCCGCCTACGGGCCGCCAGTCGAGACGGTGGCGTCAGCCGGCAACGCGGCAGACGCCGTCAGGTACCTCGTCGAAACCGGGGGACTGCGTCGCTGCGGAATCGACTGTCCTCGTGGGTGGCAGGGGGTGGGGAGGGGTTTCTGGGTCGGTTGCCGCTTCGCAGCCGGCGGCCCCGGAAGCGATCGACTGGGCCCCGTACTTGGGTTCTCCTTGCCGTGATCATGACGATCATCGGAGGTGCTGTGATGGTCAGATCGTGGAGTTCGGGGAACAGCACTGCCTCGGTGAGTTCGGCAGAAGATGCGAGTCCGAGCGCGAGCGAGACTCCTTCCCGGAACAGCGACGACTCCCAGGCCAATGTCGAGGAGATGTCGGAGAGCCAGATCTTTGCGCTGTTGGATGATCTCTGCCGGAAGCGTTCTGAGGCATTGAGCGCCGGCGACGATCAGGCACTGGCCGCATTGACAGTCCCAGACTCTTCGGCCGCTGCAGCCGATGAACTGCTCGACCTAGACACCTTCGTGGGAAATGACTACACGATCGAATTGAACGATCCGGTGATCAGCGAGCAGACACACCGCCACATCCTCGTTGAGGCCCAGATGTCGACGAGCGTGAAGACAGAGGGGGACGAGTCAGGGTTCGCTCCCGCCCATGTCGAGTTCGAGCTGGCACCCCATGATGGCGCCTGGAGAGTTCTGGCTGTCACGCAGATCAACCGTTGAGGGGATGAGAAAGGCCGGCCACATCAGTGACCGGCCTTTCAGCTGAAACGAATCAGAGATCGAGATCCGCTTCGAAGTTTCCTTCTTCGAGACGGGCCTTGATCGTCTGCAGGAAACGTCCTGCATCCGCGCCGTCAACCAACTGGTGGTTGTAGGTCAGCGGCAGGTAGACCATGTCACGGATGGCGATCGATTCCTCGCCGTCCTCGGTCTTGACGACGATCGGGCGGCGCACGATCGTGCCGGTGCCCAGAATGCCCATCTGCGGCTGATTGATGATCGGAGTGTCGAACAGAGCACCCACCGAACCGATGTTGGTGATGGTGAACGTTCCGCCCGAGAGCTCATCAGGCATGATCTTGTTGTTGCGAGTCCGATCCGCGACATCGTCGATGGCCTTCGAGATGCCGGCGATGCTCAGATCCCCGGCGTCCTTGATCACAGGCACGAGGAGTCCGCGTGGGGTGTCCACTGCGATCGCCAGATGCTCGTGGTCGAAGTACGTGATCTCCTGGGAATCCAGATCGTACTGTGCGTTGACCTTCGGGTGCTGCTTGAGCGCTTCGACGACGGCCTTGCCGAAGAACGGCAGGTAGGTCAGCTTCGAGCCGTGTTTGGACTGGAAGGCGTCCTTGTTGGCCTTGCGCAGCTTCACGACACGAGTCATATCGACCTCGACGACCTGAGTCAGCTGAGCCGATACGTCGAGAGACTCGCTCATCCTCTTGGCGATCGTCTGTCGGATGCGCGAAGCCTTCTCCGTGGTGCCGCGCAGCTTCGCAGCCTCTTCGGGAATCTCGAGCTTGAACGGTGCCTTCGCACCGCCGGCTGCCGGAGCAGCAGATCCCGACGAGGTGGAAGAACGGTCGGCGGCTGCGGCCATGACATCCTGCTTGCGGATGCGTCCGCCCACTCCGGTTCCGGTCACCGAGCTCAGGTCGACGCCCTCGTCGCGTGCCAATCGGCGCACGAGTGGAGTCACATATGCGGCATTTTCACCGACCGTGTCAGCGGCCGCTGGTGCGGGTGCGGAACCCTGCGAGCCTGACTGCTTCTCGGCTGGCTCTGACGCAGCCGGGGCAGGGGTCTCCTGCTTCGGTGTTTCTTCGGCAGCTGTAGACTTCTTGTCCACAGCGGGTGCCTCTTCCTTGGCCGGCTCCTCTTCCTTGGCAGGCTCCTCTTCTTCAGCAGGCTCCTCGGCGGGAGCTTCCACTGCAGCAGCGGAAGACTCTGCCTCGTCCGATCCGGAACCGACGCGAGCCAGAGGCGCGCCGACCTCAACGGTCTCGTCCTCTTCTGCCAGGTGTGCCTGAACGGTTCCCGCCACGGGGGAGGGCACCTCGGTGTCGACCTTGTCGGTGGACACCTCGAGAAGTGGTTCGTCGACCTCAACCTCTTCGCCGACGTCCTTCAGCCAGCGAGTCACGGTACCTTCGGTCACGGACTCACCGAGGGCAGGCATTGTGATCTCTGTGCCTTCGCCTCCGGAACCGGATGAGGCTGGAGCATCGGCTTCCGATTCGTCGGCTGAGTCCGAGGACGCTTCCTCGGACTCTTCGGCCGCTGCGGGCTCGGATTCTTCGGCTGGTTCAGAGGTGTCCTCGTCAGAGGAGTCGTCTGCGTCGGCGGACTCTGCGGAGTCGGATCCGCTGCCGTCGCCGATGTAGGCCAGATCTCCGCCGACTTCGACGACGTCGTCTTCGTCAGCCAGGATCTTCTCCAGGACACCCGCGTAGGGGCTGGGAATCTCTGTGTCGACCTTGTCAGTCGACACCTCGAGCAACGGCTCGTCTACTTCGATTTCTTCGCCGACCTCTTTGAGCCAGCGGGTGACTGTTCCTTCGGTCACCGACTCACCGAGAGCCGGCATCTGCACGGAATTCGACATGTCTTTCGTCTCCTCGGATCTTAAGAGTGGAAGTGCAGGGGTTTGCCAGCGAGGGCCAGGTGGGCCTCGCCGAGTGCTTCATTCTGTGTCGGGTGAGCGTGAATGAGTTGCGCAACTTCCTCTGGGAATGCCTCCCAGTTGACGATCAGTTGGGCTTCGCCGGCCTGCTCGCTCAGTCGAGCGCCGATGCCGTGGACGCCGACAACAGGTCCGTCCTTCTCACGGATGACCTTGATCAGACCGCTGGTGTTCAGAATCACGGACTTACCGTTTCCGCCCAGGTTGTATTCGATGGATTCGACGCTGTCGGCTCCATACTGCTCTTCGGCCTGCTTGGACGAGAGTCCGACCGAGAAGATCTCGGGTTCGCAGTAGGTCACGCGAGGGATGCCTGATTCCAGAACAGGAACCGGGTTCAGCCCTGCGATCTCCTCGGCGATGAAGATTCCCTGGCCGAAGGCGCGGTGAGCCAGCTGCAGTCCGGGAACGATATCGCCGCACGCATAGATGTTGCCGACGCCGGTGTGGAGACGTTCGTTGGCGAGGACGAAACCACGGTCCATCGGGACGCCCTGGTCTTCGAAGCCGAAGCCTTCGGTGACCGGGCCACGGCCGACGGCAACGAGGAGGTACTCAGCCTCGAGGACCGAACCGTCTTCGAGAGTCACCTTGACTCCGTCAGCAGTCTCCTCGACGCCCTTGAACATGGTGCCGAGCTTGAAGCCGATCTTGCGCTTCTTGAAGGCCCGTTCGAGGTTCTTCGAGATGGTCTCGTCCTCGTTGGCAACGAGGTGCTTGAGTCCTTCGACGATGGTGACCTTGGCACCGAACGACGACCACACACTGGCGAACTCGACGCCGATGACGCCGCCGCCCAGAACGATCGCCGAACCGGGGACCTTGTCGAGCTCGAGAGCCTCGGTGCTGGTGATGACACGCTCAGTGATGTCGAGACCGATGGTCTTCGACGTCGAACCGGTGGACAGGAGGACGTTGGTGCCGGTGACGGTGTGCTTGCCGTCTTCACCGTCAACCTCGACGGTGTCCTTACCTGTCAGTTTGCCGGTGCCGAAGTACGTGTCGATTCCACGCGCCTTCACCAGCCCCTGCAGGCCCTTGTAATTGCGAGAAATGACATTGTCTTTGTAGTCGAGAACTTTCTCGATGTCGATTCCCTTGAATTCGACCTCAATGCCGAAGTTCGACGATTCCTTTGCCGTCTCGGCGACCTCTGCAGCGTGCAGAAGCGCCTTCGTCGGAACACAACCGCGGTGCAAGCATGTGCCGCCAACCTTGTCGCGTTCGATCAAAGCAACCTTCATGTCGAGCTCTGCAGCGCGCAGTGCGGCAGCGTAGCCGCCGGTTCCGCCGCCCAGAACGACAAGGTCGTAGGTCAATGAGTCACTCACGGATTACTCCTCGTAGCTGTGAATAAGCCTGCCGTACGCAGCTTTCCTTCTATCTTTCCACTTTTCTCGCCAAGGGCGAAAGCACAAACTGTCTGTTTGGACACAGGTGTGGATGATCACGTCCATATCGACAGCGTGTAGAAACTATTTTGTCAGTTCACCTGCTTTGCTGCCTCGATGAGAGTGCGGACCGCCGCGCCCGTGGCGGCGACCGGTGTGTAGCCGAAAGCGGAGCCGGTGTTGAAGCTCGGTCCCGCGATGTCGATGTGTGCCCAGTTGGTGCCCTCGCTGACGAATTCCTGGAGGAAGGCGCTGGCTGCGAGCATGCCGCCGGGCCGGGGTCCGGAGTTCTTCAGGTCCGCGGCGTTGGAGTCGAAGCCGGAGAGCATCTCTTCGGGGATGGGCATCGCCCACATCTCCTCGCCGGCGTGGGTCGCCGAGGTTGTGATGAGATTGCGTGCCTCTTCGGCACCCATGACTCCCGAGGTCCGAGTGCCCAGTGCAACGACCTGCGCACCTGTGAGTGTTGCCACATCGATGAGGAGATCAGGGTTCTCTGCATCGGCGTCTGCCAATGCGTCGGCGAGGACCAACCGGCCCTCGGCGTCGGTGTTGGTGACTTCCACTGTCTTGCCGCTGCGCATGTGCAGAACGTCGCTGGGGCGTGTCGCCGATGATCCCGGCATGTTTTCGGCCAAGGGCAACCAGGCGGTCGCCCTGACAGGCAGTCCCAGGTCCGCGATCGCGAACAGAGCCTGGACGACGGCAGCGGCACCGGCCATATCGGACTTCATGTCCTCCATGCTCGCAGCGGGTTTGAGGGAGATGCCGCCGGAGTCGAAGGTGATGCCCTTGCCGACGAAGCTGACGTGGCGCTCGGCACCTTTCGGGGAGTATTCGACCTTGACCAGGCGCGGTCCGCGGGTCGAGCCCTGTCCGACGCCGATGATGCCTCCGTATCCGCCGGCCTGCAGTTCCTTCTCGCCGAGCACGCTCACTTTGAGCTTGCGGTCCTTGCCCTGTTCTTTGACGCGCTGGGCGAAGGATTCGGGGTAGAGGTCGAGGGGAGGAGTGTTCACGAGGTCGCGGGCGCGGTTCGTCGCCGCGGCGATGATCGCACCGTTGGAGTGCGCGGCCGTGTGCTCTTTGCTCTTGGGCCCGAGGATGGTGACGGTGCCGGGAACCTTGTCTGCGTCCTGGCTGCGGTAGTCGATGAAGCGGTAGGCGCCGAGTCCAGCACCGATGGTGATGGCTTCGACAGCGTCGGCGGTGAGTGCCGGCAGGCCCACCGCGATCGAGTCCACACCGTCCAGGGCACGCAGCGCATTGCCTGCACCGCGGCGGAGCACCTCGTGTGACTTCGCTGCGGCGTCGGTGCCGCGAGCTGTGGCGTCGAAGGCGCCGAGGCCGACCAGGAGGATGCTCGATGCGGAAAAGGCCTTGGGCGCTGCAACACGTGCAGTGGCTCCGGCCTTTCCGGTGAATTCGATGGCGCGAACCACGTCTTCGAGAGCGGTGCGTGCGGATTTCGCAGTATCGAGGCCGAGGACCTTGTCCTCAGCTACTCCCAACACCAGAACTGAAGCGGTGGCTTTCACAAGTGTGGTCGAAGAGTAGTTGGTGGGCGTGGATGCACTGGGCATATATTCCCTTTCATCGTCTTTGAACGTTGAATCGATCCTAATGCCATTTCGCGGAGGATGGATAAACTGTGACCATTCGGACCAGGCAAGTGCGTGAATTCCTGGTAGCCGTGGACCGTGCCGTCCTGGGGTCACATCGCCACCTGACATATTCTGGTGGGTGTGTACTCACTTTTCTTCAAACTCTTCTTTGCCCCCATGGACGCCGAACGCGCACATCATGTGTCGTTCACAGCACTGAAAATCCTCGATTCCATCCCCGGTCTGGGCCGACTGCTCCGGATCGTGCTGGCTCGCGGTACCCGCGATGAGGTCGAAGTGCTGGGCCTGAAGTTTCCCAATCGCCTCGGGCTGGCGGCTGGATTCGATAAGAACGGTGAAGGGATTCGCGCTCTGTCGACGATGGGCTTCGGCCACATCGAGGTCGGCACGATCACTGCTCATGCTCAGCCCGGCAACGAGAAGCCGCGACTGTTCCGTCTGCGCAAGAACATGGCGCTGCTCAACCGGATGGGATTCAACAACCAGGGTGCCCGGCAGGCCGCCTTCAACATCGAAGAACAGCGGAAGTCCCTTGCCTTTCTGCCCTCGGCACAGCGCCCGATCGTCGGGATCAACATCGGCAAGACTAAGGTCGTCGAAGCTGCTGACGCCGTCGAGGACTATGCGAGTTCAGCGCGGTTCTGTGCGCCTCTGGCTGATTACCTCGTCATCAATGTCAGCTCGCCGAACACTCCGGGTCTGCGTGACCTGCAGTCCGTGTCGAGCCTGGAACCCATCATCGACGCGGTGCGCTCTGCCGCCGCCGAGGTGGTCAAGACTGCTCGTTCCACGCTCGGTCACGTGCCGCTGCTGGTCAAGATCGCACCCGATCTCAATGACGAGGATGTCGCCGAGATCTGTGACCTCGCCATGCGTTCGGGAGTCGATGGACTCATCACCACCAACACCACGATCAATCGCGACGTGCTCAACGGCCCGGAAGCGGACTTCGCTCGCGGTCAAGCCGGGGGCATCTCGGGACGACCCTTGGCTGCGCGGTCGCTGGAAGTCCTTCGTCTGGTCAAGGCCACCGTCGGCGACAACCTCAGCATCATCTCCGTCGGCGGAATATCTGATGCCAATGACATCAGCGCCCGGCTTGCGGCGGGCGCTGATCTGGTTCAAACCTATTCGGAGATGATCTACTCCGGGCCGTTCTGGCCCGGACGGATCATTCGCGGAGCCCGTTCCCGGACTCTGCTCACTTCGGGTACTGGCGGCGCTTGACCTGAGGTTTCGGCATGCGCAGCGGACGAATCTGGACGCTGCGCATGATTGCGTAGAACGCCAGGCCACGTTCGACGGTTCCGAACTTGGCTTTCAACCGTCCCTTGAGGATGTAGTTGACGATCACTCCATCGAGGATGACCAACGCCAGCAGACCCCAGACCGCGTAGGTGAAGTACTGCTGAATGGCCACCGGCTGCGTGAATGCCACCACCAGGATCAGAATCGCAGCGGGGATGAAGAGCTCTCCGATGGAGAAGCGCGCGTCGATGTAGTCGCGAACATAGCGCCGCTGCGGGCCTTTGTCGCGGCGCGTGAGGTACTGTTCCTCACCGTTCATCATGCCGATGCGGGCACGATCGCGGTCCTTGCGCGTCTGTTCCTTGGCCTTCTGGTTCGCCACCTTGCGATCCTTCGAAACCAGCGGCTGTTTGCGCACCGATTCCTGCTGACTGCGTTTGGGCGTCGGCCGTCCTTTCTTCTGCTCAGCCTCACGCTGCGAGGCAGCGCCAGGGTGTGAACCGTCATCGTTCACCGGTCGATTGTCGGAGGATTGCGCATCCTCAGGAGATTTTTTGCTTCCGAACACCTAATGAATACTACCTTTGGAGAATGAGCGAATCGACTTCTGCACTGGACAGTGCACAATTGCATACCGAACTCGACACCATCTTCGATGAGGTCATCGACCAGCTGACCGATCTCGTGGCGATCCCGTCAGTCGCCTGGCCCAGCTTCGATCCCGCAAACGTTCGGACCAGCGCCGAGGCTGTGGCCGGACTTGCCCGAGATTTGGGGCTCGACGTCGAGATCCTGACCGCAGCGCAGGAAGACGGCTCCGAAGGCTACCCGGCCATCGTCGCCTCGGTGCCGGCTCCTGCAGGCGCACCGACCGTGCTTCTCTACGCGCACCACGACGTTCAGCCTCCGGGCAAAGCCGAAGCCTGGAACTCTGAGCCTTTCGTTGCCACCCGAACGGGGGAGCGGCTCTACGGTCGTGGAGCCGCCGACGACAAAGCCGGCATCATGGTCCACCTCACCGCTCTGCGTCTCCTGGCAGGCCGCCTCGGCGTGGGTGTGACTCTCTTCATCGAAGGAGAGGAGGAGGCTGGCAGTCCCAGCTTCCGCAACTTCCTTGAGACATATCAGGACAAGCTCGCCGCCGACGTCATCGTCGTCGCTGACTCCGGCAACTGGGCGGCCGGCACACCAGCACTGACGACGAGCCTGCGCGGTATGTGCGCTATCGAATTTGAGATCTCCACGCTCGATCATGCCGTGCATTCGGGAATGTACGGCGGGATCGTTCCCGATGCGATGCTGGCGATGACACGGGTGCTGAGCACTCTCCACGATGAGGACGGCTCAGTGGCCGTCAGCGGTCTTAAGTCACAGACCAGCAGTGACATCGACTACGAAGAGGCGACGATCCGCGCCGACTCCGGTGTTCTCGAATCGACCTCACTCATCGGTTCCGGCTCACTGGCCTCACGCCTGTGGACTCAGCCGTCGATCACTGTGATCGGACTCGACATCCCCGAAGTCGACGTCTCCTCGAACACTCTGCAATCCAGCCTGCGGGCAAAACTGTCGATCCGTCTGGCACCCGGAGACACTCCGGCCAATGCTGTTGAGGCAGTCGAGAAGCATCTGCGCGAGAACCTTCCCTTCGGCGCCACACTGACCATCGGAGACACTGAGGGCGGCAGTCCGTGGCAGGCGGATCTGGACGACCCGGTGGTGCAGACCGCAGAACGCGCTCTCACCGAGGCCTGGGGACAGGAATCCGTGACTATGGGCATCGGCGGTTCGATCCCGTTCATCGCCGATCTCCTCGAGGTGTTCCCGCAGGCATCTATTCTGGTCACGGGAGTTGAGGACCCGGATGCCAGGGCCCACAGCGCCAATGAGTCGCTGTATCTGCCTGATTTCAAGGCCGCGATCGTCGCCGAGGCGCTGCTGCTGCAGAAACTGGCAGCGAGCTGAGGCCGGCTCGGGAATAGGTTCACCGACCAGAACGTTGTGGTCGGTGTAGCCTGGAGACAGGCAGGATCGAAATAAGGAGTAACCATGACTGTGACGAACGAAGCGATGGCCACGCACGAGGTCGAACTCTCGAGCACGGCTGCTGACAAGGTGCGCAGCCTGTTGCAGCAGGAAGGTCGCGATGACCTGCGTCTGCGTGTGGCCGTTCAACCCGGTGGCTGCTCTGGTCTGATCTATCAGCTGTACTTCGACGAGCGGCAGCTCGACGGTGACGCAGTACGAGACTTCGACGGCGTCGAGGTCATCGTTGATCGGATGAGCGTGCCTTACCTGGGCGGCTCGACCATCGACTTTTCGGACACCATCGAAAAGCAGGGCTTCACGATCGACAACCCGAACGCGGGCGGCTCCTGCGCATGCGGCGACTCATTCCACTGATGTCAGCCCGCTGAAACAGACCTGAAAGTCACTGAGATGGACCTGGAGGATCTGCGCGCCGTGTCATACACGGCAACGCAACCCCAGGTCCTCTCTTCGTATCGGGCCGGACTCTTTCCGATGGGAATCGGCAGTGGCGGTATCGGACGCATGGGGTGGTGGGCTCCGCGACGACGCGGAGTCCTGCTCCCCGGCGACCTCAAAGTCAGCAAGAGCCTGCGCAAGTCGATGCGCAGATTCGAATACAGCGTCAACACTGATTTCGAGCAGGTCATCCGAGCCTGCGCAGACCCCAACAGGCCCGGCAGCTGGATCACCGAGGACATCATCCGCCTCTATCAGGGTCTCCACAGGGCCGGGTGGGCACACTCCGTGGAGGTCAGGTCCGAGGGCGTCCTCGTCGGCGGTCTCTACGGAGTCGCCATAGGCTCGTTCTTCGCCGGAGAATCGATGTTTCACACGCAGCGCGATGCCTCCAAAGCGGCCCTGGTGCATCTGGTGTCCCTCTTCAACGGAACGACGTCCCCAACGGCCCCCACCTCGGTCGACGCTGATTACGATGGTGGTGAGTGGCTCATCGATACTCAGTGGCAGACATCACACCTGGCGAGCCTCGGCGTGTCGGAGATCAGTGGTCTCGACTACTCTGCCCGGCTAGATTCCGCTCTCCGTGGGGATCGTTGTCAGGTTATTCTCAACAAATGATCATTTGCATGTGAATTTCTACCGCTTGTAGCGGTACTCTGGTAACTGACATAGTAAGAATTCGTCTTTCGGGCACCCGGACGGCGAATAAGGTTGTGAAAGGCTGCACGTGGATTCTCCGAATCAGGCAGGACCGGGAAGGTCCTGGGCGAAGCGGCTCGGCACTCTGGGCGCCGTCGCTGTACTGGCGTTGCTGTCCGGCTGCACGAAAGAGCAGATCTCCACAGGGTTCTTCCCCGCCGAGTCGAAGGGCGCCACCAACCACACCGAGGCATACACCTCCCTGTGGAACGGTGCATGGATCGCCCTGCTCATCGTGGGCTTGATCGTGTGGGGACTCATCCTGTGGGCGATGGTCGCTTACCGCCGCCGCAAGAACGATCGCGGACTGCCTGTGCAGCTGCGCTACAGTATGCCGATCGAAATTCTGTTCACGGTCACTCCAGTCATCTTGGTCCTCGGATTCTTCTTCCAGAGCGTCCAGGTCATGGAGAAGACCACCGACGACACCACACCCGGTGACCAGGTCATCGAAATCGCCGCAAAACAATGGGCATGGGACTTCAACTACGTCAATCAAGACGTGTACTTCGCAGGAACGCAGGTAGCGCTCGATGGCACGGAGAAGCCGGGGGAGAAGGCACCGACCCTCTACCTCCCGGTCGATACCGACCTTGAGATCAAGTTGCGCTCACGCGATGTCATCCACTCGTTCTGGGTCCCCGCTTTCCTCGAGAAGCGCGACATGATTCCTGGTCACGACCAGAGTCTGCATCTGCGCGCCGAGAAAGAAGGCGAGTACGTGGGCAAGTGCGCTGAGCTGTGCGGTGAATACCACTCCGAAATGCTCTTCAATGTGAAGGTCGTATCTAAGGACGAGTTCGAGGACTACACCAAGTCCCTCGCCGACGACGGCAACAAGGGTCAGCTCGGACCTGAGTACGATCGCAACTGGTACCCGAAAGAAGGTGCTGAAAAATGACCGCAACGATGAATCAGTCGGCCCTTGACGCCCCTGTTGTTCCGCGGAGCAAGGGGAAGATCATCGTCGACTGGGTTACGTCGACCGACCATAAGACGATCGGGTATATGTACCTGATCGCGTCGTTCCTCTTCTTCTGCGTCGGCGGCGTCATGGCCCTCATCATCCGTCTCGAGCTCTTCGACCCGGGTATGCAGATAGTCGAGACCAAGGAACAGTACAACCAGCTGTTCACGATGCACGGCACGCTGATGCTGCTGATGTTCGCGACTCCGCTGTTCTCCGGTTTCGCCAACGTGATCATGCCGCTGCAGATCGGCGCACCCGACGTGGCGTTCCCGCGTCTGAATGCGTTCGCCTTCTGGATGTATCTCTTCGGCTCCCTCATCGCCATCTCCGGCTTCCTCACCCCTCAGGGTGCAGCCTCGTTTGGATGGACTGCGTACGCGCCTCTGAGCAATACAACCTTCACCCCGGGCGCCGGCGGAAACCTCTGGGTTCTCGGCCTGGCGTTGCAGGGAATCGGAACGATCCTCGGATCAGTCAACTTCATCACCACGGTCATCACGATGCGTGCTCCTGGTATGACCATGTTCCGTATGCCGATCTTCACCTGGAACACGCTGATCACCGGCATTCTGGTTCTCATGGCCTTCCAGCCTCTCGCGGCCGCATTGCTGGTCTTGGGAGCTGACCGAATACTGGGATCCCATGTCTTCAGCCCCGGGAACGGGGGACCGATCCTCTGGCAGCACTTGTTCTGGTTCTTCGGACACCCTGAGGTTTACGTGATTGCCTTGCCGTTCTTCGGCATCGTGACTGAGATCTTCCCAGTCTTCAGCCGCAAGCCAGTCTTCGGCTACAAGGAACTGGTCTTCGCGACGATTGCTATTGCTGCCCTGTCCGTGACCGTGTGGGCTCACCACATGTACGTCACAGGAGTTGTGGCGCTGCCGTTCTTCGCGTTCATGACGATGCTCATCGCAATTCCGACTGGCGTGAAGTTCTTCAACTGGGTTGGCACCATGTGGCGAGGGTCGATCACCTTCGAGACCCCGATGGTTTGGTCCATCGGATTCCTCGTTACCTTCCTGTTCGGTGGTCTCACCGGCGTCATCCTGGCCAGCCCTGCTCTCGATATGCAGGTCTCGGACACCTACTTTGTGGTTGCTCACTTCCACTACGTGGTCTTCGGTACCGTCGTGTTCGCGATGTTCGCCGGATTCTACTTCTGGTGGCCGAAGTGGACAGGCAAGATGCTCAACGAGAAGCTTGGACTCATCCACTTCTGGATGCTGTTCATCGGTTTCCACGGCACCTTCCTCGTCCAGCACTGGTTGGGTGTCGACGGAATGCCCCGTCGTTACGCGGACTACCTCCCTCAGGATGGCTTTACCTGGATGAACCAGGTGTCCACTGTCGGCGCAATGATTCTGGGTCTGTCGATGGTTCCGTTCTTCTGGAACGTGTGGATCACCGCACGCAATGCACCGAAGGTCACGGTCGACGATCCTTGGGGTTACGGCGGTTCACTGGAGTGGGCAACATCCTGCCCACCTCCACGCCACAACTTCACCTCGTTGCCCCGTATCCGTTCGGAACGTCCGGCATTCGATGTGAACCATCCCGAACTGCTCGAATACGCCGGGCACGGCACCCCTGAACCGCAACTCGCCGGAGGTAATGTCAAGTGAAGTCGTCGATCACTCTTTTCCTCGTCAACGCAGTGTTCTTCGTGATTGTCGCCGTTGCCTATGGCCTCTACACGGACTTCGGCGAAATGGTTGGTTTCCCCGCTTTGCTTCTCACCGGTGGCATGTCAGGCATGGTCGGTGTCTACCTGTGGCTGACCGACCGTCGTGTCGGTCGCCAGCCACAGGACTCCGAGCAGGCAGAGATCTCCGATGCCGATGCGGACTACGGCTTCTTCAGCCCTTGGAGCTGGTGGCCGATCGCCTGTGCAGGTGCGGCAGCTGTGGCCTTCTACGGAATCGCCATGGGTTGGTGGATCTTCCCCTTCGGCGCCGTCCTCGGCCTCGTCGCTCTGGTCGGACTGTCGTACGAGCATGATCGTGGGGATCACGCCCACTGATTTGCTGCAAAGCGAATACTGATTACAGATAGTACTGATGGCCCGGACTCATACGAGTCCGGGCCATCAGTGCATTCACTCATGCAAGGGGATCCGTGACTCTCTTGTCCCGAAGCTGCGATCGTGTGCTGCGGCCGTGTGAGAGTTGTCCTTGGACACTGCGATGTCTTCTTTGGTCCGAGTCCTCGTCTGCCTCTGTCTGTGCGCGCGAAGGCGGGTGCACCAGTAGCTTGTACAGTCCGGCCGAGGCCATTGTGGGCCTCGGCAAGCCTTTGTTCCCGCCCTTTGCCCGTCCGAGGGCTCAGGCGGGCCTGCAGAGGCTGGTGACGCGTGTGGTCTCATCGGTGCGAAGAGGACACCGGTGATCGCGTCTCCCTCGTCCCATCCTCGATGCATGTCGGCGCCTCATCCATCTTCGCGAGAAATCGTTTCGTGGCCGTCGACGGGTGATTGGGCCCCTGTTAGCAGTCCAGCGGCTATGCGATAGCTAATTGGTTCTCTGCACTCCAGCGTTCCCAGCATCTCGACGGTGTTAATCCGTCGAGGGATCCGTGGGGCCGTTCATGATTATAGA